>NZ_JBFAKB010000014.1:0-324998 GCF_040655495.1 Nonomuraea sp. NPDC050404
CCACGCCGTCCGACCCCACCGTGACCGTGACCACGTCCGGCACCTCGTCCAGCGAGGACAGATCACCGACCAGCTCAACCACACTCACACCGGCCCGCGCACCCGGGGCTTCCGGCAGCGCAACCCAATCCAGACCGAACAGCGACTCCCGCTCCGCGCTACCACCGGCGAGCTGATCGAACGAGACCGGACGCAGGATCAGCGAGCGCGCCGACAACACCGGCGCTCCCTCCCGATCGACCGCCGTCAATGACACCGCATCGTCGCCCGACCGGGCCAGCCGAACCCGGAGCAGAGCAGCGCCACCCGCATGCAGGCACACGTCCTGCCAGGAGAACGGCAACCGCGTACCCGCCGCAACATCCAGCCCGACGAACGCCGACGCATGCAACGCCGCATCCAGCAACGCCGGATGCACCCCAAAGGAACCCGCACCCGCCTGCTCCGGCAGCACGACCTCAGCGAACACCTCGCCATCTCGCTGCCAGACCGCCCGCAACCCCTGAAACACCGGGCCATAGCCCAGCCCTCCGACGGCCAGCTCCTCATACAGCCCGTCCAACTCGATCGCGATCGAACCGACGGGAGGCCACACTGCCGTGTCGAACGGCGCGGCGGCCTGGCTGTCCGGGGCAAGGGTGCCGGTGGCGTGTTGCACCCACGGCACGTCGTCACCCGCCTGCGCGGGGCGCGAATAGATGCTCAAGGTTCGGCGGCCGGTCTCCTCCGGCGCGCCCACCACGACCTGCACCACAACCGACTCGCCCTCGCCCAGCACCAGCGGCGCGGCCAACGTCAACTCCTCGACAAGGGCGCAGCCGACCTGGTCGCCGGCCCGTACCGCCAGCTCAAGGAACCCGGTGCCGGGGAAGAGCACCATCCCCGCCACCGTGTGGTCGGCCAGCCATGGATGCGATCGCGACGACAGCTGACCGGTCAGCAGAGCGCCGTCCGAGTCGGCCAGGCTCACGGCGGCATCCAGCAGAGGATGCCCCGCCGCAGCCTGGCCCAGGTTGCGGACGTCGCCCATCCGCTGCGCGCTGGGCCAGTACCACTCGTGCTGGAACGCGTAGGTGGGCAGGTCGATCCGGCACCCGCGCGGGAGCACCGCCTGCCAATCCACCGGCACCCCGTGCACATGCAGCTCGGCCAGCGCCGTCATCGCCGTCAACTGCTCGTCGCGGTCCTTGCGCAACACCGGCACCAGAACGGCGTCCGAGTCTGCGAGCGTGTCGGCGACCATGGCGGTCAAGATGCCGTCGGGGCCCAGCTCCAGATACGTTCCCATGCCCCGCGCATGCAAGGCACGAACACCATCGGCGAACCGGACCGCGCCCCGAACCTGCTCCACCCAGTACTCCGGCGAGCACAACCGCTCGGTTGCCTCCCCGATCAGGGTGGACACGATCGGGATCTCCGGCGAACTGTAAGTCAGCGTCTCGGCGACCGCACGGAAGTCCTCCAGCATCGGGTCCATCAACGGCGAATGGAACGCATGCGACACCCGCAACCGCCGCGTCTTAACCCCACGCGACTCCAGCACAGCCGCCACCGCAAGAACAGCCCGCTCATTCCCGGAAATCACCGTGGATGCCGGACCATTCACCGCCGCCACCGACACCTCACCCCGACACCCGGCCGACAGACCGACGCCCCCATCGGCCAGCAGAGCGGCGACATCCTCCTCGACCGCCTGCACCGCCACCATCGCCCCACCCGCAGGCAACGCATGCATCAACCGCGCCCGCGCCGCCACCAAAACGCACGCGTCCTGAAGAGACAGCACCCCGGCCACATGCGCCGCCGTGATCTCCCCGACCGAGTGCCCGGCCAGCACGTCCGGACGCACACCCCAAGAAGACACCAGCCGGAACAGCGCCGTCTCCAACGCGAACAACGCCGGCTGCGCCCACCCCGTCTGATCCAACGCCTCCGAATCGGAGAACAACACCTCCTGCAGCGACCCCTCCAACAACGGATCCAGCTCCGCAATCACCTCGTCCAGAGCCTCGGCGAACACCGGGAACCGCTCATACAGCTCCCGGCCCATCCCCGCCCGCTGACTGCCCTGACCGGTGAACAACATGGCCAGCTTCGGCTCAGCCCCGGCCACCCCGCGCACCACACCCGGCAGATCCTCGGCCACCGCGCCCAGACCAGCGAGCGCACTCTCGCGATCCCCAGCGATGACCACCGCACGATGCTCAAACGCCGACCGCGTCGTGGCCAGCGAGAACGCAACGTCAGCCAACCCCGGCCCGTCGCTCAGGTGAGACGCCAGCCGCCCGGCCTGCGCCCGCAACGCCTCCTCCGTCCTCGCGGAAACCAGCAACGGCACCACACCACCGACCGGCTCCCGCTCCTCCACGGCGACCTGCGGCCCCTGCTCGATGATCACGTGCGCATTCGTGCCACTGATCCCGAACGACGACACACCCACCCGACGCGGCCGGCCAGCCTCCGGCCATTCGGTTGGTGCGGTCAGCAACTCGACCGCCCCCACCGACCAATCCACGTGCGACGACGGCGCATCCACGTGCAACGTCCGAGGCAGCACCCCATGCCGCATCGCCATGACCATCTTGATCAGACCCGCGACACCGGCGGCAGCCTGAGTGTGACCGAGATTCGACTTGATCGACCCCAGCAACAACGGCCAATCACGATCCTGGCCGTAGGTGGCCAGCAGCGCCTGCGCCTCGATCGGATCACCCAGCGTCGTACCGGTGCCGTGTCCCTCGACCGCATCCACGTCGGACGGCGTAAGTCCTGCCATGGCCAGGGCATGGCGGATCACCCGCTGCTGCGAAGGACCATTGGGCGCGGTCAACCCGTTCGACGCGCCGTCCTGGTTCACCGCCGAACCCCGCACCACCGCGAGCACCTGGTGACCGTTGCGCTGGGCGTCCGACAGCCGCTCCAGCACCAGCACGCCCACACCTTCGGACCAGATGACCCCATCGGCGGCATCGGCGTAAGACTTGCAGCGGCTGTCACCCGCCAAACCGCCCTGAGCGCTGAAGTCGATGAACGCCCCCGGGTTCGCCATCACCGTCACACCACCGGCCAACGCCAGCGAACAGTCACCACCACGCAGCGCCTGCGCCGCCAGATGCAACGCCACCAGCGACGACGAACACGCCGTGTCCACCGTCACCGCCGGGCCCTCCAGACCCAGCGCATAGGACAGACGACCAGTCACGACACTGCTCGCAGTGCCGGTGCCCACGAAACTCAGCGCCTCCGGCGGGAAAGACACACTGCTGGCGTAGTCGTGGTACATCACCCCGGCGAACACGCCCGTCTGACTGCCGCGCAACGACACCGGGTCGATCCCGGACCGCTCGACAGCCTCCCAGGTCACCTCAAGAAGCAGCCGCTGCTGCGGATCCATCGCCAACGCCTCACGCGGCGAAATCCCAAAGAACCCCGGATCGAACTCCCCCGCCTCATACAAGAAACCGCCCTCACGCACATAACTGGTCCCCCGGCTCTCCCGATCCGGACTGTAAAAAGCCCCCAGATCCCAGCCCCGCGTAGTCGGAAACTCCGAGATCGCATCCCCGCCCTCGGACACCAACCGCCACAGATCCTCCGGCGAGGCAACCCCACCCGGATAACGGCACGCCATACCCACGATCACGATCGGATCGTCCGCCACCGGCACAACAGGCCCGGGAATGACCACACCGGCGTCCTCACCGAGCAACTCCGCCAGCAAGAACTCCGCCAGCACCGAAGGCGTCGGATAGTCGAACACCAGCGTGGACGGCAACCGCAACCCCGTCACCGAGTTCAGCCGGTTACGCAACTCCACCGCAGTAAGCGAGTCGAAGCCCAGCTCACGAAACTCCCGCCGCACCTCCACCGTCCCCGGCGAAGCGTGTCCCAACACCATCGCCACCTCGGTGCGAACCAGATCCACCAGCACCTCGGCACGCTCGGCCGCCCCCAGCGGAGCCAACCGCTGCAACAACGTCGCCGCCACCACAGAACCCGACGCCGCCGACCGCCGACCACCCCGCACCAACCCACGCAACAACCCCGGAACCTCACCATGAGCCCGCAACACCGACAGCTCAAGCCGAACCGGAACCAGCAGCGCATCCTCCCGCGCGATAGCCGCCTCGAACAGCGCCAAACCCTGTTCCACCGTCAGTGGCGGCACCCCGGCCCGCGTCATCCGCCGCATGTCGGTGTCGTCCAGCGTGCTGGTCATCCCGGTGTCCTGAGCCCACGCCCCCCAGGCCAGCGACAGCCCGGGCAGACCGGCCGCCCGCCGCTGCTGGGCCAGCGCGTCCAGGAACGCGTTCGCCGCGGAGTAGTTGCCCTGACCGGCGTTGCCCATTACCCCGGCCAAGGAGGAGAACACCACGAACCCGGCCAGATCCAGATCGCGGGTCAGCTCATGCAGATGCCAGGCCGCGTCCACCTTCGGCCGCAGCACCGCCTCCAGCCGCTCCTCGGTCATCGCCGCGATCGTGCCGTCCGCCAGCACACCCGCCGCGTGAATCACCGCGGTCAGCCGATCGACACCGGCCAGCAGCGTCGCCACCTGATCACGATCCGCCACGTCACAGGCGACGATCTCCACCTCGGCACCATGCGCGATCAGCTCGGCCCGCAACTCCACCGCGCCCGGAGCGTCCAAACCCCTCCGGCTGGTCAGCAGCAGACGCCGCACACCCCGCTCGGTCACCACATGCCGTGCGAACACCGCGCCCAGACCGCCGGTGCCACCCGTGATCAGTACTGTGCCCTCGGGGTCCCATGCCGGGTCCAGATCTCCGCCGAGCGGAACCCGGGCCAGTCGCGGTACGCGCAACGCACCCTCACGTACCGCCACCTGCGGCTCACCCAACGCCGACGCGGTCGCCAGCACTTCCGCCGGCAACGAAGGCCCGTCCACATCGACCAGTGCGAACCGGCCCGGCTCCTCCCACTGCGCCGACCGCACCAAACCCCACACCGCAGCGGCCGCCAGGTCCGACACCGTCTCGCCCTCGCCCACCGCGACGGCACCCGAGGTCACGAACACCAGCCGGGAACGCGCGCAACGCTCATCGGCCAGCCACGCCCGCACCAGACCCAGCACCTCAGCGGTCACCCCATGCACCGAGGCGACCACCTCATCGGACCCGGCGGAGCCGATCGCGACGGTCACCACGTCCGGCACCGTCTCCAGGGCCGCCAACGCCGCCGCCGACGTCGAGGCCAGCTCCACCGAATCGAAGTCGATGGCGGACACTGCCGCTCCATCGGGCAACGCCGTCCAAGCGAGCTGAAACAGCGAGTCCCGGCGCAGGTCACGGCCGCCGCCCGCGGCCAGCTGGTCGGCCACGACGGGCCTGAGCACCAGTGACCGCGCCGACAGCACCGGCTCCCCGGCCGGGTCCACCGCGAGCACGGAGACGGAGTCACCGCCGACCCTGTCCAGCCGGACCCGCAGTACGGACGCGCCACCGGCGTGCAGGCACACCTCACCCCACGAGAACGGCATCCGGCCGCTCCCGACGTCGTCCAGCTCGGCGAAGCTCACCGCGTGCAGCACCGCATCCAGCAGAGCCGGATGCACGCCGTACGAACCCGCGCTCGACACCGCCTGTTCCGGCAGGCCAACCTCGGCGAACACCTCACCCCCCGCACCGCGCCAGGCCGCCCGCAGCCCTTGGAACACCGGCCCATAGCGGAACCCGCCCTCGGCCAGCCGGTCGTACAAACCCTCCAGCTCGATGGGCGCGACATCCCGTGGCGGCCACACCGTCGTGTCGAAGCCATCACCGACCCGCGACCCGGAAGCCAGCACACCAGAGGCATGCCGCACCCACGGCTCATCCTCGGCGGCCTCGGCAGGGCGAGCGTAAATACTCAAATTACGGCGACCCGACTCGGCCGCCGACCCCACCCACACCTGCACCGCAACGGCATCCCGCTCACCGAGCACGAGAGGCGCGGTCAGGGTCAGCTCCTCCACCAGGTCACACCCGACCTGGTCGCCGGCCCGTACCGCCAGCTCAAGGAACCCCGTACCCGGGAAGATCACCGCGCCCCCGACCGCATGATCGGCCAACCACGGATGCGACGCGAGGGACAAGCGTCCGGTCAGCAGTACGCCGTCCGAGTCGGCCAGACTCACGGCGGCGCCCAGCAGGGGGTGCCTGGTCGCGGACAGGCCCAGGACGCGGGCGTCACCGCTGTGCCTGGCGTTCGGCCAGAACCGCTGATGCTGGAAGGCGTAGGTCGGCAGGTCCACCCGGCGCCCGCCGGTGAACAGGGCCTGCCAGTCCACCGCCACCCCGTGCACGTGCAACCGGGCAAGTGCCTCGGTGACGGCGCCCGGCTCATCCCGGTTATTGCGCAACACCGGCACCACCACCGCATCGACGGTGTCGGCGGCCATGGCGGTCAGCACCCCGTCAGGGCCCAACTCCAGGTACACCCCCACGCCCTGACCTTGGAGGGTACGGATGCCATCGGCGAAGCGGACGGCCCCACGCACCTGGTCCACCCAGTAGTCCGGCGAGCACAACTGCTCGGCCGTGACCGTTTCTCCGGTCAGGGTGGAGACGATCGGGATCCGCGGCGGGGCGTAGGTCAGCCTCCCGGCCACGGCACGGAAGGCCGCCAGCATCGGGTCCATCAACGGCGAATGGAACGCATGCGACACCCGCAACCGCCGCGTCTTCACCCCCAAGGCGTCGGCCACCTCAAGAACGGCCTGCTCAACCCCGGAAATCACCACCGAGGCCGGACCGTTCACCGCCGCGATCGACACCTCACCCTCACGCCCGACCAGCAGAGCGGCGACGTCCTCCTCGGCGGCCTGCACCGCCACCATCGCCCCACCCTCAGGAAGCGCCTGCATCAACCGAGCCCGCGCCGCCACCAGCACACAGGCATCCTCAAGCGACAGCACCCCAGCGACGTGCGCCGCCGTAATCTCCCCGATCGAGTGACCCGCCAGCGCGGCCGGCCGCACACCCCACGACTCCACCAACCGGAACAGCGCCGTCTCCAACGCGAACAACGCCGGCTGCGCCCAACCGGTCTGATCCAACGCCTCCGAGTCGGAGAACAGCACCTCCCGCAGCGAACCGTTCAGCAACGGGTCGAGCGCGGCGATCACCTCGTCGAACGCCGCCGCGAACACCGGGAACCGGTCATACAGCTCCCGGCCCATCCCGGCCCGCTGACTGCCCTGGCCGCTGAACAGCATGGCCAGCTTCGGCTCCGCCTCGGCCACCCCGCACACGGCACCCGGCAGATCCTCGGCCACCGCACCCAAACCGGCCAGCGCACTCTCACGATCGCTCGCCAGCACCACCGCCCGGTGCTCGAACACCGACCGCGTCGTGGCCAGCGAGAACGCGACGTCCGCCAGCCCAGGCCCGTCACTCAGGTGAGACGCCAACCGCCCGGCCTGCGCCCGCAACGCCTCATCCGTCCTCGCGGACACCAGCAACGGAACCACGCCCAGCTCCTGCCACTGCGGAGCCTCCTCTGCCGCCGGTCCTTGTTCCAAGATCACGTGCGCATTGGTGCCACTGATCCCGAACGACGACACACCCGCCCGGCGCGGTCGGCCGACCTCCGGCCACTCCACCGCCTCGGTCAGCAGCTCCACCGCACCAGCCGACCAGTCCACGTGCGAGGATGGCTCGTCCACGTGCAGCGTCTTCGGCAACACCCCGTGCCGCATGGCCATGACCATCTTGATCACACCTGCCACACCGGCAGCCGCCTGCGTGTGACCGATGTTCGACTTGATCGAGCCCACCAGCAGCGGCCGATCGCGATCCTGACCATAGGTCGCCAGCAGCGCCTGCGCCTCGATCGGGTCGCCCAGCGTCGTACCCGTACCGTGTGCTTCTACCGCGTCCACCTCGGCAGGCGAGAACCCGGCACCGACCAGCGCCTGCCGGATCACCCGCTGCTGTGAAGGGCCGTTCGGCGCGGTCAGACCGTTGGAAGCGCCGTCCTGATTGACCGCAGAACCCCGCATCACCGCCAGAACCTGATGCCCGTTGCGGCGTGCGTCCGACAACCGCTCCAGCACCAGTACGCCGACGCCCTCGCCCCAGCTCGTGCCGTCGGCGCTGTCGGCGAACGCCTTGCACCGGCCATCAGGCGCCATTCCGCCCTGCGCGCTGAACCCGACGAACACCATCGGCGACGCCATCACCGTGATCCCGCCGGCCAGCGCCAGTGAGCACTCACCCGACCGCAGCGCCTGCGCCGCCAAGTGCAGCGCCACCAGCGACGACGAGCACGCCGTGTCCAGCGTCACCGCTGGGCCTTCCAACCCCAGCGTGTACGAAAGGCGACCCGACAACACGCTGGCCGCCAGACCCGTGACGCCGTGAGCGCCCGTGTCCGCCTGCAGGCTCGTGAGCAGGCTCATGTAGTCCTGGCCGTTGGTGCCCACGAACACACCGGTCGAGCTGCCCTTCAGCGAGACCGGATCGATCCCGGCCCGCTCAACCGCCTCCCAGGAGGTCTCCAGCAACAACCGCTGCTGCGGATCCATCGCCAGCGCCTCACGCGGCGAAATCCCGAAGAAACCCGCGTCGAACCCCACCGCGTCCGCCAGGAACCCACCCTGAACGGCCGCGATCCCGCCCTGCCCGTCGGGTGACTGCGGCACCTGGAGTTCTTCCCAGCCCCGATCGGCCGGGAATGACGAGATCGCGTCCCCACCCTCGGCCAACAACCGCCACAAGTCCTCAGGAGAGGCGACTCCACCAGGAAAGCGGCACGCCATCGACACGATCGCGATCGGATCGCGCTTGCCCGACTCGACCTCTTCGAGCCGTCGTCGGGTCTCGTGCAAATCGGTGGCGACCGACCTGAGGTAGTCAATGAACTCCTGGTCTTCTGACATGGGAGAAGCCCTCCAGAGTACGCGCTCCTGGGGCCGGGGTCAGATGTCCTTCAGGCGGCCCAGTTCGCTTTCGATGAAGCCGAGGATGTCCTTGGTACTCGCCGATTTGAGCACGTCGGTTACCGCGATTTCACTAGTTTCCGTGGCGCCCTCGCCCACCTTCGCCAGCACCTGCCGCAGCCGGGTGACGATCGCGTTCCTGGCCGGCTCGTCGAGCTCGTCGTCGGACAGAGCGGTCTCGACGCGGTTGAGATCGGCCAGCAACGACAGCTCCGTGGCCTTGGTCTTTCCGGGGGCGATCTCCGCCAGGAGGTGTTCGGCGAGGCTTGCCGGGGTGGGGTAGTCGAAGATGAGCGTGGCCGTCAGCCGCAGTCCTGTCGCGGCGTTCAGCCGGTTGCGCAGTTCGACCGTGGTGAGTGAGTCGAAGCCCAGCTCGCGGAACTCCCGGCCGGGCTGGATCGCGTCCGCCGAGTCGTGTCCCAGGACCGCCGCCGCCTGGGCGCGTACCAGCTCCAGTACCAGCTGGACCTGTTCGGCCTGCTCCAGCCCCGCCAGCCGGTCGGTCAGGTGAGCGCCCGTCGGGGCGGCGGCCGCCGACCGGCGGCCCGCCCGCACCAGGCCCCGCAGCAGATGCGGCACCTCGGGAAGACCGCGCAGCGGCGCCACGTCCAGCGGTACCGCCACCATCATCGGCCGGTCCGACGCGGAGGCCGCCTCGAACGCGGCCAGTCCCAGCTCGGCCGACAGCGGGGGCATCCCCGTCCGGGCGATCCGGCGCATTTCGATCTCGCCCAAGGTGCCGGTCATGCCGTGGTCCTGTGACCAGGCTCCCCAGGCCATGGACAATGCCGGCAGCCCCTGTGCCCGCCGGTGCTCGGCCAGCGCGTCCAGGAACGTGTTCGCCGCCGCGTAGTTGCCCTGACCGGGAGCACCCACAACACCGGCCATCGATGAGAACATCACGAACCCGGCCAGGTCCAGGTCCTGGGTCAGTTCGTGCAGATGCCAGGCGGCGTCCACCTTCGGCCGCAACACCGACCCCAACCCTTCGGCCGTCAGCGATGGGATCGTGCCGTCGGCCAGCACGCCGGCGGTGTGGATCACCGCCGTCAACGGGTGGTCCGGGTCTATCCCGGCCAGCAGAGACGCCACCTGATCCCGATCGGACATGTCACAGGCGACGATCTCGACCTCCGCGCCGTGCGCGATCAGCTCGGCCTGCAACTCCACCGCGCCCGGAGCCTCCGGGCCCCGCCGGCTGGTCAGCAGCAGACGGCGTACCCCACGCTCGGCCGGCACATGCCGCGCGAACAACGCGCCCAGACCACCGGTACCCCCGGTGATCAGCACCGTTCCTTCCGGATCCCACGCCTCGGCGGGCTCGGCATCCGGCCGCACCCGCACCAACCGAGGAACCCTCACCTCGTCGCCCCGCACCGCCACCTGTGGCTCGCCGGAGGCCAGCACCCCGCCCAGCAGCTCAGCTGAGATCAAACCCTCATCGAGGTCCACCAGCACGAACCGGCCCGGATTCTCCGACTGCGCCGACCGCACCAGACCCCACACCGCCGCACCCGCGAGATCACCCGACCCCACCGCGCCTCGGGTGGCCACCACCAGGCGCGAATCGGCGTACTGGTCATCGGCCAGCCACCCCTGCAACACGGCGAGCACGCGAGCGGTCAACGCATGCGCCGACTCCACCGGCTCATCCACCGGATCCGAGACGACCTCCACCAACGCCACGGAGACATGCTTTCTGCCATTCCTCGGAGCGGACTCCATGCCCAGCGCGTCCGCACCAAGCACCGCGAACGGCACCGGGTCGGCCACCGGCAGGCCAGCCGCCACCCACTCCACCCCGAACAACGCATCCCAACCCGCACCGCGACCGCCGGACACCGCCGGCTCATCAGCCGAGACCGGCCGCAACGTCACCGAGCGAGCCGAGACCACCGGCGTACCAGAGCCATCCACTGCCGTCAGCGACACCGAGTCGCCACTCGTCCGCACCAACCGCACCCGCAGCGCCGAAGCGCCGGACGCGTGCAGACACACCCCGCCCCACGACAACGGCACCTTCGCATCGCCGACCCCGGCGAAGATCACCGCCTGCAACGCCGCGTCCAGCAACGCCGGATGCAGCCCGAAACCGGCCGCCGACACCTGCTCGGGCAGCGCAACCTCAGCGAAGATCTCACCATCACGCTGCCAGGCAGCCCGCAACCCCTGGAACGCGGGACCGTATGCGAGGCTTTCCGCCGCCAGGTCCTCATACAGCCCGTCCAGCTCGATCGCGGTCGCGTCGGCCGGCGGCCACACCGCCGCATCGAACGAGGCCGCGTCCACACCACCGGACGCCAGTACACCGGTCGCATGCCGCACCCACGGCCGGTCGTCATCGCCCTTGGCCGGACGCGCGTACACGCTCACCGTCCGCCGACCCGACTCCTGCGCCTCTCCCACCGACACCTGCACCGCGACCGCATCCCACTCACCCAGCACCAGCGGCGCCTCCACGGCGAGCTCCTCCACCAGGTCGCAGCCGACCTGGTCACCGGCCCGGATCGCCAGTTCCACGAACACGCTGCCCGGCACCACCACCGAACCCGACACCACATGATCAGCCAGCCACGAATGCGAGGCGAGCGACAACCGACCCGTCAGCAGCACCCCATCCGAACCGGCCAGCCCCACAGCCGCACCCAGCAGCGGATGATCCGTGGAAGCGAGCCCTGCCGCCGCCACATTCCCCGCACCAGACCCGGCCCGCTCCGGCCAGTACCGCCGATGCTCGAACGGATACGTCGGCAACTCCACCCGCCGACCACCCGGCACCACCGCTGCCCAGTTCACCGGCACCCCACGCACATGCAGGGCAGCCAGCGCCGCGAGCATCGCCGTCGGCTCGTCGCGATCCTTACGCAACGCCGGCACCACATCCACGGTGTCGGCGGCCATCGCGGTCAACACCCCATCAGGACCCAGCTCCAGGTACGCCCCCACGCCCTGACCTTGGAGAGTACGGATGGCATCGGCGAACCGCACCGCGCCCCGCACCTGCTCCACCCAGTAGTCCGGCGAGCACAACCGCTCGGCTGTCTCCCCGGTCAACGTGGACACGATCGGGATGCGCGGTGGGTTGTAGGTGAGCGTCGCGGCCACGGCGCGGAAGTCTTCCAGCATCGGGTCCATCAACGGCGAATGGAACGCATGCGACACCCGCAACCGCCGTGTCTTCACGCCGCGCTGCTCAAGGACGGCGGTCAGCTTGAGCACCGCCTGCTCTTCCCCGGAGATCACGGTGGAGGCCGGACCGTTCACCGCCGCGATCGCCACCGCACCCTGACGCCCGGCCGACAGGCCGACACCCTCCTCGGCCAGCAGAGCGGCGACATCCTTCTCGGCTAGCAGGGCGGTTACGTCCTCCTCGGCGGCCTGCACCGCCACCATCGCGCCACCCTCAGGAAGCGCCTGCATCAACCGCGCCCGAGCGGCCACCAACGCACACGCGTCAGCCAGCGACAACACCCCTGCCACATGCGCCGCCGTAATCTCCCCGATCGAATGACCGACCAGCACCTCAGGCCGCACACCCCACGACTCCACCAACCGGAACAGCGCCGTCTCCAACGCGAACAACGCCGGCTGCGCCCACCCCGTCAGATCCAACGCCTCCGAATCGGAGAACAACACCTCCCGCAACGAACCACCCAGCTCCGCGACCACCTCATCCAAAGCCGCCGCGAACACCGGGAACCGGGCATACAACTCCCGCCCCATCCCCGCCCGCTGACTCCCCTGACCAGCGAACAACACCGCCAGCCTCGGCTCCGACCCGGCCACTCCGCACACGGCACCCGGCAGATCCTCGGCCACCGCGCCCAGACCAACGAGAGCACCCTCACGATCACTCGCCAGCACCACCGCGCGATGCTCAAACACCGATCGCGTCGTGGCCAACGAGAACGCGAGATCGGCTACGGCCGTTTCACTCGCTTCCTCCACCTGCTCCAGAAGGCGCGTCGCCTGTGCCCGCAACGCCTCTTCCGTCCTCGCGGACACCAGCAACGGCACCACACCCGGCTCCTGGCCCTGCGAAGCTAGCTCTGCTGCCGGCCCTTGCTCCAAGATCACGTGCGCGTTGGTGCCACTGATCCCGAACGACGACACCCCCGCCCGACGCGGATGACCGGCCTCCGGCCACTCCACCGGCTCGGTCAGCAACTCCACCGCACCCGCCGACCAGTCCACGTGCGAGGACGGCTCGTCCACGTGCAGGGTCTTGGGCAGCAGGCCGTGCCGCATCGCCTGCACCATCTTGATAACACCCGCCACACCCGCAGCCGCCTGCGTGTGCCCGATGTTCGACTTGACGGCCCCAAGCAGAAGCGGACGATCCCGTTCCTTGCCATAGGTGGCAAGCAGCGCCTGCGCCTCGATCGGGTCACCCAACGTCGTACCGGTACCGTGCGCCTCCACTGCGTCCACCTCGACTGGCGACAGACCCGCGCTGGCCAGCGCTTGGCGGATCACTCGCTGCTGCGAAGGACCATTCGGCGCGGTCAGGCCATTGGAAGCACCGTCCTGGTTCACCGCCGACCCGCGCACGACCGCCAGCACCTGGTGACCGTTGCGGCGCGCATCCGACAGCCGCTCCAACACCAACACGCCCACGCCCTCGCCCCAACTGGTGCCGTCGGCGGCATCGGAGAATGCCTTGCACCGGCCATCAGGGGACAACCCACCCTGCGCGCTGAACCCGATGAACCCCAACGAGGTGGTCATCACCGTGACACCACCGACCAGCGCCAGCGAGCATTCACCCGACCGCAGCGCCTGCGCCGCCATGTGCAGCGCCACCAGCGACGACGAGCACGCCGTGTCCACCGTCACCGCCGGACCCTCCAAGCCCAGCGTGTACGACAGCCGCCCCGACAACACACTGGCCGCCAGACCCGTGACGCCATGACCCCGCACATCTGCCTGAGCACTCACGACGAGACTCGCGTAGTCCTGGCCGCTGGTCCCCACGAACACCCCGGTCGGGCTGCCCTTCAGCGAGACCGGATCGATCCCGGCCCGCTCGACCGCCTCCCAGGAGGTCTCCAGCAACAACCGCTGCTGCGGATCCATCGCCAGCGCCTCACGCGGCGAAATTCGGAAGAACCCGGCGTCGAACCCCACTCCATCCGCCAGGAACCCGCCCTGGACGTCCACGCCCATCCCGGACAACATCTCCAGATCCCAGCCCCGGTCGGCCGGGACCGGCGAGATCGCGTCGCCGCCCTCGACCAGCAGCCGCCACAGATCCTCCGGCGAATCCACCCCACCCGGGAATCGGCAACTCATCCCCACGATCACCACCGGATCGTCCGCCACCACAGCTCTCGGCCCGGCCACCACACCCGACACCGCGTCCAGGTCCTGACGACCCAGCAGCTCCGACAACACGAACTCCGCCAACACCACCGGCGTCGGATAGTCGAACACCAACGTCGCCGGCAACCTCAGCCCTGTCGCGACGTTGAGCCGGTTACGCAGTTCGATCGCGGTGAGCGAGTCGAAGCCCAGCTCGCGGAACTCCCGCCCCGCCTGAACCGCATCCGCCGACGCGTGCCCCAGCACCACCGCCGCCTGCGCCCGCACCAACTCCAGCACCAGCCGAACCTGCCCGGCCCTCTCCAACCCCGCCAGCTGCCGCACCAGCTCAGCGTCCCCGCCCGCCGACGCGGAAACCGCCACCCGGCGACCGGCACGCACCAGCCCCCGCAGCAGATGCGGCACCTCGGGAACCGCCCGCAACACCGACAGATCCATCCGCGCCACCGCCACCACCGCACGATCCATCGCCAGGCACGTCTCGAACGCGGCCAGCCCCTGCTCCGCCGACAATGCAGGCATCCCGGCCCGCGCCATCCGCCGCAGATCAACCTCCCCCAACCCGCTGCTCATCCCGGTTTCCTGCGCCCACAACGCCCAAGCCAGCGACAGGCCCGGCAGACCCGCAGCACGACGCGACTGAACGAGCGCGTCCAGGAACGTGTTCGCCGCCGCGTAGTTGCCCTGACCCGCGTTGCCGATCACTCCGGCGAAGGAAGAGAACACCACGAACCCGGCCAGGTCCAGGTCCCGGGTCAGCTCATGCAGATGCCACGCGGCGTCCACCTTCGGCCGCAACACCGACCCCAGCCCCTCCGCCGTCAGCGACGGGATCGTGCCGTCGGCCAGCACACCAGCCGTGTGAATCACCGCCGTCAACGGATGATCCGAATCCACTCCAGCCAGCAGAGACACCACCTGATCACGATCGGAGACGTCACAGGCGACAATCTCCACCTCAGCGCCGTGCGCGATCAGCTCGGCCCGCAACTCCACCGCACCCGGAGCCTCCAGACCCCGCCGACTGGTCAACAGCAGATGCCTGATGCCGCGCTCGGCCACCACATGCCGCGCGAACAACGCACCCAGACCACCGGTACCCCCGGTGATCAACACCGTCCCCTCCGGATCCCACACCCCAACGGCCTCGGAATCCGGCCGCACCCGCATCAGCCGAGGAACACTCACCTCACTCCTGCGCACCGCCACCTGCGGCTCACCAGAGGCCAGCACCTCAGCCGGCACCGAACCCTCATCGACATCCACCAGCACAAACCGGCCCGGATTCTCCGACTGCGCCGACCGCACCAAACCCCACACCGCCGCACCCGCCAGATCGGCGACCGCCTCACCATCACCCACCGCGACCGCGCCCCGAGTCACCACCACCAGCCGCGAATCAGCCAACCGGTCGTCGGCCAGCCACTCTTGCAACAGGGCGAGCACGCGAGCGGTCAACACATGCGCCGACTCTGCCGCCCCGACCGCCGGATCCGACACCACCTGTGCCACCACCACGCCCGGCACCCGATCGGCCCCGGCCAACGACAGCAGATCCTCATATACCGGCGCAGATTCCCCAGCGGTCTCGATGCCCAGCACGGCGACCGGCACCGGCTCGGCCACCGGCAGACTCGCCGGAACCCACTCCACCCCGAACAACGCATCCCGACCAGAAGACCCCGCCGCAGCCCACTCGGCCGGAACCGGCCGCAGCGTCACCGACCCAGCCGACACCACCGACGCACCAGACGCGTCCACCGCCACCAGCGACACCGACTCGCCACCCGTCCGCACCAACCGCACCCGCAGCACCGACGCACCGGACGCGTGCAAGCACACTTCACCCCATGACAGCGGAATCCGGCTGCGATCAGTCGCATTCAGCCCGGCAAAGCTCACCGCATGCAGCGCCGCATCCAGCAACGCCGGGTGCAGCCCGAATCCGGCCCCCGACACCTGCTCCGGCAGCTCAACCTCAGCGAACACCACACCGTCCGCCCCCCGCCAAGCAGCCCTCAGCCCCTGGAACGCAGGCCCGTATTCCGCCAGGTCCTCATACAGCCCGTCCAGCTCGATCGCGGACGCCCCGGCCGGCGGCCACACCGCCGCATCGAACGACCCCGCGTCCACACCACCGGCCGACAGCACACCCGTGGCATGCCGCACCCACGGCACGTCATCGGTGGAACGCGCGTAGACGTTCACCGTCCGGCGACCCGACTCCTGCGCCTCTTCGACCGACACCTGCACCGCGACCGCCTCATGCTCGCCCAGCACCAGCGGCGCATCCAAGGTGAGCTCTTCCACCAGGTCACAGCCGACCTGGTCACCCGCCCGGATCGCCAGCTCCACGAACAGGCTGCCCGGCACCACGACCGAACCCGCCACCACATGATCAGCCAGCCACGGCTGCGAGGCGAGCGACAAGCGCCCCGTCAGCAGCACCCCATCCGAACCGGCCAACCCCACAGCCGCACCCAGCAGCGGATGCCCCGTCGCCGCCTGACCAAGGGCACCAGCATCGCCGCCCCGTCGCGGCCCCGGCCAGAACCTCTGACGCTGGAACGCGTACGTCGGCAGTGCGACCCGGCAACCGCCTTCCAGCACGTTCTGCCAGTCCACCCGCACACCGCGGACGAACAACTCAGCCGCCGACGTCAGCACCCGGTGCAGCCCACCCTCACCGGAACGCAACGTCCCGGCCACCACCGCGGTGACATCCGCCGCGTCCACCGCCTGCTCAATCCCCAGCATCAACAGCGGATGCGGACCCACCTCAACGAACGCCCGATACCGCTCCTCCAGCAACCGCTCAATCGCAGGCCCGAACTCCACCGTGCCGCGCACGTTCTCGTACCAGTAGCCCGCATCCAACTCCGTACCGTCCAACCACTGCCCGGTCGCCGTCGACAACATCGGCACCTGAGCGGTGCGCGGCGCCACAGGCGCCAAAGCCGCCAGCAACTCCTCTCGCAACACCTCAACCTGCGGCGAATGCGCAGCGAAGTCCGCTCCGGCCAGCTGAAGGCGCATCACCCCATCGGCCGACAGACGCCGCTCCAGCAGCCGCATCGCGTCAGGGTCACCGGCCACCGTCACCACCCGGGGCCCGTTCACCGCCGCGACCGCCAACCGATCCAGCAACCCTTCCTCGGCCAATACTTGGCGGACCTGCTCCGCCCCGGCCATCACCGACAACATCACGCCACGACCGGACAGCCGCTCACCGATCAGACGGCTCCGCAGGGCCACCACCCGCGCGCCATCGGACAACGACAATCCACCCGCCACCACCGCTGCCGCGATCTCACCTTGAGAGTGGCCGACCACGGCGTCCGGGCGAAGGCCCAGCGACTCCCACACCGCAGCCAGCGACACCATCACCGCGAACGACACCGGCTGGACGACATCCACCCGATCCAGCCCTTGCGCGCCCCGGACCACGTCCAGCAATGACCAGTCCACGAACGGCTCCAAAGCCGCCGCGCACTCCGCCATCCGCGCCGCGAACACCCCCGACTCCTCCAACAGCGCCGCGCCCATGCCCACCCACTGCGCGCCCTGGCCGGGGAACACCCACACCATCCGGCCCTCGACGTCGGCCACACCCCGGACCACTCCCGGCCCTCCGGCCTGGACCGCTTCCAGGCCCGCCAGCAGTCCTTCGCGGTCTCCGCCGACCACCACCGCACGATGCTCGAACAGAGACCGCGTCGTCACCAGCGAGAAACCCACATCCAGATCACTCAGCGCGTCAACATGCGAAGCCAACCGACCCGCCTGACCCCGCAGCGCCTCCTCCGACTTGCCCGACACCACCCACGGCACCACAGCCGTGGCCGGCACGAACGACTCGGTCTGCGCTGTCCCCGGCCCCTGCTCCAGGATCAGGTGCGCGTTGGTGCCACTGACCCCGAACGACGAAACACCCACCCGGCGCGAACGCCCGACCTCCGGCCACTCCACCGGCTCCCTCAGCAGCTCCACCGCACCAGAGGCCCACTCCACGTGCGACGACGGCTCGTCCACATGCAGCGTCCGAGGCAGCACACCATGCCGCATCGCCATGACCATCTTGATCACACCCGCGACACCCGCAGCCGCCTGCGTATGACCGATGTTCGACTTGATCGACCCCAGCAACAACGGCCGATCACGATCCTGACCATACGTCGCCAGCAACGCCTGAGCCTCGATCGGGTCACCCAGCGTCGTACCCGTACCGTGCGCCTCGACCGCATCCACCCCATCAGGGGTGGAACCCGCAGCCGCCAGCGCCTGCCGGATCACCCGCTGCTGTGAAGGACCGTTCGGCGCGGTCAGACCGTTCGACGCACCGTCCTGGTTGACCGCAGAACCACGCATGACCGCCAGAACCTGATGCCCGTTGCGCTGCGCGTCCGACAGCCGCTCCAGCACCACCAAGCCCACACCCTCGGACCAGGTCGTACCGTCCGCCGCATCGGAGAACGCCTTGCAACGACCGTCAGCAGCCAGCCCGCCCTGACCGCTGAAATCGACGAACACCAGCGGCGACGCCATCACCGTCACGCCACCCGCCAGCGCCAGCGAGCACTCACCCGACCGCAGGGCCTGCGCCGCCATGTGCATCGCCACCAGCGACGACGAGCACGCGGTGTCCACCGTCACCGCCGGCCCTTCCAGGCCCAACGCGTAAGCGACACGACCGGTGACGACGCTCCCCGCGCTGCCGTTGCTGACGAAGGTCATCGCGTCCGGCGGGAACTCGGCGCTCGTCCCGTAGTCGTGGTAGATCACCCCGGCGAACACGCCGGTACGGCTGCCGCGCAGCGACACCGGGTCGATCCCGGCCCGCTCGAACGCCTCCCACGACACCTCAAGCAACAACCGCTGCTGCGGGTCCATCGCCAGCGCCTCACGCGGCGAGATCCCGAAGAACGCGGGGTCGAACTCGGCCGCGTCGGAGAGGAATCCGCCCTGGAAGTCCAGTTCGCCGCGCGCCTGCCAGCCCCGGTCCCGTGGCAGCGGGGAGATGGCGTCCTGGCCGTCGGCGACCAGCCGCCACAGGTCCTCGGGAGAGCTCACCCCGCCCGGATAGCGGCAGGCCATCGACACGATCACGATCGGGTCGTCCGCCACCGGCGCCACCACCGCCGGCCCCCCGGCCGGTGCCTGCTCGCCCAGCAGCTCGGCCAGCAGGTGGTCGGCCAGGACGGCCGGCGTCGGATAGTCGAAGACCATCGTCGCCGACAGGTTCAGGCCGGTCGCGGACTGGAGCGCGTTGCGGAGTTCGACGGCGGTCAGCGAGTCGAACCCGAGGTCCTTGAAGGCCCGCTCGGTCCCGATCGTTTCCGTGCCGGGATGCCGCAGCACCATGGCCACCTGCTCGCGGACCAGGTCACGCAGGTTCTGCGTCCGTTCGTCCGCCGTCAGTTCCGTTAGCCGTTCCCGCAGCTCGGTGGCGGCCGACCGCTCTCCTTCCCGTACGGCACGGCGCGCCTCGGCCAGGCTCAGCACCTCCGGCAGGTCGCCGAGCAGCGCGCTCTGCCGTACGGCCGTGAACGTCGGGGCGAACCGCTCCCAGGCGATGTCCGCGACCGCCACGCTCGCATCGCGCTGCACGACCGCCCGCCACAGCGCGGTGACGGCCGTCTCCGCCGCCATCGCCCGTACGCCACGCCGGGACAGGTAGTCCTGTGCCCCGTCGGCGGCGGCCATGCCGTCCCCGGCCCACGGGCCCCACGCCACCGAAGTCGCCGCGGCTCCGCGGGCCCGCCGCCGTTCGGCGAGGGCGTCGAGGCAGGCGTTGGCGGCGGCGTAGGCGGCCTGGCCGCCGCTGCCCCACACGGCGGCGATCGAGGAGAACAGGACGAAGAAGTCGAGTTCGCGGTCGCCCAGCAGCGCGTCGAGGTTCAGCGCGCCGACGACCTTGGCCCGCATGACCTCGGCGAGCTCGGCGGCGTCCAGCCCGTCCAGGCTGCTGGCCGGGCTGATGCCGGCGGCGTGCACGACCCCGGTCAGCGGGTGCTCGGCCGGGATGCCGGCCAGTACGGCGGCGAGCGCGTCCGCGTCGGCCGCGTCGCACGCGGCGACGGTGACCTGGGCGCCCAGCGTGGTGAGCTCGTCGCGCAGCTCGGCCGCTCCGGCGGCGTCCATTCCCCGCCTGCTGGTGAGTACGAGACGTTCGACGCCCTGGGCGGCCAGCCACCGGGCCACGTGAGCGCCGAGCGCGCCCGTGCCACCGGTGATCAGGACCGTGCCGCGCGGGCTCGGCGTGGCCTCGGTGCCGCGGTGCGGGGCATGGGCGAGCCTGCGGCCGTAGACGCCGGTCGGGCGGATCGCCACCTGGTCCTCCGCGCCGGGCACGGTGAGCACCCCCGCCAGCCAGGTCACCACCCGCTGGTCCAGCACCTGGGGAAGGTCGATCAGGCCGCCCCACCGGTGGGGGTGCTCCAGCGCGGCCACTCTGCCAAGTCCCCATACTCCGGCCTGGGCGGGGCTCGGCGCCGTGTCGGACCGGCCGGTCGAGACCGCGCCCTTCGTGACGCACCACAACGGCGCCTCGACACCGGCGTCGCCGAGCGCCTGCAACAGGGTCGTCGTCAGCGTCGGCCCGTCCGAGACCTCCGCCTCACGCAGCGCCAGCAACGACACCACTCCGGCCGGTTCCGCTCCGGTGCCAAGGCGCTCACGTACCTGCTCGGCGAGCGCGGCCCGGTCCTGCGCGAACACCTCCAGCCGTACGGCCGACGGCCCGAAGACCTCCGCCACGGACTCCACCCAGGCGTCGCCCGCCAGCTCGGCGGGCACGACCAGCAACCAGGAGCCGGGCACGACGGCGGCCGAGACGCTGGTCAGCGGCTTCCAGATGACGCGGTATCGCCAGGAGTCGGCGACGGAGGTCTCCCGTCGGGTCCGCCGCCACGAGGTCAGCGCCGGCAGCACCGCGCCGAGCGTCTCCTGCTCCACGTCCAGGCGTGCCGCGAGGGACCGGATGTCCTCGCGCTCGATGGTGGCCCAGAACTCCGCGTCCACCGGATCGGCCCCGGCTGCGCTCCTGGCGGGTACGCCGGGCTCCGGCCAGTATCGCTCGTGCTGGAAGGCGTAGGTGGGCAGCTCGACCCGGCGCCCGCGCGGCAGCACGGTCTCCCAGTTCACCGGCACGCCATGCACGTGCAGGCGGGCCAGCGCCTCGGTGACGGCCTCGTGCTCGTCCCGATCCCTGCGCAGCGCCGATACCAGCGCCACCTCCGGGTCCACGATGTCGGCGGCCATCGCGGTCAGCACCCCATCAGGACCCAACTCCAGACAAGCCCGTACGCCTTGCGCACGCAGCGCTCGAACGGCGTCGGCGAAGCGAACCGCGCCGCGCACCTGGTCCACCCAGTAGTCCGGGGAGCACAACTGCTCGGCCGTGGCCGGCTCACCGGTAAGAGTGGACACGATCGGGATCTGCGGCGGGTTGTAGGTGAGCCTGCTCGCCAGGGTGCGGAAGTCTTCCAGCATCGGGTCCATCAGCGGCGAGTGGAACGCGTGCGAGACTCGCAACCGCCGCGACTTCACCCCCAGCGCATCGGCCACCTCAAGGACAGCCTGCTCGACGCCGGAGATCACGGTGGAGGCCGGGCCGTTCACCGCCGCAATCGAGACCTCGTGCTCCCGCCCGACCAGTAGCCCGGCGACCTGCTCTTCCGCGGCCTGCACGACCACCATCGCCCCACCCGCAGGAAGCGCCTGCATCAACCGCGCCCGCGCCGCCACCAGAACGCACGCATCGGCCAGCGACAGCACCCCGGCCACATGCGCCGCGGTGATCTCCCCGATCGAGTGACCGGCCAGCACCTCCGGCCGAACGCCGATCAGCCGGAACAGGGCCGTCTCCAGCGCGAACAACGCCGGCTGCGCCCACCCCGTCTGATCCAACGCCTCCGAATCGGAGAACAAAACCTCCCGCAGCGACCCCTCCAACAACGGATCCAGCTCCGCGATCACCTCATCCAGAGCCTCGACGAACACCGGGAACCGGTCATACAACTCCCGGCCCATCCCCGCCAGCTGGCTCCCCTGACCGGTGAACAACACCGCCAGCCTCGGCTCCGTCCCAGCGATACCCCGCACGACACCGGCACCCGGACGGTTCTCCGCCACCGCACCCAGACCGGCGAGCGCACCCTCACGATCGCCCGCCAGCACCACCGCACGATGCTCGAACGCCGACCGCGTCGTGGCCAGTGAGAACGCGACGTCGGCCAACCCCAGATCGGTGCTCAGGTGAGACGCCAGCCGCCCGGCCTGCGCCCGCAACGCCTCCTCCGTCCTCGCGGACACCAGCAACGGCACCACACCACCGACCGGTTCCCGCTCCTCCACGGCGACCTGCGGCCCCTGCTCCAAGATCACGTGCGCGTTGGTGCCGCTGATCCCGAACGACGACACCCCCGCCCGACGCGGATGACCATTCTTCGGCCACTCCACCGGCTCGGTCAGCAGCTCGACCGCGCCAGAGGCCCAATCCACGTGCGAGGACGGCTCGTCCACATGCAGCGTCCTGGGCAGCACTCCGTTCTCCAGCGCCAGCACCATCTTGATCACACCGGCCACACCCGCAGCCGCCTGTGTGTGACCGAGGTTCGACTTGACGGCCCCAAGCAGAAGCGGACGATCCCGGTCCTTGCCATAGGTGGCAAGCAGCGCCTGCGCCTCGATCGGGTCACCCAACGTCGTACCGGTACCGTGCGCCTCCACCGCGTCCACCCCGTCCGGGGACAGACCGGCACTGGCCAGGGCCTGCCGGATCACTCGCTGCTGCGAAGGACCATTCGGCGCGGTCAGACCATTCGACGCACCATCCTGATTAACCGCAGAACCCCGCACGACCGCCAGCACCTGGTGGCCGTGGCGCTGGGCGTCCGACAGCCGCTCCAGCACCAGCACGCCCACACCCTCAGACCAGGTCGTGCCGTCGGCGGCGTCGGCGAACGCCTTGCACCGGCCGTCAGGGGCCAATCCCCCTTGCGCGGCGAACCCGATGAAGCCGAGCGGGGTGGTCATCACCGTCACACCACCCGCCAGCGCCAGCGAGCATTCACCCGACCGCAGCGCCTGCGCCGCCATGTGCAGCGCCACCAGCGACGACGAACACGCCGTGTCCACCGTCACCGCCGGACCCTCCAAGCCCAGCGTGTACGACAGCCGACCGGACAACACACTGGCCGCCATACCGGTGATGGCATGCCCCTGCACATCGGCCTCGGCGTTCATGACCAGGCTCGCGTAGTCCTGGCCGTTCGTACCCACGAAGACCCCGGTCGGGCTGCCCTTCAGCGAAACGGGGTCGATCCCGGCCCGCTCGACCGCCTGCCACACCCCCTCCAGCAGCAACCGCTGCTGCGGATCCATCGCCAGCGCCTCGCGCGGCGAGATCCCGAAGAACCCGGCGTCGAACCCGGCCACGTCCGCCAGGAACCCGCCCTGCACGTCGAGCCCGTTACCGGACAACATCTCCAGATCCCAGCCCCGATCAGCCGGAACCGGCGAGATCGCATCCTCACCCTCGACCAGCAATCGCCACAGATCCTCCGGCGAATCCACCCCACCCGGGAACCGGCAGCTCATCCCCACGATCACCACGGGATCATCCGCAACCACAACCCCCGGTCCGGCCACCACACTGGACGCCTCCTGCCGGCCCAGCAGCTCCGACACCAGGAACTGCGCCAGCACCACCGGCGTCGGGTAGTCGAACGCCAGCGTCGCCGGCAACCTCAACCCCGTCGCCGCGTTCAGCCGGTTGCGCAGCTCCACCGCAGTGAGCGAGTCGAAGCCCAGCTCACGGAACTCCCGCCGCACCTCCACCGCCGCGGAGTCGGCGTGCCCGAGTACGGCGGCGGCCTGTGCGCGTACCAGCTCCGCCACCACCCGGACCTGTTCACCCTCACCCAGCCCGGCCAGGCGCCGCGCCAGCTCCGAATCCCCGCCCGCCGAGACGGAAACCGCCGCCCGGCGGCCCACCCGCACCAGGCCCCGCATCAGGTGCGGCACGTGACCGGCCATGCGCAGGGCCGCGAGCTCCAGCCGCGCGGCCACCACCGACGCGCGGCCAGAAACGGCAGCCGCCTCGAAGGCGGCCAGGCCCTGCGCGGCCGACAGGGCCGGCATGCCCGCCCGCGTCATCCGCCGCAGCTCGATCGCCCCCAGGCCACCGGTCATCCCGGTCTCCTGCTCCCAAAGCCCCCAGGCCAGCGACAGCCCGGCCAGCCCCTGCGCCCGCCGGGACTCGGCCAGCGCGTCCAGGAACGCGTTCGCCGCCGCGTAGTTGCCCTGACCGGCGTTGCCCATCACGCCCGCCATCGAGGAGAAGAGCACGAACGCCGCCAGGTCCAGATCCTTGGTCAGCTCGTGCAGATGCCAGACGGCGTCCACCTTCGGCCGCAGCACGGACTCCAGCCGTTCCGGGGTCAGCGAGGGAATCGTGCCGTCGGCCAGCACGCCGGCGGTGTGAATGACCGCCGTCAGCGGGTGGGCGGCCGGGATCCCGGCCAGCAGGGCCATGACCTGGTCACGGTCGGCCATGTCACAGGCGGCGATCTCCACCTCGGCGCCGTGCGCGATCAGCTCGGCCCGCAGCTCCAGCGCCCCGGGAGCGTCCGGTCCCCGGCGGCCGGCGAGCAGCAGCCGCCGTACCCCACGCTCGGCGACCACATGCCGCGCGAACAGCGCGCCCAGACCACCGGTGCCACCAGTGATCAGTACCGTCCCGTCCGGGTTCCACGGCCGTTCCGCTTCCTGCGCCGGCGCCATGCGAGCCAGGCGCGGGACCCTAATCGCACCCTCGCGCACTGCCAGCTGCGGTTCGCCCGATGCCAGGAGCCCAGGCAACATGCCGGGCAGAGCCTGCGACGACTGACCGTCCACATCGATCAGGACGAACCGGCCCGGATTCTCCGACTGGGCGCTGCGGACAAGCCCCCGTGCCGCCGCCGCGACCGGGTCGGGCGCGGCTTCGCCCCGCACCCCGGTCACGACCGCGTTCCGGGTGACAACCACCATCGTCGAGTCGCCGCAACGTTCGTCGCTCAGCCACTGTCGCAGCAGATCCAGTACGCGGGCGGTCAGCGCATGCGCCGACTCCACCACCCCGGCCACCGGATCCGGCACGATCTCCGTCAGCACCACCTCCGGGACGGGATCCGCCTCCACCAGCGGAGACAGATCCCCCTGCACGGCGCCACCCGGGCTCATGACGAGCCGCGCCATCGGAGCCTGGTCGGCCTCCGGCAGATCGCCTATCGCAACCCACTCCACCCGGAAGAGCTCATCCCTGGAGACGACGAGCCCATCGGCGGGTACCGGCCGCAGCGCGACCGACCGTGCCGAGATCACCGGCGCACCCGTCGCGTCCACCGCGACCAGCGACACCGCATCGCCGTCGGTCCTGACCACCCGTACCCGCAGCACCGACGCCCCGCCCGCGTGCAGGCACACCTCACCCCACGAGTACGGCAGGCGCCCGGCGTCGTCCGGCCCGGCGAACGGCGCCACGTGCGACACCGCGTCCAGCAACGCCGGGTGCAACCCGAACGCACCCGCCTCGCCGACCTGCTCCGGCAACCGCACCTCGGCGAAGACCTCACCGCCGGAACCGCGCCAGGCGGCGCGCAGCCCCCGGAACGCCGGACCGTAGGCGAGACCCTCCTCCGTCAGGTCCTCATACAGCCCGCCCAGCTCGATCGCGGTCGCGCCGGCCGGCGGCCAGACCGCCGTGTCGAACGGTTCGGCGGTACGGCCTCCGGTGGCGAGCGTGCCGGTGGCGTGCCGCACCCACGGCGTGTCATCGGACGCCTCCGCCGAACGCGCGTAGACGTTGAGGCTGCGGTGGCCCGATTCCCGCGCCCCGCCCACCGACACCTGCACCGCGACCGCGTCCCGCTCGTCCAGCACCAGCGGCGCGTCCACGGTCAGCTCTTCCACCAGGTCGCAGCCGACCTGGTCGCCCGCCCGGATCGCCAGCTCCACGAACACGCTGCCCGGCACCAGCACCGAACCCGCCACGACGTGATCGGCCAGCCACGGGTGCGAGGAGAGCGACAGCCGGCCCGTCAGCAGCACCCCCTCGGAGTCGGCCAGGCCCACGGCCGCGCCGAGCAGCGGATGCTTCGCCGATGTCAGACCGAGCACGCGGGCATCGCCGCTCTGGCGGGCATTCGGCCAGTACCGCTGGTGTTGGAAGGCGTAGGTGGGCAGGTCGATCCGGCGTCCGCCCGGCAGCACCTGCCGCCAGTCCACGTTCACACCACGGACGAACAGCTCAGCCGCCGACAACAGCACCCGATCCAGGCCGCCCTCATCGCGACGCAACGTCCCACCCACCACCGCGACGACATCGGCCTTGTCCACGCATTCGCTGACGCCGACTGTGAGCACCGGATGCGGACTCACCTCGACGAACGCCCGATGCCGCTGCTCCAGCAACTGCTCGATCGCCGGAGCGAAAGACACCGTGCGACGCAGATTCTCACACCAGTAACTGCCGTCCAGCTCCGGCCCTTGCACCCACTCGCCGGTCACCGTGGACAACATCGGCACCCCGACCGGCTGCGCCCGCACCCCGGCCAGCGCCTCGGCCAGCTCATCTCGGATCTCGTCCACCTGAGCCGAGTGCGAGGCGTAGTCCACCGCGATCCGGCGAACCCGCACTCCCTCCCCGCTCAGCCGCTCGACCAGCTCCTCAACCGCCGTGGCCTCACCCGAGACCACCACCGACCCCGGCCCGTTCACCGCCGCCACCGACACCCGGCCGTCCAACCGTTCGCGCACCTGCTCCACCGGCAACGCCACCGACGCCATCGCCCCACCGCCAGCCAGCCGCTCACCGATCAGGCGGCTCCGCAGGGCCACAACCCGCGCACCATCGGTCAACGACAATCCGCCCGCCACCACCGCCGCCGCGATCTCGCCTTGAGAGTGCCCGATCACGGCGTCCGGCCGCAGACCGAGGGACTCCCATACCGCCGCCAGCGACACCATCACCGCAAACGACACCGGCTGAACCACATCTACCCGATCCAGCCCCTGCGCGCCCCGGACCACGTCCAGCAACGACCAGTCCACGAACGGCTCCAACGCCGCCGCACACTCCGCCATCCGCGACGCGAACACCGCCGACTCCTCCAGCAGCGCCGCACCCATCCCCACCCACTGCGCCCCCTGACCAGGGAACACCCACACCATCCGACCCTCAACATCGGCCACACCCCGGACCGCCCCTGAAGCCAGCCCGGCCAGCAATTCCTCCCGATCCCCGCCGACCACCACCGCACGGTGCTCAAACAAAGACCGCGTCGTCGCCAGCGAGAAACCCACATCCAGATCGCTATAAGCATCGACATGCGACACCAGCCGACCCACCTGAGCCTGCAGCGCCTCCTCGGTCTTCGCCGACACCACCCACGGCACCACACCCGTGGCCGGCTCCCGCTCCTCCACCCCTGCCAGCGGACCCTGCTCGATGATCACATGCGCGTTCGTGCCACTGATCCCGAACGACGACACACCCACCCGACGCGGCCGGCCGACCTCCGGCCACTCCACCGACTCGGTCAGCAGCTCCACCGCGCCAGAGGTCCAGTCCACGTGCGAGGACGGCGTGTCCACGTGCAACGTCTTGGGCAGCACGCCGTGCCGCATAGCCATGACCATCTTGATCACACCGGCCACACCCGCAGCCGCCTGCGTATGACCAATATTCGACTTGACCGAGCCCAGCAGCAGCGGGCGATCCCGGTCCTGACCATAGGTCGCAAGCAACGCCTGCGCCTCGATCGGGTCACCCAGCGTCGTACCCGTACCGTGCGCCTCCACCGCGTCCACCTCGGACCCAGAAAGCCCAGCCCCGGCCAGCGCCTGGCGAATCACCCGCTGCTGCGAAGGACCATTCGGCGCGGTCAGACCATTCGACGCACCATCCTGATTAACCGCCGAGCCGCGCACGATCGCGAGCACCTGGTGACCATTACGCTGGGCGTCCGACAGCCGCTCCAGCACCAGCATGCCGACGCCTTCGGAGTAGCTGGTGCCGTCCGCCGCGTCGGCGAACGACTTGGCCCGCCCATCAGGCGAGAGCCCGCCTTGAGCGCTGAAGTCGACGAACGCCGCCGGGGTGGCCATCACGGTCGCGCCGCCGGCCAGCGCCAGGCCGCACTCACCGGACCGCAGTGCCTGCGCCGCGAGGTGTAGCGCCACCAGCGACGACGAGCACGCCGTGTCCACCGTAACCGCCGGGCCCTCCAGACCCAGTGCGTACGAGATCCGGCCGGTCGCGACGCTGCCCGCAGTACCGGTGCCTACGAAGCCCATCGCCTCCGGCGGGAACTGGGCGCTCATCGCGTAGTCGTGGTAGAAGATCCCGGCGAACACGCCCGTGTGGCTGCCGCGCAGGGAGGCCGGGTCGATCTGGGCGCGCTCGATCGCCTCCCATGACGCCTCCAGCAACAACCGCTGCTGCGGATCCATCGCCAGCGCCTCACGCGGCGAAATCCCGAAGAACCCGGGGTCGAACTGTGTGGCGCTCCCCAAGAAGCCGCCCTCGCGTACGTAGCTGGTGCCCCGGCTCTCCGGGTCCGGGTTGTACAGCGCCCCGAGGTCCCAGCCCCGCGTGGTCGGGAACTCCGAGATCCCGTCCCCGCCCTCGGACACCAGTCGCCACAGATCCTCCGGCGAGTTGACCTCACCCGGGAAGCGGCACGCCATGCCCACGATCACGATCGGATCGTCCGCCACCGGCACAATCGACGTCGGGATGACCACACCGGCGTCCTCGCCGAGCAGCTCCGCCAGCAAGAACTCCGCCAGCACCGAAGGCGTCGGGTAGTCGAACACCAGCGTGGACGGCAACCGCAACCCCGTCACACCGTTCAGCCGGTTACGCAACTCCACCGCGGTAAGCGAGTCGAAGCCCAGCTCACGAAACTCCCGCCGCACCTCAACGGTCCCCGGCGAAGCATGCCCGAGCACCATCGCGACCTCGGTGCGTACCAGATCCACCAGTACCTCAGTACGCTCGGCCGCCCCCAGCGGAGCCAGCCGCTGCAACAACGTCGCGGCCACCACCGAACCGGACGCCGCCGACCGCCGACCCGCCCGCACCAGCCCGCGCAACAATGCCGGGACTTCGCCGTGGGCGCGCAGCACGGCGAGCTCCACCCGGAGCGGGATCACCACCGACCGGTCCACCCGCCCGGCGGCGTCGAACAGCGCCAGGCCCTGCTCCACCGACAACGGCGGCATTCCCGTACGAGTGATCCGCAACATGTCAGCGTCGCTCAACTGTCCGGTCATTCCGGCGTCCTGAGTCCACGCACCCCAGGCCAGCGACTGCGCGGGCAATCCCTGGGAGCGGCGCGACTCGGCCAACGCGTTGAGGAAGGTGTTCGCCGCCGCGTAGTTGCCCTGCCCGGCGGAACCCATCACACCCGACAAGGACGAATACATGACGAACGCCGCCAGATCGAGGTCCTTGGTCAGCTCATGCAGATACCAGGCCGCGTCCACCTTCGGCCGCAACACCGCCTCCAGCCGCTCCGGCGTCAACGACGGGATCGTCGCATCCTCCAGCACACCCGCCGTGTGAACCACCGCAGTCAGCCGATCAACACCGGCCAGCAACGCCGCCACCTGACCCCGATCCGCCACATCACACGCCGCAACCTCAACCTCGACGCCATGCGCGATCAGCTCGGCCTGCAACTCCACCGCGCCCGGAGCATCCAAACCCCGCCGGCTGGTCAACAGCAGACGCCGCACACCACGCTCAGCCACCAAATGCCGAACCAGATGGGCACCCAAACCACCCGTGCCGCCAGTGATCAGAACCGTGCCTTCCGGATCCCACTCCTGAACCTCTTCAGACGGTGTCACCCGGGCCAGACGCGGCACCCATACCGCGCCCTCACGAACCGCCACCTGCGACTCACCAGAAGCCAGCACCGACGACGGCACATCCCCATCAACATCGACCAGCACAAACCGGCCCGGATCCTCCCACTGCGCCGACCGCACCAAACCCCACACCGCAGCAGCCCCAAGATCAGTGACCACATCACCATCCCGAGCCGCCATCGCACCCCGCGTGACAAACACCAACCGGGAGGCAGCGAACCGCTCATCGGCCAACCACCGCTGGAGCAGGCCGAGAACGGAGGTGACCAGCTCATGAGCCGACTCCACCACGCTCTCGGCGTCGGCCGACCCGACGGTGACCATGACCACGTCCGGCACCGGGTCCAGCAAGGCGAGGTCCGTGCTCAGCTCGATCATGCTCACAGCGGTCTCCGCGCCCGGGGTTTCCGGCAGCGCGATCCAGTCCAGGCCGAACAGCGAGTCCCGCTCGACACCGCGGCCACCGCTCGCGCCGGCGAGCTGGTCGGTGTACGGGCGCACGGTCAACGAGCGCGCCGACAGCACCGACTGCCCTTCCCGATCAACCGCCGTCAGCGACACCGCGTCCTCAGCCGACTTGGCCAGGCGGACCCGCAAGAGTCCCGCTCCGCCCGCGTACAGGCACACTTCCTGCCAGGAGAACGGCAACCAAGCGCCCTCGGCCACCTCTAGCCCGGCGAACATGACCGCGTGCAGCGCCGCGTCCAGCAGGGCCGGATGCACACCGAACGAAGCCGCGTCACCGACCTGTTCGGGCAGCGCGACCTCGGCGAACACCTCACTGTCTCGCTGCCAGACCGCCCGTAGCCCCTGGAACGCCGGACCATATCCCAGCCCGCGAGTAGCCAGCTCGTCGTACACACCGGCCAGCTCGACCGGGGTCGCACCGGCCGGCGGCCACACAGCCGTGTCGAACGGTTCGGCGGCCTGGCTGTCCGTGGCCAGGGTGCCGGTGGCGTGTTGCACCCACGGCACATCGTCACCGGCCTCGGCCGGACGCGAATAGACGCTCAAGGCTCGGCGGCCGGTCTCCTCGGGCGCACCCACCGCGACCTGGACCGCCACCGCGTCGTCCTCGCCCAGCACCAGCGGCGCGGTCAGCGTCAGCTCCTCGACCCGATCGCAGCCGACCTGATCGCCCGCCCGGATCGCCAGCTCCAGGAAACCGGTACCGGGGAAGAACACCATCCCCGCCACCGAATGATCAGCCAGCCACGGATGCGACGCGAGCGACAACCGCCCAGTCAGCAACATCCCGTCCGAGTCGGCCAGGCCCACCGCCGCACCCAGCAGCGGATGACCCGCCACCGCCAGCCCGGCCGCTGCCACGTTGCCCACTTGGGAACCCGCCCGAGCGGGCCAGTACCACTGGTGCTGGAAGGCGTAAGTGGGCAGGTCGATCCGCCGCCCGCCTTGCAGCGCCTGCCGCCAGTCCACGTTCACACCACGGACGAACAGCTCGGCTGCCGACAGCAGCACCCGGTCCAGGCCGCCCTCATCGCGGCGCAACGTCCCGCCCACCACCGCGACGACATCGGCCTTGTCCACGCATTCGCTGACGCCAACCGTCAGCACCGGATGCGGACTCACTTCCACGAACACGCGATGCCGTTGCTCCAGCAACTGCTCGATCGCCGGGCCGAAAGACACCGTGCGCCGCAGGTTGTCGCACCAGTAGCCGCCATCCAGCTCCGGCCCCTGCACCCACTCGCCGGTCACCGTGGACAACATCGGCACCCGCACGCCGGTCGGTGCCACTTCCGCCAGTGTCTCGGCCAGTTCGTCACGGATCTCGTCCACCTGGGCTGAGTGCGAGGCGTAGTCCACCGCGATCCTGCGAACCCGCACCCCCTCCCCGCTCAGTCGCTCGACCAGGTCCTCAGCCGCCGTGGCCTCACCCGAGACCACCACCGACCCCGGCCCGTTCACCGCCGCCACCGACACCCGGCCGTCCAACCGTTCCCGCACCTGCTCCACCGGCAACGCCACCGACGCCATCGCCCCACGACCAGCCAACCGCTCACCGATCAGGCGACTGCGCAACGCCACCACCCGCGCGCCATCCTGCAGAGAGAGCGCCCCGGCCACCACCGCAGCGGCAATCTCACCCTGGGAATGTCCGACCACCGCGTCCGGCCGCAGACCGAGGGACTCCCACACCGCCGCCAGCGACACCATCACCGCAAACGACACCGGCTGAACCACATCCACCCGATCCAGCCCCTGCGCGCCCCGAACCACATCCAGCAGCGACCAGTCCACGAAGGGCTCCAAAGCCGCCGCACACTCCGCCATCCGCGCCGCGAACACCGCCGACTCCTCCAGCAGCGCCGCACCCATCCCCACCCACTGAGCGCCCTGGCCAGGGAACACCCACACCATCCGACCCTCAACATCGGCCACACCCCGGACCGCCCCTGAAGCCAGCCCGGCAAGCAGTTCCTCCCGATCCCCGCCGACCACCACCGCACGGTGCTCAAACAAAGACCGCGTCGTCGCCAGCGAGAAACCCACATCCAGATCGCTATAGGCATCAACATGCGACACCAGCCGACCCACCTGGGCCTGCAGCGCCTCCTCGGATTTCGCCGACACCACCCACGGCACCACGCCACCGACAGGCTCCCGCTCCTCCACAACCGCCTGCGGCCCCTGCTCGATGATCACATGCGCATTCGTGCCGCTGATCCCGAACGACGACACACCCACCCGACGCGGCCGCCCAACCTCCGGCCACTCCACCGACTCCGTCAGCAACTCCACCGCGCCAGAGGCCCAGTCCACGTGCGAGGACGGCTCGTCCACGTGCAACGTCCGAGGCAGCACGCCATGCCGCATAGCCATGACCATCTTGATCACACCCGCGACACCCGCCGCCGCCTGCGTGTGACCGATGTTCGACTTGATCGACCCCAGCAACAACGGCTGCTCCCGATCCTGACCATAGGTCGCCAGCAACGCCTGAGCCTCGATCGGGTCACCCAGCGTCGTACCGGTCCCGTGCCCCTCCACCGCGTCCACCTCGGACCCAGAAAGCCGGGCCCCGGCCAGCGCCTGGCGGATCACCCGCTGCTGAGACGGACCGTTCGGCGCGGTCAGACCGTTGGAAGCGCCGTCCTGATTGACCGCAGAACCTCGCACTACCGCCAGGACCTGATGCCCGTTGCGGCGCGCGTCCGAGAGCCGCTCCAGCACCAGCATGCCCACGCCCTCGGCCCAGCCCGCGCCGTCGGCCGCGTCGGAGTAGGACTTGCACCGGCCGTCACCGGCCAGCCCGCCCTGCCCCGTGAAGTCGATGAACGGCCCCGGGGTGGCCATCACGGTGACCCCGCCGGCCAGCGCCAGCGAACAGTCACCGCCGCGCAGCGCCTGCGCGGCCAGGTGCAATGCCACCAGGGAGGACGAACACGCGGTGTCCACCGTCACCGCAGGGCCTTCCAACCCCAGCGTGTACGACAGGCGGCCGGTCGCGACGCTTCCGGCCGTGCCGGTTCCCATGAAGCCCAGCACGTCCGCCGGGAAGGGCATGCTGTTGGCGTAGTCGTGGTACATGACCCCGGCGAACACACCCGTGTGGCTGCCGCGCAACGAGACCGGGTCGATCCCGGAGCGCTCGACGGCCTCCCAGGTCACCTCGAGAAGCAGCCGCTGCTGCGGGTCCATCGCCAGCGCCTCGCGCGGCGAGATCCCGAAGAACCCGGGGTCGAATTCGCCGGCCTCGTGCAGGAAGCCGCCCGCCTGGACGTAGTTGACGGCTTGGCCCTCGGTGCCCGGATAGAACGTGTCACGGCTCCAGCCGCGCGTCGTCGGGAAGGGGGTGATCGCGTCCGCGCCCTCGGTGACCAGCCGCCACAGGTCCTCCGGCGAGGCGACCCCACCGGGGTAGCGGCACGCCATGCCCACGATCACGATGGGGTCGTCCGCCACCGGCAGGACGGCTGTGGGGATGATCGCGTCGGCGTGCTCGCCGAGCAGCTCGGCCAGCAGGAACTCCGCCAGCACCGAAGGCGTCGGATAGTCGAACACCAGCGTGGACGGCAACCGCAGCCCGGTCACCGAGTTCAGCCGGTTACGCAGTTCCACTGCGGTGAGCGAGTCGAAGCCCAGCTCACGAAACTCCCGCCGCACCTCCACCGTCTCCGGGGAAGCGTGGCCGAGCACCATCGCCACCTCGGTACGTACCACGTCCACCAAAACCTCGGCACGTTCAACGGCCTCCAGCGGGGCCAGCCGCTGCAACAACGTCGCGGCCACCACAGACCCGGACGCCGCCGACCGCCGACCGCCCCGCACCAGCCCGCGCAACAATGCCGGCACCTCGCCCTGCGCCCGCAGGGCCGGCAGCTCAAGGCGGACCGGGATCAGCAGCGCATGCTCCAGCGCGGTAGCGGCCTCGAACAGGGCGAGACCCTGCTCCAACAGCAGCGGCGGCATGCCCGCGCGCGCCATCCGGCGCATGTCGGTGTCGTCCAGCGTGCTGGTCATTCCGGCGTCCTGGTTCCAGGCTCCCCAGGCCAGCGAGAGTGCGGGCAGTCCGGCGGCCCGCCGCTGCTGGGCCAGCGCGTCGAGGAACGCGTTGGCCGCCGCGTAGTTGCCCTGGCCGGCGTTGCCCATCACCCCGGCGAGGGAGGAGAAGAGCACGAACGCCGCGAGGTCCAGGTCCTGGGTGAGTTCGTGCAGGTGCCAGGCGGCGTCCGCCTTGGGGTGCAGCACCGTGTCCAGGCCGTCCGCGGTCATTGACGAGATCGTGCCGTCGGCCAGCACGCCGGCGGTGTGGATCACCGCGGTCAGCGGGTGCGCCGGATCCACCCCGGCCAGCAGGGACGCCACCTGATCCCGGTCGGCCACGTCGCAGGCGACGATCTCGACCTCGGAGCCGTGCGCGAGCAGTTCGGCGCGCAGCTCCAGAGCCCCGGGAGCCTCCTGGCCTCGGCGACTGGCCAGGAGCAGACGCCGCGCGCCACGCTCGGTCACCACATGCCGTGCGAACAACGCGCCCAGACCACCGGTCCCGCCAGTGATGAGTACCGTGCCCTCGGGGTCCCATGCCCGGTCCTGGTCTCCGCCGAGCGGAACCCGGGCCAGGCGGGGTACGCGCACGCCACCCTCGCGTATCGCCACCTGCGGCTCGCCCAATGCCAACGCGAGCATCCCCGGCAGCGGCGGCTCGTCCACATCGACGAGCGCGAACCGGCCGGGCTCCTCCCACTGCGCCGACCGCACCAAACCCCACACCGCGGCGGCCGCCAGGTCCGACACGGTTTCGCCCTCGCCCGCCGCGACGGCACCCGTGGTCACGAACACCAGCCGGGAACGCCGGCAACGCTCATCGGCCAGCCAGGATTGAAGCAGGCCCAGCACCTCGGCGGTCAGGTCGTGGACCGAGGTGATCACGTCGCCGGATCCGGCGGAGCCGACCGCGACGGTCACGACCTCCGGCACGGTTTCCAATGCCGCCAACGCCGCCGCCGAGGTCGAGGCCAGCTCGACGGAATCTGCGGGCGCTGCCGACGTCTCGGGCAGCGCCGTCCAGGTCAGCCGGAACAGCGGGTCGCGACCGGTGCCCAGGGCGGCCTGGCCGGTCGCGATCGGCCGCAGCACCAGTGAGCGCGCCGACAGCACCGGCTCCCCGGCGACGTCCACCGCGAGCACCGAGATCGTGTCGCCGCCGGTTCTCGCCAGCCGGACCCGCAGCGCCGACGCGCCGCCGGCGTGCAGGCACACCTCGCCCCAGGAGAACGGCATCCGGCCGCCTTCGGCGTCGTCCAGCCCGGCGAAGCTCACCGCGTGCAGCGCCGCGTCCAGCAGAGCCGGATGCATCCCGTACGAGCCCGCGCTCGACGCCGCCTGTTCGGGCAGGACGACCTCGGCGAACACCTCGCCATCTCGCTGCCAGACCGCGCGCAGCCCCTGGAACACCGGCCCGTAGCGGAACCCGCCCTCGGCCAGCCGGTCGTACAGGCCGTCCAGTTCGATGGGTGTGGCGTCCCTTGGCGGCCACACCGTCGTGTCGAAGCCGTCATCGGCGCGCGACCCGGAAGCCAGCACACCAGTGGCGTGCCGCACCCACGGCTCGTCCTCGGCGGCCTCGGCAGGGCGGGCGTAGATGCTCAAATTACGGCGGCCCGACTCCGCTGCCGACCCCACCCACACCTGCACCGCGACGGCATCCCGCTCACCGAGCGCGAGGGGCGCGGTCAGGGTGAGCTCCTCGACCAGGTCACACCCGACCTGGTCACCGGCCCGTACCGCCAGCTCAAGGAAACCGGTGCCGGGGAACAGCACCATCCCGCCCACGGCGTGGTCGGCCAGCCACGGATGCGACGCGAGGGACAACCGCCCGGTCAGCAGCACGCCGTCCGAGTCGGCCAGCCCGACGGCGACTCGCAGCAGAGGGTGCCCGGCGGCGGCCAACCCCGTGGCCGCCAGGTTCCCCGACTGGGAGCCGCCGCCGTCGGGCCAGTAGCGCTGCCGCTGGAACGCGTACGTCGGCACGTCGATCCGGCGTCCGCCCGAGAGCACCGCCTGCCAGTCCACCGTCAGCCCGCGCACGTGCAGTTGCGCGAGCGCGCTCATGATCGAGTTCTGCTCGTCCCTGTCCTTGCGCAGCACCGGCACCAGCACCGGGCCGGCGTCCGAGGCGTCGGCCAAGGTGTCCTGGGCCATGGCGGTCAGCACGCCGTCCGGCCCGAGTTCGAGGTAGGCCGTCACTCCCTGGCGGTGCAGCGTTCGCACGGCGTCGGAGAAGCGCACCGCGCCACGCACCTGCGCCACCCAATAGTCCGGCGAGCACATTGTCTCTCCGGTCAACGTGGACACGATCGGGATCTCCGGCGGACTGTAGGTCAGCGTCTCGGCGACCGCACGGAACTCCTCCAGCATCGGCTCCATCAACGGCGAATGGAACGCATGCGACACCCGCAACCGCCGCGACTTCACCCCCAGCGCCTCGGCCACCTCAAGAACGGCCTGCTCAACACCGGAGATCACAGTGGAGGCCGGGCCGTTCACCGCCGCGATCGACACCTCGGCCTCGCGCCCGACCAGCAGAGCGGCGACGTCCTCCTCGGCGGCCTGAACCGCCACCATCGCCCCACCCGCAGGAAGCGCCTGCATCAACCGCGCCCGCGCCGCGACCAGAGTGCACGCGTCCTTAAGCGACAACACCCCGGCCACATGCGCGGCGGTGATCTCCCCGACCGAATGGCCGACCAGCACCTCAGGTCGCACACCCCACGACTCGACGAGCCGGTACAGCGCCGTCTCCAGCGCGAACAACGCCGGCTGCGCCCAACCGGTCTGATCCAACGCCTCCGAGTCGGAGAACAACACCTCCCGCAACGAACCACCCAGCTCGGCCATCACCTCATCCAGAGCGCGCGCGAACACCGGGAACCGGTCATACAGCTCCCGGCCCATCCCGGCCCGCTGGCTCCCCTGACCGGTGAACAACACCGCCGGCTTCGGCTCGGCGGTGGCAGGCCCGCGCAGTACGTTCGCGCCCGGCCGGTCCTCTGCCAGTGCCCGCAGGCCGGAGGCCGCTTCCGCGAGGTCGGTGGCCACGACGGCCGCCCTGTATTCGAACGACGAGCGCGCGGTGGCCATGGAGAACGCCACGTCGGCCAGGCGCAGGCCGGGCCTGCTCTCGACGTACGACGCGAGCTGCTCGGCCTGCGCCCGCAACGCCTCGGCCGACCTGCCGGAAACCAGGACCGGCACGGCATTATCCGAGTCCGGCGCGGGCGGAAGTGCCTCGGGCTCCGGTGTTTCGACCCGTTCGATGATCAGGTGGGCGTTGGTGCCGCTGATCCCGAACGAGGACACACCCGCGCGGCGCGGATGCCCGTTCTGTGGCCACTCGGCCGGCTCGGCCAGCAGTTCCACCGCGCCAGAGGCCCAGTCCACGTGCGAGGACGGCTCGTCCACGTGCAGCGTTCTGGGCAGCATCCCGTGCCGCATGGCCATGACCATCTTGATCACGCCCGCGACACCCGCCGCCGCCTGGGTGTGGCCGATGTTCGACTTGATCGAGCCGAGCAGCAGCGGCCGATCGCGATCCTGACCGTAGGTGGCGAGCAGCGCCTGTGCCTCGATCGGGTCGCCCAGCGCCGTGCCCGTGCCGTGGCCCTCCACGACGTCCACCTCGGACGCGGAGAGCCCGGCTCCGGCCAGCGCCTGGCGGATCACCCGCTGCTGCGAAGGGCCGTTCGGGGCGGTCAGGCCGTTCGACGCGCCGTCCTGGTTGACGGCGGAGCCGCGCACGACAGCCAGCACCTGGTGGCCGTTGCGGCGCGCGTCCGACAGGCGTTCCAGCACCACCATGCCCACGCCCTCGGACCAGCTGGTGCCGTCGGCGGCGTCCGAGTAGGACTTGCAGCGGCCGTCGGCGGCCAGCCCGCCCTGGGCGTTGAACTCCATGATGCCCATCGGGTTGGCCACCACGGTCACCCCGCTCGCCAGCGCCAGCGAACACTCACCCGAGCGCAGCGCCTGCGCGGCCAGGTGCATCGCCACCAGCGAGGAGGAGCACGCGGTGTCCACGGTCACCGCCGGGCCCTCCAGCCCCAGGGTGTAGGACAGCCGGCCGGAGATCACGCTCCCGGCCTGGCCCGTCACCATGAAGCCGCGGGCCTCTTCCGAGGGGACGTAGCCGGAGGCGCTGGCGCCGACGTAGACGCCCGTGTGACTGCCGCGCAGGGACAGCGGGTCGATGCCGGCCCGCTCGACGGCCTCCCAGGCGGTCTCCAGCAGCAGGCGCTGCTGCGGGTCCATCGCCAATGCCTCACGCGGCGAGATCCCGAAGAAGCCGGCGTCGAACTCCGCGGCGTCGGGCATGAACCCGCCCTCGAAGTCGAGCGCCCCGTTCACCTGCCAGCCCCGGTCGAGCGGCAGCGGGGAGACGGCGTCCCGGCCTTCGACGACGAGCTGCCACAGGTCCTCGGGAGAGCGCACGCCGCCGGGGTAGCGGCAGGCCATCGACACGATCACGATCGGGTCGTCGGCCACCGAGGCGATCGCCGTCGGGACGATGACGTCGCCGTGCTCGCCCAGCAGCTCGGCCAGCAGGTATTCCGCCAGCAGCACGGGGGTCGGGTAGTCGAAGACCAGGGTGGCGGGCAGCCGCAGCCCGGTCGCGGCGTTGAGCCGGTTGCGCAGTTCGACGGCGGTGAGTGAGTCGAAGCCCAGCTCGCGGAACTCCCGGCGTACCTCGACCGTCTGGGGTGAGGTGTGTCCCAGCACGGTGGCCGCCTGGGCTCTGACCAGCTCGGTCACCAGGCGGGCGCGGTCGGCCCGGGCCAGTCCGGCCAGTTGCCGCAGCAGCGCCTTGTCGGCGTTCGAGACCGGGGCCGCCGCCGTACGGCGGGTGCCGCGTATCAGGGAGCGGAGCAGCGGCGGAACTTCACCGAACGCGCGCAACGCGGGCAGGTTCAGCCGGACCGGCGCGACCATCGGCGTGTCGCCGCCCAGGGCCGCGTCGAACAGCGCCAGGCCCTCGTCGAAGGAGAGCAGGTGGAACCCGGCGGCCGTCAGCCGCCGCAGCTCGGCGTCGGTGAGCTCGCCGGACATGCCGGCGTCGGCCGCCCACGGCCCCCAGGCCAGGGACAGTCCGGGCAGGCCCTGGGCCCGGCGGTGCTGGGCCAGTGCGTCCAGGTAGGCGTTGGCCGCGGCATAGGCGCCCAGGCCCGCACTGCCGAACAACCCGGCCACCGAGGAGTAGGTGACGAAGGCGGCCAGGTCGAGGTCCCGGGTCAGCTCGTGCAGGTGCCAGGCGCCCTCGGCCTTGGGCCCGAACACGGTCGCCAGCCGCTGCGCGTCCAGCGACGGGATCATGCCGTCGTCGCGTACGCCCGCGGCGTGCACGACCGCGGTGAGCGGGTGCTCGGCGGGCACGCCGGCGATCAGCCGCGCCACCTGGTCCCGGTCGTCGAGGTCGCATACGGCGACGGTGACCTCGGCTCCGTGGGCGGTCAGTTCCGCGTGCAGCTCACGCGCGCCCGGGGCGTCAAGGCCCCTCCGGCCGGCGAGCAGCAGGTGCCGGATCCCGTGTTCGGTCACCAGGTGCCTGGCCAGGTTGCTGCCCAGGCCGCCCGTGCCGCCCGTGATCAGGACGGTGCCATCGGCGTCCAGCGGCGGCGCAGCGTCCCGGCCGGGCGTCAGGCGTACCAGGCGGGGAACGCGTGCCACGTGGTCACGGATCGCGACCTGCGGCTCGCCGCAGGCCAGCGCCTCGGGCAGGGCCGACAGGGCGGTCTGCCGTTCGTCCAGGTCGACCAGGACGAAGCGGTCCGGGTTCTCGGCCTGCGCGACGCGTACGAGGCCCCAGACGGCGGCCGCCGCCGGATCCGCCGCCTGCTCCTCTCCTGCGACCGCGCCCCGGGTGACCAGCACCAGCCTTGATTCGGCGAACCGGTCGTCGGACAGCCACTGGCCGAGCAGTTCCAGCACCCGGCCGGTGAGCTCCCGCGCCGCCGCGCCGCCCGCCTTCGCGGGGGAGCCGATCTCGACGGCCACGACGTCCGGCCGCCGGTCCAGCGAGGCCGGCTCGTCCTGGTGCGGCTGCGCCCAGCGCAGGCCGCCCAGCCCGGACGAACCGAGTGCGGCCCAGTCCAGCTCGACGCAGTCCAGCCCGGCCACCGCGTCCACGGGTGAGACGACCGTCGGCGCGGCCACCCACTCCAGCGTGAAGAGCGCGTCCCGCTCCGGGCCCTGACCGGCCGAGCCGAGCAGCTGGTCCGCCGGCATCGGACGGAACACCAGCGACTCGGCCGTCAGCACCGGCGCGCCCTCGGCGTCCACCGCCGCCAGCGACACCGAACCGCTCCCGGTCCTGACCATCCGCACCCGCAGCGCCCTGGCTCCGTTGGCGTGCAGGCAGACGCCACCCCACGAGAACAGCAGCCGGCCCTGACCCGGCTCCACCAAATCCATGAACGCGGCCGGCTGCAACGCCGCGTCCAGCAGAGCGGGGTGCAGGCCGAACGAGCCGGCGTCGCCGACCTCCTCGGGCACCTCGACCTCGGCGTAGAACTCCTCGCCGAGCCGCCAGGCGGCGCGCAGCCCCTTGAAGGTGGGGCCGTAGACGACGCCGCCGTCGGCCAGCCGGTCGTAGAGGCCGTCCAGGGCGATGGGCGTCGCGTCGGCGGGCGGCCACACGGCCGTGTCGAAGCGTGCGGTACGTGCGCCGACGCCGAGCACGCCGGCCGCGTGCCGCACCCAGGGCCGGTCCGGCGCGTCGGCGAGCCGCGCGTAGATCGCCAGGTTCCTGCGGCCCGTCTCGTCGGACGCGCTCACCACCACCTGGACGGTGACGGCGGCTTCGGGGGTGAGTACCAGGGGGGCGGCCAGGGTGAGTTCCTCCACCCGATCGCAGCCGACCTGGTCGGCCGCCCGGATCGCCAGTTCGAGGAATCCGGTGCCGGCGAACAGCGCCGTGTCGGCCACCGCGTGGTCGGCGAGCCAGGGGTGTGTGCGTACCGACATCAGGCCGGTGAGCACCGCGCCGTCGGAGTCGGCGAGGCCGACGGCGGCACCCAGCAGCGGGTGCCGGGCCGCGGTGAGGCCGAGGCCGCGGGCGTCGGCGATCCGGACTCCGCTCGGCCAGTAGCGGCGGTGCTGGAACGCGTACGTCGGCAGTGCGACCCGGCGACCGCCTTCCAGCACGTTCTGCCAGTCCACCCGCACACCGCGGACGAACAACTCGGCCGCCGACGTCAGCACCCGGTGCAGGCCGCCCTCACCGGAACGCAGTGTCCCGGCCACCACCGCGGTGACTTCCGCCGCGTCCATCGCCTGCTCGATCCCCAGCATCAGCAACGGATGCGGACCCACCTCGACGAACGCCCGATACCGCTCCCCCAGCAACCGCTCCACCGCCGGTGCGAACTCCACCGTGCCACGCACGTTCTCGTACCAGTAGCCCGCATCCAGCTCCGTGCCGTCCAGCCACTCCCCGGTCGCCGTCGACAACATCGGCACCTGCGCCGTACACGGCACCACAGGCGCAAGCGCGGCCAGCAACTCCTCCCGCAACCCTTCGACCTGCGGCGAATGCGCGGCGAAATCCGCTCCGGCAAGCGGAAGCCGCATCACCCCATCGGCCGACAGACGCCGCTCCAGCAGCCTCATCGCGTCAGGGTCACCGGCGACCGTCACCACCCGGGGCCCGTTGACCGCCGCGATCGAGATCCGGTCCTGCAGCCCTTCCTCGGCCACGACCGCGCGGACCTCGTCCGCCCCGGCCATCACCGACAACATCACGCCACGCCCGGACAGCCGCTCACCGATCAGACGGCTGCGCACCGCCACCACTCGCGCGCCATCCTGCAGAGAGAGGCCCCCGGCCACCACCGCAGCGGCGATCTCACCCTGGGAATGTCCGATTACGGCGTCCGGGCGCACCCCGAGGGACTCCCATACCGCCGCCAGCGACACCATCACCGCGAACGACACCGGTTGAACGACATCCACCCGGTCCAGCCCCTGCGCGCCTCGGACCACGTCCAGCAGTGACCAGTCCACGAACGGCTCCAAAGCCGCCGCGCACTCGGCCATCCGGGCCGCGAACACCGCCGACTCCTCCAGCAGCGCCGCGCCCATGCCCACCCACTGCGCGCCCTGGCCGGGGAACACCCACACCATGCGACCCTCGACGTCGGCCACACCCCGGACCGCTCCGGAGGCCAGCCCGGCCAGGAGTTCCTCGCGATCCCTGCCGATGGCCACCGCACGGTGCTCGAACGCCGACCGCGTCGTGACCAGCGAGAACGCCGCGTCCACCGGGTCGAGATCGCCGAGGTGCGCGGCCAGACGGCGGACCTGCGCCTCCAGTGCTTCTTCCGTGCGGCCCGAGATCACCCAGGGCACGGTTCCGCCTGCGGGGCTCGCGGGCTCGGCTTCCTCTTCCGGTCCCTGCTCCAGGATCATGTGCGCGTTGGTGCCGCTGATCCCGAACGACGACACCCCGGCCCGGCGGGGACGACCGGCCTGCGGCCACTCCACCGGCTCCCTCAGCAGCTCCACCGCGCCCGAGGCCCACTCCACATGCGACGACGGCTCGTCCACGTGCAACGTCTTGGGCAGCGCACCATGCCGGAGTGCCATCACCATCTTGATCACACCTGCGACGCCCGCCGCCGCCTGGGTGTGGCCGATGTTCGACTTGATCGAGCCGAGCAGTAGCGGCTGGTCCCGGTCTTGTCCGTAGGTGGCCAGCAGGGCCTGTGCCTCGATCGGGTCGCCCAGGACCGTACCGGTGCCGTGCGCCTCCACCGCGTCCACGTCGGCGGGACTCAGGCCGGCGACGGCCAGCGCCTTGCGGATCACCCGGCGCTGCGAGGGGCCGTTCGGCGCGGTCAGGCCGTTGGACGCGCCGTCCTGGTTGATCGCCGAGCCGCGCACGATCGCGAGCACCTGGTGACCGTTGCGGCGGGCGTCCGACAGCCGCTCCAGCATCACCAGGCCGATGCCCTCGGACCACCCGATGCCGTCGGCCGAGTTGGAGAAGGCCTTGCAGCGGGCGTCCGGGGCCAGGCCGCCCTGCTCGCCGAGTTCGCCGAAGGCCGCGAGGGTCGAGATGACGGTGACGCCGCCGGCCACGGCGAGCGAGCACTCCCCGTTGCGCAGGGCCTGTGCCGCCATGTGGATGGTCACCAGCGACGACGAGCACGCGGTGTCCACCGTGACCGCCGGGCCCTCCAGCCCGAAGGTGTAGGAGATCCGGCCGGAGGCGACGCTGGCGAGCTGGCCCGTCATGATGTGGCCGCGCGACTCCTCGCCCGGCATGTAGCCCGAGCCGACGGAGCCGATGAAGACGCCGGTGTCGCTGCCCCGCAACGAGTCCGGGTCGATGCCCGCGCGTTCGAGCACCTCCCAGCCGACCTCCAGCAGCAGCCGCTGCTGCGGGTCCATCGCGACCGCCTCGCGGGGCGAGATCCGGAAGAACTCCGCGTCGAACTCGGGCGCGTCGAGGACGAATCCGCCCTTCAGGTCGCCGTGGTTCTGCCAGCCGCGGTCGGTCGGGAGGGGCGTGATGGCGTCCTGCCCCTGGAAGACCAGCCGCCACAGGTCCTCGGGGGAGTTGACCCCGCCCGGGTAGCGGCAGGCCATGGAGACGATGGCGATCGGATCGTCCGCGACCGGGGTGGCGGTCATCGGCGACATGGTGTCGCCGTGCGCGCCGAGCACCTCGTTCAGCAGGTGCTCGGCGAGGATGGCCGGGGTGGGGTAGTCGAAGGCCAGGGTGGAGGGCAGGCGCAGCCCGGTGGCGGTGTTGAGGCGGTTGCGCAGTTCGATCGCGGTGAGGGAGTCGAAGCCCAGCTCGCGGAACTCGCGGCGCGCCTGGACCGCTTCCAGCGAGGGATGTCCCAGTACGGCGGCGGCCTGGGCGCGTACCAGGTCGGCGACGAACCGGACCCGCTCGGCCTGCGCCAGGCCGGCCAGTTGCCGCAGCAGCGCGCCCTCGCCGGCGGCCGGAGCCGACGCGGCCGTGCGGCGGGTGCTCCGCACCAGGCCGCGCAGCAGCGGCGGGATCTGGTCCTGGGGCAGGGGCGGCGGGTTGAGCCGTACGGGGATGACGAGCGGCGCGTCGGAGCAGATGGCGGTGTCGAACAGCGACAGCCCCTGTTCGGTGGTGATCGGCGGCATTCCGGCGGCGGTCATCCGCTTCACGTCGGCCGGTGACAGTCCTCCGGTCATGCCGGTGGCCTGCTCCCACAGGCCCCACGCGAGGGACAGTCCCGGCAGTCCGTGCGCCCGGCGCTGCGCCATCAGGGCGTCCAGCCAGGCATTGGCCGCCGCGTAGTTGCCCTGGCCTGCGGTTCCCATCACTCCGGCGAGGGAGGAGAACACCACGAACCCGGCCAGGTCCATGCCCCGGGTCAGCTCGTGCAGGTGCCAGGCGGCGTCCACCTTCGGCCGCAGCACCGACGCCAGCCGTTCCGGTGTCAGCGTCGGGATCGTCCCGTCGTCCAGGATTCCCGCCGTGTGGACCACGGCCGTCAGTCGAGGGATGCCGGCCAGCAGGCCGGCCACCTGGTCCCGGTCCGCCATGTCGCAGGCGGTGATCTCGATCTCCGCGCCGTGCGCGGTCAGTTCGTCCCGCAGCTCGACCGCGCCCGGGGCCTCCAGGCCCCTTCGGCTGGTGAGCAGCAGGCGTCGCATTCCGTGCTCTGTCACCAGATGTCTGGCGACCTCCGCGCCGAGACCGCCGGTGCCGCCCGTGATGAGCACTGTGCCGTCCGGGTCCCATTGGCGGGGCATGGTCAGGACGATCTTGCCGGTGTGGCGGGCCTGGCTCATGAACCGGAACGCTTCCCTGGCCCGGCGCACGTCCCAGGCGGTGACCGGCAGCGGGTGCAGCTCGCCCGAGGCGAACAGCTCCATCAGCTCGGCCAGGATCTCACGCAACCGTTCAGGTCCGGCGTCCAGGACGTCGAACCAGTGGTAGGTCAGACCGGGGAACTGGTCCTGGTCGCGGATGTCCAGTTTGCCCATCTCGATGAATCGGCCGCCGGGTCGTAGCAGGCGTGCCGAGGCGTCGATGAACTCGCCCGTCAGCGAGTTCAGCACCACGTCGATGTCGCGGCCGCGGAAGCGCTCCTCGAAGTCCAGGTCCCGGGAGGAGGCGATGTGATCGTCCGGGATGCCCAGTGAGCGCAGCACGTCCCATTTGGCCGGGCTCGCCGTGGCGAACACCTCGACGCCGAGGCGCTGCGCAAGCTGGATCGCGGCCATGCCGGTCCCGCCCGTGCCCGCGTGGACCAGCAGCGATTCGCCCGGCCGCAATCCGGCCAGGTCCATCAGTCCGTAGTAGGTCGTCAGGAACGACACCGGGATCGTCGCCGCCTGCTCGAACGAGCAGCCATCGGGGATCTTGGTCAGCGCGCCGGCTCCTGTCACCACGACCGGGCCGAAACCACCTTCGACCAGGCCGACCACGCGGTCTCCCGGGTGCAGGTCCGCCACGCCGGGGCCGACTTCCAGCACTTCGCCGGCGGCCTCGCCGCCCATCAGCCCGACCTTGTCCTGGAACCAGCCCAGCGCGTTCAAGCCGTCCAGCAGGTCGCGGAAGTTGACGCCCGCCGCGCGCACCGCGAGCCGTACTTGACCGGCCTCCAACGGCTCGGACGGGAACGGAAGCAACTCCAGCGCGTCCAGGCTGCCCTTGGCCCGGCTGCCCAGCCGCCATGCCCCAGTGGCGGGAGGCACCAATCCCGCTCCTGAGGCCAGCGAGGCCAACCGTGGCACCCACACTTCGCCGCGCCGGACCGCCACCTGCGGTTCGGCCGAGGCCGTGAGCGCGGCCCGCACCGCCGGCAGTGCCGACTCCTGATCATCCACGTCCACCAGCACGAACCGGCCCGGGTTCTCCGACTGTGCCGACCGCACCAGGCCCCACACCGCCGCGGCGGCCAGATCGCCGACCTGCTCCCCTTCGTCCACGGCGACCGCGCCCCGCGTGACGACGACCAGCCGTGAATCCGCCAGCCGCTCATCGGCCAGCCATCCCTGGAGCAGTTCCAGCACCGAGGCGGTCGCCTCGTGCGTGCCGGCCACCGCGTCCGGGGACGGCACGGTCGCGGCCAGAACGACGCCCGGCACCGGTCCCGCCGCCAGCAACTCCGACAGGTCCCGGTACACCTCGACCGGCCCGGCGGCATCCGGCTCCGCGAGACAGATCACCGCCATCGGCACCGGCTCGACGGCGGGAAGGTCGGAGAGTGTGGTCCACTCCAGCCGGAACAGCCCGTCCCCCATCGTCGCCTGACCGCCACCCGCGAGCTGGTCTGCCGAGAATGGGCGCAACACGAGGGAGCGCGCCGACAACACCGGATCCCCGGCCGCGTCCACCGCCGTCAGCGACACGGAATCGTCGCCCGTCCTGGCCAGCCGCACGCGCAGCACCGACGCGCCGCCCGCGTGCAGGCACACCTCTCCCCACGAGAACGGCAACCGGCCGCCCCCGGCGTCGTCCAGCCCGGCGAAGCTCACCGCGTGCAGCGCCGCGTCCAGCAGAGCCGGATGCACGCCGTACGAAGCCGCGTCACCGACCTGTTCGGGCAGCGCGACCTCGGCGAACACCTCGCCGCCCGCGCCGAGCCAGGCCGCGCGCAGCCCCTGGAACACCGGGCCGTACTCGAACCCGCCCGCGGACAGCCTCTCGTACAGCCCGTCCAGCCCGATCGCGGTCGCGCCCTGCGGGGGCCACACCTGCGCATCGAACGGGAGAGCGGCGGGCGTGCCGGTCGTGGGCGTGCCGGTGGCCAGGGTGCCGGTGGCGTGCCGGAGCCACGGCACATCGGCGGCGGCCTCCGCCGGACGGGCGTAGACGTTCACGCTACGGTGGCCGGTCTCCTGCGCGGCGCCCACCCACACCTGCACGGCCACCGCGTCGTCCTCGCCCAGTACGAGCGGGGCGGTCAGCGTCAGCTCCTCGACCCGATCGCAGCCGACCTGGTCGCCCGCCCGGATCGCCAGCTCCAGCAGCCCGGTACCCGGGAAGATCACCGTGCCGGCCACCGCATGGTCGGCCAGCCAGGGGTGAGACGACAGGGACAACCGCCCGGTCAGCAACACCCCGTCGGAGTCGGCCAGGCCGACCGCCGCGCCCAGCAGCGGATGGCCCGCCGCCGCCAGCCCGGCCGCTGCCACGTTGCCCAGTTGGGGGCCTGTTCTTGCGGGCCAGTACCACTGGTGCTGGAAGGCGTAGGTGGGCAGGTCGATCCGGCGTCCGCCCGGCAGCACCTGCCGCCAGTCCACGTTCACACCACGGACGAACAGCTCAGCCGCCGACAACAGCACCCGATCCAGGCCGCCCTCATCGCGACGCAACGTCCCACCCACCACCGCGACGACATCGGCCTTGTCCACGCATTCGCTGACGCCGACCGTGAGCACCGGATGCGGACTCACCTCGACGAACGCCCGATGCCGCTGCTCCAGCAACTGCTCGATCGCCGGAGCGAAAGACACCGTGCGACGCAGATTCTCACACCAGTAACTGCCGTCCAGCTCCGGCCCTTGCACCCACTCGCCGGTCACCGTGGACAACATCGGCACCCCGACCGGCTGCGCCCGCACCCCGGCCAGCGCCTCGGCCAACTCATCTCGGATCTCGTCCACCTGAGCCGAGTGCGAGGCGTAGTCCACCGCGATCCGGCGAACCCGCACCCCGTCCCCGGCCAGCGCCTCGACCAGTTCCTCGACGGCCGCGACCGCACCGGCCACCACGACCGATCCCGGGCCGTTCACCGCCGCCACCGACACCTGGCCGTTCAGCCGTTCGCGCACCTGCTCCACCGGCAACGCCACCGACGCCATCGCGCCACCACCGGCCAGCCGCTCACCGATCAGACGGCTGCGCAATGCCACCACTCGCACGCCATCCTGCAGAGAGAGCGCCCCGGCCACCACCGCCGCCGCGATCTCACCCTGCGAGTGGCCCACCACGGCATCCGGGCGCACACCAAGCGACTCCCACACCGCAGCCAGCGACACCATCACCGCAAACGACACCGGCTGGACGACATCCACCCGATCCAGCCCCTGCGCGCCTCGGACCACGTCCAGCAGCGACCAGTCCACGAACGGCTCCAACGCCGCAGCGCACTCGGCCATCCGCGACGCGAACACCGCCGACTCCTCCAACAGCGCCGCACCCATGCCCACCCATTGCGCGCCCTGGCCGGGGAACACCCACACCATCCGGCCTTCGACGTCGGCCACACCCCGGACCGCCCCTGAAGCCAGCCCGGCCAGCAGTTCCTCCCGATCCCTGCCGACCGCCACCGCACGGTGCTCGAACAAAGACCGTGTCGTCGCGAGCGAGAAACCCACATCCAGATCGCTATAAGCATCGACATGCGACGCCAGCCGACCCACCTGGGCCTGCAGCGCCTCCTCGGATTTCGCCGACACCACCCACGGCACCACGCCGCCGACCGGCTCCCGCTCCTCCACGACCGCCTGCGGACCCTGCTCGATGATCACATGCGCGTTCGTGCCGCTGATCCCGAACGACGACACACCCACCCGACGCGGCCGGCCGACCTCCGGCCACTCCACCGGCTCGGTCAGCAGTTCCACCGCGCCTGTGTCCCACTCCACATGGGACGACGGTGCATCAACGTGCAACGTCTTCGGCAACACCCCATGCCGCATCGCCATGACCATCTTGATCAGACCTGCGACACCCGCCGCCGCCTGCGTGTGACCGATGTTCGACTTGATCGACCCCAGCAACAACGGCTGGTCCCGGTCCTGGCCGTAGGTGGTCAGCAGGGCCTGTGCCTCGATCGGGTCACCCAGCGTCGTACCGGTGCCGTGTCCTTCGACCGCGTCCACCTCCAGAGGGGACAACCCCGCCACGGCCAGCGCCTGGCGGATCACCCGCTGCTGGGACGGGCCATTGGGCGCGGTCAGACCGTTGGAGGCACCGTCCTGGTTGACGGCGGAGCCACGCACGATCGCGAGCACCTGGTGACCGTTACGCTGGGCGTCCGACAGCCGCTCCAGCACCAGCACGCCCACACCCTCGGACCAGATGACCCCATCGGCGGCATCGGCGTAAGACTTGCAGCGACTGTCACCCGCCAAACCGCCCTGAGCGCTGAAGTCGATGAACGCCCCCGGGTTCGCCATCACCGTCACGCCACCGGCCAACGCCAGCGAACAGTCACCACCACGCAACGCCTGCGCCGCCAGATGCAACGCCACCAGCGACGACGAACACGCGGTGTCCACCGTCACCGCAGGGCCCTCCAGCCCCAGCGTGTAGGACAGACGGCCGGTCGCGACGCTTCCGGCCGTGCCGGTGCCCACGAAGCCCATCACTTCCGGCGGGAACGACACACTGCTGGCGTAGTCGTGGTACATCATCCCGGCGAACACCCCGGTACGGCTGCCGCGCAACGACACCGGGTCGATCCCGGACCGCTCGATCGCCTCCCACGACGCCTCCAGCAACAACCGCTGCTGCGGATCCATCGCCAGCGCCTCACGCGGCGAGATCCCGAAGAACCCGGGATCGAACTCCCCCGCTTCGTGCAGGAAGCCGCCCTCACGCACATAGCTGGTGCCCCGGCGTTCCCGGTCCGGGTTGTAGAAGGACCCCAGGTCCCAGCCCCGCGTGGTCGGGAACGGGGTGATCGCGTCCGCGCCCTCGGTCACCAGCCGCCACAGATCCTCCGGCGAGGTGACCCCGCCCGGATAGCGGCACGCCATGCCCACGATCACGATCGGGTCGTCGGCCACCGGCCGGGCCTCGGTGGGGACCACCACGTCGGCGTGCTCGCCGAGCAGTTCGGCCAGCAGGTATTCCGCCAGCAGCGCCGGTGTCGGGTAGTCGAACACCAGCGTGGACGGCAGCCGAAGGCCGGTCGTGCCGTTCAGCCGGTTACGCAGTTCGACGGCGGTGAGCGAGTCGAAGCCCAGCTCGCGGAACTCCCGCCGCACCTCCACCGTCTCCGGCGAGACGTGCCCGAGCACCATCGCCACCTCGGTGCGTACCACGTCCAGGAGGAGCTCGGCGCGCTCGGCCGCGGCGAGGGGAGCCAGCCGCTGCAGCAGGGTGGTGGCCACCGCCGACCGGCCCGCCGCGGAGCGGCGCCGCACGCGTACCAGTCTGCGCAGCAGCGGCGGAATCTCGGCCTGGCCGCGCAGCACCGGCAGGTCCAGGCGGACGGGGGCCACGACCGCCGCGTCGGAACAAATGGCCGACTCGAACAGCGCGAGGCCCTGTTCCGGGGTGAGGGGCGGTGTGCCGGCGCGGGCCAGCCGCTCCATGTCGCCGGCGCTCAGGGTGCCGGTCATGCCGCTGTCCTGAGCCCACGCGCCCCAGGCGAGCGACAGCGCGGGCAGTCCGGCGGTACGGCGCCGCTGGGCCAGCGCGTCGAGGAAGGAGTTGGCGGCGGCGTAGTTGCCCTGGCCCGGAGCGCCGATCGTGCCCGCCACCGAGGAGAACACGATGAAATCGGCCAGTTCATGGTTCGCGGTGAGTTCGTGCAGGTGCCAGGCGGCGTCGACCTTGGGCCGCAGCACGGCGGCGATCCGTTCCGGAGTCAGGGAGGCGATGGTCCCGTCGGCCAGCACGCCCGCCGCGTGGATCACCGCGACCAGCCGGGGGATGCCGGCCAGCAGCGCCGCCACCTGATCCCGATCCGCCACATCACACGCGGCAACCTCGACCTCGGCGCCGTGCGCGATCAGCTCTGCCCGCAGTTCCATCGCGCCCGGGGCCTCCAGGCCCCTCCGGCCGGCCAGCACCAGATGCCGCACCCCGTGCTCGGCCACCACGTGCCGGGCGAACAACGCCCCGAGGCCACCGGTTCCCCCGGTGATCAGCACCGTCCCTTCCGGGTCCCACCGGCCCGGAGTCAGCGCCGCCGTCCCCGCCGGGACCAGCCGCGGCACCCGTACGCCTCCCGCGCGCAGCGCCACCTGTGGCTCACCGCAAGCCAGCACGGCGGGCAGCGTCTCCGGCCATGACTGCTGCTGTTCCTCCAGGTCCACCAGCACGAACCGGCCCGAATTCTCCGACTGGGCACTGCGCACCAGACCGCAGGCCGCGGCGGCCGGCAGGTCCGACAGGACCTCATCGTCCCCGACCGCGACCGCGCCCCGCGTCACGAACACCAGCCGTGAATCCCGGCAACGATCGTCGGCCAGCCACTGCCGCAACACGGCCAGGACGCGGGCGTTCAGCTCGTGCGTCACCTCCACCACCGCGTCGCACGGGTCGGAGGTCAGTTCCGTCACCACGACCTCCGGCACCTGGCCGGTGGGACCGAACATCGATGGGTCCGCGAGGTCGAAGTCGTGCAGGCCGACCACCGCCGCCGTTGGCGCGGGGCCGGTCGCCTGCGCCGGCGGCGCGGCCGTCCACGCCACCCTGAACAGGTCCCGGTCGCCTCTGCGTCCGCCTTCGCCGGTCGCCGCCGTGAGCGGGCGCAGCACGAGTGATCGCGCTGTCAGCACGGGTTCGCCCGCCGCGTCGGCCACCGCCAGCGAGACGGTGTCGCCCTCGGTCCTGGCGAGTCGTACGCGCAGTGCCGAGGCGCCGCCGGCGTGCAGGCACACCTCTCCCCACGAGAACGGCAACCAGCCGCTCTCGGAATCGTCCAGCCCCGCGAACGCCACCGCGTGCAGCGCCGCGTCCAGCAGGGCCGGATGCAGGCCGAACGCGCCGGCGTCCGATTCGAGCCGACTCGGGAGGGTGACCTCCGCGAAGATCTCGTCACCACGCTGCCAGGCCGCCCGCAGGCCCTGGAACAGCGGTCCATAGTCCAGCCCGCTGCCGGTGAGTTGCTCGTACAGTCCGTCGAGCTCGATCGCGGACGCGTCCTGCGGCGGCCAGATCTCGGTGCCGAGCCGCTCGGGGGCCTGACCGCCGGCGGCGAGGACGCCGACCGCGTGCCGTACCCAGGGCTCGTCGTCCTCGGCGTCGGCGGGCCGGGTGTAGATGCCCAGCTCCCGTCTGCCCGATTCCTCCTCCCCCACCCACACCTGCACCGTTACGGCGTCGGTGTCGGTGAGGACGAGCGGCACCGCCAGGGTGAGTTCCTCGACCCGGTCGCAGCCGACCTGATCGCCCGCCCGTACGGCCAGTTCCAGGAACGCGGTGCCGGGGAACAGCACCCTTCCGCCCACGACGTGATCGGCCAGCCAGGGGTGTGATCGCAACGAGAGTTGGCCGGTCAGCAGTGCGCCGTCCGAGGCGGCCAGTGCCACCGCGGCACCCAGCAGAGGATGCCCGGCCGCGGCCTGTCCCAGGTTGCGGACGTCGCCCGTCCGCTGCGCGCTGGGCCAGTACCACTCGTGCTGGAACGGATAGGTGGGCAGGTCGATCCGGCGGCCGCGCGGGAGCACCGCCTGCCAGTCCACGGGCACTCCCCGCACGTGCAGTTCGGCCAGCGCGGACATGATCGCGGATTCCTCGTCGCGGTCCTTACGCAGCGCCGGCACCACATCCACGGTGTCGGCGGCCATCGCGGTCAGCACCCCATCAGGACCCAACTCCAGGTACGCCCCCACGCCCTGATCTTGGAGAGTGTGGATGGCGTCGGCGAACCGGACCGCGCCGCGTACCTGCTTCACCCAGTACTCCGGCGAGCACATTGTCTCTCCGGTCAACGTGGACACGATCGGGATCTCCGGCGGACTGTAGGTCAGCGTCTCGGCGACCGCACGGAACTCCGCCAGCATCGGCTCCATCAACGGCGAATGGAACGCATGCGACACCCGCAACCGCCGCGACTTCACCCCCAACGCATCGACCACCTCAAGAACCGCCCGCTCAACCCCCGAGATCACGGTGGAAGCCGGGCCATTCACCGCCGCGATCGACACCTCACCCTCACGCCCGACCAGCAGAGCGGCGACATCCTCCTCGGAAGCCTGAACCGCCACCATCGCCCCACCCTCAGGAAGCGCCTGCATCAACCGCGCCCGCGCCGCCACCAGAGCACACGCGTCCTTAAGCGACAACACCCCGGCCACATGCGCAGCGGTGATCTCCCCGACCGAGTGGCCAACCAGCACCTCAGGCCGCACACCCCACGACTCGACAAGCCGGAACAGGGCCGTCTCCAGCGCGAACAACGCCGGCTGCGCCCACCCCGTCTGATCCAACGCCTCCGAATCGGAGAACAACACCTCCCGCAACGAACCACCCAGCTCGGCGACCACTTCGTCCAGAGCCTGCGCGAACACCGGGAACCGGTCATACAACTCGCGGCCCATCCCGGCCCGCTGACTCCCCTGACCGGTGAACAGCATGGCCAGCTGCGGCTCCACCGCGGCCACCCCGCGCACCACACCCGGCAGGTCCTCGGCCACCGCGCCCAGTCCGGCCAGCAGACCGTCACGGTCGCCCGCCAGCACCACGGCCCGGTACTCGAACGCCGACCGGGTCGTGGCCAGTGAGAACGCGACATCGGCCAACTCCGGCTCGGTGCTCAGGTGAGACGCCAGCCGCTCGGCCTGCACCCGCAGAGCCTGCTCGGTCCGGCCCGAGACCAGCACCGGAACCACACCCGTGATCGGCGGAGTCTCCGGCGCTTGCGCAGCCTCCTCGGCTTGCTCGATGATCACGTGCGCGTTGGTGCCGCTGAAACCGAACGACGAGATCCCGGCCCGCCACGGCCGATCGTTTCGCGGCCAGGGCTTGGCCTCGGTCAGCAGTTCCACCGCGCCCGCCGACCAGTCCACGTGCGAGGACGGCGCGTCCACGTGCAGGGTCTTGGGCAGCAGGCCGTGCCGCATGGCCATGACCATCTTGATCACACCGGCCACACCGGCGGCGCCCTGGGTGTGGCCGATGTTCGACTTGATCGAGCCCAGCAGCAGCGGCTGGTCCCGGTCCTGACCGTAGGTGGCCAGCAGGGCCTGCGCCTCGATCGGGTCGCCCAGCGTCGTACCGGTGCCATGTGCCTCCACCGCGTCGACGTTGGCGGGGGTGAGCCCCGCGCCGGCCAGCGCCTGCCGGATCACCCGCTGCTGCGACGGGCCGTTCGGCGCGGTCAGGCCGTTCGACGCGCCGTCCTGGTTGACCGCAGAGCCGCGCACGATCGCGAGCACCTGGTGGCCGTTGCGGCGGGCGTCCGACAGCCGCTCCAGCACGATCATGCCGATGCCCTCGGACCAGTTCGTGCCGTCGGCCGCGTCGGCGAACGCCTTGGAGCGTCCGTCGGCCGCGAGCCCGCCCTGGGCGCTGAAGTCGATGAACATGCCGGGCGTGGCCATCACGGTCACGCCGCCCGCCAGCGCCAGCGAGCATTCCCCGGAGCGCAGCGCCTGAGCCGCCAGGTGCAGCGCCACCAGCGACGACGAACAGGCCGTGTCCACTGTCACGGCCGGGCCCTCCAGGCCCAGCGTGTAGGCGATCCGCCCGGTGGCGATGCTTCCCGCGGTCCCGGTGCTGACGAAGCTCCGCACGTCCAGCGGGAAGTCGACGCTCGGGCCGTAGTCGTGGTAGATCACCCCGGCGAACACGCCGGTACGGCTGCCGCGCAGCGACACCGGGTCGATCCCGGCCCGCTCGAACGCCTCCCACGACACCTCAAGCAACAACCGCTGCTGCGGGTCCATCGCCAGCGCCTCACGCGGCGAGATCCCGAAGAAGCCGGGGTCGAACTCCCCCGCCTCGTGCAGGAACCCGCCCACGCGTACGTAGCTGGTCCCCCGGCGTTCCCGATCCGGGTTGTAGACGGCCCCGAGGTCCCAGCCACGCGACGTCGGGAACTCCCCGATCGCGTCGCCGCCCTCGGCGACCAGCCGCCACAGGTCCTCAGGGGAGTTCACATCACCAGGAAAGCGGCACGCCATCGACACGATCGCGATCGGGTCATGCCTGCCGGACTCGACCTCTTGGAGCCGTCGACGGGTCTCGCGCAGATCGGCGGCGACCGACTTGAGGTAATCGACCAGCTTCCGGTCTTCCGTCATCGGGGCGTACCTCCGAAGTGCTCCGAGGCGAGCCGGGGATCACAGGTCTTTCAGGTGACCCAGTTCGCTCTTGATAAGCCCGAGGATGTCCTCGGTACTCGCCGATTCGAGCATGTCGTCGACCGCGATTTCACTAGTTTCTGGGCCGGTCGGGCTCACCTTGGCCAGCAGCTGCCGGAGCCGGGTGGCGATGCCGTTCCTGGTGATCTCGTCGAAGGTGTCCTCGGCGAGCACGGTCTCGAACCGGTCGAGGTCGGCCAGCAACGACGGCTTCGCGGCTTCGGCGTCCCCGGGGGCGATCTCCGCGAGGAGGTGTTCGGCGAGGACGCTGGGGGTGGGGTAGTCGAAGACCAGGGTGGAGGGCAGGCGCAGCCCGGTGGCGGTGTTGAGGCGGTTGCGCAGTTCGATCGCGGTGAGGGAGTCGAAGCCCAGCTCGCGGAACTCCCGCCGTACCTCCACGGCCGTGGAGTCGGAGTGGCCGAGTACGGCGGCGGCCTGCGCGCGTACCACGTCGACCAGCATGCGGATGCGCTTGGCGTCGGGCAGGCCGGCCAGCCGCTGCGAGAGCGCCTCGCCGTCGCCGCCGGCGGCCTGCGAGGTGGCGGCCGTGCGGCGGCTGCCGCGCACCAGCCCGCGGAACAGCGGCGGGATCTGGTCCTGGGGCAGGGGCGGCGGATTCAGCCGTACGGGGATGACGAGCGGCGCGTCGGAGCCGATGGCGGCGTCGAACAGCGCCAGCCCCTGCTCGGTCGTGATCGGCGGCAGCCCGCTGGCCCTCATCCGCTGCAGGTCGGCCTGCGACATGCCCGCGCTCATGCCGGTGGCCTGCTCCCACAGGCCCCATGCCAGCGACAGCCCCGCCAGGCCCTGCGCCCGGCGGTGCGCCATCAGCGCGTCCAGCCAGGCGTTGGCCGCCGCGTAGTTGCCCTGGCCCCCGCCGCCCATCACTCCGGCCAGCGAGGAGAACACCACGAACCCGGCCAGATCCATGCCCCGGGTCAGCTCGTGCAGGTGCCAGGCGGCGTCCACCTTCGGCCGCAGCACCGACGCCAGCCGCTCCGGCGTCAACGACTGGATCGTCCCGTCGTCCAGCACACCCGCCGTGTGAATCACGGCTGTCAGCCCATGGACGCCTGCCAGCAGGCCGGCCACCTGATCCCGATCCGCCACATCACAGGCGGCGATCTCGACCTCCGCGCCGTGCGCGATCAGCTCGTCCCGCAACTCCACCGCGCCCGGGGCCTCCAGGCCCCTTCGGCTGGTGAGCAGCAGATGTCGCATTCCGTGCTCTGTCACCAGATGTCTGGCGACCTCCGCGCCCAGGCCACCGGTGCCACCCGTGATCAGTACCGTGCCGTCCGGGTCCCACTGGCGGGGCATGGTCAGTACGATCTTGCCCGTATGGCGGGCCCGGCTCATGAACCGGAACGCCTCCCGCGCACGGCGCACGTCCCACGCCGTAACCGGCAGCGGCCGCAACTCACCGGAGGCGAACAACTCCATCAACTCGGCCAGGATCTCGCGCAACCGCTCAGGCCCGGCATCCAGGACGTCGAACCAGCGATAGGTCAAGCCAGGGAACTGGTCCTGGTCACGAATGTCCAGCTTGCCCATCTCGATGAACCGGCCCCCCGGGCGCAACAGCCGCGCCGAGGCGTCGATGAACTCGCCCGTCAGCGAGTTCAGCACCACATCAATGCGCCGGCCGCGGAAACGCTCCTCAAAGTCCAGGTCCCGGGAGGAGGAGATGTGATCGTCCGGAATGCCCAGCGAACGCAACACCTCCCACTTGGCCGGGCTCGCCGTCGCGAACACCTCCACCCCGAGCCGCTGCGCAAGCTGGATCGCCGCCATGCCGGTCCCGCCCGTACCGGCATGGACCAGCAACGACTCGCCCGGCCGCAACCCGGCCAGGTCCATCAACCCGTAGTAGGTCGTCAGGAACGACACCGGGATCGTCGCCGCCTGCTCGAACGAGCAGCCCTCGGGGATCTTGGTCAGCGCACCCGCGCCCGTCACGACCACCGGACCGAAAGCACCATCGACGAGGCCGACCACCCGATCCCCCGGGCGCAGGTCCGTGACCCCCGGGCCGACCTCCAGCACCACTCCGGAAGCCTCGCCGCCCATCAGGCCGACCTTGTCCTGGAACCAGCCCAGCGCGTTCAAACCGTCCAGCAGGTCACGGAAGTTGACGCCCGCCGCGCGCACCGCGAGCCGCACCTGACCGGCCTCCAACGGCTCGGACGGGAACGGAAGCAACTCCAGCGCGTCCAGACTGCCCTTGGCCCGGCTGCCCAGCCGCCACGCCCCAGCGGCCGGAGGCACCAGCCCGGTTCCCGAAGCCAGCGACGCCAACCGTGCCACGCGCACCTCACCGCCACGGATCACCGCCTGCGGTTCGGCCGAGGCCAGCACCGGGGCCAGCATCGCCGGCGACAGGGGCCACCCGGCCGCATCGACATCGACCAGCACGAACCGGCCGGGGTTCTCCGACTGCGCCGACCGCACCAGGCCCCACGCCGCCGCGGCCGGCAGGTCCGTGATCACCTCGCCCTCCGCGACCGCGCCCCGGGTGACCACCACCAGCCGCGAACCCGCCAACCGCTCATCGGCCAGCCACCCTTGCAGCAGTTCCAGCACCGAAGCGGTCACCTCATGGGTACGCGCCACCACGTCCTGGGACGACCCGGCCGCCACCCCGGCCAGCACCACACCCGGAACCGGCCCCGCCGCCACCAACTCCGCCAGGTCCCGATACACCTCGACCGGCCCGGCGACCTCCGACTCCGCGAGACCGATCACCGCCACCGGCACCGGATCGACGGCGGGAACGTCGGAGAGCGCGGCCCACTCCAGCCGGAACAGCCCATCGCCCAGCATGGCCTGGCCGCCGCCCGCGAGCTGGTCGGCCGAGAACGGGCGCAACACGAGTGAGCGTGCCGACAACACCGGATCCCCGGCCGCGTCCACCGTCGTCAGCGACACGGAATCCTCGCCCGTCCTGGCCAAGCGCACGCGCAACACCGACGCGCCGCCCGCGTGCAGGCACACGCCGCCCCAGGAGAACGGCAACCGGCCGCCCTCCACCGGTTCGAGCCCGGCGAACGACACCGTGTGCAGCACCGCGTCCAGCAGGGCCGGGTGCATCCCGAACGCGTCCTGCTCCGCCTGTTCGGGCAGCGCGACCTCGGCGAACACCTCGCCGCCCGCGCCGAGCCAGGCCGCCCGCAGCCCTTGGAACACCGGGCCGTAGCCGAAGCCGCCCGCGGCCAGACTGTCGTACAGCCCGTCCAATTCGATCGCGGTCGCGTCCCGTGGTGGCCACACCGCCGTGTCGAACGACCCGGCGGCCGCGGCGCCCGTGCCCAGGGTGCCGGTCGCGTGCCGTACCCATGGTGTGTCCTCCGGCGCGTCCGCCGAACGTGCGTAAACGTTGAGGGTGCGGTGGCCCGACTCCTGCGCCGCCCCCACCCACACCTGCACCGCGATGGCATCGCGCTCACCGAGCGCGAGAGGCGCGGTCAGGGTCAGCTCCTCCACCACGTCGCAGCCGACCTGGTCACCGGCGCGGATCGCCAGCTCCAGGAACCCGGTGCCCGGGAAGATCACCGTGCCGGCCACCGCATGGTCGGCCAGCCACGGATGCGACCGCAGCGACAACCGTCCCGTCAGCAACGCCCCGTCCGAGTCGGCCAGGCCCACCGCCGCGCCCAGCAGCGGATGCCCCGCGACCGCCAATCCGGCCGCCGCCACATTCCCCACGTTGGAAGCCGGGCCTTTCGGCCAGAACCACTGGTGCTGGAAGGCGTACGTCGGCACGTCCACCCGGTGGGCGCCGGTGAACAGGGCCTGCCAGTTCACCGCCGTCCCGTGCACGTGCAACCGGGCGAGCGCCTCGATGGCGGCGGCCGGTTCGTCCCGGCCGTTGCGCAACATCGGGACCAGCAGCGCCTCCTGATCGTCCTGCGGCTCTGCGAGCGAGGCGAGGGTGTCGTCGGCCATGGCGGTCAGCACCCCGTCGGGTCCCAGCTCCAGATAGGCCCGCACACCCTGCTGATGCAGCGCGTGTACGCCGTCGGCGAAGCGGACCGTGCCGCGCACCTGGTCCACCCAGTAGTCCGGCGAGCACAACTGCTCGGCCGTCGCCTGCTTCCCGGTCAGGGTGGAGACGATCGGGATGTTCGGCGGCCTGTACGTGAGCGTCTCGGCGACCTTTCTGAAGTCCTCCAGCATCGGGTCCATCAGCGGCGAATGGAACGCGTGCGACACCCGCAACCGCCGCGTCTTCACCCCCAGCGCATCGGCCACCTCAAGAACGGCCTGCTCGACCCCGGAGATCACCACCGACTCCGGGCCGTTGACGGCCGCGATCGACACCTCGTTCTCCCGCCCGGCCAGCAGGGCGGCGACCTCCTCCTCGGCCGCCCGCACCGCCACCATCGCCCCGCCCGGCGGCAACGCCTGCATCAACCGGGCCCGGCCCGCCACCAGCGCACACGCATCGGCCAGCGACAACACGCCGGCCACGTGCGCCGCCGTGATCTCCCCGACGGAGTGCCCGGCCAGCACAGCCGGACGCACACCCCACGACTCGACCAGCCGGAACAGGGCCGTCTCCAGCGCGAACAACGCCGGCTGCGCCCAGCCGGTCTGATCCAACGCCTCCGAGTCGGAGAACAACACCTCCCGCAACGAACCGCCCAGCTCGGCGATCACCTCGTCCAGGGCGCGCGCGAACACGGGGAACCGGTCATACAGTTCCCGGCCCATCCCGGCCCGCTGGCTGCCCTGACCGGTGAACAACATGGCCAGCTTCGGCTCCGACCCGGCCACCCCGCGCACGACACCCGGCAGATCCTCGACCACCGCGCCCAGACCGGCGAGCGCGCTCTCGCGATCCCCGGCGATGACCACCGCGCGGTGCTCGAACGCCGACCGCGTGGTGGCCAGCGAGAACGCGACGTCGGTCAGCCTCGCGTCCGGCTCGTCGCTCAGGTGAGACGCCAGCCGTCCGGCCTGTACGCGCAGAGCCTGCTCGGTCCGGCCCGAGACCAGCACCGGAACCGGTGCCTGCTCCTGCGTAGCGTCCCTGGTTTCCGTGGGCTCCACCGCTTGTTCGATGATGACATGGGCGTTGGTGCCGCTGATCCCGAACGACGAAACGCCCGCCCGCCACGGCCGTCCGGTTTCCGGCCACTCCGCCGGTTCCGTGAGCAGCTCTATCGCGCCCGCAGACCAGTCCACGTGCGAGGACGGCTCGTCCACGTGCAGCGTCTTGGGCAGCACGCCGTGCCGCATGGCCTGCACCATCTTGATCACACCCGCGACACCCGCCGCCGCCTGGGTGTGGCCGATATTCGACTTGATCGACCCGAGCAGCAGCGGCCGATCGCGATGCTGACCGTAGGTGGCCAGCAGTGCCTGCGCCTCGATCGGGTCGCCCAGCGTCGTACCCGTGCCGTGGCCCTCCACCACGTCCACATCGGCGGGAGCCAGACCGGCGCTCGCCAGCGCCTGCCGGATCATCCGCTGCTGCGAAGGGCCGTTCGGCGCGGTCAGGCCGTTCGACGCGCCGTCCTGGTTCACCGCCGACCCGCGTACGATCGCCAGCACCTCATGCCCGTTGCGGCGCGCGTCCGACAGCCGCTCCAGCACCACCACTCCGACGCCCTCGGACCAGCTCACGCCGTCGGCCGCGTCGGAGTAGGACTTGCACCGGCCGTCGCCGGCCAGCCCGCCCTGCGCGCTGAAATCGATGAACGCGCCGGGTGTGGCCATCACGGTCACGCCGCCGGCCACCGCCAGCGAGCAGTCGCCGCCGCGCAGCGCCTGCGTGGCAAGATGCATCGCCACCAGCGACGACGAACACGCGGTGTCCACCGTCACGGCCGGGCCCTCCAGGCCCAGCGTGTAGGAGATCCGGCCGGACAACACGCTTCCCGCGGTGCCGGTGCCCATGAAGCTCATCACTTCCGGCGGGAACTCCAGGCGTCCCGATCGGTAGTCGTGGTGCATCACTCCGGCGAACACGCCGGTACGGCTGCCGCGCAGCGACACGGGGTCGATCCCGGACCGTTCGACCGCCTCCCACGACACCTCAAGCAACAACCGCTGCTGCGGATCCATCGCCAGCGCCTCACGCGGCGAGATCCCGAAGAACCTGGGATCGAACTCGCCCGCCTCGTGCAGGAAACCGCCCTCGCGCACGTAGCTGGTGCCCCGGTTCTCCCGGTCCGGGTTGAACAGCGCCCCCAGGTCCCAGCCCCGATTCGTCGGGAACCCGCTGATCCCGTCCACGCCGTCGGTCACCAGCCGCCACAGGTCATCGGCGGAGTTCACCCCACCCGGGTAGCGGCACGCCATGCCCACGATCACCACCGGGTCATCGGCCACCGGCGGCAGCAGCGCGGGCGGGGCCGTGTCCACGGTCTCCGTCCGCGTGCCCATCAGCTCGCCGAGCAGGTGTTCGGTCAGCACGGCCGGCGTCGGGTAGTCGAACACCAGCGTTGCCGACAGGCGCAGGCCCGTCGCGGTGTTCAGCCGGTTACGCAGCTCGACCGCGGTGAGGCTGTCGAAGCCCAGGTCACGGAACTCGCGCCGGACCTCCACCGCGTCCGGCGTGGCATGTCCCAGCACCAGGGCCATCTCGGTCCGTACCACGTCCAGCATGACCTCGACGCGTTCGGCCGCGTTCAGCGGGGCCAGTCGCTGCGGCAGCTTGCTCCGCACCCGCGCGGCGGCGGCCGTCGAGCGGCGCACGGCCGGAACCAGCCCGGTCAGCATGGGCGGCAGCTCCGCGTGCGCCCGCAGCGCGGGCAGGTTCAGCCGGACCGGGGCGACCGCCGGCGCACTGGACGCGAGAGCCGCGTCGAACAACGCCATGCCCTGTACGGGCGAGATCGGCAGCAGGCCACCCATGTTCCACCGCTGCACGTCCACCTGCGACAACCGGCTGGTCATCCCGGCGTCCTGCGACCACGGGCCCCATGCCAGCGACACCGCGGGCAGTCCCGCGGCCCTGCGGTGCTGGACCAGCGCGTCCAGGAACGCGTTGGCCGCCGCGTAGTTGCCCTGGCCCGGCCCGCCGAACGTGCCCGCCACCGAGGAGAACACGGCGAACTCGGCCAGATCGGCGTCACGGGTGAGGTCGTGCAGGTGCCAGGCGGCATCGACCTTGGGACGCAGGACCGCGCCCAGACGCTCGGGGGTCAGCGAGGAGATCGTCCCGTCGTCCAGCGCGCCCGCCAGGTGGATCACCGCAATCAGCGGGTGCCCGGCCTCGACCCGCGCCAGCAGCGCCGCCACCTCGTCCCGGTCGGCCAGGTCACACGCGACGACGCTCACCTGCGCGCCGCTCTCCGCCAGGTCCGCCCGCAGCTCCGCCGCGCCGGGAGCGTCCGGGCCGCGGCGGCTCGCCAGCAGCAGGTGCCTGATGCCGTGCTCGGCCACCAGATGCCTGGCCAGCATGCCGCCCAGGCCGCCGGTGCCGCCGGTGATCAGCACCGTGCCGTTCCGGTTCCATTCCGGGGCGGTGTGCTCCTCCTGGACCAGCCGGGCCAGACGGGGTACCCGTGCCTCGTAGTCGCGCACCGCCACCTGCTGTTCGCCGCAGGCCAGCACGACGGGCAGCGCGGACAGGGCCGTCTCCTGCTCCTCGACGTCGGCCAGCAGGAAGCGGCCCGGGTTCTCCGCCTCGGCACTGCGGACGAGTCCCCAGACGGTGGCCGCGGCCGGGTTCCGCACGGTCTCGCCGGGGCCGGTGGCGACGGCGCCGCGGGTGACGAACACCAGGCGCGAGTCGTCGAACCGCTCATCGGCGAGCCACTGCTGCAACAGGCTCAGGACGCGGGTGGCCACCTCGTGCGCTGCCCCCACCACATCGGCGGAGCCGGACACGCCCACATCGGCGGGGCCGGGCACATCGGCGGGGCCGGGCACGTCTGCGGGGCCGGGCACGTCGATCTCGACGGTCACCAGTTCGGGTGCCCTGCCGAGCGGCAGCTCCAGCGAATCGAGGTCGCCCGTGAGCTCGGCCACCTCCAGCCCGATCACCGCGTCCACCGGGGAGACCGTCATCGGCACCGTGATCCAGTCGAGCTGGAACAACGAGTCCCGCTCCACGCCACGGTCGGGCGAGGCCGCGGCGAGTTGGTCGGCCGCGACGGCACGCAGGACCAGCGAGCGCGCCGACAACACCGGCGCCCCGTCGGGATCCACGGCGCTCAGCGACACGGCGTCCGTACCGGCCCTGGCCAGGCGAACCCGCAACGTGGACGCGCCTGCGGCGTGGAGGCGCACCGCACTCCAGGAGAACGGCAACCTGCCGCCACCCGCCGACTCCAGGCCGACGAACGGCACCGAGTGCAACGCGGAGTCGAGCAGCGCAGGATGCATGGTGAACAGGGCGGCGTCGGCTACCTGGTCCGACAGGGCGACCTCGGCGAACACCTCGCCGCCCGTACCTTGCCAGGCCGCCCGCAGCCCCTGGAACACCGGGCCGTAACCGAGCCCTCCCTCGGCGAGCCGGTCGTAGAGCCCGTCCAGCTCGATCTCGGTCGCGCCCTGCGGCGGCCACACCGCGGCGTCGAATCCGGCGCCTTCCCCAGCGGAGGAGTCTGTCGCCATCAGCACGCCGGTGGCGTGCCGGGTCCATGGTGTGTGGTCCTCGGCTTCGGCCAGGCGGGCGTGAATGCCGAGCGTACGCCTTCCCGACTCGTCCCGGGCTCCTACCGACACCTGCACCGCGACCGCGTCATCCGCACCCAGCACCAGCGGCGCCGCCAGTGTCAGCTCCTCGACCAGGCCGCAGCCGACCTGGTCCCCGGCCCGGATCGCCAGCTCAAGGAAACCGGTGCCGGGGAACAGCACCATCCCGCCCACGACGTGATCGGCCAGCCAGGGATGCGACTGCACGGACAAGCGGCCGGTCAGCAGCGCGCCGTCGGACTCCGCGAAATGCACGGCGGCGCTCAGCAGCGGATGCCCCGCCGCGGCCAGACCCAGGGCGCGGGCATCGCCGGTCCGCTTGCCGGTCGGCCAGAACGGCTGACGCTGGAAGGCGTAGGTCGGCAGCTCCACCCGGCGCGCGCCGGGGAACACCGCCCCCCAGTCGAGCGGCACCCCATGCACATGCAACTCGGCCAGCGCGGTCGTAATCGCCGTCTGCTCGTCGCGGCCCTTTCGCAACGCCGGCACCACATCCACGGTGTCGGCGGCCATCGCGGTCAGCACCCCGTCAGGACCCAGCTCCAGGTACGCCCCCACGCCCTGACTTTGGAGAGTGCGAATGGCGTCGGCGAACCGAACCGTGCCCCGCACCTGCTCCACCCAATACTCCGGCGTGCACAGCTGCTCGGCTGTCTCCCCGATCAGGGTGGACACGATCGGGATGCGCGGTTCGTTGAAGGTCAACGTCTCGGCCACGGCGCGGAAGTCTTCCAGCATCGGGTCCATCAACGGCGAATGGAACGCATGCGACACCCGCAACCGCCGCGTCTTCACCCCACGCTGCTCAAGAACGGCAGCCAGCTTGAGCACCGCCTGCTCTTCCCCGGAGATCACCGTGGAGGCCGGACCATTCACCGCCGCCACCGACACCCCAGCCTGACGCCCGGTCGACAGGCCAACACCTCCATCGGCCAGCAGGGCGGTGATGTCCTCCTCGGCGGCCTGCACCGCCACCATCGCCCCGCCCACCGGCAACGCCTGCATCAACCGCGCTCGCGCCGCGACCAGAGCGCATGCGTCCTTAAGGGACAGCACTCCGGCCACATGCGCGGCGGTGATCTCCCCGATCGAATGACCGGCCAGCACCTCAGGTCGCACGCCCCAGGACTCGACGAGCCGGAACAGGGCCGTCTCCAGCGCGAACAACGCCGGCTGCGCCCACCCCGTCTGATCCAACACCTCCGCCTCGGCCGCGCCAGGCTCGGCGAAGAGCACCTCACGCAGCGACCCCTCCAGCAACGGATCCAGCGCGACGATCACCTCATCCAACGCCGCCGCGAACACCGGGAACCGGGCATACAGTTCCCGGCCCATCCCCGTCCGCTGACTGCCCTGACCGGTGAACAGCATGGCCAGCTTCGGCTCCGACCCGGCCACCCCGCGCACCACACCCGGCAGATCCTCGGCCACCGCGCCCAGACCGGCGAGCGCACTCTCACGATCCCCGGCGATGACCACCGCGCGGTGCTCGAACGACGACCGGGTCGTGGCCAGCGAGAACGCGACGTCGGCCAACCCCAGATCGGGCTCGCCGGTCAGGTAGGACGCCAGTTGCCCGGCCTGCTCCTGCAGCGCCTGCTCGGTCCGGCCCGAGACCAGCACCGGAACCACACCCGCGATCGGCGGAGCCTCCGGCGCTTGCGCGGCCTCCTCGGCCGCTTGCTCGATGATCACGTGCGCGTTGGTTCCGCTGATCCCGAACGACGACACGCCCGCCCGCCACGGCCGACCGGATTCCGGCCACTCCACCGGCTCCGTGAGCAGCTCAATCGCACCCGCCGACCAGTCCACGTGCGACGACGGCGCATCCACGTGCAACGTCTTGGGCAGCACGCCGTGGCGCATCGCCTGCACCATCTTGATCACACCCGCCACACCGGCAGCCGCCTGGGTATGGCCGATGTTCGACTTGATCGACCCCAACAACAAGGGCCGATCACGATCCTGACCATAGGTCGCCAGCAACGCCTGCGCCTCGATCGGGTCACCCAGCGTCGTCCCCGTGCCGTGCGCCTCGACCGCATCCACCTCGGCCGGGGACAGACCGGCGCTGGCCAGCGCTTGGCGGATCACTCTCTGCTGTGACGGGCCGTTCGGCGCGGTCAGGCCGTTGGACGCACCGTCCTGATTGACCGCCGACCCCCGCACGACCGCCAGCACCTGGTGGCCGTTGCGGCGGGCGTCCGACAGCCGCTCCAGGACCACCACACCGACGCCCTCACCCCAGCTCGTGCCATCCGCCCCATCCGCGAACGCCTTACACCGCCCATCAGCAGCCAACCCACCCTGCGTACTGAAATCGATGAATGCCCCTGGTGAGGCCATCACCGTCACCCCACCAGCCAACGCCAGCGAACACTCACCGGACCGCAACGCTTGGGCCGCCAAGTGAATCGTCACCAAGGACGACGAACACGCCGTATCCACCGTCATCGCCGGACCTTCAAGGCCCAGCACGTAGGAGATCCGGCCCGACAACACGCTGCCCGCGTTGCCGGTTCCGAAGAAGCTCATCGCGTCCAGCGGGAGCTCCACGGTCGAGGCGTAGTCGTGATAGCTGATTCCGGCGAACACGCCAGTGCGACTGCCACGCATGGAGAGTGGGTCGATCCCGGCCCGCTCGATCGCCTCCCACGACGTCTCCAGCAACAACCGCTGCTGCGGGTCCATAGCCAGCGCCTCACGCGGCGAGATCCCGAAGAACCCGGGATCGAACTCCCCCGCCTCATGCAAGAAGCCGCCCTCACGCACATAGCTCGTGCCCCGGCTCTCCCGATCCGGGCTGTAGAGGGTCCCCAGGTCCCAGCCCCGATTCGTCGGGAACCCGCTGATCCCATCCCCGCCCTCGGCCACCAGTCGCCACAGGTCATCGGCGGAGTTCACCCCACCCGGATAGCGGCACGCCATCGACACAATGGCGATCGGATCGTCCACGACCGAGGTGAAAATGGTCGGGCTGATCACGTCAGTGTGCTTGCCGAGCAACTCGTCCAGGAGGAAGTCCGCAAGGACCACCGGCGTCGGGTAGTCGAACACCAGCGTCGCCGGCAACCGCAACCCCATCGTCGTGCTCAGCCGGTTACGCAACTCCACCGCAGTGAGCGAGTCGAAGCCCAGCTCACGGAACTCCCGCCGTACCTCCACCGACTCCGGTGAGGCATGTCCCAGCACCACTGCGGCCTGCGCGCGTACCAGCTCCAGGATCTGCCGAACCTGGTCGGCCCGGCCGATCCCGGCCAGCCGCCGTACCAGCTCCGAATCTCCACCGGCCGAAGCCGCCGCCCGGCGGCCGCCTCGCACCAACCCGCGCAACAGATGCGGCACCCAGCCCTGCGCCCGCACCGCCGCCACATCGAACCGCGCCGCCACCACCACCGGCCGGTCCACCCCGGGAGCCGCGTCGAACAACGCCAACCCTTGCTCAGCCGACAACGGCACCAGGCCCGCCCGCGCCATCCTGCGCATGTCCGCCTGACCCAGCGCGCCCGTCATCCCCACGCCTTGCGCCCACGCACCCCACACCAGCGACAAACCGCCCAGACCCAGCGCACGCCGATGCTCAGCCAGCCCATCCAGGAACGCGTTCGCCGCCGCGTAATTGCCCTGCCCCGCACCACCGAACGTCCCCGCCACTGACGAGAACAACACCAGATCCACATCCCGGGCCAGCTCATGCAAATGCCACGCCGCATCCATCTTCGGCCGCAACACCGCACCCAACTGCTCTGCGGTCAAAGACGCGATCGTCCCGTCATCCAGCACGCCCGCCGCATGAACCACCGCCGTCAACGGATGATCGACACCCACCCCGGCCAGCAGACCCGCCACCTGATCACGATCGGACACGTCACAAGCGGCGATCTCCACCGCAACCCCATGCGCGATCAACTCGGCCCGCAACTCCACCGCACCCGGAGCCTCCGGGCCCCGCCGGCTGGTCAGCAGCAGGTGCCTGATGCCGTGCTCGGCCACCACATGCCGCGCCAACAACGCGCCCAGACCACCCGTCCCACCCGTGATCAGGACCGTCCCCTCCGGATCCCACCGACGCTCGCCACCGTCAGACCCGGCCGCCACCCGCGCCAACCGAGGAACCAGCACCTCACCCCCGCGCACCGCCATCTGCGGCTCACCAGAGGCCAACACCTCGCCCAACAGCCCAGCCGAGACCTCATCGACATCCACCAGCACAAACCGGCCCGGATTCTCCGACTGCGCCGACCGCACCAAACCCCACACCGCCGCACCCGCCAGATCGGCAACCACCCCACCATCTCCGACATCCCGGGCGACCACCCCATCACCCGCCGCCACCGCGCCCCGAGTCACCACCACCAGCCGCGACTCACCGAACCGGTCGTCGGCCAACCACCCCTGCAACAGACCCAAAGCCCGCGCGGTCAGCTCATGAACCGACCCCACCGTCTCGCCCACTGGATCCGATACGAACTCGGCCACGACAACACCCGGCACCGGACCCACCAGGGCCGAAATATCCGCATAAACCGGAACCGACCCATCACCAACACCCAGGACGTCCCGACCAACCACCGCCACCGACGACACCTCGACCGCCGAAAGCCCCGTCAGCGGCGTCCACTCCACGCCGAACAACGGATCCCGCCCGGCCCCGGAGGCGACCGCGAACTCATCGGCCGAGAACGGCCGCAACACCAGCGACCGCGCCGAGAACACCATCTCCCCGACCGCGTCCACCGCACTCACGGAAACCGAATCATCACCCGACCGGACCAACCGCACCCGCAGCAACGAAGCCCCACCCGCATGCAGGCACACCCCACCCCACGACAACGGCAGCACCGCGCCCTCGAACCCGGCCAGCGGCAGCACATGCGACACCGCATCCAGCAGCGCCGGATGGATTCCGAACAGGCCCGCGTCAGCCACCTGCTCCGGCAGCACGACCTCCGCGAACACCTCCCCCTCCAGGCCACGCCACGCCGCCCGCACCCCCTGAAACACCGGCCCGTAATTCAGCCCGTCCTCGGCGAATTGCTCGTACAACCCATCCAGCTCGATCGCCGACGCACCCTGCGGCGGCCACACCACCGCGTCGAACGGCGCAACAGCCGCGCCACCGGACACCAGCACACCGGTCGCATGCTCGACCCACAGCTCATCTTCAGCCGCCTCCGCCGACCGCGCGTACACGCTGAGCTCACGACGGCCCGACTCCGCCGCAGCACCCACCCTCACCTGCACCGCAACCGCATCGTCCGCGCCCAGCACCAACGGCGCGACCACCGTCAATTGCTCCACCACGTCACAGCCGACCTGGTCCCCCGCGCGGACGGCGAGCTCCACGAACGCCGTACCCGGAACCACGACCGTATCCGCCACCGCGTGGTCGGCCAGCCACGGATGCGATCGCAGCGACAACCGGCCCGTCAGCAGCACTCCCTCGGAGCCGGCCAGCTTCACGGCCGCACCCAGCAGTGGATGCCCCGCGACCGCCAACCCCGCCGCCGCCACATTCCCCGCGCGCTCACCAGCGCCTTGGGGCCAGTACCACTGGTGCTGGAAGGCATACGTGGGCAGCCCCACCCGACGAGCCCCGGGGAACACCGCCGCCCAATCAAGCGGCACTCCCCGCACGTGCAACTCGGCCAGCGCCGACATGATCGCGAACTCCTCGTCGCGATCCTTTCGCAACACCGGCACCACATCCACGGTGTCGGCGGCCATCGCGGTCAACACCCCATCAGGGCCCAGTTCCAGGTACGCCCCCACGCCCTGATCTTGGAGAGTGCGGATGGCGTCGGAGAAGCGGACCGCGCCACGCACCTGCTCCACCCAATACTCCGGCGAGCACACCTGCTCGGCTGTCTCCCCGGTCAAAGTGGACACAATCGGGATGCTTGGAGAGTTGTAGGTAAGCGTCTCGGCTACGGCGCGGAAGTCTTCCAGCATCGGGTCCATCAACGGCGAATGGAACGCATGCGACACCCGCAACCGCCGCGTCTTCACCCCACGCTGCTCAAAGACGGCAGCCAGCTTCAGCACCGCCTGCTCTTCCCCGGAAATCACCGTGGAGGCCGGACCATTCACCGCCGCCACCGACACTTCACCCTGACGCCCGGCTGGCCAGGCACCTTCCTCGGCCAACAGCGCGGCGACGTCCTCCTCAGCCAGCAGGGCGATGATGTCCTCCTCGGCGGCCTGCACCGCCACCATCGCCCCGCCCTCAGGAAGCGCCTGCATCAACCGGGCCCGCGCCGCCACCAGAACGCACGCGTCTTTAAGCGACAGCACCCCGGCCACGTGCGCGGCGGTGATCTCCCCGATCGAATGGCCGGCCAGCACCTCCGGACGCGCACCCCACGACTCGACGAGCCGGAACAGGGCCGTCTCCACCGCGAACAACGCCGGCTGCGCCCACCCCGTCAGATCCAACACCTCCGCCTCAGCTGTCCCAGGCTCGGCGAAGAGCACCTCGCGCAGCGACCCGTCAAGCAGCGGGTCCAGCTCCGCGATCACCTCATCCAGAGCCTCGGCGAACACCGGGAACTGGTCATACAGTTCCCGGCCCATCCCGGTCCGCTGACTCCCCTGACCGCTGAACAGCATGGCCAGCTTCGGCTCCGACCCAGCCACTCCACGCACCACACCCGCCCTCGGCAGGTCCTCGGCCACCGCACCCAGACCAGCCAGCACACCCTCGCAGTCGCCCGCCAGCACTACCGCCCGATGCTCGAACGCCGACCGGGTCGTGGCCAGCGAGAACGCGACGTCAGCCAACCCCGGCTCGGTGCTCAGGTGAGACGCCAACCGCTCGGCCTGCACCCGCAGCGCCTGCTCGGTCCGACCCGAGACCAGCACCGGAACCACACCCGCGATCGGCGGAGCCTCCGGCGCTTGCGCGGCCTCCTCGGCCGCTTGCTCGATGATCACGTGCGCGTTGGTTCCGCTGATCCCGAACGACGACACACCAGCCCGCCACGGCCGACCGACCTCCGGCCACTCCACCGGCTCCGTGAGCAGCTCAATCGCACCCAAGGCCCAATCCACGTGCGACGACGGCGCATCCACGTGCAACGTCGCGGGCAGCACGCCGTGCCGCATCGCCTGCACCATCTTGATCACACCCGCCACACCGGCAGCCGCCTGGGTATGGCCGATGTTCGACTTGATCGACCCCAACAACAAGGGCCGATCACGATCCTGACCATAGGTCGCCAGCAACGCCTGCGCCTCGATCGGGTCACCCAGCGTCGTCCCCGTGCCGTGCGCCTCGACCGCATCCACCTCGGCCGGGGACAGACCGGCGCTGGCCAGCGCCTGACGGATCACCCGCTGCTGCGAAGGGCCGTTCGGCGCGGTCAGACCGTTGGACGCACCGTCCTGATTGACCGCCGACCCCCGCACGACCGCCAGCACCTGGTGACCGTTGCGGCGCGCATCCGACAACCGCTCCAGCACCACCACACCGACGCCCTCACCCCAACTCGTGCCATCCGCCCCATCCGCGAACGCCTTACACCGCCCATCAGCAGCCAACCCACCCTGCGTACTGAAATCGATGAATGCCCCTGGTGAGGCCATCACCGTCACCCCACCAGCCAACGCCAGCGAACACTCACCCGACCGCAACGCCTGCGCCGCCAAATGAATCGTCACCAAAGACGACGAACACGCCGTATCCACCGTCATCGCCGGACCTTCAAGGCCCAGCACATACGAGACCCGGCCCGACAACACGCTGCCCGCGTTACCCGTCCCGAAGAAGCCCATCACATCCGGCGGGAAGTCCACGCTGGAGGCGTAGTCGTGATAGCTGACCCCCGCGAACACACCCGTGTGGCTTCCACGAAGCGCGACCGGATCTATACCTGTCCGCTCGACCGCCTCCCACGACACCTCCAGCAGCAACCGCTGCTGCGGATCCATCGCCAGCGCCTCACGCGGCGAGATCCCGAAGAACCCGGGATCGAACTCCCCCGCCTCATGCAAGAAGCCGCCCTCACGCACATAACTCGTGCCCCGGCTCTCCCGATCCGGGCTGTAGAGAGCCCCCAGATCCCAGCCCCGATTCGTCGGGAACCCGCTGATCCCATCCCCGCCCTCAGTCACCAGCCGCCACAGGTCATCGGCGGAGTTCACCCCACCCGGATAGCGGCACGCCATTCCCACGATCACCACCGGGTCGTCCGCCACCGGCATCACCCCGGCGGGAACCACCACACCGGCCTGCTCACCCAGCAACTCGCCCAGCAGGAACTCCGCCAGCACCACCGGCGTCGGATAGTCGAACACCAGCGTCGCCGGCAACCGCAACCCCGTCGCCGCGTTCAGCCGGTTACGCAACTCCACCGCAGTCAGCGAGTCGAAGCCCAGCTCACGGAACTCCCGCCGCACCTCCACCGACTCCGGTGAGGCATGCCCCAGCACCACTGCGGCCTGCGCACGTACCAACTCCACAACCAGCCGGAGCCGGTCGGCCCCACCCACCCCGGCCAGCCGCCCCACCAGCTCGGCATCTGCGCCGGCGGAAACCGCCGACCGGCGAACCCCCCGTACCAGCCCGCGCAGCAGATGCGGCACCCAGCCCTGCGCCCGCACCGCCGCCACATCGAACCGTGCGGTCACCACCACCGCACGCCCGGCACCGGCCGCCGCCTCGAACAACGACAACCCCTGCTCGGCCGACAACGGCACCAAGCCCGCCCGCGCCATCCTGCGCATGTCCGCCTGACCCAGCGCGCCCGTCATCCCCACGCCTTGCGCCCACGCACCCCACACCAGCGACAAACCGCCCAGACCCAGCGCCCGCCGATGCTCAGCCAGCCCATCCAGGAACGCGTTCGCCGCCGCGTAATTACCCTGCCCCGCACCACCAAACGTCCCCGCCACCGACGAGAACAACACCAGATCCACATCCCGGGCCAGCTCATGCAGATACCAGGCCGCATCCACCTTCGGCCGCAACACCGCACCCAGCTGCTCCGCCGACAACGACGCGATCGTCCCGTCATCCAGCACGCCCGCCGCATGAACCACCGCCGTCAACGGATGCCCAGGATCCACCAGCCCCAGCAGACCGGCCACCTGATCACGATCGGACACGTCACAGGCGGCGATCTCCACCTCCGCGCCGAGCGCGATCAACTCCTCCCGCAACTCCACCGCACCCGGAGCATCCAAACCCCGCCGACTGCTCAACAGCAGACGCCGCACCCCACGCTCAGCCACCACATGCCGTGCCACCAACGCACCCAGACCACCAGTCCCACCCGTGATCAGGACCGTCCCCTCCGGATCCCACGGACGCTCGCCACCGTCAGACCCGGCCGCCACCCGCGCCAACCTCGGCACCCACACCTGACCGCCACGGATCGCCGCCTGCGGCTCGCCCGATGCCAGCACCCCAGCCAGCAACGGCTCCTGTCCATCCGCCTCGACGTCCACCAGGACGAACCGGCCCGGATTCTCCGACTGCGCCGACCGCACCAGACCCCACACCGCCGCACCCGCCAGGTCGCCCGACGCCATCGCCCCTCGGGTGACCACCACCAGACGCGACTCACCGAACCGGTCGTCGGCCAGCCACGCCTGCAACAGACCCAGGACCCGGGCGGTCAGCTCATGAGCCGACTCCACCACCCCATGCGCCGGGTCCGAGGCCACCTCGGCGACCACCACACCCGGTCCCTCCACCAAGGACGTCAGATCCGCAGCAACGCCCAGGAAGTCATGGCCAAGCACCGCCACCGGTACCGGCTCGGCAGTCGGAAGTTCCGCCAGCGGCGTCCACTCCACCCCGAACAACTCATCCCGCCGACCACCGGCGGCAGCGAGCTCATCGGCTGAGTAGGGCCGCAATCCCAGCGACCCCGCCGAGAACACCATCTCCCCGGCCGCGTCCACCGCACTCACGGAAACCGAATCATCACCCGACCGGACCAATCGCACCCGCAGCAACGAAGCCCCACCAGCGTGCAGGCACACCTCACCCCATGAGAATGGCAACAACCCGCCCTCGACACCGGCAAGCGACGCCACCTGCAATGCCGCGTCCAGCAGCGCAGGATGCAGCCCGAAACCGGCCCCCGGGACCTGCTCCGGCAGGGCGACCTCGGCGAACACCGCACCATCGGCGCCCCGCCACGCCGCCCGCAGCCCCTGGAACACCGGCCCGTAGCTCAGCCCGCTCTCGGCGAACCGCTCGTACAACCCATCCAGCTCGATCGCGGACGCACCCCGGGGCGGCCAGGTCGTCGTGTCGAACGGCGCGACGGCCCGGTCACCGGCGGCCAGTACACCGGTCGCGTGCTCGACCCACGGCTCGTCATCGGCGGCCTCGGCCGGTCGGGCGTAGATGCTCACGTCGCGACGGCCGGACGGCCCTGCCGCCCCCACCCACACCTGCACCGCGACCGCGTCATCCGCGCGCAGCACCAGCGGCGCGGCCAGCGTCAGCTCCTTGACCACATCGAGCCCGACCTGATCCGCCGCACGCACGGCCAGTTCGACGTACGCCGCGCCCGGCACCACCGCCGAACCCAGCACCGCGTAGTCGGCCAGCCACGGATGCGACCGCAGCGACAACCGGCCCGTGAGCAACACTCCCTCGGAGCCGGCCAGCCCGACCGCCGCACCCAGCAGCGGGTGCCCGGCCGCGGTCAGTCCCGCGGCCACCACATTCCCGACCCGCGCGCCGGCACCGTCGGGCCAGTAGCGCTGACGCTGGAAGGCGTACGTCGGCAACTCCACCGGGCGGCCATCCGGAATCACCGCCGACCAGTCCACCGCCACCCCGCGCACATGCACTTCGGCCAGCGCGGACATGATCGCCGACTCTTCGTCGCGATCCTTCCGCAGCGCCGGCACCACATCCACGGTGTCGGCGGCCATGGCGGTCAGCACCCCGTCAGGACCCAGCTCCAGGTACGCCCGCACACCCTGCTCATGCAACGCACGAACACCATCGGCGAACCGGACCGTGCCCCGCACCTGGTCCACCCAGTAGTCCGGCGAGCCCAGCGTGGCCGCTTTCCCGGTCAGGGTGGACACGATCGGGATGCGCGGTGGGTTGTAGGTGAGTGTCGCGGCGATCGCGCGGAAGTCTTCCAGCATCGGGTCCATCAACGGCGAATGGAACGCATGCGACACCCGCAACCGCCGCGTCTTCACCCCACGCTGCTCAAGGACGGCAGCCAGCTTCAGCACCGCCTGCTCTTCCCCGGAGATCACCGTGGAAGCAGGGCCATTCACCGCCGCGACCGACACCTCACCCTGACGCCCGACACCCTCCTCGGCCAGTAGGGCGGTGACTTCCTCCTCGGCGACCTGCACCGCCACCATCGCCCCACCCGCAGGAAGCGCCTGCATCAACCGCGCCCGAGCGGCCACCAACGCACACGCGTCGGCCAGCGACAACACCCCAGCCACATGCGCCGCCGTGATCTCCCCGACCGAATGACCGGCCAGCGCGTCCGGACGTACACCCCAAGAAGACACCAGCCGGAACAGCGCCGTCTCCACCGCGAACAACGCCGGCTGCGCCCACCCCGTCTGATCCAACGCCTCCGAATCGGAGAACAAAACCTCCCGAAGCGACCCCTCCAACAACGGATCCAGCTCCGCAATCACCTCGTCCAACGCCGCCGCGAACACCGGGAACCGGTCATACAACTCCCGCCCCATCCCGGCCCGCTGACTACCCTGACCCGTGAACAGGAACGCGACCTTGCCCCGCGCCCCGCTCTCCCCCAGCACGACCCCCGCAGCCGCCCGCCCCTCGGCCAACGCCCGCAGCCCGGCCACCACCTCATCGCGGTCACCGCCCGCCACAGCCGCCCGGTGCTCGAACGTGGACCGGCTGGTGACCAGGGAGAAGGCCAGGTCGGCCAGGTTCAGAGCGGGGTCGGCCTCGATGCGCGAGGCCAGCCGCCCGGCCTGCGCCCGCAACGCCTCAGCCGTACGACCGGACACCAGCACCGGCGGGGCACCCGCGACCGGTGAGCCCGCGACCGGCGCACTCTCCGGAGCCTGTTCGATGATCACGTGGGCGTTGGTGCCGCTCAGCCCGAACGACGACACACCGGCCCGCCAGGGCCGCTCCACCGCAGGCCAAGACCGGGCCTCGGTCAGCAGCTCAACCGCGCCCGCCGACCAGTCCACATGCGAGGACGGCGCGTCCACGTGCAACGTCGCGGGCAACAGCCCATGCCGCATCGCCAGCACCATCTTCATCACACCGGCCACACCGGCGGCCGCCTGAGTGTGCCCGATGTTCGACTTGATCGATCCGAGCAGCAGCGGCCGATCCCGATCCTGCCCATAGGTAGCCAGCAACGCCTGAGCCTCGATCGGGTCGCCCAGCGTCGTACCGGTGCCGTGTCCCTCCACCACGTCCACATCAGCGGGAGCCAACCCGGCGCTGCCCAGCGCCTGCCGGATCACCCGCTGCTGCGACGGGCCGTTCGGCGCGGTGAAGCCGTTCGACGCGCCGTCCTGATTCACCGCGGACCCGCGCAACACCGCCAGCACCCGATGCCCGTTGCGCTGCGCGTCCGACAGCCGCTCCAGCACCAGCATGCCGACGCCTTCGGCCCAGCCCGTGCCGTCCGCCGCGTCGGCGAACGCCTTGCACCGCCCGTCGGCGGCCAGCCCGCCCTGGCGGGAGAACTCCACGAACGCGCCGGGGGTGGACATCACGGTCACCCCGCCGGCCAGCGCCAGCGAACACTCACCGCCGCGCAGCGCCTGCGCCGCCAGGTGCAGCGCGACCAGCGACGACGAGCACGCGGTGTCGACCGTGACCGCAGGCCCCTCCAGGCCCAGGGTGTAGGAGAGCCGGCCGGAGGCCGCGCCCGCGCCCATGCCGGTCCCGAGGTTGCCCTGCAGGTCGGCCAGCGAGTTCACCATCAGGTAGGAGTAGTCCTGGCCGCTCATCCCGACGAAGACGCCGGTACGGCTGCCGCGCAACCGGGTCGCGTCGATGCCGGCCCGTTCGACGGCCTCCCACGAGACCTCCAGCAACAACCGCTGCTGCGGATCCATCGCCAGCGCCTCACGCGGCGAGATCCCGAAGAAGCCGGGGTCGAAGTCCGCGACGTCCCGTACGAAGGCTCCCTTGTCGGTGGCGCTGCGCGGCTCTCCGTCCGGGCCGCGGTCCGACAACATGCCGAGATCCCAGTCGCGGTCGGACGGGAAGCCCGAGGTGGCGTCGCCGCCCGCGGCGAGCAGCCGCCACAACTCCTCGGGGGAGGACACGCCGCCGGGGAAGCGGCAGCTCATCGCCACGATGGCGATCGGCTCGGTGGTGACGGCGACCAGTTTCTGGTACTGACGCCGTAGCCTGTCGGCCTCCTTCATGGAGGTCCGGAGCGCCTGTACGACCTGCTCACCGGGCGTATCCATCACAGCCTCCGTACATCGGGCGAGGTCGGGAGGCGTTCGGCCGGCGTCACCGGTACCAGGACACCCGCCGCCGCCCGCCACGTCGATCGCGTCAGTCCATCGGTGAAGTTAGGCCGACGGAGACTCGGCAAACGCCTAGTCTTTGGCCGGCGAGCCGCCTGGCGGGCCGCCTTACCGGGCCCGGTGAAGACTAGTGATCCCCCTAATTCGGCCGCGGTACCGTGCGGGCACGCCGACGTCAGGACACGCGAGGACGGGTCCCGCGTGCCGCTGGCGGCCGGGCTCCCGCGATGGAGGTACGTGATGGGCGAGGGCCGCAAGCCACTGCTGTTCGTGAGCAATGCGGGGGCCGGTGTCTTCAACCCGCTGTGCCTGATCGCCGCCGAACTGGCCCGGCGCGGCACGGAGGATCTCTGGTTCGCCTCGGACGAGTGCTGCAGGGCCGACATCGAGAAGATCGACGAGGGTGACGGCGTACGGTTCGTCTCGCTCGGTGAGACGAACCCTGACTCCTCCCCCGCCGACTGGGACGACGAGATGTACCGCCTGGCCACCCATCGATCCCGGTGGAAGGCGCACCACGCGGTGGTGCGGCGCCAGTTCGACCCGACGGGCGGCAAGGACAAGTACCTGGCGCTCGACGCCGCGATCGAAGAGGTCAGGCCCGCCCTGATGATCTTCGACAGCGTGAACCCGCTCGGGCTCGTGATGGCGCTCAAATGGAAGATCCCGTTCGTGCTCAGCTCGCCGTTTTTGCCGAGCAACCTGCTGCTGGCCAGGACGCCGCGCGGCTTCCCGATGATGCACACCGGCCTGCCGCTGCGCATGTCGTTCCCGCAGCGGGTCGGCAACACCATGTTCAAGCTCCGGGCAGGGCTGATGTTCCTGCACCCGAGGATGTTGCGGCTCGCCCTGGAGGGCATCTCGCTGGTACGGCAGCTCCAGCTTCCGCGCGAGTTCCTCAGCCCGTCGGCGAAGGTCGACTGCGCCGATCTCATCCTGTGTTACACGGTCTTCGGGCTGGAGTACCCCTTTCCGGTGCCGGACAAGTTCCACCTGGTCGGCGCCATCATCCCGCCCATGCCGGAGGCGCCGGACGACGACGACCTGTCCCGCTGGCTCGACGCCAACCCGTCGGTGGTCTACATCGGGCTGGGCACGATCACCCGGCTGGTCCGCCACGAGGTGCACGCGCTGGTGGAGGTCGCCCGCCGGTTGCACGGCCGGCATGCCGTGTTGTGGAAGTTGCCGGCCGAGCAGCAGCACCTGCTGCCGCCCAGGGACGAGCTGCCGCCGAACCTCAGGGTCGAGAGCTGGATTCCCTCTCAGCTCGACACGCTGGCCCATCCCAGCGTCAAGCTGTTCTTCAACCACGGCGGCGCCAACGCCTTCCACGAGAGCCTGTACTTCGGCAAGCCGCAGGTGATCAGGCCGCTCTGGGTCGACTGCTACGACCAGGCGATCCGCGGTGTGGACAGCGGGGTCAGCCTCACGGTGGACGATCCGCAGCGCATCGACGTCGAGGACGTCCTGGACAAGGTCACCCGGGTGCTGACCGACCCCTCCTTCCGCCAACGAGCCGAACATTTCGCCCGCGCGCAGCGAGAGGCGGGAGGCGTTCGAGCCGCCGCCGACCTGATCCTGGGCAACCCGGCGCTGAAATGAACTGTCCAGGTACTGCCGAAGGGCGTGGCAACCGTATGCCGAGCAACGATCCGACCACCACCATCGAGTTCCCGAGAAGGCGGCGCGGGCAACTCTCTCCCCCTGACGAGTACGCCGCGCTCCGCAAGCAGCCCGGCCTGGTCAGGTCGGCGCTGCCCAACGGCAGCACCCTGTGGCTGGTCACGCGGCACGAGGACGCGCGCACCGTGCTCACCGACCCCCGGATCAGCGCCAGCCCGCTGAATCCGGGTTTCCCGACGATCGGGCGCAACGGTACGGTGCCGCCGCCCGACCAGATCCCCGGCTGGTTCGTCGCCTACGACCCGCCGGAGCACACGCGCTTCCGCAAGGCCCTGATCCCGGAGTTCACCGTGCGGCGGGTCGGCGACATGCGTCCCGCCATCCAGCGGGTCGTGGACTCCCGCATTGACGCCATGCTCGCCGGCGGCACCACCGCCGACCTGGTCTCCGAGTTCGCGCTGCCGGTGCCGTCGCTGGTCATCTGCGAGTTGCTCGGCGTGCCGCGTACGGACCGGGAGCTGTTCGAGTCGAGGACCCGCATCCTGGTGACCTTCACCTCGACCGACGACGAGCGCGAGGCCGCGACCAAGGACCTGCTCCTCTACATCTCCAAGCTGATCGCCATGAAGCAGCGCTTCCCCGGCAGGGACCTGATCAGCCGGCTGCTGAAGGCCGGCGTGCTGACCCCCAAGGAGATCTCCGGCGTCGCGCTGCTGCTGCTGATCGCCGGGCACGAGACGACGGCGAACAACATCGCGCTCGGCGTGGTCATGCTGCTGCTGAACCGGCAGTGGATCCACACGCCCGGGGTGGTCGAGGAGGTGCTGCGCTACCTGTCGGTCGCCGACCGGGTGGCGCTCCGGGTGGCTCTCGAGGACGTCGAGATCGGCGGGCAGCTCATCAGGGCCGGCGAGGGAATCGTGCCGCTCGGCGCCGCGGCGAACCATGACGACGCGACGTTCGAGCGCGCCGACGAGTTCGACCCGAGCCGTTCCGCCCGCCACCACGTCGCCTTCGGGTACGGCGTGCACCAGTGCCTCGGGCAGAACCTGGTCAGGGTCGAGATGGAGGCCGTCTTCGAGACCCTGTTCCGCCGGATCCCCACCCTTGAGCTCGACCAGGCGGTGGAGGACCTGCCGTTCAAGCACGACGGCGTGCTGTTCGGCCTGCACGCACTGCCGATCCGCTGGTGAACACCGACTGAAGCCCCCGCACGAGAACGGCCCGGCCGGGTGTACGCGCACCCGGCCGGGCCTCTCTCATTGGCCGCCGCCGTTGAGGGCCGCGCGGACCAGTTCGTCGAGTCCCATCGAGTCGAGGGGGTCGCCGGTCTCGTCGTCGCCGGGTGCCGCCCCGTCGCCCGACAGGTGCAGTAGCGCGTCCAGGACGCCGATCTCGCGCAGGCGGGCCATGGAAAGCGACGCGAACAGAGCCCGGACGCGCGTCTCCTCCTGGTCGGCTCCGGGGATCTCGGCCGTGTCCGGTACGAGTTGCGCGAGCAGGTGACCGGCGAGGGCCTCCGGGGTCGGGTAGTCGAAGACGAGCGTGGACGGCAGCTTCAGTGCCGTCGCGGCCATGAGCCGGTTGCGCAGCTCGATCGCGCTGAGCGAGTCGAACCCGAGGTCACGGAACGCCTGGTCGGCGCCGATCGCGTCCCGGGAGTTGTGCCCGAGCACCGTCGCGATCTGGTCACGTAGCAGGTCGAGCAGTGCGCCGGGTCGTTCGTCGCCGGGAAGGGCGGTCAGCCTGTCACGGAGTACGGACACCGGCTGCGCGCTCCCGTCCGCCGAGCCGGGCCCCTCGACCAGTTCCCGGTAGCGCGGCAGCTCACGTAGCAGCCGGCTGGGCCGGCCGGCGGTGTAGGAGCGGACGAACCGCTCGTGGTCGATGTCGGCGACGACGCCGGCCGGTTCGCCTCCCGCGACCAGGCCGCTCAGGGCGGCGACGGCCAGTTCGGGGGCCATCGGGCGCACGCCCATGCGCCGGGATGCCTCCTGCGCCGCGGCCACGTCCGCCATGCCGCCGCCCGCCCAGGCGCCCCACGCCACCGAAGTGGCCGCGAGGCCGCGCTCGCGCCGCTGCTCCGCCAGGGCGTCCAGCACCGCGTTGGCGGCGGCGTAGTTGCCCTGGCCCAGGCTGCCGAGGGTGCCCGCCGCGGAGGAGAACAGCACGAAGGCCGCCAGGTCCAGCTCTCGTGTGAGCACGTCCAGTACGACCGCCGAGGTCACCTTGGCGCGGAACACCGTCTCGAACCGGTCCTGGGTGAGATCGTCCACCATGCCGTCGTCGAGCGCTCCCGCGGCGTGCACCACCGCGGTGAGCGGGAACTCCGCCGGGATGCCCGCCAGCAGGGCGGCCATCGTGTCCCGGTCGGCCGCGTCGCCCGAGGCGATGGTCACCCTGGCCCCGAGATCTGCCAGTTCGTCGCGCAACTCGGCGGCGCCGGGGGCCTGGTTTCCGCGCCTGCTGACCAGGAGCAGGTGCTCGGCGCCGTTGCCAGCCAGCCAGCGGGCGACGTGCCCGCCGAGTGCGCCGGTGCCGCCGGTGATGAGCACGGTCCCGTTCGGCTTCCACTCGCCGACGGAGCCTGCGGGGTCGGCGGGGGCTTGCACGAGCCGGCGGACGTACGTGCCGGAGGGCCGGACGGCGACCTGGTCCTCGCCTGCCGTTCCGGACAGCGCGCTCGCCAGCCGTCGTACCACTCCCCGGTCGGCGCCGGCCGGCAGGTCGATCAGGCCGCCCCACCGCTGCGGCTGCTCCAGCGCGGCGACCCGGCCGAGTCCCCAGACGGCGGCCTGCCCCGGGCTTCGCAGCGCCTCGCCAGGACCGGCCGCGACCGCGCCCCGGGTCAGGCACCACAGCGGCGCGTCGACACCGGCGTCGCCCAGCGCCTGGAGCAGGAGGGTGGTCAGGGTGAGGCTCGTGGGAACTTCCGGTCCCGAAGGCGCGGGACGCTCCTGCAGGGACAGCAACGACACGACCCCGCCAAACGACCCGGCCGCAGCATGTGCACGCAGGCGCTCGGTCAGCGTCGCGCGGTCCTCGGGCGTGGCGGTGAGGTCGCCCACCTCCAGAAGTACGGCGTCCGAGCCCAGCACCCCGACCGCGTCGATCACCGCGTCCGTCCAGGGGTCCGCTGCCAGGTCCTTGGGGAGCACGATCAGCCACGGGGCGGTCACCACGGGGCGGCCCGGCGGCGGCGCGGCGGCGGCGGTGAGGGGCTGCCAGGTGATGCGGTATCGCCAGGCGTCGATGGCGGATCTGCGCCGTCGTTCCCGGCGCCACGCCGACAGCGCGGGCAGCACCTTGGTCAGCGCGTCGCCGTCCGTGTCCAGCCGCGAGGCCAGGGCCTGCGCGTCCTCTTCCTCCACGGCGGCCCAGAACTCCGCGTCCACCGCGTCCTCTTCGCCGGTCGGCCGGCCCGCCGCGCCGCCCGTACGCTGCGGGTCCGGCCAGAACCGCTCGTGCTGGAACGCGTACGTCGGCAGGTCCACCGGCCTGGCGCCGGTCCCGGCGAACACCGCCGCCCAGTCCGGGCTCATGCCGGTGACGTGCAGCCGGGCGAGTGCCGTGAGGATGGCCTCGTGCTCGTCACGGTCCCTGCGCAGCAAGGAGGTAAGCTCGGCCTCGGTCTCCGGGGTGAGCGCGTCGCGGGCCATCGCGGTCAGTGTGCCGTCGGGGCCGATCTCGACGTAGCGGGTCACTCCGGACTCGTGCGCCGCCCGGATGCCGTCGGCGAACCGTACCGTCCCGCGTACCTGCTCGACCCAGTAGTCGGGCGAGCACAGCTCGTCCGAGACGAGCCGGCCGGTCACGTTCGAGATCACGGGGATGCGCGGCGGCGCGTAGGAGACGCGCTCGGCCACGGCGCGGAAGTCCGCCAGCATCGGATCCATGAGCGGTGAATGGAACGCGTGGGAGACCCGCAGGCGCTTCGTCCTGCGCCCGCGCTTCTCCAGCGCCTCCGCCACGGCGAGCACCGCCTGCTCGGCCCCCGCGATCACCACCGACTCCGGGCCGTTGGCCGCGGCCAGGCACACGTCGTGCCCGCGCCCGGCCAGGAACGGCACGACCTCCTGCTCGGCGGCTTGGATCGCGACCATCGCGCCGCCGGCGGGGAGCCGTTGCATGAGCGTGCCCCGGGCCGCCACCAGCGCGCAGGCGTCTTCGAGCGAGAACACGCCCGCGGCGTGCGCCGCGGCCAGCTCGCCGACCGAGTGCCCGAGCAGCACGTCCGGGGTGAGGTTCCACGATTCGAGCAGGCGGTACAGCGCCACTTCGACCGCGAACAGCGCCGGCTGCGTCCATCCGGTCTGGTCGAGCAGCCGGGCCTCGGGCGTGTCCGCCGGGGCGAAGAGGATCTCGCGCAGCGGGCGGTCCAGCCTGACGTCCAGATGAGCCAGTACGGCGTCGAGCGCGTCGGCGAAGACCGGGAACCGGTCGTAGAGTTCGCGGCCCATGCCCGGCCGCTGGGCGCCCTGGCCGGTGAACAGGAACGCCGTCCTGCCCGGCCCTCCCGCCCGGCCCCCGACCACGTGGGGCACCTGGTCGCCGTCCGCCGCCGCCACCAGGCCGTCCACCAGCTCCGCACGGCTTCCCGCCAGTACGGCGATCCGCTCCCGGAAGGGCGATCGGGTCGTGGCCAGGGAGAACGCGAGATCGGCCAGGCCGAGGTCGGGGTGCTCCGCGAGGTGGTCGAGCATGCGCCGCGCCTGCGCCCGTACGGCGGCCGGGGTCTTGCCCGACAGCGGGACCGGCACGAGACCCGGTACGGCCACCGAGTCCGTGGGCGTCTCCCGCTCGGCACCGTCTCCGGCGGGACGCGCCACGGCAGGCTCAGCGCTGTCCCCGGTGAGCGGCGCCTCCTCGATGATCACGTGGGAGTTGGTGCCGGTGGCTCCGAAGGAGGAGATCGCGGCGCGCCGGGGGCGTCCCGCCTCCGGCCACGATCTGGCCCCGGTCAGCAGCTCCAGCGCGCCCGCCGACCAGTCCACATGCGAGGACGGCGTGTCCACGTGGAGGGTTCTGGGAGCCACGCCGTGCCGGATGGCCATGACCATCTTGATCACTCCGGCGACGCCCGCCGCCGCCTGCGTGTGCCCGATGTTGGACTTGATCGACCCGAGCAGCACCGGCCGCTCCCGGTTCTGGCCGTACGTCTCCAGCAGGGCCTGGGCCTCGATCGGGTCGCCCAGTTTCGTACCGGTGCCGTGCGCCTCCACCAGGTCCACGTCGGAGGCGGCGAGCCCGGCGTCCGCGAGGGCCCGGTGGATCACCCTGCGCTGCGACGGGCCGCTCGGCGCGGTGAAACCGTTGGACGCGCCGTCCTGATTGACGGCCGAACCCCGCAGGACGGCGAGCACGCGATGGCCGTTGCGGCGGGCGTCGGAGAGCCGTTCGGCCACGAGCATGCCGACGCCCTCCGCCCAGCCCGTCCCGTCCGCAGTGTCGGAGAACGCCTTGCACCGGCCGTCCGGGGACAGCGCCCCCATCTCGCCGAACTCCACGAATCCCACCGGGGTGGACATCACGGTCACCCCGCCGGCGAGAGCCAGCGAGCACTCCCCGGACCGCAGTGCCTGGGCGGCCAGGTGCAGCGCCACCAGCGACGAGGAGCAGGCGGTGTCCACGGTCACCGCCGGTCCCACCAGGCCGAAGGTGTAGGACAGCCGGCCGGAGATCACGCTGGCCGCCTGGGCCGTCTGCGCGTGGCCGTGATGGTCGCGGGGCGGCTGGTAGTCGCCGCTGGTGGCGCCGACGTAGACGCCCACATCGCCGCCCCGCAGGCCGGCCGGGTCGACGCCCGCGCGTTCCAGCGCCTCCCAGGCCGCCTCCAGGACCAGGCGCTGCTGCGGGTCCATCACCATCGCCTCACGAGGTGAGATGCCGAAGAAGCCCGGGTCGAAGTCGGCCATGCCGTGGAGGAAGCCTCCTCCGGCCGCCGTACTGCGCCCGCGTCCGTCGCGGTCCCCGCCGGACAGGACGGCGAGATCCCAGTGCCGGTCCGCGGGGAACGGGCCGACCGCGTCCACCTCGTCTTCGACCAGCCGCCACAGGTCCTCGGGGGTGTTCACCCCGCCGGGGAAGCGGCAGCTCATACCGACGATGACGATGGGATCGTCCGGGAGTGCGGCGGGGACGGGCGCGCGGGTGTCGTTGCCGGTCTGGCTCTCCTCGCCGGACACCTGTCCCACGAGGTACGCGGCGAGTTCCAGCGGTGTGGGGTGGTCGAAGACGAGGGTGGCCGGCAGGGGGAGCCCGGTGGCGGCCTTGAGCTGGTTGCGCAGGTCTACGGCGGTGAGCGAGTCGAAGCCCAGCTCGCGGAATGCCCGCTGGGCGTCGATCGAGGCTCCGTCCGTGTGCCCGAGTACCGCGGCCGCCTTGGTCGTCACCAGGTCGAGCACGAGCTTGTCGCGCTCGGCCGCCGGCAGTCCTCGCAGTCGTTCGCGGAGCTCGGCGGTCTCGCCGCCGTGAGCGCCGCCGCCGGTCGCCGTCTCCAGCGCCGGGCGGGCCTGGGGCAGCTCGTCCAGCAGCCGGGTCGGCCGTAGCGCCAGGAAGGCCGGTACGAACCGGTCCCAGGCCACATCGGCGACCGTCACCGAGCCCTCGCCGCTCGCGACGGCCCGGCTCAACGCGGTCAGCGCCAGCTCGGGCGCCAGTGCGGGCAGCCCGTTCAGCCGCAGGTGCAGCTCCATCGCCTTGCCGGACGTCACGCTGCCATCCGCTCCTGCGGACGCCTTGCCGGGGATCGCGTCGCCGTCCGCTGATGGCTTTCCGGTGATCACGCTGCCACCGGCCCAGGCCGACCAGAACACGGCTGTCCCTGCCAGTCCCCGGGCCCGGCGCGCCTGGATCAGAGCGTTGCGGACCTCCTCCGCGGCGGCACCGGCCGCGCCGCCGGCGACGCCCCAGACGCCGGTCAGCGAGCAGAAGACCACGAACGCGTCCAGCTCCCGGTCCGCCAGCAGGAGGTCCAGGTTCGCCGCTCCCGCGGCGTGGGCCGAGGCGGCGGCGACCAGGCCGGCGGGACTCGCCCCGTCCAAGGGGGCGGCGGCGGGAGGTTCGTCGGCGTAGATGACCGCGTCCGGCGGGTACTCCGCGAGAAGAGCGGCCAGAGCCTCCCGATCTGTCGGGTCACAGCTCCTGATGATCACGCGGGGATCCGGGTCGGTGGATCCTGGCAGGGCGGGGGGCTGTGCTGGGCTGGGGGGGCCGGTCAGGACCACTCGTTCGGCGCCCGCGTCGGCCAGCCATTGGGCGACGTGCTCGCCGGAGGTTCCCGTGTCGCCCGCGACCAGCACCGTGCCGCGTGGGCGCCACGGCCGGCCCGCGTTCGCCACCGGGGCGGGGACGAGTCGGCGGGCGAACACTCCGGAGGGGCGCACCGCGACTTCGCTCTCGCCGTCGAGTCCCCCGGTCAGCACGCCGGCCAAGCGGGTGATGGCCCGCCGGTCGATCGGCGCCGGCAGGTCGATCAGGCCGCCCCAGCGCTGGGGGTGCTCCAGCGCGGCCACCCGGCCCAGGCCCCAGACGGCGGCCTGATCCGGGTCCGGTGGTGAATCGGAGCGGCCCGTGGACACCGCGCCGCGGGTGAGGCACCAGAGCGGAGCCTCGACACCGGCGTCGCCCAGTGCCTGCACCAGAGCGGTCGTCAACGCCACCCCGGACAACTCGCCACCGTCCGCTCCCGCAGGGCCGGACGGGGCGGGCGAGTCGGTCACGGCGAGTGCCAGAAGGGAGATCACTCCTGTCAGGGGGCCGCCGTCCTCGTCCTGCCCATCGAGGAGTTCGGCGAGCCGTGCGGAGGTAAAGGCCCGATCGGCATGCGTAAGCTCGAAGCGCACCAGTGAGCCCGTCAGGGCCGCGTCCAGCACCTCCATCCACTGGCCGTCGTCGAACCGGCCGGACGGGACGGCCACCAGCCATTTCCCGGACGGGACACCGGACGGCGGGGTGGACAGGGGCTTCCACTCTGCCCGGTAGCGCCAGGAGTCCGCGAGGACGTGTTCGCGGCGCGAGCGACGCCAGGAGGACAGCGCGGGCATCACCGTCGCGAGCGAGTCCGCCTCCAGTTCCAGCGTGGACGCCACCGACGCCAGGTCGGCCCGCTCGACCGCGGCCCAGAACTCGGCGTCCACCGGATCCCCGGCCGGGCCGGAGGCCGACGCGACGGTCTCCGGCCAGAAGCGCCGTCGCTGGAAGGCGTAGGTGGGCAGGTCGACCCGGCGCGCCCCGTACCCGGAGAAGAAGGAGCCCCAGTCCACCGGCAGCCCGTGCACGTGCAGTCTGGCCAGCGCGTCCACGGCCGACTCCTCCTCGCCACGGCCCTTGCGCAGCACCGGCACGACCAGGGTTCCGGCCTCGGCGCCGTCGCCCGCGAGGCAGTGCTGGGTCATCGCGGACAACACGCCGTCCGGACCGAGCTCGATGAACGTGCTCACGCCCGAGCCGCGCAGAGTGCGTACGCAGTCGGCGAAGCGCACCCCCTGCCGGGCGTGGTCCACCCAGTAGTCAGGTGAGCAGAGCCGCTCGGCGGTCGCCCGCTCGCCGGTCACGTTGGAGACGATCGGGATGGCCGGCGGCGAGAATCTCAGCCCTCGCACGGCCCGGCGGAAGTCATCCAGCATGGGCTCCATCAGCGGGGAGTGGAAGGCGTGGCTGACGGCCAGCCGGGTGGTCTTGCGGCCCCGCGCCGCGAGCCGGGCGGCGATCTCGGTGACCGGCTCCTCCGCTCCCGCGATCACCACGGCCGAGGGCCCGTTGACCGCGGCGATCGACACTTCGTGCTCGTGCCCGGCGAGCATCGGGAGCACCTCGTCCTCGGTGCCCTGTACGGAGACCATCGCGCCCGCGGCCGGTAGCGCCTGCATCAGGCGGCCCCTGGCGGCGACCAGGGTGCAGGCGTCCGCGAGCGTCAGCACGCCGGCGACGTGCGCCGCGCTGATCTCGCCGATCGAGTGCCCGGCCACCAGATCCGGCAGCAGCCCCCACGACTCGGCCAGGCGGAACAGGGCCACCTCGACGGCGAACAGCGCCGGCTGTGTCCACTGCGTCCGGTCGATCAGCTCGGCCTCGGGCGATCCCGCCTCGGCGAACAGGATCGTACGCAGCGGGCGGTCCAGCTCGACGTCGAGCTGGGCCAGCACCGCGTCCAGCGCGCGGGCGAACACCGGGAACCGGTCATACAGCTCGCGGCCCATGCCGGGACGCTGGGAGCCCTGCCCGGCGAACAACATCGCCGACCTGCCCGCGACAGCGGCGGCCTCCCCACGCGCGATCTCGGCCACGCCACCGCCGATGCCGGTTCCAGTGCCGCCGTCGGTGCCAGTGCCGGTGCCGGCCAGTAGTACCGCACGGTGGCGGAACACCGGCCGGTTCGCCAGCGAGTAGCCGACGTCCACCGGGTCGAGGTCGCTCGTGGCGGTCACAATCCGCTCGATCTGCGCTCGCAGCGCCTCAGGGGTCCGGCCGGAGACCACCCACGGCACGACGGCCGGCGCGGGCCGCCGATTCCCAAGGCGCTCAGGCGAAGGTTCCGCGTCGTTGGGACGCTCGGACGAAGGTCCCTGACCGTGCTCGCCGGAGCGCGGGTCCGGCGGCGGCTGCTCGATGATGACGTGGGCGTTCGTGCCGCTGATCCCGAACGCCGAGACGCCGGCCCGCAGCGGCCTGCCGTTCCGCGACCACTCCCGGGCCTCGGTCAGCGGCTCGACCGCGCCGGACGTCCAGTCCACGTGCGACGACGGGACGTCGGCGTGCAACGTACGGGGCAGCAGGCCGTGACGCATGGCGAGCACCATCTTGATCACCCCCGCGACACCCGCCGCCGCCTGCGTATGACCGAGGTTGGACTTGACCGCTCCCAGCCACAGCGGCAGATCCCGCTCCTGGCCGTAGGTCGCGAGCAGGGCCTGGGCCTCGATCGGGTCGCCCAGGGGCGTACCGGTGCCGTGGGCCTCGACCGCGTCGACCTCGCCCGGTGACAGCCGCGCGGCCGACAGCGCCTGGCGGATCACCCGCTGCTGCGACGGGCCGTTCGGGGCGGTGAGACCGTTGGACGCGCCGTCCTGGTTGATCGCCGATCCGCGTACGACGGCCAGCACCTCGTGCCCGTTGCGCCGCGCGTCCGACATACGTTCCAGTACGAGCATGCCGGCCCCTTCCGACCAGCCCGTGCCGTCCGCGCCGTCGGAGAACGGCTTGCACCGGCCGTCGGGGGCCAGACCGCCCTGGACGCTGAACTCGACGAAGGAGTCCGGGCTCGACATCACGGAAACCCCGCCCGCGAGCGCCAGCGAGCACTCACCGCCGCGCAGGGCCTGGGCGGCCCAGTGCAGGGCGACCAGGGAGGAAGAGCACGCCGTGTCGACGGTGATGGCGGGGCCCTCCAGCCCCAGGGTGTAGGACAGCCGCCCCGAGATGACGCTCGCCGTGGTGCCGGTGGCGACATGTCCCTGTACGTCCGCGTCCGAACCCTTGAGCAGGCCGACGTAGTCCTGGCCGTTGGTGCCCACGAAGACGCCGGCGTCGCCGCCCCGCAGCGCGGTGGGGTCGATGCCGGCCCTTTCCAGCGCCTCCCAGGACACCTCCAGCACCAGACGCTGCTGCGGGTCCATGGCCAGCGCCTCGCGCGGTGAGATCTCGAAGAACTCGGCGTCGAACTCGGTCGCGTCCCTGAGGAACCCGCCCATGCTCGTGGCCGACCGTCCGGCGGCGAGCGCGGCGAGGTCCCAGCCCCGGTCGTCGGGGAAGGAGGAGATGACGTCCCCGCCGTCCGCCAGCAGCCGCCACAACTCCTCGGGGGTGCTCACCCCGCCGGGGAACCGGCAGCTCATGCCGACGATCACGATGGGGTCGGTGTCGTCCGCGTGGTCCCGTACGGCCGGCGAGGAGGTCGCCCGCAGCGAGCCGAACAGCTCACCCACCAGGAAGTCCGCCAGCACGCCCGGACTGGGATGGTCGAACAGCAGCGTCGCCGGCAGGGTCAGCCCCAGCGCCGACGCCAGCGCGTTGCGCAACTCGACGGTGGTCAGCGAGTCGAAGCCCAGGTCCTTGAACGGGCGATCGGGCGCGATGCCGGCGGCGTCGGCGTGTCCGAGCACCGTGGCGACCATGCCGCGCAGCAGGTCCAGGACGGCCCGCCCGCGCTCGGCGGGGGACAGTTCGGCCAGCCGTCGCCGGAACCCTGATTCCGCCGTGCCGTTCCCGTCCGCCCCGGCCTCCGTGGCGACCGCGGCGACCTCCGGCAGGTCGCTCACCAGCGGGTTGTGCCGGATCGCGGCGGAAGCCCCGGCGAATCGGGACCAGTCGACGTCGGCGACGGTCAGCGTCGTGTCGCCGCGCTCGATCGCCTGCCGCAACGCGCGGACCGCCAGGTCAGGGGGCAGCGCCTCCAGGCCGGTACGGCGCAGCCTGCCCGCCACGACGGGGTCCGCCGCCATGCCGGACCCGGCCCACGGCCCCCAGGCGATCGACGTCGCCGCGAGTCCCCGGGCGCGCCGGTGTTCGGCCAGCGCGTCGAGCACGGCGTTCGCGGCCGCGTAGTTGGCCTGGCCCGGTGAGCCGAAGGTGGCGGAGGCGGAGGAGAACAGCACGAACGCCGGTACGTCCATGTGCTCGGTCAGCTCGTGCAGGTTGAGCGCGCCGGCCGCCTTGGATCGCAGTACCGAGGACAGGCGCTCCGGTGTCATTCCGTCCAGCATCCCGTCGTCGACCAGGCCCGCCGCATGGAAGACCGCCGTCAGCGGCCGGTCCTGCGGGATCCCGGCGAGTACGGCGGCCACGGCGTCGCGGTCGGCGACGTCGCAGGCCACGATGCTGACCTGGGCGCCGAGGGCGGTCAGCTCATCCCGCAGCTCGGCCGCGCCCGGCGCGTCGAGTCCACGGCGTCCGGCCAGCAGAACGTGCGCGGCCCCGACACCGGCCACCCAACGGGCAACTCGCGCCCCAAGCCCACCGGTGCCTCCCGTGATCAGCACAGTGCCCGCAGCGAACGCCTCGGTCCGCGCGGCGAACGACTCCGGGCCTTCCCCGGACGGCTGGAGGGCTCCGCTGGACGGCTCGGGGCCTTCCCCAGATGGCTCGGGGCTTCCCCCGATCGGGCGGGCGAGGTTCCTCCCGGCTGGGGCGAGCTCCTCACCGGCCGGGGCATGCGCCAGGCGGCGGCCGAAGATACCGGAAGGGCGGATGGCGAGCTGATCCTCGCGCCTCAGGACGGCGAGCCGATCCTCGCTCGACGGCTCGGTGCTCCGGGGGGCGGTCAGTACGCCGACCAGGCGGGCGATCGTACCGGAGTCCAGGTTTTCCGGGAGGTCGGCGAGCCCACCCCACAGCTGCGGCTGCTCCAGTGCCACGGACCGGCCGAGCCCCCATACGGCGGCCTGCACCGGCCGGGACACCTGCTCCGAGCGGCCCACCGATACCGCGCCACGAGTCACGCACCACAACGGCGCCTCGATCCCGGCGTCGCCGAGCGCCTGAGCCAGCGCGACCGTCAGCGCCAGACCGGTGGGGACCCCGGGATATCCGGCCAGGTCCCGTTCGTCCAGAGCCAGCAGCGAGACGATCGCGGCTGGACGCGGCCCGGCCGAGCACAGCTCCCGCAGGCGCGCGGCCAGAGACTCCCGATCAGGTTCGCGGACCTCCAGCCGGTCGGCCCGCGCGCCCAGCGCATCCGCCAGCGAAGAAGCCCACTCCGCGTCCACCAGCGAAGAAGCCCGCTCCGCGTGCGTCGGCGAAGAAACCCCTTCCGTGTCCGTCGGCGAAGAAGCCCGTTCCGCGTCCCCGGGCGAGCCCGCCTGCTGCTTAGCCGGGAGCACCACGATCAGCCGGGCACGTACGCCGGAGGCCGGCTCGGTGTGTGCGGGCAGCGGCTTCCAGACGGACCGGTACCGCCAGCCGTCCACCACGGAACCCTCCCGGCGGTGGCGGCGCCACGAGGAGAGCGCCGGAAGCACGGTCTCCAGCATGCCGCCGTCAACCCGCAGGCCCTCCGACAGCGCGGCCACATCGCCACGCTCCACCGCGGCCCAGAAGTCGGCGTCCGCCGCGTCGGCCACCCCCGGCGCGGCCTTGGCGTCCGGCCAGAAGCGCCGCCGCTGGAAGGGGTAGGTCGGCAGGTCGATCGCCTCGGCGCCGGTGCCGTCGAAGAAGCCGTGCCAGTCCACGGTGACGCCCTGGACGTGCAGCCGGGCGACCGCGGACGTGACGGCCTGCTCCTCGGCCCGGTCCCTGCGCGCCACCGGGACCGTCCGCACCCCGGGCCGTCCGGCCAGGCATTCGGCGGCGGCGGCGGTGAGCACGGCGTCGGGGCCGAGCTCCAGGAAGGTGACGACGCCCCGCTCGGCCAGGCCGTTCACGCCGTCGCCGAAGCGGACCGGCTCGCGGATGTGCTCCGCCCAGTAGTCCGGCGAGCAGAGCCGCTCCGCGGTCGCCGGCTCGCCGGTCAGGTTCGACACGATCGGGAGGTTCGGGGGCTCGTACGACAGGCCGCGTGCGACCCGCAGGAAGTCGTCGAGCACGGCGTCCATCAGCGGCGAGTGGAAGGCGTGGGAGACGGGGAGCCGCTTGGTCATGCGTCCTTCGGCGGCGAAGTGCGCCGCGATCTCCATGACGGCGTCCTGTTCGCCGGACACGACCACCGACGCCGGGCCGTTGACCGCCGCGATCGACATCCGCTCCTCGCGTCCGGCCAGCAGCGGGAGCACCTCCTCCTCGCCGGCCTGGACGGCGACCATCGCCCCGCCCGCGGGCAGCGCCTGCATGAGCCGGGCGCGGGCGGTCACCAGGGCGCAGGCGTCGGGCAGGGACAGCACGCCCGCGACGTGCGCGGCGGCGATCTCCCCGACCGAGTGCCCCAGAAGGTAGTCGGGCCGGATCCCCCAGGAGGAGAGCAGCCGGAACATGGCCACCTCGAAGGCGAAGAGCGCCGGCTGCGTGTATCCGGTCTCGTCCAGGAGTGCGGCCTCGGCAGTGCCCGCCGGGGCGAACAGCACCTCGCGCAGCGGACGGTCCAGGTGGGCGTCGAGGTGGGCCAGCACCTCGTCCAGCGCGTCGGCGAACGCCGGGAAGCGGTCATACAGCTCGCGGCCCATCTCCGCGCGCTGGCCACCCTGACCGCTAAACATGAAGGCCAGGGAACCGCGGACGACCGTCCCATGAACGCCTTCCGCCAGCGAACCGCGGACGATCGTCCCATGAACGCCTTCCGCCAGCGAACCGCGGACGACCGTCCCACCAACACCGTCGGCCAGAGAACCGGGGACGACCGTCCCGTCAAAGCCGTCGGCCAGCGCCCGCAGCCCGTCGATGATCTCCTCGCGGTCGCGTCCGACCAGCGCCGCGCGGTGGTCGAGGTGCGTGCGCGTGGTCGCCAGGGAGAACGCGAGGTCCGCCGGGTGCGGTTCGGAGGCCATCAGGGCCGACAAGCGTGCGGCCTGGGCCCGTACGGCCTGCTCGTCCTTGCCGGAAACCAGGACGGGGACGACGACCGGCTCGGCCTGCCGCGCCCGGACGGCGGCGGGCGGCGCCTCCTCCAGCACCGCGTGGGCGTTGGTGCCGCTCAGGCCGAACGACGACACCCCGGCCCGGCGCGGACGCCCGGCGCGCCGCCATTCCCTCGGCACCGTGAGCAGCTCGATCGCGCCCGTTGACCAGTCCACGTGCGAGGACGGCGCGTCCACGTGCAGCGTCCCGGGCAGCGCGCCGTGCCGCATCGCCATGACCATCTTGATCACGCCGGCGACGCCGGAGGCCATCTGGGTGTGGCCGATGTTGGACTTGACCGAGCCCAGCAGCAGCGGCCGGTCACGATCCTGGCCGTAGGTCGCCAGCAGCGCCCCCGCCTCGATCGGGTCGCCGAGCGCCGTGCCCGTGCCGTGGCCCTCCACGACGTCGACCTCCGCCGGCGAGACCCCGGCGTTGGCCAGCGCCTGCCTGATCACCCGCTGTTGCGACAGGCCGTTCGGCGCGGTCAGCCCGTTGGACGCGCCGTCCTGGTTGATCGCGGTCCCGCGGACGACCGCGAGGATCGGGTGCCCGTTGCGCCGGGCGTCCGACAGCCGCTCCACCAGCAGCAGGCCGACGCCTTCCGCCAGGCTCATCCCGTCCGCCGCGTCGGAGTAGGCCTTGCAGCGGCCGTCGGGAGCCATGGCCCGCTGGCGGCTGAACCCGACGAAGGCGTCGGGCGTGGACATCACGGTCACGCCGCCGGCGAGCGCCAGCGAGCTCTCGCCGTCGCGCAGCGACTGGCAGGCCAGGTGCAGCGCCACCAGCGACGACGAGCACGCCGTATCGAGGGTGACGGCCGGGCCCTCCAGCCCGAACAGGTACGACACCCGGCCGGACAGCAGGCTAGACACGGTGCCGGTGACCAGGTGGCCCTCCAGGCCCGCGCCCTGGCCGGACATCGCCGCCGCGTAGTCCTGGTAGCTGGCGCCGATGAAGGTGCCGGTGGTGCTGCCGCGCAGCGACGACGGGGCGATCCCGGCCCGCTCGACGGCCTCCCACGCCGTCTCCAGCACCAGCCGGTGCTGCGGGTCCATCGCCAGCGCCTCCCGGGGCGAGATGCCGAAGAAGCCGGCGTCGAACTCCGCCACGTCGTGCAGGAAACCGCCCTGGGTGGAGTACGTCTTCCCGGGCCGGCCCGGGTCGGGGTCGTAGAGACCTTCGGCGTCCCAGTCGCGGTCGGCGGGGAACCCTGAGATGGCGTCCACGCCGTCGAGCACGATCTGCCACAGGTGTTCCGGCGAGCCGACCCCGCCCGGGTAGCGGCAGGCCATCCCGATGATCGCGATCGGCTCGTCGGAGCCGGCCACCTCCATTGGGCTCGCCACGGCCCGCTTCCCGGAGATCTCGGCGCTGAGGAACGCCGCCAGCGCCTCCACGTTCGGATGGTCGAAGACCACCGTGCTGGGCAGGGTCAGGCCCGTCGCGGCGGCCAGCCGGTTGCGCAGGTCGACCGCCGTCACCGAGTCGAAGCCCAGGTCGCGAAAGGCCCGCCGCTCGGCGAGGGCGCCGGCCGACGAGTGTCCGAGCACGGTCGCCGCCTGTGCGCGCGCCAGCTCCAGGATCAGGCGGTCCCGTTCGGACTCGGGCAGCCCGCGCAGCCGGGTGACGAACGCCCCCTCCTCGGCGGCGCGGTCCTGCCGCTCGGCGGTCTCGGCCAGCCGCCGCACGCCGGGCACCTCGCCGAACAGCGGGGTCGGCCGTACGGAGGTGAAGACCGGGTAGTAGCGCTCCCACTCGACGTCGGCGATCGCCAGCACGGGCTCCTCACCGGCCAGCGCGTGCCGGAGACCTTCGAGTGCCGGAGCCGGATCCATGAATCTGAGCCCGCTGCGCCGGATCTGGTCCGGGTCGACCCGTCCGAGCTCGCGGTCGTCCGACCAGATGCCCCACGAGATCGAGGTGGCCGGCAGCCCGCGGGCCCGGCGGTTCTCCGCCAGCGCGCCGAGGAAGGCGTTGCCCGCCACGTACGCGGCGTGCTGCCCGCTGCCCCACATGCCCGCCGTCGAGGAGAACAGCACGAAGGCGTCGAGGTCGTCGCCGTCCAGCAGTTCGTCGAGGTGCCGTGCGCCGGTGACCTTGGCCCGTACCACCTCGGCGAACGCCTCCATGGTGGTGTCGTGCAGCGAGTGCAGTTGGATGGAGGCGGCGGCGTGCACGACCGTGCGGACGGTGTGGCCCTCAGCCCGCAGGCGCGCGAGCAGGCCGGCGAGGGCGTCGCGGTCGGACACGTCGCACGCCACCGCCGTGGCGGCCGTGCCCAGTTCGGTCAGCTCCGCCAGCAGTTCGGGCGCGCCCGGGGCGTCCGGGCCGCTGCGGCTGACCAGCACGATGTGCTCGGCCCCCTGCGCCGCGACCCAGCGGGCCACGTGCGGGGCCAGCGTTCCGGTGCCGCCGGTCAGCAGGACGGTGCCGCGCGGGGTCCACCTGGGCGCCGGCTCCGCGTCCGCCGGTTGCGGGGCGGGCACCACGCGCCGGGTGAACAGGCCGGACGGGCGGAGCGCGAGCTGGTCCTCCTCGCCGCCGCCCGCGAGGACGCTCGCCAGGCGCCGCGCCGCGCGCTGGTCGAGGGGCCCCGCGGGCAGGTCGACCAGGCCGCCCCAGCGTCGCGGGTGCTCCAGCGCGGCCGTCCAGCCGACGCCGTGGACCTGCGCCTGGACGGGACCGGCCAGCGGATCGGAACGGCCGGTGGAGACCGCGCCGCGGGTGAGGCACCACAGCGGCGCGTCGATGTCCGCGTCGCCCAGCGCCTGTACGAGCGCGACGGTCAGCGCGAGGCCGGTGGTCAGCTCCGGGTGGCGTTGCGTGGGCTCTTCCGCCAGGGCCAGCAGGGAGACCACGCCACGGACGTGCTCCTCCTCGGGTACGGCGTCGAGACCAGCGCCCAGCATCTCCGCCAGCACGGCGCGGTCGATGGCGGTCTCGTCGAGCACGATTCGCCAGACTTGTGCGCCCTGCGCGGCGAGCGCGGCGGCGACGTCCCCGTCCTCGACGCCCTCGGCGGTGACGAGCAGCCACGTACCGGGCAAGGGGGCCGCGACGGGATCGGGCATCGGCCGCCACACGACGCGGTAGCGCCAGGAGTCGGCGGTGGACCGCGCCTGTTGCCTGCGACGCCACGAGGACAGCGCGGGCACCACCGCGGCCAGCTCTTCCGTGCCCACCTCCAGCTCCGAGGCCAGCGAGTCCAGGTCGTCCTGCCCCACCGCCGCCCAGAACCGCTCCCCCGCCGCGTCCGCCACGCCGCTCGTCGCAACCTTGGGGCGCTGGATCCAGTACCGCTCGCGCTGGAAGGCGTACGTCGGCAGCTCCACCGGGCGCGCCCCCGTACCGGCGAAGGCGGCCGTCCAATCGACCGGTACGCCGCGCACGAACACCTCCGCCAAGGAGGTCAGGAAGCGCTCCGGGCCGCCCTGGTCGCGGCGGAGCGTCCCGGTGACGACCGTGCCGGTCCCATCGGCGTCCTCGGCCGTCTCCTGGATCGCGCCCGTCAGCACCGGGTGCGGGCTGACCTCGATGAACGCCCGATGTCCCGCGCCCAGCAGGTGGCGTACGGCAGGTTCAAAACGGACGGTCCGCCGCAGGTTGCGGTACCAGTAACCGGCGTCCAGCTCCGTACCGTCCAGCCAGTCCCCGGTCACCGTGGACAGGAACGGCACCTCGGCACGCCCCGGCCGTATCTCCGCCAGGGTGTGTGCCAGCTCCTCGCCGAGCCGTTCGACGTGCGCCGAGTGCGAGGCGTAGTCGACCGCGACCCGGCGGGTCCGCACGCCTTCCTCGGTCAGCCGCCGCGACAACTCGTCGAGCGCGTCAGGGTCGCCGCTCACCACGACCGCACGCGGCCCGTTCATCGCCGCGATCGAGATCCGCCCGTCCCAGGGGCGCAGCCTCTCCTCAAGCTCCGGTACGGGCAGCGCGACCGACATCATGCCGCCGGCGCCGGCCAGCGACCGCGCGATGGCCTGGCTGCGCACCGCCACCACCCGCGCGGCGTCGTCCAGCGACAGCGCGCCCGCCACGCAGGCCGCGGCGATCTCCCCCTGGGAGTGCCCGATCACCGCGTCGGGCTCGACCCCATGGGCGCGCCACATCGCCGCCAGCGAGACCATCACCGCGAACGAGGCCGGCTGCACGACGTCCACCCGGTCCAGCGAGGGCGCGCCCTCCGCCTGGCGCAGCACGTCCGTCAGCGACCAGTCGACGTACGGGCTCAACGCCAGTTCGCAGTCGGCGATGCTCCCGGCGAACACCTGGGACCGGTCGAGCAGACGGGCGCCCATGCCCGCCCACTGAGCGCCCTGCCCGGGGAAGACGAAGACCGTGCCGCCCTCGACGTCCGCCGTCCCCTGGACCACGCCCGGCGCGGGCTCGCCCGCGGCCACCGCGCGCACGGCGGCGAGCAGCGCGTCGCAACCGTCGCCCACCGCGACGGCGCGGTGCTCGAACGCCGACCTCGCCGTCACCAGCGAGAAGCCCACATCCGCCGGGTACGTGTCACCGCAGTCGCGCTCGTCCGAGTATGCGGCCAGCCGTCGGGCCTGGGCGCGCAGCGCCTCCGCGCTCCGGCCCGACACCAGCCACGGCACCACCCCGGCCTCGGGAACGACAGGGGCGAGGTCGTCGGCCGGTGTGCGTTCCAGGATCACGTGGGCGTTCGTGCCGCTGATGCCGAAGGAGGACACGGCGGCCCTGCGCGGACGTCCGGTCTCCGGCCACGGCGTGGCCTCGCTGAGCAGTTCGGCCGCGCCCGAGGTCCAGTCCACGTGCGAGGACGGCGTGTCCAGCCACAGCGTCTTCGGCAGCACCCCGTGCTCCAGCGCCATGACCATCTTGATCACGCTCGCCACGCCCGCCGCGGACTGCGTGTGACCCAGGTTCGACTTGACCGAGCCGAGCAGGATCGGGTGCTCCCGGTCCTGCCCGTACGTGGCGAGGAGGGCCTGGGCCTCGATGGGGTCGCCCAGGGGCGTACCCGTGCCGTGCGCGTCGATCGCGTCCACCTCGGCGGGGGACAGCCGCGCGCTCGCCAGGGCCTGCCGGATCACCCGCTGCTGGGACGGGCCGTTGGGGGCGGTCAGCCCGTTGGACGCGCCGTCCTGGTTGACGGCAGAACCGCGCACCACAGCGAGGATCGGATGACCGTTGCGCCGCGCGTCGGACAGCCGCTCCACCAGCAGCAGGCCGACGCCTTCCGCCAGGCTCATCCCGTCCGCCGCGTCGGAGAACGCCTTGCAGCGGCCGTCGGCGGCCAGGGCGCGCTGGCGGCTGAACGCCACGAAGGCGGCCGGGGTGGTCATCACCGTCGCGCCACCCGCCAGGGCGAGGGAGCTCTCGCCGTCGCGCAGCGACTGGCAGGCCAGGTGCAGCGCCACCAGCGACGACGAGCATGCCGTGTCGACCGTGACCGCGGGCCCTTCCAGGCCCAGCACGTACGACACCCGGCCGGACAGGATGCTCGGGCTGGAGCCGGTGACCTGGTGTCCCTCGGCGTCGGCGGCGTGCGAGCCGTACTCCTGGTAGCTGGAGCCGATGAACGCGCCGGTCGTGCTGCCGCGCAGCGACGAGGGGGCGATCCCGGCCCGTTCGATGGCCTCCCACGCGGTCTCCAGCAACAACCGCTGCTGCGGGTCCATGGTCAGCGCCTCGCGGGGCGAGATCCCGAAGAATCCGGCGTCGAAGTCACCCGCGTCGTGCAGGAAACCGCCTTCGACCGAGTACGTCGTACCGGAGTGGTCGGGGTCGGGGTCGTAGAGCCCTTCGGTGTCCCAGCCCCGGTCGGCGGGGAGTGAGGAGATCGCGTCGGCTCCGTTGAGCAGGAGGTCCCACAGCTGTTCCGGGGAGCCGACGCCGCCGGGGAAACGGCAGGCCATCCCGACGATCGCGATCGGCTCGTCGGTGTGGGCCGCCACCGGGGTTTCCACGGTGTCCACTGTTCCTATGAGCAGTGAGTGCAGGTGCTCCACCAGCGCGGCCGGGTTCGGGTGGTCGAACACCAGGGTGCTCGGCAACGCCAGGCCCGTCGCCTCGGCCAGCCGCTTTCTCAGCTCCACGGCGGTCAGCGAGTCGAAGCCCATCTCGCGGAAGGCGCGTCGCTCGGAGACCGCCTCGGGCGTGGCGTGCCGCAGCACGGCGGCCGCCTCGGTGCGTACCAGGTCCAGCAGCCTGCGCCGCCGTTCCTTCTCGGTCAGGTCCCGCAGCCGGGCGCCGAATCCGGGGTCGGCCGGCCGGCCGCTGCTCTCAAGTTGTGCCCTGACCTCGGTGAGTTCGCTGAACAGGTGGCTGGGACGCACTGAGGTGAAGATCGGATGGAACCGGTCCCAGTCAACGTCCGCGACCACCGCGTCCCCGCCACCGATCGCCCTGCTCAGCTCCGTGATCGCCAGGCCGGGCGGCAGCAGCGCCAGTCCACGGCTGACCAGGTAGTCGGCCATGACACCTGTCACGGCCATGCCGGCTTCGGCCCACGCGCCCCACGCCACCGAGGAGGCGGCGAGCCCGCGTGCACGCCGGTGCTCGGCCAGCGCGTCGAGGTAGGCGTTGGCGGCCGCGTAGGCGCCCTGTCCCGCGCTGCCCCAGGTCCCTGCCACTGAGGAGAACATCACGAAGAAGTCGAGTTCGCGGTCTCCGAGCAGGGCGTCCAGGTTGGCGGCTCCCGTTGCCTTCGCCGTCATCACCTCGGCGAGTTCGGCGGTGTCCGCCTGTTCGAGAGGCGCGACGGCCTGGCCCACCCCGGCCGCGTGAACCACTCCGGTGAGCGGGTGTTCGGCGGGGATCGTGGCGAGCACGGCGGCCAGTGCCTCGCGGTCGGCGACGTCACAGGCGACGATGCTCACGTCGGCACCCAGTGCGAGCAGTTCCTCCCGCAGCTCCGCCGCCCCGGGGGCGTCCATGCCGCGCCGGCTGGTCAGCACGAGACGCGCGGCGCCGTCACGCGTCAGCCACCGCGCGGTGGCCGCGCCGAGAGCACCCGTCCCACCGGTGATCAGCACCGTGCCACCGGAACCCGCCGAGCCCGCCGAGCCCGCCGAGCCCGCCGAGCCGGGTGCGTCGGGAGCGATCGGGTGGCGCCGCAGTCGGCGGCCGTACAGGCCCGACGCCCGTACCGCCACCTGGTCCTCGCCGTTCAGGCCCGCCAGCACGAGGGCCAGGCCCGCTGCGGTACGCCCGGCGATCACCTCCGGCAGGTCGACCAGGCCGCCCCAGCGCGCCGGATGCTCCAGGGCGGCGACCCGGCCCATGCCCCACACCTGCGCCTGGACCGGGCTCGTCACCCGGTCGCCCGGAGTCGCGGACACGGCGCCACGGGTGAGGCACCACAGCGGCGCGTCGATCCCGGCGTCCCCGAGCGCCTGCAGCAACGCGACGGTCCCCGCAAGACCGCCCGACACCGCGCCGGCGTCCGTGAGGGGCTGCTCCTCCAGCGCGAGCATCGACACCACACCGGAGAGCTCGCCCAGCTCACAGAGCCGGGCGGCGAGCGGTGCACGGTCGGTGGGCACCCCGTCCAAGCAGAGCTGGCTCACGCGCGCCCCGCTCTCCTCCAGCGCCGCGACCACATCGGCATCCGCGACCCCCTCCGAGGTCACGACCAGCCACGTGCCCTCCAGCACGGCGAGCGGTGGCGTGCGCAGGGGCCGCCACTCCACCCGGTAACGCAAGGAGCCGAGCGCCGACGCCTCACGACGGCTCCTTCGCCACGACGACAGGGCCGGGAGCAAGGTGTCCAGTGAGGAGGAGTGCTCGTCACGCAGAGCCAGGATCGCGGCCACGGTACGGGCGTCGCCGCGCTCAACCGCCTCCCAGAGCCGCGTGTCCGCCGGATCGGCGACGGCCGTGCCGCCCACCGCCGGCGGCGGCTCCGGCCAGAACGACTCGTGCTGGAACGCGTACGTCGGCAACTCCACCCGGCGGGCCCCGTCCAGCAGGGCCGCCCAATCGACCCGCAGGCCGTGCACGTGCAGCTCGGCCTGCGCGGTCATGAGGGCGGCGCTCTCGTCGCGGTCCCCGCGCAACACGGGAAGCAGCAGCACGTCAGCGTCGGCGGGAAGCGCGTCCTGGGCCATCGCGGTGAGCACGCCGTCCGGCCCGATCTCCAGGAACGCGGTCATGCCCGCCCCGTGCAGCTCCCGTACGCCGTCGTGGAACCGGACCGCCTCGCGCACGTGCCGTACCCAGTAGTCCGGCGAGCACAGCTCGTCCGCGGCGAACGCGCCGGTCACGTTGGAGATGACCGGAATGCGCGCGGGGTGGTACGTCACCGTCTCGGCGACCGCCCGGAACTCCGCGAGCATCGGCTCCATCAGCGGGGAATGGAAAGCGTGTGACACCCGCAGCCGCCGGGTCCTGCGCTCCTGGGCGGCCCACCGCGCGGCGACGTCCAGCACCGCGGACTCGACCCCGGCGATCACCACCGACGCCGGGCCGTTGACCGCCGCGACGGACACCTCGGCCTCCAGCCCGGCCAGCGACGCGCGGATCTCCTCCTCGGTGGCCTGGATCGCCACCATCGCGCCGCCGTCAGGAAGCGCCTGCATCAACCGGCCCCGCGCGGCCACGAGCGCGCAGGCGTCCTCCAGCGTCAGCACCCCGGCGACGTGCACCGCGGCGAGCTCCCCGATCGAGTGCCCCGCCAGCGCGTCCGGGCGCACGCCCCACGACTCCACCAGCCGGTACAGCGCGACCTCCAGGGCGAACAGCGCCGGCTGCGTGTACTCCGTACGGTCGAGCAGGCCGGCGTCGGAGAACAACGCCTCCCGCAGCGGGCGGTCCAGCTCGGCGTCGAGCCGCGCGAGCACCGCGTCCAGCGCGCGGGCGAACACGGGGAACCGCTCGTAGGTCTCCAGGCCCATGCCCACGCGCTGCGCGCCCTGGCCGGTGAACAGGAACGCCGTCTTGGGGTCGTCCTTGACCCGGCCCCGTACGACCCCGGGGGCCGCCCGTCCGGCGGCCAGCGCGCGCAACCCGGCCAGCGCCCCCGCACGGTCCCCGGCCGGCACGGCGGCCCGGTGGTCGAACGCGGAACGGGTGGTCACCAGCGAGTACGCCACGTCGGCCAGATCCGCGTCCGGGCGGTCCTCCAGGTGGGACAGCAGCCGCGCGGCCTGCTCCCGCACCGCCTGCTCCGTCCGGCCGGAAACCTGCAAGGGCACGGGTGAGTGCGTCGCGGCCGCGGCCGGCGGGGTCCCGTCGCCGATGGCGTCGGTGCGGTCAGTGCGGTCAGTGCGGTCAATGCGGCCAATGGGGTCTATGGGGTCTATGGGGTCTATGGGGTCTATGGGGTCTATGGCGTCCTGTTCGATGACGAGGTGGGCGTTGGTGCCGCTGAAGCCGAACGACGACACGGCGGCCCGGCGCGGGCGGCCCGTCCGCGGCCACTCACGCGCCTCGGTCAGCAGCTCCACCGCGCCCGCGGCCCAGTCCACGTGCGCGGACGGCGCGTCCACGTGCAGGGTCCTGGGCACGATGCCGTGCCGCATGGCCATGACCATCTTGATCACGCCGGCGACACCGGCCGCCGCCTGCGTGTGGCCGATGTTCGACTTGATCGACCCGAGCAGCAGCGGCCGGCCCTCGGGCCGCTCCCGGCCGTAGGTGGCCAGCAACGCCTGCGCCTCGATCGGGTCGCCCAGGGTGGTCCCGGTCCCGTGCCCCTCCACCACGTCCACCTCGGCAGGGGACAGCCGCGCCCCGGCCAGCGCCTGGCGGATCACCCTGCGCTGGGAGGGGCCGTTCGGCGCGGTCAGGCCGTTCGACGCGCCGTCCTGGTTCACCGCCGAGCCGCGCACCACCGCGAGCACCTGATGGCCGTTGCGCCGGGCGTCGGACAGGCGCTCCAGCACCAGCACCCCGACCCCCTCGGCCCAGCTCACCCCGTCGGCTCCGTCCGCGAACGACTTGCAGCGCCCGTCCGCGGACAGCCCGCGCTGCCGGGAGAACTCGACGAAGGCCCCGGGTGTGGCCATCACGGTGCCGCCGCCGGCCAGCGCGAGCGTACATTCGCCCGAGAGCAGCGCCTGCGTCGCCAGATGCACCGCGACCAGCGAGGAGGAGCAGGCGGTGTCGACCGTCACGGCCGGGCCCTGCAGGCCGAGCGCGTAGGACACCCGCCCGGACACGACGCTCGCGGCGGTCCCCGTTCCCCGGTAGCCCTCGAACTCGCTCGCGCCGAGCATGCCGCTGTAGTCGGTGTACATCACCCCGGCGAACACGCCCGTACTGCTGCCCCGCAGCGTGGCCGGGTCGATCCCGGCCCGCTCGATCGCCTCCCATGACGTCTCCAGGAGCAGACGCTGCTGCGGGTCCGCCGCCACGGCCTCGCGCGGGCTCATGCCGAAGAACTCCGCGTCGAACTCCGCCGCGTCGTGCAGGAAACCGCCCTGTCTGGTGTACGAGCTGCCCGCGTGGTCGGCGTCCGGGTGGTAGAGCGCGTCCAGGTCCCAGCCGCGGTTGGCGGGGAAGCCGGTGATCGCGTCGCGTCCCTCGGCCACCAGCCGCCACAGGTCCTCCGGCGAGGCGACGCCGCCCGGATAGCGGCAGCTCATCCCGACGATCACCACCGGGTCGTCGGCGACCGGCGTAACCAGGGCCGGAGCCGGCCCGTCCGCCTGCCCGCCCAGCACCTCATCCAGCAAAGACTGCGCCAGTACGGCGGGCGTGGGATGGTCGAACACCAGCGTGGCCGGCAGGCGCAGCCCTGTCGTCGCGCTCAGCCGGTTGCGCAGCTCGACCGCGGTGAGGCTGTCGAATCCCAGCTCGCGGAACTCCCGCCGGATGTCCACCAGGTCCGGCGAGGGGTGCCCCAGCACCAGCGCGACCTCCGCCCGCACGAGGTCCGCCACGGCCCGTACGCGCTCGGGGTGTTCCATTCCGGCCAGCCGGTCGATCAGTGCGCCGCCGGCGGGTGCGGACGACGCCGACCGGCGTGGTGCTCGTACCAGCTCGCGGAGCAGGTGCGGCACCTCGCCATGCGCGCGCACCGCGGCCAGGTCGATCCTGACCGGAGCCATGACGGGCCGCTCCGAGCGGACGGCCGCGCCGAACAACGCGAGGCCCTCGTCCGGCGCGAACGCGGAGATCCCGGCGCGGGCCATCCGGCGTGCGTGCGCGTCGTCCAGCGCGCCGGCCATCCCGGTCTCCTGGGCCCAGGGGCCCCACACGAGCGACAGCCCGGCCAGCCCTTCGGCGCGCCGCCGCTCGGCCAGCGCGTCGAGGAAGGCGTTGGCCGCCGCGTAGTTGCCCTGGCCGGGCGCTCCGATGGTGCCCGCCACCGACGAGAACAACACGAACGCGGCCAGGTCCCGGTCGCGGGTGAGCCGGTGCAGGTGCCAGGCCGCATCCACCTTCGGCCGCAGCACCGTGTCCAGCCGCTCGGGTGACAGGGACGGGATCGTCCCGTCGTCCAGCACGCCGGCGGTGTGGATGATCGCGGTCAGCGGGTGCTCGGGGTCCACCTGGGCCAGCAGCGCCGCCACCTGTACGGGATCGGCCACGTCACAGGCGGCGATCGTGACGTCGGCCCCCTGAGCGACCAGATCGGCCCGCAACTCCGCCGCGCCCGGCGCGTCCATGCCCCGGCGACCGGCCAGCAGCAGGTGACGCACCCCCTGCTCGGCCACCAGGTGACGGGCCGACAACGCCCCCAGGCCACCGGTGCCGCCGGTGATCAGCACCGTCCCCTCAGGATCCCACGGCCGGGCAGCACCCTCCGAGGCATCGCCGCTTAAATCACCGCCGTCCGGGTCATTGCCGCTTGAGGCACCGCTGTCCGGATCGCTGCCAACCGTGGCCCGCTTCAGGCGGGGCACCCGAACCTCGCCCTGGCGGATCGCCGCCTGCGGCTCCCCCGACGCGAGCACCCTGGCCAGCGCCCCGTCCAGCACCCCATCCGGCACCCCGTCCAGGGTCCCGGACGCCGGGACGATCGACCCCTCGTCCACATCCACCAGCACAAACCGGCCGGCGTTCTCCGACTGCGCGCTGCGTACCAAACCCCACACCGCCGCGCCCGCCAGGTCGGTCAGCGAGTCACCTTCGCGCGCCACCACCGCGCCACGGGTGAGCAGCACGAGACGGCGATCGTGGCTCCGCTCATCGGCCAGCCACCCCTGTATGAGCTCCAGAACGCGGGCACCCAGCTCGTGTGCCGCCTCCACCACCCCGAGCACCGGATCCGCGACCGCATCGGCCAGCACCACGTCAGGAACCGGACCCGCCTCCAGCGCCAGCACCGGCCACTCCAGGGCGAACATCGTGTCCCGCCCCGGCCCGCCGGGAAGATCACCGGCCGAGAACGGCCGCAGCCGCAACGACCGCGCCGACAACACCGCCTCCCCGGCGGCATCGACCGCGGTCACGGAGAGCGAGTCGTCGCCCGCCCCGGCCAGCCGTACCCGAAGCACCGACGCACCGGCCGCGTGCAGACACACCTCGCTCCAGGAGAACGGCAGCCGACGGGCCTCCTCCTCCAGCCCTACGAGCAGCACCGCGTGCAACGCCGCGTCCAGCAGAGCCGGATGCATCCCGAACCCGGCCCCCGACGCCTGCTCCGGCAGGGCGACTTCGGCGAACACCTCGCCCTCCACGCCCCGCCAGGCCGCCCGCAACCCCCGGAAAACCGGCCCGTAATCGAACCCGCACTCGGCCAGCCGCTCGTAGGCCCCCTCGACGTCGATCGCGGACGCGTCTCGCGGCGGCCACACCGCCATATCGGCAACATCCGCGACGTTCGCGGCACGCGCCAGCACGCCTACCGCGTGCCGTACCCAGTCGGCTTCGTCGCGCCGGGTGTGCACGCTCAGCTCGCGCCGCCCCGACCCGTCGGCGGGCCCCACCCGCACCTGGACGGCCACCGCGTCCCGCTCGCCCAGCACCAGCGGCGCGGTCAGGGTCAGCTCCCGTACCAGCTCGCAGCCGACCTCGTCACCCGCCCGCAGGGCCAGTTCGAGGAACCCGGTGCCGGGGAACACCACAGTGCCGCCGACCAGGTGATCGGCCAACCACGGATGCGACGCGAGCGACAACCTTCCGGTGAGCAGCGCCTCATCGGAGTCCGCCAACCCTACAGAGGCCCCGAGCAGGGGATGCCGGGCCACCGTCAGACCCAGCCCCCGGGCGTCTCCCGCATAGGTGGGGGCAGGCCAGTACCGCTGACGCTGGAAGGCATACGTGGGCAACTCCACCCGGCGGCCACCCGGAATCACCGCGGGCCAGTCCACCGCCACTCCGCGCACGTGCAACTCGGCCAGCGCGGACATGACCGCCGACTCCTCGTCGCGGTCCTTCCGCAGCGCCGGCACCACATCCACGGTGTCGGCGGCCATGGCGGACAACACCCCATCGGGACCCAACTCCAGGTACGCCCGCACGCCCTGCCCGTGCAACACCCGGACGGCATGGGCGAACCGGACCGTGCCCCGCACCTGGTCCACCCAGTAGTCCGGCGAGTCCAGCGTGGCCGTTTCCCCGGTCAGGGTGGACACGATCGGGATGCGCGGCGCGTTGTAGGTGAGCCCGTTCACCACGGCCCGGAAGTCCGCCAGCATCGGGTCCATCAACGGCGAATGGAACGCATGCGACACCCGCAACCGCCGCGACTTCACCCCCAACGCCTCGACCACTTCAAGAACGGCCTGCTCAACCCCGGAGATCACGGTGGAATCCGGGCCGTTCACCGCCGCGATGGACACCTCACCCTCACGCCCGGCCAGCAGCCCGGCGACGTCCTCCTCCGACGCCTGGAGCGCCACCATCGCCCCGCCCACCGGCAGCGCCTGCATCAACCGCGCCCGAGCGGCCACCAACGCACACGCGTCGGCCAGCGACAACACCCCTGCCACATGCGCCGCCGCAATCTCCCCGACCGAATGCCCCGCGAGCACATCCGGACGCACACCCCAAGACTCCACCAACCGGAACAGCGCCGTCTCCAACGCGAACAACGCCGGCTGCGCCCACCCCGTCTGATCCAACGCCTCCGAATCGGCGAACAACACCTCCCGCAACGAACCACCCAGCTCGGCGACCACCTTATCCAGAGCCGCCGCGAACACCGGGAACCGGTCATACAACTCCCGCCCCATCCCCGCCCGCTGACTCCCCTGACCGGCGAACAACATCGCGAGCTTGGCCTGCCTGCCCTGGCCCTTGACCACTCCGGCGGCGGCTCCCCCGTCCGCCAGCGCCGCCAGCCCCGCACGCAACCCGGCCCGGTCGTCGGCCACGACGGCGGCCCGATGCTCGAAGGACGATCGTGTCGTCGCCAGCGAAAAGGCCACGTCGGCCAGGGACGTCCCGGGGCTCTCGTCCAGGTGGGCCAGCAGCCGCGCCGCCTGGGCGGACAGCGCTTCCGGCGTCCGTCCCGACACCAGCACGGGCGGCACCCTCGTACCCGCCGGCCCCCGATCGGGAGCCTCGACCGGCGGGGCCTCCTCCACCACCACGTGCGCGTTGGTGCCGCTGACCCCGAACGACGACACACCCGCCCTGAGCGGCCGCCCGGTCTCCGGCCATGCGCGCTGCTCGGTCAGCAGTTCCAGCACGTCAGAGGCCCAGTCCACCCGCGAGGAGGGTACGTCCGCGTGCAACGTCCTGGGCAGCGTCCGATGCCGCATCGCCATGACCATCTTGATGATCCCGGCCACCCCGGCGGCCGCCTGCGTGTGACCGATGTTCGACTTGATCGACCCCAGCAGCAACGGCCGGTCCCGCTCCTCGCCGAACGTGTGGATCAGCGCCTCGGCCTCGATCGGGTCGCCCAGCGTCGTGCCCGTGCCGTGCGCCTCGACCACGTCGATGTCCGCCGCCGTCAGCCGCGCGTTGGCCAGGGCGTCGCGGATCACCCGCTGCTGCGACGGCCCGTTCGGCGCGGTCAGCCCGTTGGACGCGCCGTCCTGGTTCACGGCCGTGCCGCGCACCACGGCGAGCACCTCGTGCCCGTTGCGTTGCGCGTCCGACAGGCGTTCCAGCACCAGCACGCCGATGCCTTCGGACCAGCCCGTGCCGTCGGCGTCCTCGGCGAACGCCTTGCACCGCCCGTCGGGCGACAGGCCGCCCTGGCGGTTGAACTCGATGAAGGTACTGGGGCTCGTCATGACGGTCACCCCGCCGGCGAGCGCCAGCGTGCACTCGCCGGTCCGCAGCGACTGTACGGCCCAGTGCAGCGCGACCAGGGACGAGGAGCAGGCCGTGTCCACCGTCACGGCGGGGCCGACCAGGCCGAGGGTGTAGGAGACGCGGCCGGACAACACGCTGTTGGCCGTGCCGGTGAGCCCGAAGGCGTCGATGTCGCGCGGCAGGCTCTCCCGGTAGTCGGGCGACATCGCGCCGACGAACATGCCGGTCAGGCTTCCGCGCAGGGTGGCCGGGTCGATTCCGGCGCGTTCGACGGCCTCCCATGACGTTTCGAGCAACAACCGCTGCTGCGGGTCCATGCCCAGCGCCTCGCGCGGCGAGATGCCGAAGAAGCCCGCGTCGAAGTCGGCCGCCTCGGTGAGGAAACCGCCGGTCAGCGACCGTGGCACGGCGGCGCCGTACTGGTCGCGGAGCCTGTCGAGGTCCCAGCCGCGGTCGGCGGGCGGCTCGGACATCGGATCGCCGCCCTCGGCGAGCAGGCGCCACAACTCCTCGGGCGAGAACGCGCCCCCGGGGTAGCGGCAGCTCATGCCGACGATCGCGATCGGCTGCAGGTTCTGTTCTTCGAGGTCGTGGACGCGTTGGCGGGTACACCGGAGGTCCGCCGTAGCCCGCTTGAGGTACTCGCGGAGTTTCGCCTCGTTGTCCATCTGAGCTCAACCCTTTCCACGACCGGTGGCCAGTCTCGGTCCGGGGACGCCCGAAAATCCTTAGTACCGGCCGCCCCGCCACATCTGGGGAAAAGACCAGCGCGCGGACCGTACGCTCGCGCAATGGCCGGTCAACTCCAGATCACCGAAGAACTGTCCGACTACGTACGCACGGTGTCGCTGCGGGAGGATGAGATCCTGCGCTCCCTGCGCGAGCAGACCGCGGCGCTGCCCATGGGCACGGCGATGCAGGTCATGGCCGAGGAGGGGCAGTTGCTCGCGCTGCTGGCGCGGCTCATCGGCGCGCGCACCATCGTGGAGGTGGGCACCTTCACCGGGTACGGCACGCTCTGCCTGGCCCGCGCGGTCGCTCCCGGCGGCCGGGTCATCACCTGCGACATCGCCGAGCGGTGGCCGCTCATCGGGGTGCCCTTCTGGCGCGAGGCCGGCGTGCTCGACCGGATCGACTCGCGGATCGGCGACGCCGCGGACGTGCTCGCCACCCTGCTGCTGGAGGAGGGGCCGGGCTCGGCCGACTTCGTGTTCATCGACGCCGACAAGCCCGGCTACCCGAAGTACTACGAGGCCGCTCTCACGCTGCTGCGGGAGAACGGGCTGATCGTGGTGGACAACACCCTGTTCCTCGGCAGGGTCGCCGACCCGGCGGCCGGGGACGCCGACACCGAGGCGATCCGCGCGTTCAACGCCATGCTCGGCGAGGACCGCCGCGTGGAGGTCTCGCTGCTGCCGGTGGCCGACGGCATCACCCTGGTACGCAAGCTTTGAGTTCCGGTGCGATGAGGCTCATCGTGGCGGGCGGGGGCTGCGGCGCCGGGACGAGGTGCAGCCGTTGCAGGCCGTCGAGGTCGGCGGCCGGCAGGGTCGCGACGCACGGGCAGCTCTCACCGGTGAACCCGCCGAACCGGTAGGCGATCTCCATCATCCGGTTGCGCTCTGTCGGGCGGAAGTCGGCCACCAGGTGCGCTCCGGCGCGTGCGGCCTGGTCGGTCAGCCAGCGCAGGATCACCGAGCCCGCGCCGAAGGACACGACCCGGCAGGAGGTGGCGAGCAGCTTCAGGTGCCACGCTTCGTCACCGGCCGCCAGCAGCACGACCCCGACCGCGCCGTGCGGCCCGAACCGGTCGCTGAGCGAGGTGACCAGGACCCGGTGATCGGGGTCGTCGAGCAGCCCGGCCAGGGTGTCGCGCGAGTAGTGCACGCCGGTCGCGTTCATCTGGCTGGTGCGCAGGGTGAGCTCCTCGACGCGGTCGAGGTGGCCCACGGTGGCGTGCTCGATGCGCATCTCCAGGTCGAGGGATCGTACGAACTCCTCGTCGGGGCCGGTGAAGTCGGACTTCGCGCCCTCCCGCCGGAAACCGGCCTGGTACATCTCCCTGCGGCGACGGGCGTCCTCGGTCACCACCGCCGGGCTGAACTCCGGCAGCGCGGCCAGGCCGGCGACCTGGGCGGCGGTGTAGCACCGCACGTCGGGGAGGTGGAAGGACACCTCGGCGCGCTCGGCGTCCTGGTCGTCCACGAACGCCATCGCGCCGTGGGCGAACCGCAACTCCCCGGCGATGCTCCTGATCGCCTCGGACTTGGGCCCCCAGCTGATGTGCGGCAACACGAAGTACTCGGCGACGCCCAGTTCCTCCAGCTTCGCCCAGGCGTGGTCGTGGTCGTTCTTGCTGGCGACGGACTGCAGGATGCCGCGGGAGTCCAGGAGCCGGATGAGCTCGCGTACGGCGGGGTCGAGGTGCACCTCGCCGTCCTCCAGTAACGTCCCCCGCCACAGTGTGTTGTCCAGGTCCCAAACCAGGCACTTCACGGTCATGCCGGCTCCCGTCGGCTTGCCTGCGCGGCGGCGTGCCGGGCGAGGATGATCTGGCAGATCTCGGTGCTGCCCTCGATGAGTTCCATGAGCTTGGCGTCGCGGTAGGCCCGCGCCACGACGTGGCCGTCCTGCGCCCCCGCCGACGCCAGGACCTGTACGGCCGCCGCCGCGCCGCGTGCGGCCTCGGTCGAGCTGACGTACTTGGCCAGGACCGTGGCGATCACCATCTCCGGCGACCTGTCGTCCCAGCAGCGGCTGGCGTGCTCGCAGACCCGCGTCGCCACCTGCTCCGCCGCCAGCAACTCGGCCAGGTGCCTGCCCACGAGCTGGTGTTCGGCCAGCGGCAGGCCGAACTGCCGCCGCCCGGACGCGTGCGCGCCCGCCGCCGACAGGCACGCGCGCAGGATCCCGACGCAACCCCAGGCGACCGACATCCTGCCGTACGCCAGGGCCGTGGTGACCAGTAGCGGGAGCGGTTGCCCGCCTCCGCCGAGCACGGCGCCGAGCGGCAGCCGTACGGAGTCGAGGGTGACGTCGGCGTGCCCGGCGGCCCGGCAGCCGCTCGGCGCGGGCACCGGCCGGATGGTGACGCCCGGCGTGTCGGCGGGCACGACGACGGCGCCGCCTCCGTCGCCGTACCGTCCGAAGACGACGATCAGGTCGGCGTAGCGGGCCGCCGTGGTCCACGTCTTGCCGCCGTCGATGACCACGGCGTCGCCGTCGCGGCGGATCTCGGTCGTCATCGCGGTCACGTCGCTGCCGGCGCCGGGCTCGCTGAAGGCGACCGCGGTCAGCTCGCCGCCGGTCAGCCTGGGTAGGAACTCGCGCCGCTGGCGGGCGTCGCCGAGCCGCTGCACCGTCCACGCCGCCATCCCCTGCGAGGTCATGACGCTGCGCAGGGAACTGCAGAGGCTGCCCACGTGGGCGGTGAAGGCGCCGTTGTCCGCGCTGCGCGCGCCGATGCCGCCGTGTTCGACCGGCACCTCGGCGCACAGCAGGCCCTGTTTGCCCAGGGTACGGAGGGTCTCCACCGGCAGGAGGCCGGCCAGGTCCCACTCCGCGGCCTGGTCGCCGACCACGTCGGTGAGCTGTTCCGTGGCCTCCGCGAGCCAGTCAGGCATGGCCGGCCACCGGCTCCTCGCGCAGCCGGTCCACGAGGGAGGTCATCCGCTCGACCGTGCGGAAGTTGTCCAGCCGCAGGTCCTCCCCCAGGATGGCGATGCCGAACGCCTGCTCCAGGTGGACGATCAGCTCCATGGCGAACATGGAGTTGACGAGCCCGGAGTCGAACAGATCCTTGTCGACGGCGACGTCGGCCTTGGTCCGCTCCTCGACGAATTCGAGGATCCGCCGCTGGACCGTCTCTTCCGCTCCGATGTTCACGTCAGCACCTTCTCGTACTCGTAGAAACCCTTACCGGACTTGAGCCCGAGGTGCCCCGCGGCCACCTTCTCGCGCAGCAGTTCACAGGGCTGGAAACGCTCTTCGCCGGTACGCTCCGCCAGCGTCGACAGCGCGTCGACCAGGTTGTCCAGGCCGATCATGTCGGCCGTGCGCAGCGGTCCCGTGGCGTGCCCGAGGCAGCCCCGCATGAGGTCGTCGACCGACTCGGCGCCGGCCACACCGGCCGCGACGAGCCGCGCCGCCTCGTTGATCATGGGGTGGAGCAGCCTGCTCGTGACGAACCCCGGAGCGTCCCGGACGACGATCCCGCGACGGCCCATCCGCGCCAGCAGCTCGGTGATCGCGGTCATGGTCGCGTCGCTCGTCCTCGCGCTCCTGATCACCTCCACCATCGTGATCAGGTAGGCGGGGTTCATGAAATGGATGCCGACCAGTTCGTCCGGGCGGGCGACCAGCCTGCCCAGCTCCCCGATCGGGATGCCCGAGGTGTTGGAGACGAGCGGGGTGCCCGCCGCGACCAGGCTCGACGCCTCGCCCAGCACCTTGGCCTTGATCTCGGCGTCCTCGGTGACCGCCTCGACGACCGCGGTGGCGCCGGCGACCGCCGCGAGCTCCACGGTCGTCGTCAGACCGGCCGCGACCTCCGCGGGCGCCGCACCCATCAGCCGGGCGTGCCGGAGCTGGGCCTCGACCCGGCGCCGGGCGCCGGCGAGCCTGTCCTCCGACACGTCCACGAGCACCACCGGTATCCCGTGGCCGATCGCCAGCACGGCGATCGCCGTGCCCATCACCCCCGCGCCCACCACTCCCAGCGCGGGTTCTGCCGCTTCACTCATCCCTGGCCCCTCTTGCCTCTTGTACGAGCGCCCGCCGGCTCACCAGCTCGACGTGATGAAGAGGTCCCCCAGCTCCCGCTCGCGCGAGACGTTCTGCAGGTCGGACTCCACCATCATGTGAATGAGCTGCTCGAAGGTGACGGTCGGCTCCCAGCCGAGTTCCGCCCTGGCGCGGCTGGGGTCGGCGCACAACGTCTCCACTTCTGCGGGACGTACGAGTCCCGGGTCGATGACGACGTGGTCGCGCCAGTTCAGGTCGACGTGCTCGAAGGCCATCCGCACGGCGTCGTACACCGAGTGCGTACGGCCGGTGCCCACGACGTAGTCGGCGGGCTCGTCCTGCTGCAACATGAGGTGCATCGCGCGGACGTAGTCACCGGCGAACCCCCAGTCGCGCACCGCGTCGAGGTTGCCGAGATACAGCTTGTCCTGCAGGCCGAGCTTGATCTGGGCGACGGCGAGCGAGATCTTCCGCGTGACGAACTCCGCGCCCCTGCGCGGCGACTCGTGGTTGAACAGGATGCCGGAGACGCCGTACATGTTGAACGACTCGCGATAGTTCCTGGTGATGAAATGGCCGTAGGTCTTCGCCACCCCATAAGGGCTGCGCGGATGGAAGTTCGTCATCTCGTGCTGCGGGCTCTCCACGACCTTGCCGAACATCTCCGAGGACGACGCCTGGTAGAAGCGGATCTGACCGCTGCTGCCGTTGCGGGACTTGTCCAGGCCGCACACCATGCGGATCGCCTCCAGCGTCCGCAACACGCCCATGCCGTTGACGTCGGTGGTCAGTTCGGCCTGCTCCCACGACATCGGGACGAAGGAGATGGCCGCGAGGTTGTACACCTCGTCGGGCTGCACCTTGTCCACCGCCGCGACCAGGCTGCCCTGGTCCAGCAGATCGCCGTTGACGAACGACAGGTCACTGACGAGGCGGCTGATCCGGGACTTGCGGGGATTGGCCTGGCCTCTGATCAGGCCCCAGACCTGATATCCCAGGGACAACAGATGCCCGGCCAGATATGAGCCGTCTTGCCCGGTGATACCGGTGATCAGCGCGCGCCTGGACATGCACTTTCCTTTCAGCACCGCGGACGGGTAACCCGATGGGACACCATCGCCACCGCGAACGCACCCACGGTGCGCCGGCGGCGGGAATCCAGTCGGCCCGGAGCCGGCGGGAGGCGTGAACGCTATTCATCGACCCAGCCGTGGGCCCGCGCGAAGTCGATGAGGCAGGCGCGGACGCCCAGTATCTGCTCCGCGGTCATCGTCGGCACGGCCGCGAGCACGGCTTCGGTGATTTCCTGGGTGAATTCCCGGGCCGACAGCACGTCGCAGAAACCGGCGTCGTTCGCCTGGCCGTCGGGGGCGGGGGCCTGGGCAGGCACGGGCGCGGGGGCGGCCGGTCCCGGTGACACGATCGACGCGATCGTCGCAGGTGTCGGGGTGGCCGGCAGGGAGACCGGAGGCAGAGTGATCTTCGGTGCGGCGGGCCTGTCGAGCACGCGGGCATGCGCGGCCTTCAGCCCTTTGCCGCCATTCTCCACCATGAATTCGACCCGCGTGTCGACCGAGATGAGGCGCTTGTCGCCGTCCAGGTCATTGACATGCAGGAAAACATCTTCGCCGCCCCGGTCGGGGGCGATGAAACCGAAACCGCGGTATTCGTCGAAGCTGATGATCTTACCCGTTACCACGACAACACCTCACCCATGGCCTTTTTTCACTCGGCGATTTTGGTGCATTCCGACCACTGGAAGACCGGCAGCTTCTCCCCATCGACCAGCACGAATTCGCCGTTGTGCACGAAGTGCTGGTAACCCGAGCCGAGGAGAATCTTCACCTTCTCCGGCGAGTTCCCCGACGGCTGGAAGCTGCTGTGCTTGAATTGCGGGCCACCGTCGAGCACGATTCTTGGACCGGCCACGACGACACCTCCCTTGAATGGACCTACTTCACGAACTCGGGCAGCACCCGGGGCGGCCAGGAGCCGAGCCGGAAGACACCCATGGAATACGCCTTGGAGATCAGGGCCGGGCGATTGCTGGCCTTGAGCTTTCGCAGCAGCGTCGTCACGTGGTATTCCACGCCGCCGCGGCTGAGATACAACATCGACGCGAGTTGCACGGTCGACACTCCCGCCGCCACGCCCTCAATGACGCGCGCCTCCATGCTGCTCAGCAGTTTCTTCCTGCCGACCAGCAGGTCGTCCCGCTGATCGCGGTCGGGCCGCACCAGCACCATGATGCTCTCGACGTAGCCGGCGTCGCCGTGCAGCGCGATGCCGCTGAGCTCGCCGCCGAGCACGGTGCGGTCCGGCCGCACGGCGATCACGCGCTCCTCGAAGCGGGCGCGGTGATGATCGGTCAGGCGGGTGAACTGCTGCGCCAGCTTGTCGCGGATGCTCGGGTGCAGCAGCTCGCAGAAGGCCACCCCACGGATGTCCGCCAGGGAGCGCCCGAGCTGCCGGGTAAATTCGAGATTCGCCTCGATCACTCTGGTCGCGTGGTCGAGACTCGCCACGCATATCCCCGTACGATCGAGGAAAGAACGGTACTGATCGATACCGTCATTGGCTTCTTGGCCGGCCGGAAAAAATTCCAGTTCCTCATCAATGAGGGCGTGTCCGACATCAACACTCATGTGATGACCACTCTCCTCCGGTGACGAGACGACGCCCGCGATAACTTCGGATCCACGGGCCGAATGCACCTATTAGCAGGGTATTAACCGACCCGAAACCAAGTCAACAGCTGACCCGACAGGAGTGGCGAAAGACTGTGGTTTGCAATACGGCTGGTTCGGAGCTTGCGGTGCGGTCCTTCCTGTCAAGTTCGGACCGAACTCCGAGTCGTTCATATACAGGGCAGGCCGAAAGGCACGACGCATCGAAATCCAGATCTTAATGGGCCGGCGAACGGCGACGCGAATCACCCCGGAGGGGCGGCGCCGGGAAAAATCTTATTCGCCCGTGTTCCGCGTGCCCAGCTCTTCGACGAGTGCCGCCCGGCCGCTCACCCCGAGCTTGCGATAAGTGCTCGTCAGGCTTTTTTCGACGGCGCGGCGGGTCACGCCGAGAGAATCCGCGATCTGCTGGTTCGTCCAGCCCCGCAACACGAAGGCTGCGACCGTCTCCTCGGTCCTGGTCAGCTCGCCGCGTTCCGGCGTGACCAGCCGCAGCGCCGGGCCGTTCACGCCCGCGTCCTCGCCGGCCCCGCCCCAGGAGTCCCCGGCCCAGGAGCCCTCGGCCCAGGAGACGCCGCACTCCTGGGCGACCCGCCTGCCCTCGGCGCCGAACTCCTCCACACCGAGTCCGCCACCGGGTCCGCCACCGAGTCCTCCACCGAGTCCGGCGCTTGGTCCGGTGCTGGGTCCGCCACCGAGTCTGCCGGCGAGGAACATGAGTGTCCTGGACAACTCGATGCGATCCTCCGAGCCGCGCAGCGTGTCCACGGCGCGCCGCAGGAGATCGACGCCCTCCTCGCCGGGGGTGAGCGTGCCGTGCAGCCGTAGCGCGCGGCCGTACACGGCGGGTGCGCACCATTCCCGCGCGAAGGCGAGCTCCTGGACGGCCAGCTCGGCCGCCACCTGCGTGCGCCCGAGCCGGTGGCTCACCGCGGCGGCCCACACCCGCCAGGGGTAGAGCGCGGTGTTCGTCCATCCGCAGCGCGCCAGCTGCTTGCCGCTGTCGAGGAACCTGTCCAGCGCGGCCGGCAGATCGCCGCGCACCGCGTCCAGCATCCCCCGCATCATGCGATGCGCGACGAGTACGCGCAGATCACCACTCTCCGGGCCGGTACGGATCACCCGCTCGGCCAGCTCGGCGTCCCGCGTATCGAGCGCGACCATGGCGAGGGTCCAGACGGCCATCGCCGCCGCCTCCGGCCAGGCCGGGTCGGCGTTGTCGAGCACGCTCAGCGCCAGGCTTTTGGCCTGGGCAGGCCGTCCCGACGCGCGCAGGATCGCGGCGCGCTCCGCGTTGACCAGCACGGCCACCCCGTCGAGTGCCCGCTCCGGCAGCGCGTCCAGCCACTGGGCCACCGGTGCCGTCGCGTCGGCCAGGATCAGGGCCGGGACCAGCAGCGGGAGGGCGGTGTAGGCGTGCCCGGCGTGCGGCAGCTCCCGCTCCAGGATCCGGGTGGCCAGGGCGCAGACGCCACCGGCCGTGACAGCGCCGGTGACGGCCGCCGCGTAGGTGAGCACGGTCAGCAGTTCGCGCCCCGCGCCGGTGGAGACCGGCACGTCCGCGCCGAAGCGCCGCAACCGGTCGGCCGCCTCGCCGAGTCGCGTGCCGTCCTGAAGGTTCAGGTAGCGGTCACGGGCTTCGAGCCGCAGGCCGAGATCGTCCCGGGCGCAGGCCGGATCGAGGTCGTGCAGCCGGGAGGCCGCGTCCCGGACGAGCGCGCCCAGCGACGGGTTGACCGCGGCGAGCGCGGGCGGGATCGACAGTGCCGCCGACGCGCGTTCCGTCGCCGAGGTGAGCATCGGCATGGCCTGGGCGAGGTGGGTGACCGAGGAGGCGAGGTCGAAGCTGCGCTCGGCGGCGGCCAGGTCGGCCAGGCGCCGGCCCCGGTCCTCGCTGTCGGGCGGGCTGTGCAGCAGCGCGTGCCGCAGGTAGCGGACCGCCTCCCGCGCGCTGCCGCGTTCGAGCGCGGTGCCGGCGGCCGCGCGCAGGGTGTCGAACTCCCACGGCTCGTACCCGGAGGTGACCAGCAGGAGTTGGTCGGCGACCTGCTCGGCCGGGTGTCCCGCGGCGTGCAGCAGCGCCGCCGCCCGGCGGTGCATCTGGGTACGCGTCCTGACGCTCATCGCCGATTCGATGCCGTGCCGCAGGCTCTGGTGCACGAAGCGCGGGGCGTCACCGCCGGCGAGCAGGCCGAGGCGGTCCAGGGTCTGCATCGCGGACTTGTAGTCGATGCTGTCCAGGCCGGCGAGCTCACTGATGAGCTCCGGCTCGGCCAGGTCCCCGAGCACGACCATCGCCTGCACGAGGTCCCGCACCATCGCGGGCTGGATGCTGAGGCAGAACATGCGCCGGTCGCGCAGGAAGGGCTGGCTCACGGCGTGCACGTCAGCGGCCCGCGAGGCGACCGGGGTGAAGCCGGCCGTGCGCAACTCGCGGAGCATCGCGTACAGCAGCGCGGGGTTTCCGCCGGACACCTCATGGCAGGCGCGGGCGAAGGCGGGGTCGCACGGCTGCCCGAACTCCTCGCCGACCACCTGCCGCACCGCCCCGGCGGACAGCGGCATCGGGTACAACGTGCGAGCCGCCGAGGCGGCGATCTCCCTGAGCAGCATGTGGTCGGAGGCCGCGCAATCCTCGGTGAACGCTCCGGCGATCAGTACCCGCGCGTTGCCCAGCCGCTTGGCGAGGTAGGCCAGCCAGCGCAGCGACGGCGCGTCCGCCCACTGCAGGTCATCGACCATGATCAGCAGGACTTCGTCCCCGCTCAGATCGACGATGAGCGACTGCAGGGCGTGCAGGATCGCCTCCTGCCCGAGCGACCGGTAGGAGCCGGTGGACCACGACCCGCCGGAGAGCATCTCCCGTACCATGCCCGCCCCGCTGCCGAGGCAGGCCGCCCAGCGGGATTCCGGCACCCCGGCCATGAGCGGCTCGAACAGCTGCTGGGCGATGCCGAAGGCGAAGTCCTGCTCGACCACCGTGCCGCCGGCGCGCAGGACCCGCGCGTGCGGGGCGCAGGCGTCGGCGACGGAGCGCAGCAGGGCCGACTTGCCGACGCCGGGCGGGCCGATGACCGCCAGCATGGATCCGTCGCCCGCCCCGGCCGCGCCGAGCGCCTGCTTCGCGCGGGACAGCTCCTTTCCGCGTTCCAGCAGCATGGAATCAACCACCGTTCCGCGCCGCCGGAACCGCCACCGGAACCACCGCCGGGACCGCCGCCGGGACCACCGCCGGAACCGCCGCCGGGGCCGCCGCCGGGGCCGCCGATGTGACCGTGGCCAGGCGCGAGGCGAGCTCCTTGCGGCCGGTGACGGCGATCTTGCGGTAGATCCCGGTCAGCCGCAGCTCCACGGTACGCACGCTCACCGACAGGATGCCCGCGATGCAGGCGTTGGAGCGACCGGCGGCGGCCAGGGCGGCGATCCGTTCCTCCTGGGCGGTCAGCGGATGCGGCGTCCCACCCGGCATCTCTCCCGGCGTTCCTCCCGGCATCTCTCCTGACGTTCCTCCCGGTGCCTCTCCCGGCATCGTTCTCAGCATCTCTCTCGGCATCGACGACCTTTCCGGGACGGCCGCGAGGTGCCGGATCGGCTGGGTGCGCGGCGGAGGGGCTTTTCTGGTGGCCTCCTCCAGCAGGCTCAGCGCCTTGGCGTAGGAGCCGCGCGCCACCGAGTCACGCAAAATCCGCACGGCCTGTTCGAGTTCGCTGATGGCCTCGGCGCCGCTCAGCACGCGCGCCCCGCACAGATGGGCCAGCCCCAGCGTGCTGGGGGCGCCCCAGTTCCGTGCCCGCCGCACGGCCTCCGTCGCCAGCCGCCTGGCGGCCGTCCCGTCGCCGCGGGCGCTGTGCGCGGCGGCGGCGACCGATCGCCAGGACAGCACCGCGGGATTCGTCCATCCCCTGGCCAGCAGGACGCGCCCGCACTCGTCGATGTCCCGCAGCGCGGCCTGCGGATCGGCCAGCTCCAGGTGTACACCGGCCCGCGCGTACAGCAGCATCGCCCAGGCCGCGCCCTGGTTCGCCCCCGGGGGCAGCTCCTGGGCCAGCGCCCGCTCCGCCTCCTCCACGTCCTGGCCGGCCAGGGCCAGGCAGGCCCGCATCGCGACGAAGTACGGAGTCACGCGCGGATGCCAGGAGGTGAGCGGCAGCTCCGCCCGTGCCGCCTCGAAGTCGCCCATCGCCTGCCCGAGGTTGCCCCGCCGCAGTTCGCACTGGCTGCGCTGGAGCAGCGCCAGCGCGGCCGGCGCACGCGCGCCGCGGCGGCGGGCATCGGCCAGGACCTCATCCAGCCCGATCACCGCCTCGGCCACCTCATCGGCCAGGCACAACGCCCAGGCCGCGTGGATCCTGGGACTGAACGGCCGGTCCTCGGCCTTGCCCTGGAACGCCGTCCTGGCCAGCTCCCGCACCCGGGCCAGATGCCGGCCGCGCGTGGCCAGCATCCAGGCCGCGATACCCGCCGACACAGGATCCGCCGACCGCTCCGACGGATCGGGAAAGGACCGTACGGGCAGCACCGGGTCGGTCGCACACTCGTTCTCCGCCAGCCAGCCAATAGCCGCCAACGACCCAGCACCACCACACCCTGCACCTTCGCCGCTTTCCAGCCGTGCGTGGGCCGTCGCGACGGCGCGGTATGCGGCGGACGCGTCGCCCCTTGAGCTGAGCAGATCGGCCGCCTGAAGGAGCACCGGCACCTCGGACCCGCCGTTCAGCAGCACCTGCTGCAGGCGCCGGTCGCTCGTCGCCGGGCCGTCGCCCACCTCGGTCGTCGCGAGCTCGATGAGCAGGCGCTGCCGCTGCTCGCCCGCCACCGGCTCGCGCAACGCGCGAGCGAGCAACGCGGCGGCGGTCTCATGATCACCGGAGAGAACGCTCCGCCCGGCCACCCGGCGCAGCAGGCTCACCACCCACCCCGCGCCGACGGGCGGAGCGTTGAGCAGTAACCGGGCCAGCCGCTCCTCCGGGATCACCGCCCGGTACCCGAGCTCCACGGAACGCGCCGCCAGCGCCTGCCGCTCCTCGACGTCCATCCCGGCCAGCACCAGCTCGGCGACCAGGGAACCGGCAGGCCGCGGATACTCCCCGCCCGCCACCAGACCCAGCCGCAGCAGGACGGACAGCGCCTGCTCGGGAGACATCGTCCGCGGCGGCGCCAGGGACGTCAGCAGCTCGAAACCGAGGCCGCCCGCGCAGACCGCCATCACGCGGAGCAGCGCGAGGGCGTCCGCGGGCAGGCAGCGCAGCGACGTCGCCACCCGGTCGCCGCTCACCTCGGCGGCCCGCTCCAGTAAGCGCGGGACGTACCGCGCGGCAGGCGGCAGGGATTCGAGCGCGAAATGATCGAGTACGGCGTGCAGGGCCGCCGGGCTGCCCGCCGTGGCCTCGGCGGCGGCGTTCACGAACGCCTCGTCAACGGGCCCGGAGCACCGGGAGGCGATCACCTGCCGGACCCCGTGCCCGGACAGCGGCGGCACCTGGAGAACGGTTTGGGGCGCCGGTCCGGGGTCGGCGGGCGACCCGACGGTACGGCCCGCGCCGAGCGCGCCGGCCTGGATCAGGAGTATCGGAACGTGCCCCAGCCGCTGCGCCAGGGCCGCCAGCCACGCCTTCGACTCCTCATCCATCCACTGGGCGTCGTCGAGGGCGATCAGCAGGGGGTGTTTCCTGGCGAGCGCCGCGAACTCGCCGCACAACGCCGGGATCACGGTCGCGGCCGTCCGCTCCCGCAACCACGACCGCCGCGAGAAGGCCGGATGTCCGGCGCCGGCCAGCGCGGAGGTGATCTGCGAGACCACGCCGTAACGGAGGTCGGCCTCGGCGGAGGAACAGCGCGCCAGCACGGCCGGCAGCCCGGCGTCCCTGGCGCGGGCGACGGCCGCCCTGAGCAGGGCGCTCCTTCCCGTGCCCGGCTTTCCGAGCACGGTCGCCAGGCCGGCGCGTCCCGATCGCAGCTCGCTCACGTGCCCGTCCAGCAGGTGGAGCTGGGTCTCCCGCTCGGCCAGGAACTCCGGTACGGCCGGTTCGCCGCTCAGCCGGGGACGGACGGGAAAGTGCGGAAGCTCATCGTCGGCGGATGGAAGGCTCGTGCCCCGCGGCGCAGCCGGCTCGGGCGTGATCCCGGTTCCGGCCTCGTGTTCACTTCCGCTGGGCATGTCTCACCCCATTCGCTTAGTGAGCAAACTTTAGTTCTCCTCTGTTCCATTTGCAAGCATATGGGCGTTGGTTTGCTACCGCTCATCTTTGTTTACCTGCGATCATGAGGGTCAAAGCGGGATGTTCGTGTGACGGCCCCGGCGTACCGGAGCGGCCGCCAGCACCTCGGCGATCATGAGCCTGGTACGCGCCGGGTCGATCACCTCATCGACGACGCCCAGGCTCACCGCCCTGGCCACGCCCCCCGTGGTCCTCTCGTGCTCGGCGGCCAGGCGGGACAGCAGCTCCTCGCGCTCGCCCGGCTCCACGGCGGCCAGCTGCCTGCGGTGCAGGATCTCCACCGCCGCCTTCGCCCCCATGATCGCCACCTCGGCCTCCGGCCAGGTGAACACGGCGGTCGCGCCGAGCGAGCGGGAGTTCATCGCGATATAGGCGCCGCCGTAGGACTTGCGGGTGACCAGCGTGACCCGCGGCACGCTGGCCTCGGCGAACGCGTGCAGCAGCTTCGCGCCCCTGCGGACCACGCCGTCCCACTCCTGCCCGACGCCGGGCAGATAGCCGGGTACGTCGACCAGCACGAGCAGCGGCACGCCGAAGGAGTCGCACATCCGGACGAACCTGGACGCCTTGTCCGAGGAGAGCGAGTCGAGGCAACCGCCCTTGCGCAGCGGATTGTTGGCGACCACCCCCACCGTCCGCCCCGCGAGCCTGCCGAACCCGACCACCATGTTCGACGCCCATCTGGGCTGCAGCTCGACGAATCCGGAGGCTCCGTCCTCCTCGTCCAGGATCGCCTTGACCAGCGGGCGCACGTCGTACGCGCGTTTGGGCGAGTCGGGGAGCAGGTCGCGCAGCGGCCTGTCCTCCCGCACCGAGTCCACATCCACGAAACCCGGCTTCGCCAGCAGCGTGACGACCTGGCGGGCGCGGGCGATGGCGGCCTCCTCGGAGCCCGCGCCGATGTGGGCCACGCCGGACTTCTGGCCGTGCGCGTCAGGACCGCCCAGGCTCTCCATGTCGATCTGCTCGCCGGTCACCGACCTGACGACGTCCGGGCCGGTGACGAAGATGCGCCCGGCATCGGACATGATCACCAGGTCGGTCAGCGCCGGGCCGTACGCCGCGCCGCCCGCCGCCGGGCCCAGCACGACCGACAGTTGCAGGATCTCGCCCGAGGCGCGGACCATCGCGGCGAACATCTTCCCGATCCCGTCCATCGCCGCGACGCCCTCACCGAGCTTCGCGCCGCCGGAGTTCCACACCCCGATCACCGGGCAGCGTTCGTGCAGCGCGAGGTCGATGGCATTGACGATCAGCGGGCACTCGTCGATCCCGATCGCGCCGCCCTTCAGCGTGGCGTCGGTGCAGTAGAGCACCACTCTCGCACCGTTGATCCGCCCGTAGGCGACGACCACTCCCACGCCTTCACGTTCGCTGATGATCTCCAGCGAGCCGGGATCCACCAGCTGTGCCATCCGGACCGCCGGCACGCGGTGATCAAGACTCGGCTCGTCTCGGTCCATCACGACCAGGGGGGACAGTGTCATCGCTCACCTCTGCGCGTCACCCGATATCGGAGCCGCAAGTGAATCAGGCGCGATGCCGAGAAAACCCTAGTCTTGGGCCGACGCCGGTCCTGGGGTGGTCAGCGCAGTTGCCGCAGCCCGTCGTACACCCGCAGGATCACTTCAAGCGACGGCGCCTCCCCGCCCTGCGCGCGGGGCAACGCCTTGAGCTGGTTCCAGGCGATCGCGTCGCTGATCAGTACGAGGGCCGCGCCGATCGGCATCCTGAGCCTGGCCGCGATCTCGATCACGGGCGTGGGCTGCCGGCACAGGGCGAAGACCCGCCGATAGTCCTCACCCAGCGTGGGGCTGTGGGCGGTCATGGCGCCCTCGGGCGTCACCCAGATCAGCGAGTCCACGCCCAGCGGACCGTCATCGCGGACCCCGGCGTCATGGTGACCACCATTGACCGACTGCGGCTCCTGCGGGACGTCCACGCTCGTCACGTCGCCGTCCCGCGCGTCACCGTCCGCCGTGTCAACGTCCGGGACGCTTTCGACGGGTTTGGGCAGGAACTGGTGCTCGGCCCAGGTCTTGTAGTCACCCCAGCCGCCGAAGGAGAGCGGGTGGAACTTCGGTCCGTCGGCGTCTCGCCGTCGTCGTCTCCTGTGGGCGGGCATCGCGGGGTCTCACCTGCTCTTCGATCGTCCCGGCGTTGTCCCCCCGGTCGGCTCCCGTGACGCCTCGCCGCCGACCCCGCCCATTGTCGCCGCCGATTCCTAGGGTTTTGCGCAGTCTTCAGCGAATCCGGTGGCGGGCGGAGCGCTGCGATGGCACGGCCCCGGCCGGCGATGCCACCCGGCCCTGACGGGTCACACCGGTCACGCCGGTCCCACCGTTCACACCTCGTCTCGCCGGGCGCGTCCAGCCTCCGCCCAGGTCCGCCCGGCCGCTCACACCCAGCTTGCGGAAGATGCTGGTCAGGTGGATCTCGACGGTACGTACCGCGATGCGCAGGGTGTGCGCGATCTCCCGGTTGGTGGCGCCGGCCGCCGCGAGTTCCGCGACCCGCCGCTCCGCCGACGTCAGGACGTCCCTGACGCCGCCGTCCCCCTGGTACATCCAGCCGCCCGCGGCGACGAGCCGATCGCGCGCCTTCGCGGCCGGCGTGCGGAACCCGCACCGCACCGACAGGTACACGGCCTGGCGGAAGTGCCCGCGGGCGCCCTCACGATCGTCCATCCGCAGCAGCGCCTCGCCGAGCAGGCTTTGCGCCCGGACCAGGTACCAGCGCGCCGGGGTGCCCGCCAGCGTCTCCACCGACCGCGTGAGGATCTCCACCCCCTCGCGCCCTTCGGTGATGACGCCCCTGGCCAGCAGCGCGAACCCCCGGGCGGACGCGGTCCCCCAGGCCGCGGCCAGCCGCTCACCGTGCTCGACGTACTCCTCCGCCTCCTTCGCCCGGCCCAGCTCGGCGAGCACGCAGGCCGCCTCCAGCCACCACGGCACGAAGTTCGCATTCCTGACCCCGGCCTCGGCCAGCAGCGCACCGCAGGCGGTCAGCGACGACAGCGCGCCTTCGAGGTCGCCACGCGACACCGCCAGGTGCGACCTGGTCATCAGCACGCGCGGGTAGTCAGAGAGGGATTCCTCCAGGTCCGGCGAGGTGATCTGGTCCAGCACGAGAGCGGCCCGCTCGACGTCGCCGCGCCGGGCGAGCGCCGCCGCCAGAGCCGTGCGTGGCGCGGTGACGCCTTTCGACCACGACGACTCGTCCGCCAGCTTGACGGCGCGAGTCGCGTCCATCAGGGCCCTGTCGAGCTCGCCCGCCTCGCCCAGGATCAGCGACCGTGTGGACAGGGCCATCACCCGCGCCCAGTCGTCCCCGTGCTCGGTGGCGCGCGCGATCATCCGGTCCAGGGCCGCGACCGCCTCCCGCGTCTCGTCGGCGAGGGAGAGCACGCAGGCGGCGGGGCCCAGCGCCCAGCCGTCATCCGCGCCGTCCAGCGCCTCGCGGGCCAGCGCGGCGCAGGACTGCGCCGAGCCGCCGGACATCGCGGAAATCATCGATCGTACGGCGAGCAGCTTGCGCTCACCGGCGGCGTCCGCCTGTGGCATGCCCATCGCCATCTCGCGCTCGGAGATCACCTGGGCGGGATCGCCGTGCCCGATCAGCCGCGCGAGATCGGCCTGCGCGTCGAGATCGCCGGGATCGTCCACGACCATCCGGCCCAGGTAACGCGCCGCCGTCCGCGCCGCCCCGTCCCGCTCGGCACTGCGCGCCGCCGCACGCAGCACGTCCCGCATCCAGGGCTCGGGCAGCGTGGGCAGCAACACCAGTTGCGCACCGATCTCCTCGACCGGCCGGCCGGCGTCGTTGAGCAGCTGGGCGGCCAGCCTGCGCCACCGGTCCAGCACGCCGGGCGGCATGGCGCTCAGCACCCCGGCGCGTACCCGATCGTCGGTCAGCTCCGCGAGGTCCGCGTCGATGATCGCCTCATCGCGCAGGAGCTCGATCGCGTCCGCGACCAGCGGCTGCGAGACCCCGCACAACATGCCCACCAGCTCCGCGTCGGCCTGCCCCAGCACGGCGAGCGCCTCCACGACCTTGCGCACGTGCTCGGGCCCCCCGTCGAGCGTCGCCAGCAGATGCCAGGCGAAGAGCCCGGCGCCGACCTCACGGGCCCTGAGCACGCCCCGGGCATCGGCCGGCACACCCTCCTCGCTCAGGCGCGCGAACAGCCGCGCGAGCAGGGCGGGATTGCCGCGGCAGACGCTGGTGCACGCGCGCACGAACGGCTTGTCCGGTACGGCGTCCCACCACCGCCGGGCCAGCTCCGCCGCGTGCTCCTCCGGCAACGGCCCAAGGGTGACGGTACGGTGGCCGCGCGCGGCGACGCCGGGAACCGCCCGGTGCCAGCCGTCCTGATCATCCTGACCGGCCTGAGCGGCCTGGCCGGAGCGGCGCCGGGCGAGCACGACGAGCAGCGGAAGGCGATGCCCGCGGTTCATCAGGAAGTCCAGCCAGGCCAGCGACTCCTCATCGCACCACTGCGTGTCGTCGAGCATGATGGCCACCGGTCCCGACGAGGCCGCCTCGGCCACCCGCCGGAGCAGCCGGTGCGACAGGGGCGCGGCGGCGCGCTCGCCGGGCGGCGGCGCCTGGCCGAACAGGCTCTCCGCGGCGTGCCAGGGCTTGAGGGCTCCGGCGGGCGAGCAGGAGCCGCGCAGGACCGTCGCTCCGGCGTGGCGGGCGTGCCGTTCCAGGGCGTCCATGAGAGCGGTCTTGCCGGATCCCGCCGCGCCCCGTACCAGGATCATGCGCGCCGACCCCGACGCGGCCTCCTCCAGCGCGGACAGCAGCGGGCGCAACTCCTCCTGCCTGCCCGCCAGCCTGGTCTCGCCATGGACGAACCGTCCTGACATGGTCACCACCTTGCTCCAGTGAGTAGCCGGGTTGCGGATCGGTCAGGATGCTCCGGAAACCGCATTCGTACTGGGCGACTGTGCTGGGCCGCTCACCGCGCCTGCCGCACTGCCCTTCGTGCTTCCTCGGGGTCACGTGCCGCCAGGGCGAGCTCGGCGTGGTGCCGGCACTGGGCCAGCGTGTGGCCGGCGAGGGCGTCCCGTACGGCGGGCACGCTGCGGGCCGACATGGACAGGCTCGTGACGCCGAGCCCGGCCAGGACGGTGGCCAGCAACGGGTCGGCGGCGGCCTCGCCGCAGATTCCCACCGGCTTTCCCGCCGCCCGGCCCGCTTCGCCGCACTGCGCGATCAGCTGCAGGAGGGCCGGCTGCCAGGGGTCGAGCAGGTCGGCGAGGTCGCCGTGCTGGCGGTCCGCGGCGAAGGCGTACTGGCTGAGATCGTTGGTGCCGATGCTGAGGAAGTCCAGCTCGTCGAGCAGACGGCGGGCGTGCAGGGCCGCAGCGGGCACCTCCACCATGGCGCCGACGTTGACGATCCCCCGCGAACGCGCCCGCCGCGCGAAGTCGGTCACCTCCCCGGGCGTGGTGACCATGGGGGCCATCACCCACGGCGTGGCCTCGCTCGCGCGGGCGGCCTCGGCGATGGCGTCGAGCTGGGCGTCGAGCACGTCCGGCTGGCGTCGTGCCACGCGCAGCCCGCGTACGCCCAGGGCGGGGTTGATCTCGTCGGCGAGGCCGAGGAAGGGCAGCGGCTTGTCGGTGCCGGCGTCGAGGGTTCGCATGACGACCTGCGTGCCGGGGAAGGCCCGCAGGACCGCCGCGTACGCGCTGGTCTGCTCCTCGTGGGTGGGCGCCGTGCGGCGGTCGAGGAACAGGAACTCGGTGCGGAAGAGGCCGACGCCCTCCGCGTCCACGCCGGCCTGGAGGTCCGCCACGGATCCGATGTTCAGCAGCAGCTTGACCGGATGCCCGTCGGCGGTCCTGCCCGGACCGCTCGTGCTGCCGAGCCGGTCGCGCTCGGCATGGGCCTGCCGCTGGATCTCGCCGGCCGCCTCCTCGCCGATGCCGGTGCCGACCTCGCCCGTGCCGCCGTCCACGGACACCCACGTCCCGTCGGCGAGGCCGGTCGCGCCGGCGCACGCCACCACTGCGGGCAGCCCGAGGGCGCGCGCGAGGATGGCGGTGTGGCTCGTCGGCCCGCCCTTCTCGGTGACCAGGGCGAGCACGGCGCCGGGGTCGAGGTTCACGGTGTCGGCGGGCGCGAGGTCCTCGGCCGCCAGGACGAAGGGGTGGCCCGGCGCGGGGACGCCCGGCATCGGCAGGCCGAGTAGGCGTGCGACGGCGCGGTTCCTGATGTCGTCGAGATCGCTCGCGCGTTCGGCGATGTAGCCGCCCACGGACTCAAGCGCCTGGCGGTGGTCGGCGCACGCCGCGTGGATGGCGTGCGCGGCGTCCATCCCGGCGCGGATGTGCTGGTCGACCGACTGGTCCAGCATGGGGTCGCCGGCGATCTCGGCCAGTGCGTCCAGGATGTCGCGGGCCGCCTCGTCGGCCGCCTTCTCCGCCCGTTGGGCCAGCTCCGCCGCGGTCTCCTCCAGGGCCCGCACCGCCCGGTCGATCTCCGCGTCCGTGTCCGCGACCGGGATGGGGTCCGGCAGTTGCGGCGGACCCGCCATCCGGTACACACGGCCCGCGGCACGACCCGGACTGATGCCAAGCCCGCGCAACATCCCGCCCGCCGCTACTGCTTCCTGCGCCACCGGCTCGGCTTCCTGCGTCACCGGCTTCGAGGTTGCCGCTGCATTCTGCGTCACCGGCTCCGACGCCGCCGGGGCGGAAACCGTCTCCTGCGAAATTTCCGGCATCTGCGGATTCCTTTCAGGACTCGATGGTCACCTGGATCGCGACGCTGCGGCTCACGATGCCGATGGCGTCCAGGACCTCCGGGAGGGGAGGCAACGCGTGATCAGGCCGCACACCAACCGGCACCGTTTCTCCGGGCGGCGGTGGGCGGCGGGCCTGACGTGGGGTTCACCCCCCGGGTGTGAGCGGCAGAGCCGGATCGGGGGCGCAGATCCAGACGGCCGTGCGATCGATGTCGGCCGGGCCCGGCATGCGGCTGCCCGGCAGTCCGACGGCGGCGCTCGCCCACGCCAGCCCCTCGGCCAGCGCCGATTCGCCACGTGCCCCCGCTGCCAGAAATCCCGCGAGCATGGCGTCGCCCGCGCCGACGCTGCTGCGCGGCTCCTTGACGGCGCAGGTGCCGTACCAGACCTCATCGCCCTCGATGAGCAGCGCTCCGTCGGCGCCGAGGCTGGTCAGCACCGAGCGCGCGCCCATCGCGCGCAGCTTGCCCGCGGCGTCGATGGCGTCGCCGAGGCAGGTGATCGGGGTGCCGGTCGCCTCCACGAGTTCCTCGCGGTTGGGCTTGACCAGCGTGGGGCCCGCGGCCAGCGCCGAGACCAGGGCGGGCCCGCTGGTGTCGACCGCGACCTGGATGCCCGCGGCGGCGAACCTCTCGCACAGGACGGCATACACCTCGACCGGCACACCGGGCGGCAGGCTGCCCGAGGCGACGACCCAGTCCGCCGCACCTGCGGCGTCGAGCACCGCGCCGGCCAGCGTGTCGAGCTCGGCCGCCGTCAGCGCCGTACCAGGCTCATTGATCTTGGTGACGGTTCCGTCGGGTTCCGCCAGCGTGACGTTGGAACGGGTCTCCCCCGCCACCGGGATGGAGATCATGTCGATGCCCTCGGCGGCGAGCAGGGCCACGAGCTGCCGCCCCTCGGACCCGCCGAACGGGATGACGGCGCGCGAGCGCACCTGGTTGGCCAGCAGCGCGCGGGAGACGTTGACCCCCTTGCCGCCGGGGTCGCGGTGCGCGGCCGCCGCCCGGATGACCGCTCCCCGGGTCAGCGAGCCGACCTCGATGGTGCGATCCAGGCTCGGGTTCAGCGTCAGCGTGAGGATCATACGCGTACGACCTCCGGCCCCGCCGCGGCCACGTCCCCGGCGAGCTGGAGATCGAGCCGCGTGTCGGTGATGATCAGATCGATCTCGGACAACGACGCGAAGCGCGTCAGGTAGTTGTCGGAGAACTTGGTGTGGTCGGCCAGCAACACCGACCGCTGCGCGCAGTTGATCATGGCCCGCTTGATCACCGCCTCCGCCGGATCGGGGGTGGTGAGCCCCTTGGCCACGGAACAGCCGTTGGTCGCCATGAAGGCCACATCGACGTGCAACTGGGAAAGCTGCTGGAGCGCCCAGTCCTCGACGGTGGCCAAGGTCCGCCCTCGCACTCGTCCTCCCAGTATGAATGCCGTGACATTGGTACGGGCGGCCAGCGCGGTGGCCAGGGGCGGCGAGTTGACGATGACGGTGAGCTCCCGGTCGGCGGGTATCGCCTGAACCAGCCGGCCCGTCGTCGTGCCCGCGTCGATGATGACCGCACCGTCCTGCGGCAGCTCGGCGAGAGCCGCTTTGGCGATGCGCTCCTTCTCCGCCGTCATGACCTCGTCCCGCGCGGCGAGAGGGGGCTCGAAACCGAGCCGCTCGACCGGGATCGCCCCGCCGTGCACCCTGCGCAGCACGCCCGCATGCTCGAGAACCGTCAGGTCCCGGCGGATCGTCTCCGTCGTGACGCCGAACTGCTCAGCCAGGCTCACCACGTTGACCCGCCCGGCTGCACGGGCCTCACGCAGGATCTCCTGCTGCCGTTCCTCGGCGTACATTCTGTTGTTTCACCCCCGATTTGATGTTGTTCCGTTTGTTTTTATACCCGGGCATGTTGCCAGTCAACAAGCTGCCAGTAAGGAGTCTGCGGGAACCCTTAGTCATGCCGCCGATGCGACCCTCCGCCTCCGCCACCAATGCCCCGGACACATGATCACGCGCGGCCGCTTCCCCTGGGACGCCCGGGAAGAAGCAGGCCGAAGGCCCTGGCCACCCACCACCGCCGTTCTCCTCGTTCACTCTTGACGCGTCCACACATACGGGTATAAACAAAGACGAAACCACCTCGAAACGGCGGTGAATCACACAATGTACGCCGAAGAGCGGCAGCAGGAGATCCTGCGACGGGCTCGGGCGATGGGACGGGTGGACGTGGTCACCCTTGCCGAAGAGTTCGCGGTCACCACCGAGACGATCCGCCGCGATCTCACCGTCCTGGAGCGCTCCGGAGTGTTGCGCCGGGTGCACGGCGGCGCGATCCCGGTCGAGAGACTGGGCTTCGAGCCGGCGCTGTCCACCCGCGACGAGGTGATGATCGCCGAGAAGGAGCGCATCGCCAAGGCGGCGCTGGCCGAACTGCCGGACGACGGCTCGATCATCATCGACGCCGGCTCGACGACCGGCCGCCTGGTGCACGTGCTGCCGACGGACCGGGAGCTGACGGTCATCGTCAACTCGCCGCCGCTGGCCACGGCGCTGGCGACCAGGCCCAACCTGAGCGTGATCATGCTCGGCGGCCGGATGCGCCGCCGCACCCTGGCCACCGTGGACGACTGGGCGCTGCAACCGCTGGCCCAGCTGCACGTGGACGTGGCCTTCATGGCCACCAACGGCTGCTCCGCGACCAAGGGCCTGACCACCCCCGACCCGGCCGAGGCGGCGATCAAGCGGGCCATGATCAACTGCGCGCAGCGGTCCGTGCTGCTGGCCGACCACACCAAGTTCACCAACACCTATCTGGCGCGCTTCGCCACGATGGCCGAGATCGACATGGTGATCAGCGACAGCGGCCTGGACGACCAGGTCGCCGCCGAACTCCACGCCGCCGGCCCTGATGTGGTACGCGCATGAACACCGCCGCCGGCCCCGGCTCCGACGGCTCCCGGCCGTCCACCGGGGGTGAACAGGTGATCCTCACCCTCACCCTCAACCCCAGCCTGGACCGGACCATCGAGGTCGGCTCGCTGACCAGGGGCGCGGTGATCAGGGCCGGGGCCGCCCACCTCGACCCGGGAGGCAAGGGCGTCAACGTCTCGCGGGCGCTGGCGGCCAACCGGGTCGGGTCGTGCGCGGTGATCCCCTACGGCGGCGACGAAGGGCGCAGGCTCATCAGCCTGCTCTCCGCCACGGGCCTGGACATGATCACGGTGCCGGTGGCCGGTTCCACCCGATCCAACATCTCGCTGACCGAGCCCGACGGAACCGTTACCAAGATCAACGAGCCCGGCACCGCGCTGTCGCCCGCCGAGCTGGACACCATCGCCGACGCGGTGCTCGGCGCGGCCCACTCCGCCGACTGGGTGGTGGCCTCCGGCAGCCTGCCTCCCGAGGCCCCCGCCGACGTGTACGCGCAGCTGTGCCGCCGCTTCGCCGGCGCCGGCATCAACGTGGCGGTCGACACCAGCGGGCCCGCGCTGCTCGCCGCCCTCGCCGCCGGCCCCGCCCTGGTCAAGCCGAACCGGGAGGAGCTGGCGGAGGCGACCGGCATCCCGATCGCCACGCTGGGCGACGCCATCGACGCCGCGCGCAAGTTGCGCGCCATGGGGGCGCGGGCCGTACTGGCCAGCCTGGGCGGCGACGGCGCCGTACTCGTCGAAGGACCTACCGAAGGACTTGCCGAAGGCGACGGCGAGGCGGAGGAGCAGGAGCAGGTGTGGTTCGGCGAGTCCTTCGTCGCCGAACCGCGCAGCACGGTCGGCGCGGGCGACGCGATGCTGGCCGGATTCCTGGCCGCGGGAGCCCGCGGCGAGCAGGCCCTGGCCGAAGCGCTCGCCTGGGCCACCGCCGCGGTGGCACTGCCGGGCAGCCGGATGCCGCATCCGAGTGACATCAACCGTGATCTGGTGCGGCTCTCACCGCCCGATCTCAACCTGCCGCTGCGGCCGGAGGGCTGACAGCGGCGCATCCCCCACCATGACCGGCATCATCGCGCCGGTCACCTCCTGAAGGAGAGAAAGATGGCCTCCGTATATACACCCACAGTTGAGGGAACCGGAGTCAAGGCCACAATCCAGCGCATCGGCGGACACCTCGCCGGAATGATCATGCCGAACATCGGCGCGTTCATCGCTTGGGGCCTCATCACCGCGCTGTTCATCCCGACCGGATGGCTGCCTAACGCAACCCTGGCCGAGCTGGTCGGCCCGATCATCAGCTCGCTCCTGCCCATCTTGATCGGCTACACCGGTGGCCGGATGGTGCACGGCCAGCGCGGCGCGGTCGTGGGAGCCGTTGCCACCATGGGTGTGGTCGTCGGCGCCGACGTGCCGATGTTCCTCGGCGCGATGATCATCGGCCCGCTCGCCGCGTACATCATCAAGCTGGTCGACAAGCTCTTCGAGGACCGGATCAAGCCCGGCTTCGAGATGCTGGTGGACAACTTCTCCGCCGGCATCGTCGGCGCGGCGATGGCGATCCTCGGCGCCCTGGGCATCGGCCCGGTGGTCGAGCAGGTGACCAAGTTCGCGGGCAGCGGCGTCGAGTGGCTGGTCAGCAACAACCTGCTGCCGCTGGCATCGGTGCTGGTCGAGCCGGCCAAGGTGCTGTTCCTGAACAACGCGATCAACCACGGCGTGCTCGGCCCGCTCGGCGTCACCGAGGCGGCGCAGGCCGGCAAGTCGATCCTGTTCATGCTGGAGTCCAACCCCGGCCCCGGCCTCGGCCTGCTGCTGGCCTACATGTTCTTCGGCCCGCGCCTGCTGCGCGCCAGCACCCCGGCCGCGATCATCATCCAGTTCTTCGGTGGCATCCACGAGATCTACTTCCCGTACGTCCTGATGAAGCCGCGCATGATCCTCGCGGTCATCGCGGGCGGCGCGGCCGGCGTGGCCACCTTCATGATCACCGGCGCGGGCCTCGTGGCCACCCCGGCACCCGGCAGCATCTTCGCCGTAATCACCATGACCCCGCGCGGCGGCTGGTTCGGCGTCATCCTCGGCGTCGTGATCGCGACCGGTGTGTCCTTCCTCGTCGGCGCCGCGCTGCTCGGCTTCGGCAAGGCGTCCGGCGACCCCAAGGAGGAAGAGCAGCCGGCGACCGAGGAGGCGTCCGCCGCGGAGGCCGAGATCGCCGGCAGCGACTCCGACAGCGACTCCGGCAGCAACGAGAAGGCAAACGACAACAACGGTGCGCGCAAGGACGGCGCACACGTCATGAAGGAGGTCTAGTGACATGGCGAGCATAGAGGGCAAGGACGTCAAGAAGATCGTCATCGCCTGCGACGCGGGCATGGGAAGCAGCGTGATGCTGGCCTCCACCGTACGCAAGCAGCTCAAGAACCAGGGCGTGGAGGTCGTGCACACGCCGGTCAACACGATTCCCTCCGACGCCGACGTCGTACTGTGCCACTCCGGCCTGGCCGAGCGGGCGCGCAAGTCGGCCGGGAGCATCCCCGTCATCCCGTTCAGCGTCTTCATCGGCGACCCGGCCGTCACCAAGGTCGTCAACGCGATCAAGGAGGGCGGGACCTTCGATGCCTGAGGTGGTGCCACTACCCCTCGACCCGAAGGCGGTCCGGCTCGACGCCACGGCGTCGAGCCGGGACGACGCGATCCGCCAGTGCGGCGAGATGCTGCTGTCGGTCGGCGCGATCGAAGCCCCCTACATCGACACCATGCTGGAACGCGAACGCTCGATCTCGACCTACGTCGGCGAGGGCGTCGCGATCCCGCACGGCACGCTGGCCGGCAAGGACGTCGTCCACCACGACGCGATCTGCGTCCTGCGCTTCCCCGACGGCGTCGACTGGGACGGCGAACGGGTCGACGTCTGCGTGGGCATCGCGGCCAAGGGCGACGGCCACGTACGGCTGCTGTCCGAACTGGCCCAGATCCTGCTCGACCCGGACCACGCCAGGGAACTGCGCGAGGCCACGGAGACAGACGCGGTGCTGCGCCTGCTCCAACCCACCGGAGAGGAAAACACGTGAAAGTCGCCCGTTTCCACGCGCCCGGGGACATCCGCATCGAGGACGCCCCCGAACCCGTGGCCGGCGCCGGCGAGATCAAGATCCGCGTGCGCAACTGCTCGACCTGCGGCACCGACGCCAAGATCCAGAAGCACGGCCACCACCACATCCGGCCGCCCAGGGTCATGGGCCACGAGATCGCCGGCGAGATCGTCGCCATCGGCGACGGCGTGTCCGGCTGGAGCGAGGGCGACCGGGTCCAGGTCATCGCGGCCATCCCCTGCGGTACGTGCGAGGAGTGCCGCAGGGGCCGGATGACCGTGTGCCCGAACCAGGAGTCGATGGGCTACCACTACGACGGCGGCTTCGCCGAGTACATGGTGGTGCCCGCCAAGGTGCTCGCGGTCAACGGGCTCAACCGGATCCCCGACGGCGTCGGCTACGCCGAGGCGTCCGTCGCCGAGCCGCTCGCCTGCGTGCTGAACGGCCAGGAGCTGGCCCGCGTCGGCGAGGGCGACGACGTGGTCATCATCGGCTCCGGCCCGATCGGGTGCCTGCACGTACGGCTGGCGCGCGCCCGCGGCGCCGCCCGGGTGTTCCTGGTTGACCTCAACGCCGAACGCCTGGCGATGGCGGCGAACCTGGTCAACCCCGACGAGTCAATCCGCGGCGACGAACTCGACGTCGTGGACGAGGTGCTCAAGCTCACCGGCGGCCGAGGCCCCGACGTCGTCATCACGGCGGCGGCCTCCGGGGTGGCGCAGCAGCAGGCGATCCAGATGGCGGCCAGGCAGGGCAGGGTCAGCTTCTTCGGCGGCCTGCCCAAGGACGCGCCGATCATCCAGTGCGACTCGAACCTGGTGCACTACCGCGAGCTGACCATCGTGGGCGCCAACGGCTCCAGCCCCCAGCACAACGCCCAGGCGCTACGGCTCATCGCCGAAGGCTCGGTCCCCGTCTCCGACCTGATCACCCACCGCCTGCCGCTGGACCAGGTCCTCGACGGCATCGGCATCGTCACCCGCGGCGAAGCCATCAAGGTCACCGTCGAACCCTGACCCTCTCCCCGCCTCCTCCCATCACCAACCCACCGACCCACAGATCCACCACCCCGGCGCCACCGGCCCGCCGCGGGCCTCCACCATCACGGACGCCCGCCGGGCCCGGCGCCATCGAGAGGAGAGCTTGCCATGCCCGAAAGGAAAGTCACCGTGGCGGCGAGCAGCGGCCTGCACGCCCGCCCGGCCAAGCTGTTCGTCCAGGCCGCGGCCAAGCAGGGCACCCCGGTCAGGATCCGGGTCGGCGAGGGCAAGTCGGTGCCGGCCAACAGCATGCTGGGAGTGCTGTCCCTCGGCGCCACACACGGCGCCGAGGTCACCCTGGAAGCCGACGGCCCCGAGGCCGACGCGGCCCTGGACGCCCTGGCCGCCCTGCTCGCCATCGACCTCGACACCAACGAACCCGCCGGCGCCTGATCCCTTTTCCCCCGCGTACGCCCTTCCGGTGCCAACTCGGGCGTACCACTCACCCGCCACCGCCACCGCGCACCTGCCTGCGCGGTGGCGGTGGCGGATCCGCCCCCCTTTACAAAGTACGGATGCCGCTTGGCCACGGCGTCAACGCAGCGCCTCCGCAAAGACGAGGCGGTTGGCACTGGTGTAGGCGTGTTCCCGCTCGGACCATGCGATACGCGAGGCGATCTGTTCGGGACCGGCCAGACGGAAACTGGAGTCGCTCAGGCGCTCCGCCCACCAGCGGGCATTACGGGATTGACGATCGAGGATCGCGTCAAGAACTTCGGCACGGCGCGCGGCGCTGAGCCCGTACGCGTCGGCGAGCACCCGCACCTGGGCGGCCTGCGCGGCAACCGGCGGCCAGTCGGCCTTGGAGGAGACACACCACGTCCAGGCCATGTATCCGACGTCCTCAAGCGGATCACCGGAGGCAGCGGTGTCAAAGTCGATGAAGGCAACCGGCACCCCGCCCCGGAACACCGTGTTGTTCGGCCCGGGGTCGTGATGGCAGACAACGGGCTGCTCCCCAGTGAGCCCGCTGTCACGGGTGGCGTCATGCAACGATCGAAGAAGCACCCCAGCCGAAGCGACCTGATCATCACTCCAACGCTGAAACCTGTCCGCCACCCACCCGGGCAGGTAGCTGAGAACATCGCGACCGGCTTCGTCCCGCCCAAGGTAACGCGGCGCACCCGTGAACCGACGTCGCTGCAGGTGCGTAAGCAACCGCGCGACGAAAGGCGAAGAATCTTTGGCCGACCGTCGAACGGTATCAGCGACCCGGACTACACCCGAGGTGATGCGCCCTCCGGTCAGGGGAACTTCGGCGGAAGGCGGTCGCATCGGCGGGAGCTCTCCTGGTCATCACGCTTGCAACGATCAAGGGCTGCGGCATGCCGTCCCGGGGCCGCTCAGAAAGATCATAGGCCGCTTCCCGACTGGGAAGTGGCCTATGAGTTGGTGGGCGATACTGGGATCGAACCAGTGACCTCTTCGGTGTGAACGAAGAAGGAATCCCACTTCCGAGGGCATACATCGCTCTGAGCTGGCAAAACATCGAGCAGCACAGAGCAGTACTTAGCAGGACTTGGCGCACGTGTGGCGCATGCTGGGCGCACGAACACAGTGTGACCTTAGTCCTGATCACCAACGCACATGGACTGTGCGTGACGTGAGGCAACCGGTCCAGGGCCGGTGTGCTTACGTCGGCCCTGGATCACCCTCGGAGGCGATCCATATGACTGCCCGCTCCATCCCTTCCCTGTGGCACCGCGTTCGTTCCGGGCAAAAGGCTCCTGTGCCACCTCAACCAACTCCTCCTGAGAGCGGCACGGAGACTCGTGGAGACCGGTTGATCCGGGGCGTCGCGGTGACCATCTTGCTCGGCGTAGCGGGGGCTGCCGGGTACGTCTCGTACCACCACTTCTACGCCCTGGCGATCTCTCTTGGAGAGCGGCACGACATGGCCGTGCTCTACCCGGCGATGAGCGACGGCGTGATCGTGATGGCCTCGCTCGTCATGGTCTACTGCTCTCGCCGGAGACTGCCTGTGCCGCTTCTGGCGTACGTCTCACTGGGTGTCGGAGGCATCGTCACGCTGGTCGCCAACGTGGCCCACGGGTGGTCCGGTGGTGTGGGATCGCGCCTGCTCAGCGCCCTTGCGCCGGTCGCGTTCGTGGCCGCCTATGAGCTGCTGATGTGGCTCGTACGGAGTGGCCGAAAGACCGCTTCCAGTACCCCTGAGAAGGAGCACCTGTGCCACCCCTCGGAGAAGGTGGCACAACCTGTGCCACTCCTGCCGATGGACCGGTATGAGGCGGCACGGCTCACCTTTGAGGAGAGCCTCCAACCGGGCAACAAGAGGCTTGGTCGGCGAGCCCTCATGAACCGGTGGGGCATCGAGCAACGCGAGGCCGAAGAGATCATCGCCGAGGTGGAACAGGAGCGCCCTACGCCCTCTCTCAACGGGGCTCACCCATGAGCGAAGACGGAGATGTCGTCCCGGTCGGCCCTGAAGAAGTTTGCGACGACGGGGAAGTTCTCGAAGGTGTTCTCGTTGATCAGCCACATCAGCCCGATCACCTACTCGCACGCCTGGCCGAGCGACGCGTCGCTCGTTCTCCCCTGGTTCCGCTGTGGCTCAAGTCCCGCGCCGACGCGTTGGCCGTCCTGAAGTGGCAGGCGGAGCACAGCAGCTACGTGCTGGCCTACCACGCCCTTCGCACGCCGAAGTACGTCACGAAGGTGCTGTCGCGCTCCCCTGCGGGCGTGTGGCGGCTCCTGGTGGAGCTGGTGCGCTGGCAATTCGACCTTGAGGGCCGCCCAGTGCGGCAGGCAGTCGTCAGGCGCGAGGACGCCGAGCAATACCTCAGGCTGAGTGAACGCCGGGATGCTCGGGTCAGAGCACGGCTGTGGGTGACACTGATCGCCGCCATCACCCTTGTCATCGCGTCGATCATCCTCGCTGTGGCCGCACCGCCATGGGCGCACTGGCTCACTCTCGGCATGCTGATCGCGGTGGCGGGGATCGTTGGCTCGCCCTCGGACAAGCCCCTCCTCGATCGGGCCGTCGTCCCTGCTCGTGTGACGAAGCTGACCAGTGACATGGTCATCGAAGCCCTCGCGTCCCTGGGTATCTCCGGCATCACCCAGGCCCTATCCCGGGCCGGGAAGGGCATCACCTTCCCGGCTCCGATCACCCGCGACGGGCCAGGATGGCGGGCCGACGTCGAACTTCCTCGCGGCGTCACGGCCACCGACATCATGAAGGTGCGCGACAAGCTCGCCTCTGGCCTGCGCCGCCCCCTTGGGTGCGTGTGGCCTGAGCCAGCAGAGGAGCATCCCGGCAGACTGCTCCTCTGGGTGGGCGACCAGGAGATGAGCAAGGTCAAGCCTCCTCGGTGGCCCCTGGCTCGGACTGGCCGGGCGGATCTGTTCAAAGAGGTCCCCTTCGGCACTGACCAGCGGGGGCGTGAGGTGCCCGTCTCTCTGATGTTCGGCAACCTCCTCATCGGAGCCATGCCGGGCATGGGCAAGACCTTCGCCCTGCGGATCTTCGCCCTGGCCGCCGCGTTGGATCCTTCGACGGAGCTACGGGTGTTCGAGCTGAAGGGGTCGGGGGACCTGTCGCCTCTGGAGAAGCTGGCCCACCACTATGGCAGCGGCCAGGACGATGCGACGGCCTTCCGATGCCTGCTCTCGCTGCGAGAGGTGCGCGCCGACCTGGAGCGGCGAGCCATGACCATCGCGGGCTTGCCGAAAGACCTCTGTCCGGAGAACAAGGTGACGCCTGAGTTGGCGGCCAAGCGTTCTCTCGGTCTGTTCCCGCTGGTCGTCATCATCGACGAGTGCCAAAAACTCTTCTCTCATGAGGATCACGGAGAGGAGGCGGGACGGCTCGCCACCGACATCATCAAGCTCGGCCGGGCGTTCGGCGTGATCTTGCTGCTCGCCACACAGCGGCCAGACAAAGACAGCTTGCCCACCGGGGTCACGGCGAATGTCGGAGTGCGCTTCTGTCTGCGGGTGATGGGGCAGACCGAGAACGACATGATCCTCGGCACCAGCTCGTACAAGAACGGCATCCGGGCCACCACCTTCACGAAGAAGGACAAGGGCATCGGCTATCTGGTGGGGGAAGCAGACGACCCACTGATCGTCCGGTCCTACTACGTGGACAACCCCACGGCCGAGAAGGTCTGTGGTCGCGCCTACGCCGCCCGCAAGGCCGCAGGAACCCTATCGGGCCAGGCGGTAGGAGATCGGCCGCCTATGGCTTCACCGTCAGATCTGCTGGCCGATGTGGTGGCCGTCCTGCCTGAGGAGAAGGCATGGAACTGTCGTGTGGTGGATCGGCTGTCCGACTTGCGGCCGGATGTCTACGGGGCGTGGGCCGATCAGGATGAGGCAGGGAAGACCGCAACGCTCACGGCGGCGTTGAAGCCTCACGGCGTACCGACCAAGGACATGCACGGCTACACCGACGAGGGTCGGACGAGCACGCGGAAGGGCGTGGAGAAGGTCCATCTCATCGAGGCTCTTGAGCGACGCCAGTGATGTCTTGCGCTTGCGGGCCGGCACTCTCCCAGTACGCCGTTGGAGGCACTTCGGAGGCGTCCAGTCAGGGCCGCAAGGCCGCAAGATTGCAGGTCAACAGAGGTTCGGCCCGCAAGCGGACCCGCAAGATCTTGCGGGTTAGGCGCAAGGTGAGGACATGAGAAAGCCCCTCCTCCGATGGGTGCGGGGGGCAGTCGGAGGAAGGGCCTTCAGTCAGTGCTCGTGAGGTAGGTCAGCGATCTGACCAGTTGCTCGCTCACAAGCTGAAATCCATCGTGCCTGTCCTCCGGCGTCGCGAATCTCCACGCTCTTCACCGGCTTGCTGTCACATCGCGCGCCCGAACGCCTGCCGCCGTGCCAACCGCACCTGGTTGCTGAGACGGTACCGGGCTTATGTAGCTCTGAATCGTATTCAGTGCTGTCCACGATGGTGAGGGCCATGGTCTCTCCCCGTGATCAGGCATGCCCGAATGGAACTGGGCAGGCCATGGTTGAAGATCGCCTTTTCCCCTGAGAAGGCGAATATTTACACCTCCCAGACTAAATCTGTGGCCCTAGGGCCACAACCCTAGGGGGCCACAGGGGTACCTACGGTCCAAGACCATGAGCATCGATCCGGGAAGCTACACCCCCATCTACCGGCAGCTAGCCGACTTGCTGCGGGTTCGGATCGAGGCCGGAGAGTTCGCTCCCGGCGAAAGTCTTCCTTCCGAGACACGGATCGCCCAGGAGTACGAGGTGGGTCGCGACACTGTCCGCGATGCCCTTGCCGCTCTGCGGAACGAAGGCGCCATCATCACCGTGAAGGGCGCGGGATCGCAGGTGCGCCCGCAGCATGACGTCGCTGTTGTGCGAGTGGATGGCAGGGCTCGCGTCGCCGCCCGGATGCCCAGCAGCGCGGAGAAGCGTCAGCTCAAGCTCACAGACGGCACGCCCGTTCTCGTTGTGCACAGGGAAGGCCGCGACGAGGAGGTCCACCCGGCCGACCGCACGCAGCTCGACGTCGGAGACTAAACACTGTCCTTGACAGCCCCCCTCACGCGGACGGACGATCCCGTCGTCTAGAAATCTCCAGAAACTCCTCTGAGGAGGCGATCGGATGAGCCTGAAGTTCCTCGGCAAGGCGACCGATGGAGGTCACTCCCCCACCCTGTGGGAGGACGGGGACGAGTTCGTCATCCAGGGCTTCGCCGTCAGCAACCCCGAGCACATCGAAGCCATCGGCGGCGTTCCGGCGAACGAGTTGGTGATCCGCGTCCCCAAGCGGCTCATGAACTTCCTGCCGCCAGGAGGGTCGGATGGTCCGACTGTCCGATGAGGACTTCCAGCAGTACTTCCGCGACGCGAAGCGCGCCTTCCACCTGGAGCTGAAGGACAGCTACCACGTGGTCAGCGAGGCGGAGCCGCTCCGGAAGTGGAAGGCCGGCGAATTCGACGACCATGCCTGGCGGCGGTCCTGGCAGGCGTTCCTCCGCGAACAAACGGCGAACGGATGCATGATCCAACGTGTCCGCGTCGTCACGGTGCCGCATAGCCTCTACACGCGATGGCTACTCAACATCGCCGGGGACAACGTCAAGGCAGGAGAGGACATCCGCTACTTGCCCCGCCACTTGGCGGAGAGCATCGACCTACCGGAAGAGGACTGCTGGCTGTTCGATGAAGAGCACCTGGTGCTCAGCACGTTCCCCGGCGACGGGCGTGTGGGAGTGTTCGTCGTTGCCGACAACGCACGACTGATCGATCGCTACGCGGGAGTGCGTGATCTCGTATGGCAGCGCGCGATACCGCACGCCGAGTACATTCACTCCTCGTACATGAACACCTGACCCCATCCCCACGTGTCTGCCCCAACTGATCCCGCCCGCGAAGCCCTCGGCTCCCGGCTACGAGACATCCGCCGTGATGCGGAACTCAACGGCCGGGAGCTTGCCTTGCGTTTGGGCTGGCGTCCGCCGCGCGTGTCCAAGTTGGAGCACGCATGGCAGTCCCCCAGTGAGGACGACATCCGGGTGTGGTGCCGGGCCTGTGGAGCCGAAGACCAGATCCCCGAACTGATCGCCACCGTGCGCGCCATCGAGGCCCAGTACGTCGAGTGGCGGCGGCAGATGCGCGGTGGTCAGCGTCGCGTCCAGCACGTCCTCAGTTCCGACGACCTGGCGACCATGCTCTTCCGGATCTGGGAGCCCTTCCACATCCCCGGCTTCCTGCAGACCCGTGAGTACGCCCGCGCCATCATGTCCCGCGTCATTGCCTTCTACGAGACGCCGAACGACCTGGACGCCGCCGTAGCGACCCGCATAGGCCGCCAGTCCATCCTCCGCATGGGACACAGGCGGTTCCACATCCTGCTGGCCGAGCAGGCGCTCTACACCCGCGTGGGGGGCAGCGAGGTGATGCGCCCGCAGTTGGAGCACGTCATCTCCGAGATGGCCGCACTACCGCGCCTGCACCTCGGCATCGTTCCCCGGCACGCTGACTACGAGCTGGGGCCGCACGCTGGTTACTGGATGTTCGACCAGCGGCACGTGGCGACCGAGACCGTGAGTGCCGCCCTGAACATCACCCAGCCACGAGAGATCGCCCTGTACCTGAGGCACTTCGACGGCATCGCTGAATTGGCCGTCTATGGCCAAGAAGCTGAAGCCTTGATCAGGCGAGCGTCTGAAGATCTTTAAGAAACTTCGGGAAACTTTATTGAGAGGCCGTCCGCCCCGTTCGTAGCGTCCCTGACATGGACAGTCACGGGTCCGCACCCGTAATGCGAGCGCCTACAGGCGCTATCACCAAACGCAGGTCTGCCGACGTGACACGGTGTCGGCGGACCGAGGTCTCTCGTCCGTTCGGTGTTGCCCTCTACTCATGGACGGTTTTCAGCACTGGACAACGGGGGTCTTGTGGCGTCACCAACGATCCTCTCCGCGCCACCTTCCATCTCGTCACCGCACTCCTGAACACCCCCATTGGGACGACCGGCCTCATCCTGCCTGCTCGTATCAACTCCGCACAGCCGCTCCGCTATGTGACCACCGTGCCGATCATTCGAGCCCGCCGCCTGGCCAACGGCGCAATCAGGCTTGCGGGGGGCGCTTGAGATGACCATCACGTGCCCTGAGTGGTGCACAGAGTCCCACCTGGCCAGCTCCGATGCGGTCCTGCACCGAGCCGACGTGCGCGCTGTTGCTCTTGGGCTGGAAGGCGCGGGCCGGGGGTACACGCCGACGCTGTTCATCGAGCTGGTGCAGCAGGTCCCGAGTGAGGCCGGGCCGGTGATCAAGCTGCGGGTCGGCGAGCAAGTGATCGCCAGGCTCATGCCCGGGGAAGCCCTGGCCGCAGCCCTACGACTGATCGGCCTCATCGGGCTGGTGATGGAGTCATGACGATCCCCGACATCCGCTGGGAGCACCGAGCGAAAGCACCGCAGCGCTATGTGCACGGCTGGGTTGGCGACATCTGGGCCTTCACCATCGACCTGGGCGGTCGAGGTGTGACCTTGCATCCGAAGCTTCCTGGTCCGTTCGGAGCGCGAGACGGCGAGGGCCCCTTCGCGACGGAGACCACCGCGCGGACGCGAGCATGCGAGCTGCTGGCTGAGTTCCTCTCTCAGCTTCACCGCGAGGAGATCTCGTGCTGACCGAAACAGAGCCCAGCGACCCACTGGACACGGAGTTGATGGACTTGCAGTCCGTGCTCCAGAAGACCGCCATGGCTCCAGGTCTGGCGGAACGCCTACTCGTGCTCTTGCGCGAGATCTTTCCGAAGTGGGAAATCTTCCTCGAAGATCACACGGGCGCGGTGATGTGGTGTGCCACCCTGCGCCGCGATGTCACCATCCCGATGCAAAACGCGGGGGTTATTCGGACCCATCGCTATTCCAGGGGAACCAAGCTCGCCACCGCGCTCGCGCACCAGTTGGAAATCCTCGCCCGTTTCGATACGGAGAGGTAACTGTGTATCCCGTAGGTATAAGTCCCGCGCCCCCACCCGACCCCGAGAGCATTTGCCGGTTTTGCCGGTCACAGATCGTCAAGGTGAAAGCCATGCCCATCGGTAACCAATACTGGATTACGACGGAACCGCAATCAGGGATGAGCCTGTCAGGTTCGTGCCGGGCGCGACCTATACCAGTGCTCGGCTTCGTCGCATTCGGCAGTCATGAGCCCACATGAACGAACGACCTAGGAGGTATCGCATGATCCTGATCATCCCCATGGTGACGGATAGAGGTCCTTGCATGCGCACACTTCAGCCGCTTCACGATCCATTGCGTGGAGCGTACTGTCAGGTCACGGCCAAGGGCGATACCCCTCCGGTTTGTGGTACCTGCCTCGGCCAGGGCGGCGAGTGGATAGAACTCAACGGCAAGAAAGACAAGGAACGCAAGTGGGTGCCATGCAAAGCATGCAACGGAACCGGCCGTAGATGACCGACCCCATCACCTGCCCCGAATGCGGAGGCCACCAAGGAACCAAGCTTGGCGACCGTTTTCTCGCCTGCCAATTCTGCGGCGGCCTCGGCTGGGTCGGTGGCACGAACGAACCAGCCGAGCGGGGGCACGATAAGGAACCGCCCCCGCCTCCGCCCGCATGGGAGCACAAGGTGTGGGCCGACCAGTGGATCAGTGCACAACTCGGCTGCCGCTACTGCTTCGGCTCCAAGCAGATCGCTCATGTTGATGAGGAGTGCGGGCAGTTGGTCACCGTGCCCTGTGTCTGCGTCCTGCACTGAGTTTGCCCGTCCATTTCGCGAGGACTTGATGATGACAACGCCGGCCTGTCACGTGCCCTGGTGCACCTGGGATCACTCGGACGGCATACTCAGCCACTCGGCCGAGTTCGGCGCGTGGAGGCTGGGGGCGAAGGCGACTTTCGAGTTCTACATCCTCCAGACTCCACCGGACCCGCCGACCTTCGTCGTTGCCCGGTATCAGGCGGGCAAGGTTCCGCGTGAGTGGAAGCTGAACCACACTCAAGCCCTCGACATGGCCGATCTGCTCGACCTCTCCGACCTGCTGGACAGCGACAAGAGCAGAGAACTGGCTGCAGCCCTTCGACGAGCAGCCGTAGCTCTTGTCTGTCCCCCCAGGCCCCGGCTGGGACGGTGACGTCCCGATGCCGGAAGGGGCCTTAGAGCGTGGGCTCTGAGGCCCGAGCCGGGGCGGTGTTCCGCCGCCTGTGAACACCGCCCCGGCTCCCATCACGAATCCCAGAGAGGAGTGAGGTCATGGCGACGGTGAAGGTGTGGTCGGAAAGAGGGATCGTGGAGGTGGAGGTTCCTACCGAGGCTGCGGTGTGGGTCGTAAATGACTGGTTGGCTCGTCATGGCTCGAAGGAGCGGGTTGAGGCTGGGGATGTGATCGCGGGTGAGACGTAGAGATCCAACAACTTCCGGAACAACGACAAAAGACCCCCGCCCTCCCAAGGAAGGCGGGGGTCTGCTCATTCGCCGTCGTCTCCACGCTGAGCTTCCAGCGTTGCCGCAAGTGTGTCCTCGACGCGGCGTACGGATTGCTCAACTCTGTTGACCACGTCACGGGTAGAGTGCCCGCCGTTCGGCCTGAGCTGAGCCTCGATTGTTTCCAGGCGCTGCATGACGCCCGGCCTGCCGGGGACGCCGGGGCGGTCCGGTTCGCCCTGCCAGTCATCGACGGCATCACCCAACTTCTTCAAGAATTTGACCAGCTTGGCGATGACCGTGATGCCTCCCGCCAGGGCGGCCAAGCCCACGCAGGCAGCAATGATCTCCGTCAATGGCGCCTCCTCTGGTTAGGCGGGAGACAACTCCCAGATGACTTCCCAGAGGCGATTGCCGTGGGAGAACTTGTGGCTGATGGACTCGATGAAGAAGTCCCGCGAGATACCCATGCCCGCGTTGTTGATAGCGGTCAGGGTGATCCTGTCGCCCACGCGTCGGGTGCACGCCTGCTTCCGATAAGCCTTGCTCTTGGTGGCGTAGAAGCTCAGCGAGAAGATCGGGCGGTCGTCGGCGTGCGTCTCCAGCACGAGGTTGGCATAGGCCAGGGCGTCGCTCGCTGAGGCGAACAGGTTGGCTGGGTTGGTGTAGGTGCGGATCGCGTTGTGCTCATCCTGGGATTCAAAGTCGTCCGCTTGAATGAGCTGCTGGTCACCTTGTATCAGCGGCACACCGGATACTTCGATGTTTTGGTGCGACTGCGTCGTACCGCCGAGGCTTGCAACGTATTCGATAGTGAAACTTGGGTTCGACCCCGTAGGTGTTGCGCCGGTCACTTGAGTGGTCGAAATGCCTCCGCCACCCCGTATTGCAACGGTGCGAGCGACTTGCGAGTACGCCGCTGGTGACAGCTCGAACGGCCCTGGGTTCTCCGATGCGGTACCCGAAACCTCCCTCTGTGCCGACCCAAGATAAGCGCCGGAATCGTGGGTATAGAAGGCATCGCTATAACCGGTAGGCGTCTCCATGAGCGACAACGCTGAGCCAGCCGTGTCACGACTCTGGAAGATGGCGATGTACAAAGTGGGCAAAGCCCCCCAGGAGGGACTTAGGGGTGGAGGGTCCGGCTGGTCGTTCACCTGTTTGGTGAATGCGCTGCTAGCGAGCTGTACACCTGCAAGCGACCCGTACCAATTTGTGATTCGGAAGACCTGGACGGCCCAGAACCCATTAAGCGCTACACCCAGAAACGTGACGGTTGTTCCACCTTCGCTACCGGTAGCGACTTTGGCGAAGATGGATGAATTGGAAAGGTCAGTCCAACCTGCAGCGTTAGCTCCCACGCCGGTGAGGAAGCCGTCTTCTCTGTTCGAGATGGCGACGAGGAGAAGATCTCCGGAATTCACCGTAGCGGGCATGTCAACGTCGAAGTCGGCGGTAGCCGTTCCTGTCGTGGCCTGACCATCAACGCTGGCCACGACAGGAAAGCCGGGGCCTTCAACGTCTCGCGTATGGCCAGTCCAGCGCACGACGGTGCCGTCATAGGACGCCTGCAGCATCTGCGTATCGCCAGCGGACAGGGCATAGGGACCGGGGTCGGTGAAGAGCGTCGCCTCCACGCCTTCTGCCCACGGGGACACTCCAGCGATGACGCGGTTGAACACTTCGCGCCGCCAGTCATACGGCTCCAGCCGGTGATAGCCGTACTTGCCGTCCGTTGCGTCGGTGAACGTTGCCGCCGATGCTGCATCCTCCCGTGCGCTCCGGGAGTCGTAGGAGATGTAGCCCTCCTGCGTCTCGTGCAGGAAGCCGAACTCGGTCTCCTCGACCCGCCTAGCGACCTCCATGGCGGTGGTCTCCTCGATGGCGAAGACGCCCGTGGTGATGTCGCCTTCGTCGATCTGGCCAGGAGGGTGAAGGAGCATGGACTCTGACAGCACGTTGCCGACCAGGAGCCCTGTCTTACGCCCTGCGAGGCTCGCAGGCGGCGTGATGCGCTGCGTGGCCAGCTTGGACAGCCGTCCCTCGCCGGAGACGGAGGCGAGCTTCTCAGTGCCCGCCGTCACCGAGGCCGCCAACTCCGACACGTCTCCGGTCCACAGGACGCCATCGACTTGAGCAGGCAGGCCGTCCCAGACATAGAAGTCGTCGATCTCTGGGCGGTCGTCGGCAGCGCCCCACTCGGCGTAGATGCCCGCCGACCCGGCCGAGGTGTTGCCCGCCAAGCCGACGAAGAAGGGGACGCCTTCCATGTAGGCCGTAACTGACGTGCCCTCGACGAGGACGCCGACAGTGGCCCCGGAGTACACCTCAACTGGACGGTTGGCCACCGATGTCTCCACGCCCGCGACGACGTCGGAGAGTTCGACCAGGCCCAGACCCGCGTTGAGCACGCAGACGCTGTAGTCGTTGCTGTCCACGTACCGGTAGACCAGGCCCACCCGATTGGAGGAGGCGCCCAGGACGCTGACGCGAGCTTGGATGTAGTAGTCAGCGGAGCCGGTATCAACGACGGCGAGATGGGTTCCACCCTCTTCCGTGGCCACAGCCCGGCTGCTCGTCACGGCCCAACTCGTCACGGTGGCGGTGACGTCATCGACGTAGGCGACCACATCCCCGTTGGCGTGGCTGTCGTCCGTCCAGAACTGGATGTCGATGTCGTCCAGGGTGTCTGTCAGCGTTACCACGCGGGAGACCTGAGTCCAGGTGTCAGCGACCAGGCTGTCTGTGTTGGCCAAGGCATAATCCACACCTGCTGCACCGAAGACAATGAGGGTCACCTTGGGGAAAGAGGCGGCCGGGATGTACACCCAGGCCGAGATGACGACCGTGTCCCCTGTAATGGCCCCGGAGTCCACGCCCGTGCACGTAGGGCCGTAGAGATTGAACGGCGGATTGGCGGACGCGCGCTTGACCTCCAAGCACGCCGTACCGCTGTGCGCGATGCTGGTCACCCTCGTGATGGTGCTGCCGCCCTGGGCGGTCCACCCGGTGGTGTTGGTCTCGAAGCCCGGATTCTGCACCTTGTTGGTCGTCAGCGGCTCCGAGTAGAACTTCCCGGTATCGTCTGCCTCCAAGGCTCCGTCTGCTCTCCTGAAGCGGTCCCTCACAAGCAGGGTCGGGTCTGGGTTCGCTGCACCTGCGATACGGACCCGGACTTTGCGGCCGGTCTTCAGGCTGCGGGGCGAGGTGTTCAGCGGCGAGCTGGTGTTGAAGTAGGAGAACCGGTCGTCGTCGTTGCGCAGGCTCGCACGGAACTTGCCCGGTCCAGCCTTGCCGGTGAGAAGGGAGGGCCAGTCGCGGCCCGTGAAGGTCTCCAGGGACAGGGCGTACGGAGTGATGTCCTCGACGCTCTCGGAGAAGTCCCCGTCATTGTCGAAGTCCCACTCCACCACGATGTCAGCGGCGACCTGGCCGGTGTGCCTGAAGAGGACGTCAGCTGAGCCGGCGACTTGGACACCGCCCGCAGGCACCATGGCGTAGGCGGTTGGGGCGGAGCCACCGAGGATGATACCGCCAGAGCCGGTGACGTCGCCGATGAGCGTGATGGCCCGAGACGGCGGAAGCCATGCCTGTCCCCGCTTACGGAATGGGTGGCGGAAGACGACGGTGTTCGGCATCTGTCCTCCGTTCGGTCAGGTCAGCCTTCTTCGACCCAGAGCGTCCCAGCAAAGGTGAGGTCGTCGGTGACGGTGGACTCACACCGGATGAGCAGCGCCTCGCCCTGGACAGCGGCCGGAGAGAACCTGGGGTCCGGGTACCAGATCTCAAAGGGCGAGTTGCGGATGTTCCAGGCGATCTCCTCGACCACCTCGTTGTCGCCCGTGGTGGTGGCCACCGTGGTGTTGTTCGTCTCGGAGGCGAAGGATGCGGTCTGGTTCGACCGTCCCACCTCTTCGGGTGCTCCGGTGGCTCCTCCAGAGCCAGAAGTGACCGTGGCGCGGAATCGCCGGATGGTGATCCGCAGGCTTTCCTCGGCCGTGTCGCCTAGCTCGGAGGTCTGGCCCAGTCGGAAGCCTCGGATCTTGCACGGCAGGTCGTCCGCTGGGGAGATCTCCCACAGGTCGGTATTGCCACCAGCGTTGGTGATGGTCCCGGTCCACGGGACCGTGTAGATGCGTCCGGTGGACATCAGCGGAGCCTCCAGATTCGGTTAGGGCGGGATGTGAACATCGGTATCGCTGTAGAGGCTTGGTGCGTAAGCGTCAGTTTCGGATCCTGGGTAGTTCCGGATTGCTCTGCGGTCCTGAACGACACATCTTCGGCTCCGCTCGGTGCGTTTCCGAGACGGAGACGGGACGAGCACAGCATGAGATGCACGACACCGGTCTTCAGACCTGTCGCCACGAGGAAGGCGGGGTCAGAAGTAAACGCCTTATAGGCGCCAGCACCCCCAATGCCACTCGTATTAATTGACGCCATGAGGATCAGTCCACCAAGGCTTGCGCCTGCAACCCAGTCGGCCGTCGTGAGAGTGGCTCCCCAGTTGTACTCTCTGGCTTCAACAGTGAAGTCAGTGGCTGAGGTATCGTTCAGAAGGTAGAGATCGAGGACGATGAGCGAAATTTGATCACTATCCGCAATGGCGGACGTGTCGAACGATATAAAAGCTTCGAAGCACTGGTAATCGCCGACAAGACTTTGCCCCACCGACATAGTGGTGCCTGACGTGTTCGCACTAAGAGAGGCGCCTGTGCGAGCAGTGGCGTAAGTGGGAGATGTCGAAGAGATCTGGCCGTCGCTCGCGTCAGAAAAGACGGTGGTAACGGTGCCTCGGGTACGCCAGCCCTTCGCGTTCGGAGCACCTTCCACTGAATCCCAGACGGCTTCGTAGAAGGCAGCCAGGGGATCCGGCGTGAGGATCCGATCCTTGATGGGCAGTCCGCGGTCGTCCTTCCGCCCCGTATCCACCTCCTGCACGCCGGAACGTGGGACCGTAGGCGGGTTCACGATGCGGCGGTGAGGGTCAACCCGCAACTCCTTGCCGTCAGGGCCATACAGACGCACCCAGGCGTCCACACCGATGACCTGACCGTCCTTGCCGTAGATGAAGTCCGGCTCTCGGTAGAACTCCAGCCGGTTCTGACCCCGAGTCTTCTCGATGACCGGCTGCTTCTTGTCCCGCCAGTCCCGAGCGGCCACGTCCTTGATGGCCTCGGCCCGCTCTCGTGAGTTCATTAGTCCCCCGCGTCAGCGAGCGTGAGCCGGGGCGTGACCGCGATGCCCTCACCGTTGAACTCGATCGTCAGCGGTGAGGAGAAGTCCTCGAACCACTGCAGCGCCCCATCCGAGGTGCGAGTGACGTAGTAGCCGTAGCACCCCTGCGCCGACTGGTCAGCCGTGGAGGCGAAGGTCTGCTGGGCATACACGCCCACGCACGGATCCCCGGCCGTCGTCGTCCAACTCCCGCCCGTCAGGGCCTTGGAGGAATAGCCAGTGAAGTCGGCCTCAGTGAAGTCCGCCTCCGTCAGCGCCTCGATCTGTCCGGCCGACAGCCCATCGGTGACGTCGTTCTTGTACAGGTGCAGGGTGTAGTTCACGGCCAGGATCGCATCGAGGAGGTCTTCCTCGCCCTGGTTGACGACCACGAGCGTCACGACGCCTCCTTCGTGGTTGATGGTCGAGGGGTTGCCGGCCCGCCTCAGGCGTTGGCCAGCGCTCCCCGGAAGCCGCCGTTGACGAACTCGTCCCGGATGAGAGCGACCAACTCGCGGTCGGAGCGAATGGAGCCCTGCACGTACAGGTTCACAACCACGCCGCCGCTGCCGCCCTGCGCGAGCATGCGCTCCGACTGGCCGTTGGGGATCACCGTGGAGCCGAATGGCAGGCGAACCAGCTCGGGGCCTTGCTCGCCGACGAGGGTCATGTTGGAGCGGGGTCCGCCTCCGGCCGCGCCAATGACACCGCCGTGGGCACGGGTAGACGCTGTGACGCTTCCAGCCTTGTAGATCGACGTGTCGCCGACCGTTCTGACGGTGACGGTCACGGTCTTGTTGGGGATGGACGCGAGCGCCGCCTTGGCCGCCGAGACCTGGGCCTGAAGCTGGGAGATCTCCGCGTTCAGCTTGGACTTGCGCTCCTTGGTCAGCTCCGGGTTCTGCAGTTCTTTCTTGGCTGTGGCCAGCCTCGCCTGAAGCTCAGCGATCTCGGTGGTGATGGTGGACCGGTACTCCTTGGTGAGCTTGGGGTCGCCCAGCTCGGAGATGGCCTTCGCCTTAGCTGCTTGTAGCTTGGCGATGTCGGCATTCAGCTCGGCACGCCGTTCCTTGGTCAGGTTGGGGTCGGCGAGAGCGGCCTTGGCCTGGTCGAGCTTCTGGGTGAGGTCGAAGATGTTCGCCTTCAGCTCGACGGCCTTACCGGCTTCCTGAGCTACGCGCTTCCACTCGTTGACCTTGCCGATGGCCTGGTCGATCCCCGCGATGAGCTTCTGGCCGATCTGCTCCATGCCGGGCATGTTGCTGATGGCCTCGCCGATGCTGCGCATGACCCCGAGGAAGCGAGTGGCGAAGTCGGCTACAGCGGTGGTTCCGCCCACGAAAGCCCTGGTCAGACCCACGTTGACATTGTTGACCACGCCGAGCATGGTGCCGAAGAAGCTGACGACGGACGCGATGCCGCTGATCACGGCGGGTATGGCCTGGAGGAGCCCAACGAAGAGCGTCGCTATGGTGGTCTTGTTTTCCAGGACAACTCGTGACAGATCAGTCAAAGAAGACGCTATGTTCGAAAACACGCCCTTCAGCTGAGGTCCGATCTGTGTGAGCAGGCCGGTGAAGGCGTCCATGATCGGTTGGACGGCGGGCTTCAACTCCCGAAAGGCTCCGAGCAACTGACCGGTGAACTCCTTCAGCGGTCCTTGGGCATCCTGAAACGCCTGCTTGAAAATCGGGTTGAACTCCTGGACCAGGCGTTTTACCCCGGACCAGGCTTCCTGGAAGACCGGCAGCAGCGGCTTGGCCGCGTCGGTCATGATCGCCTTGATCTCGTTGCCGGTCTTGGCGAACTCGGCGCGGATCTTCTCGTTTTGCAGGAGCAGCATCGCGCCGATGCCGACGAATCCGGCCCCCAGGCCGAGCGTGATCGCGCCACCGAGTGCCGCGCCGATCGTCGGCCCTGCCGCCGCCAGCACGCCACCGAGGACGCCGATCAGGACTGGCCCTGCGGCCTTCGACGCCATCTCGAAGCCGGTGCTCAGCGCATCCTTGATCGCTCCAGCTCCGGACGACACCGCGCTGCCCACGGCCGACACGAGCCGCGAGCCGATCGACTTGCCCGAGCTGTCCGCATCCTTGACGGAGCCGTCCAGGTGGCTGCGGATCGACTGACGTACCTGGGCGAAGGCGGCGTTGGCCTTGGTGGCGATACCGGAGAAGAGCGTGCCTGTCCTGTCGGAACCTCGCACGGTGATCGTGACCTCGTTGGCCATCGCTACTCACCGTCCGATCCGAGTTCTTCGAGAGCGAGCAGGCGCAGGAAGGAGGCATCCTCGGCGAGGAGCTGGGATGGCAGACAGCCGAACCGCTGGCACATGGCCAGCACCCACTGGGCGTGCTCCAGCTCATGAGGCTTGGTTACGACACGTCCATGGGAATCGACGCCGCCAGGGACGGCTCTCCACCTGGCGACGGATGCGGCAAAGGGGCCGGCACTCCGCTGATCGCGTCAGCCCAGGCCAGAATGATCCGCATGACGAAGTCGATGTCCTGGTCGAGCAGCCCTTCCAAGGTTGCCGAGACCGGCTGGTCATCTTCGTCTTCGAGGTTCCAGGACACGAGGACCTCGGCGAACTTCTCCAGCAGCTCGGCGATGCTCTCCATCTCCTCGGCCGTTGGCGAGGCGGACAGCTTGAGGTCGAACAGCGGGGCCATGTCGAGCAGGGCACCCGTGGACATGGAGCGGGCCTTGACCTCCAGGCCCTCCATGTCGTCTTCGGCGAAGACCAACTTGTAGACCTTCGCCGGTCGCTTGTACCCCATGGTCACGACCAGGTCGGAACGGTGCCGTTGGCCAGGACGCCAGGCGCGGACCACGTCAGCGAGCCATCGTCGCCGCGCTCAAGCGAGTAGTCGGTATACAGCACCTCGGGGGCGAGGGTCTGGCCTGACACGGTGATGGTGGTCGTGCGGGCCACGCTGGTGGACGGCACGGTCTTCAGGACGGCGTGCGCGTGGCTCGCCTCGTCGTTGAAGACGCCGTTGAGCGTGATGCTGAAGTCGGCCAGTAGGAGCAGCCGCTCCATCGCGCTCTTGTCGATGCCGGTCACGTCCTGGACGGCTCGCGGCGTGGCGAACTCGAAGCTCAGGACATCGTTGCGGATGTCGCAGACGTTGCCGCCCGAGTCATCGACAGACAAAGTCGTCCACCCCAGGCCGGATTCTTTCAAAAGACTCACCTCTTCCCAGATAGCCGCTTGCCGTAAGCGGCAAGGCGGGGTCGTCGTTCGATTGCTCAGCGGCGATCAGTGGCCCGGCCAGACGCAGCGGGCGGTGTGCTGAAGAGGGCCATGCGGGTGGTCGCAGTCCTCGTCGTGGTGCTCCGTGCAGTGGCAACGGGCCTCGCATCCGGGGCAACCAGGCAGGCGCCCCCACACATGCGGGTAGTCGAGGTGTTCGGGATCGCACATGGCCTAGCCCTTCTCGATGACGTCGGCCAAGCGGCCTTGGTGTTCTGCGAAGTCCTCGGTCCAATCCGCCGCGTTGGCATGTCTACGGACCTGGCCGGTCGGGTTGCCCCTGAAATCGCCGGCCCGCACGAGGTAGACCTCTGGCCGGTCAAGACGCACCTGGTGAGGGGCGAAGCACCGCTGTCCGACCTCGAACTCGAAGACGGTCAGCCCAGCCTCGTTCCGGGTCTCGGCAAATCTCCGGCCGGACTCGCGGCGGATGTAGTGGGCCTGCCGCTGCCCCAGGTCTGAGGTCTCGTCGATGACGGACTTCCACCCCTGGTGGTACGCCGGGCAGTCCGCCTCGGCGCAGGTGGCGGGCCTCCAGTGTGTCGAGGGCGGGGCCACCACCTGGTAGGTCTGATAGGCGTGCGTAGGGAGAGCAGGCGTGATTCTGCTGATGGGCCGCATCAGAACACCGTCAACAAGTCGTTCTTGACCACCACGACCACGAACGAGGCGCTGCTGAAGGTGCCGGTCGTGACGACCCTGAGGTACTGCTCCACGTCCTGATCCCGCGCCGTGGTAATGCGTTGTGAGGTAACGCCGGTCGCGGCGGTGAAGCCTCCCCCGGTCACGTCGGCCCACGAGTCGGAGTCTCCGTCGTCGCTGGATTCCTGCAGCTTCACGGTCACCGAGGTGCCGGTGAAGGCGGTGACGTGGAGGTACGCCTGTAGGCCGTACGACGTGGCTGCGCCGAAGTCGATGGAGTCGCCGCTCGTCGCCGTGGTGTCAGTGCGTACACCTGCGGTGAGCTGAGTGCCCCACTCCAGGCCGTAGCTGTTGGCCAGGGCCTGGACGTCGAAGGTGAACTCTCCGCTGTCGCCTCGGCTGCCGTCGTAGTTGATCTGCTTGGCCACCATGCAAGCTGCCGCGTTGCCCAGCGTCGTGCCCCGCAGGTACGTGACGACCTGGTCAGAGGTGGGCAGCGAGGAGAAGCGCTCATGGGCCCGCTCGGTGACCGGGTTGAAGTACGAGGTGAACTCTATCGCCCCGTCCCGCAGGCCGCCGATGCGCTCCTTTGCGGACTTGTCGATGCCGGTGACCTCTAGCGGAGCGTTGCCACCGCCGATTCGGCCGAGGCTGTTGATGTCGCCGCTGAGGTCGTACCCGGCGACCACGAGCCGGTCTCCGAGGCCGGACTGCTTCACGTCTGCCTCCTAAGGGCTCTGGGTCCACAGGTCGTTGACGATGAGCGGGATGGTGAGCGTGTACACGCGGTAGGTCGCACCGTCCAACGGGAGGTAGCCCGCCTGGGCCGAGAGGGGAACGCCTGCTTGGCCGAGGAGGTCCACGTTGCGGACGTTGCCGCCCAGTTCGAAGTCGCCGCTATAGGCGGCCATGAGGGCATCTACCGCAGTGAGCATGGCCGGGTCGATCGCGTCCGGGGGATCCTGCTCAGCCGAGGCGTAGATCCTCAGGTTCAAGACCAAGCGGCCGGTGGTCGAGGCGAGCCCGGAGCCGGATCGGACGGGGCCAATCTCCTGCACCCACACGGCGGCGGTCAGGCCGTTGCCGGGGGCGTTGGTCGGCTCGAAGCCGTTGACCCGTTCGAAGTGTCCGGACGCTGCGGCATGGGACACCACGGCGTCCAGGATGCTCGCGGCGTCCAGGGACATGACTACTCCATGCGTCGGATGAACTGGGGTAGGACTCGCTCAGCGATGTCTGCAGCCTCGGCCTGGAGCCGTTGGGTGGCCAGGCGCCAGTGGGGGTAGCCAGCGAAGCGAGTCTCTGGAGCGTTGCGGCTTCCGACACCGGCCAGCCAGGGTCCGTAGATGACGCCGCCATCCGTGACGACCGAATCTCCGGCCGCCCGGTCGGTCTGGATCTGGCTCTCGTAGTAGCCGGTGGGGTTACGCTGGACGTGGTCCAACTCGGATCGGACAATGTTCACGCCGTGCCGGGCGATCTCTTCCTCGGCCTCGTCGATAAAGGCGTCGACCGCAGCACGTGCCCGGCCGTCGAAGACCGGGCCGCTTGTGTTGGTGTCGATCTCGATGTCCATCTACACCGCCCGAACTCGACCTTTGCGGCCAAAGGCGATGTATGCCTGCTCTCGGATGTCTCTCAGCGCACGTCCGGCAGCTTCTCGCTGGTTGTCTCCAGAACCGACCACGCGGGCGTAACCGCTGCCCTCCTGGAGCAGGGTGTTGATCGCCTCCGCGACGCACAGGGACCGCACCAGGGCGGGCACCACGTGCCTGCTGATGGGCGAGGCGTCGTTGTGGCTTGCGGCTGTGGTCCCCAGCACTCCACGCACCACCGTCAGCGCACGCAAGGCGTAGATGGTGCTACCTGTGTGGGCAGCCAGGACCGAACCGTCCCATGCTCGCTTCACCGTGAGCGCGTTGCCCGCGATATCGACGACGAGCATCCGCTCCGAGTCGAGCAGGATCACCTCGCCAACCACGAAGGCGCTGCCGGTTGTCACGACCACGGAGACATCAGCCGCCGAGGTGGTCATCGGGTCCTGGAGAGTCTGACCCGTGCTCACCATGCTCTTGTCCGCAACCAACATCCGTTCGTCGCCGACCTTGATGAGATCGCCCACGCCAACAGCTGAAGAATCTGAGACGTTGGCGGTGGTGCCTGAGGCATTCAGTCCAGCCGCCAGAGTGCCGGCCGTCTGTGTCTCCGCCTGAAAGCCGAACAGGCCCGTTATGGCGATCGACCGCTGGTGCGTGGAGTCCGCGGTGAAGGAGGCCGCGGAATCGAGGTCGATCTCCAGGCGGTTGAAGGGCGGACCCGAGTTCACCGGCTCAAGGAAGTAGTCCGATGGAGCGAAGGTCGCGCCGCCGCTCGTCACTTCCGTGACAGAGATGACCTCGTCGGTGTCCAGCCACAACCGCCAGGGCCGGGCGTATTGCCTGTTCGGCCAGTCGAAGTAGCGGGTGGCTTGTACGGGATAGAACCTGCGGTGGAGCCGTCCCTCGATGGCTCGCGAGGCTGACTCGATCGCCCCGTCCACTTGGGCGTCAGACCGGGCGGTGAGCTTGACATCCAGTGCCGACTTAACGGCCTCTCGGGTGCAGTAGACGGGTGTGCTGATCGTCATGTCTGCCTCCCAAGAGGTCGTCTTTAGTTAGCGGTGTGGACGCCATCCGTCGAAGCGGCAGAAGAGCCCGCCGTCCGGGGCAGCTCGCAGAGGTTCACCGTCATTCGGGCACGCCTGCGGGTTGTCTCGTTCGTCGTCGCGGGCCTGTTGGTACTCCTCTGCGCACGACTGGAGCAGCGCCAACAAGCCCTCGTAGCTCATTACGTCGAGCCTCTCTTCGGCGTCGCCTTCTTGGGCGGCAAGGTGTCCGCCTCGGTCTCCTCCGATGACGAGACCCGCTTCTCCAGTGCGTCGAGCCGTGCCGCTACGCTAGCCAGCTCTGCCACGATCCGGCCGACGATGGACTTCAGCTGCGACGAGTGCGTGACAGCTTGGACCTGATCAGCAAGGTCATCGAAGGCGCTCATCACGCAGCCGACACCGAAGCGCCGTCGTCGAACGGCACGTACGTCAGGCCCCACGAGATGACCCCGGAGCCCGGAGTGTGGTTGGAGCACAGAGCGCTCAGGGTGCCAGCGGGCAGAATAACCGGCCGCCACAGGGTGTGCACGAACGTCACGCTGGGGGCCTCGGACGCTGCCACGGGCGTCCCACCGATCGCGCTGACGCTTTGGATGCTGAGCAGGTCCGTGGCCACAGCCGACGTCAGCGAGTACAAGGTGCCCACTGCATCGTTGGTGATGCCGGTCGCGCCGCTAAGGTCGGCAGCAGCTCCGCCAGAGGGAGTGTGCTGGAGTTTCATTGTCAGCGACGCCGTGTTGGGGATCGCTGTGGTTACCCGGCCGACGAGCGCGGTCACCGCAACCAGCCCACCCGCGACGGTGAACAGGTTGGTGCCCGCGTTCTGGGTCAGTCCGGAGGACTTCGACACCTTCACGCCGAGCGCGATTGCTCGGACCTGGTTGCCCTGGATGAGAACGCTCATGTCACACCACCGACCGGGCGAGGTTCGCCGGATCGCGCTGGACGTTCATGTCATGAACGATCGCGATGACCGGGTTACCGCCGTCGTTGGTCAGCTCGACGCAGTTGTAGCCGTCGCTGAGCTGGTCGGCACCGACATAGACGACCACCGCGTCGTTGGTGGTGTCATCGACGTTGTCGTATGTAGCGGCAGCGGCCTGAGTCACCTTGGTCCAGGTTCCGCCGACGCCGGGACCCTTGTAGACCTTGTCAATGACGGCGAGATTCTGCTCGCTGTTGCCGTTGATGGACTCTTTGAGGGTGACGACCTGGGAACCGTCGTCCTCGAAGCAGATGAACGTCACGCCTTGGGCGTTGGTTAGCGGAATGTGTACGCCGCTGGCCTGGGCGACGACGTTGAACAGCCGTCCGAGACCTTCCATGGTCTTTCCTCTCCGACCGGGGCTTGATGCGATCTCCTGCCGGTCCGGTTAGGGCCTACCGGGGCATGCGCCCCTCGGCCGCGAGTTGATTACGCACGCTCGGCGAGCGTCACGTAGGGGGACAGGGTGTTGGCGGATCCGTTGGCAGGCGTGATGGCCGACTTCATCCACGGACGACCATCGACCCGCTCGATCACGCGGTAGACGATCATGTCGTTGCCGAACTTGTAGTGAGTCGAGGACTCCACCCGCATCTGCTGCCGGTCGCCCAGCAGGTACTGACCGAAGTCAACGAAGGCGATGTCGCCCTGGTCGCCGAGCTTCGACGTCTTCTCGGTGAAGTAGCAAGGGCGGCCCAGGATGGTGGCCGGAGGACCCTCAACACCGTTGTTCAGCCAGACGGCCGAGCCGCCAGTACCGATGCTCAGAGCCATGGTGGCCAGTTCGGGGAAGCTGTCGATGGAGGCGATCCACACCGCAGAGCCGAGGGAAGCGGGGAGCATCCGCGCGAACATCTTGATGATGTTCTCCCACAGGATGGTGTCGGCGGCCTGACCGCTCTCCTTCGCGACAGCAACCAGGGCGGAGTTGCCGGTGTTCAGCACACCCAGCGGCTTGCCCGCACCGTTGCCCGTCAGGAACGCCTTGTCCTCGAAGAATGAGATGGCCTTCGGCATGGCGTTGTCGATGAATCCACCGAACGCCTGCGGAGCGTCCATCGGCAGCTCAGAGGGTACCTCGCAGTAGGAAACGAGCTTGTTGGCCCGCAGCACGGTCCGACCGAACTTGGCCTCGGACTCGGGCAGAGCCTGGCCCTCCTCGACCCACGTGCCGGTGATGCCGCCATAGACGCTGTCAGCGTGGGAGGTCTCATCGACGGACGGAAACGGCACAGAGGGGCCGTCCATCGGCACGACCATGGCCCGAGGCCGGACGATCGAACCTTCCAACGAGCTGGACAACAGGGTGGCACGCAGCACCTCGGGAACGAGGAAACCGCCAAGGGCCGGCTCAACGGTGCTGTAGTCGTTGCGGATCTTCTCCCAGCGGGCGCGGTTGGCCGGGGACCGCTTGTGGTCCGGCGCAACCGAGGCAAGGAAGTCCGACACCGAGGAGAACTCGTTGTCCAGGGCAGCACCAATGGCATCAGCGCTGTAGGCAGCACCCTTCTTCGGGGCACCACCGTTGGCCAGGTCGAGCTTCGCCCGGTTCGACAGGGAGGCGTTGTTCTCCTTCAGCATCTCGGCGAGAACGATCTGCGCCTGCTCCTTGACCTGAGCAGAGATCTCTTCGCCGTGCTTGGCCATCTGCGCTGTGGCGTAGTTCTTGATGAATTCACCAAGGCTGGCGGGGGTCTTGGCCACCTGGGCAAGGGTGGTGGTGTCCGTGAGCATGGCCTCCAGCTCGGCCGCGCTCGTAGGGATCTTGGGTGCGGTCATGAGCTGAACGCCTCCTTCATCAGTCGTTGGAATTCATCAAGGTCAAACTCGGCTTCCGGGTCGGCGGGGGTCGGCTCGTCCTGTCCATCCGTGGATGGCACTGGGGCCTTGTTCTCTGGCTTCTTCGCCTGCGGCTCGGCTTCGCCCAAGACCGCGTCAGCCAGGCCCGCCTCTACGGCCTCGCGGTCCGAGTACCAGGTCTCCGCCCGCATGGCGGCACGCCAGTCCTCGACGTCACCGCCCGCACGCTGCGCGTAGACCTGGGCGATGTTGGCCGACGCCTTGTCCAGAAGTGCGGCCATGTCCGCCATGTCCTGGCTGTTGCCGATGACGAGCCCACTCGCCTCGTGGATCATGAACATCGACTGCGGGGCCATGACGACCGTGTCGCCCGCCATCGCGATGAATGAGGCTGCAGACGCCGCTAGACCGTCGATGGTGACGTTCACAGTGGCCGGGTGCTGGCGGAGGCTGTTGAGGATCGCCAGGCCATCCCACACATCCCCGCCTGGGCTGTTGATGTGGAGTTCGAGCGTCCTGGCGGTGACGCCCTGCAAGTCCCTGCAGAACTCCGAGGCGGTTACGCCCCATGCACCGATCTCGTCATAGATGCTCACTTCGGCGACGTCGGCGGCCAGGTTCTTCAGCTCGTACCAGCGGCCAACCCGAGCCTGCGCCGACCTCTGGAAGTTGTGTGGTCGCTTCAGGAGACGACTCATCGGTCAACCACCATCCGCTCCTTCGATTTGGCTTTCCGTTACAGGGGCCGGCTCACGCATCCGCATCCTCGGTAGGCCCACTACGTCGGCTGCGTCGTCGGGATGAGCCCCCTCGCGAACCAGTGCCGCCCACGCCGCCGTCTTGGAGTCACGGGCCTCGTTCGCTGCCGTCGCATCGGGTGGGACCGGGTCGTTGTAGGCGAACTCGACGCCTTGCCCAGTGGAGCCGAACAGAGGGAGGAACTCGGTGTTCAGGGCCAGCTTCCAGCGCTCAAGGCGTGGCACTGTGATCTGTTCGGCGAACCATGCCTTCGACGTCTCGGCTACCGCACGGTTGACGTCATCGACATCGCCGAGGGCGAACTTGGGGAGCCCATACGCCTCGCGGATCATGTCCCGAGACAGGGTGCGCAGTTCGGTGAACTGCATGTCCCGGATCGTGTACTTGCGGTCCACCCACTTGTGACCCTCAAGGATCGCCACCCGGTGGGCGCGTGACACGCCACGGTGCTGCTCCGACCAGCGGGCCTGCAACTCGTTGAACTCGTCGTCGCCGAGACGACCATCGGTCTCGATGATGCCGCCCGGCTCGGCGGAGTTCAGGAAGAAGTTGCGGTTCCACTCGGCGGCCAGGCGTGCAGAATCGACGTCTCTTATCGCGGCCTGCACAGGACCGAGCCCCCGGTAGGGATCCTCCGGGTCCGGCATGCGGATCTGGATGACCTCATCTAGGGCGAGGGGGATCCGTTCACCGCCAGGGGCTCGGTAAATGTATCCGGCGAGGAACTGTTCCTTCGACGGCACCGGCTCCATGCGGTCGGGACGTACCACCCACAGGCCGAGCGGGAGACCAGGAAGCCGCTCGTCACGTTCGACGATGAGCCACGTCTCTCCGGTCAGGTCGTTGTGCTGCTGACCCGACTCAACCAGCTCTTGCCGGGTGTAGAAGTCGTTGGGCTTGTTCCAGATCCGCAGTGCGAGATGGTCCTCAAGAAGGTCCACACCTGGCTTGTCACAGAGCGGGCAGACGGCAGTGCTTGCGTTCCGCACTCGGATCCGGTGCATATGCCAGTCCACGGACGCCGTGGAGATCGAGGTGCGGCTGACAATGGCGAACACCGTCCCGTTCGAACCCATCGCCTGCAGATGTCCGTGACGATCTCGCTGCGAGAAGGAGCTGGTATTGGCGCCGATAACGTCGTGGGCCACGTACGGCACGGGAGCGCGGTTCTTGACGCCGCCAAGCAGGGCACCGACGAGGCTACGCATCGCGCCCGGCCCATTCGAGCAGCAGCAGCGACACCCCGGCCGCGGCGATACCGGCCACCACGTGCAGTTCCCACAAGGCGTAGTCGATGAGCCCGAGACCACCGACTTGGAGAACGAACGTCCGGGCTCTGCGCCACGTCGGCAGGATGCGTCCTGCGTGGCGTGCAGCGCGGGACAGGATGGACTCACAGGCAGGCCGCTTGGCTCTCGATGCCCGGCCTTCAGCCCACGACTCAGTCAGGGTCGTCATGTCGTTCCTCTCACAGCCAGCGGATCGAGCCGCGAGTCCGGCCGTCGCGGTGGGCGACGAGATAGCGCATGGCGTCACAGCCGTGGTCGTTTTCCTTGACGGGTGCTTCCTTGGGCGGCTTGCCGGGCGCTTGGTCCCACACGTATCCGGGCAGTTCCTCGGCCAGCCAGGTCGGCTTCTTCGCCTCGGCCAGCTCGGTGTCGCGCTGGATCAGGGAGTCACGGAGGACGAACAAGCGGGGCTTACCGTCACCAGCGGGACGCAAGCGGGCCTGTACCGCCTGGATGCCCTCGGTGACTTTCTTGTTGGCCGCCAGGGTGGACATCCCGAGTTCCCGCTCCAGCACCGCACGGCCCTCGGCATCGTGGTCGCAGATGATGGCGCGCGGCCTTGGCTCCGACCAGGACCCGTCCTTCTTCGTGACCGCCTTGAGGATGTCCGCAGCGTGCTGATCGACGGTTCGCCGGCTCGCGTACAGCTCCCGGTACAGGTACAACCTGCCATCCGGATCCTCGGCCCAGCACTGCAGGACGAAGGGGTTGGTGTAGCCGAAGTCCACCGCCCACCACCGCGTCCACTCGCCGGGGATCGGGAATCGGTCAACCAGGTGGACGGCGGGGTCGAAGTCCTCGTAGATGAGACCCTCGGCCGCGACCCACAGGCCCTTGCGAAGACGGGCGTGCCGTACGTTGGTGAGCTTGTCCAACTTGCTGATGTAGTCGGCACCGACCGGTGTGGGGTGACCGTGGTCGTCGAACAGGACGGGGTTGTCCTCATGGCGGCAGTCGAGCATCACCGTGTCGCCACGGTCGCACCGAGCCTTGAGCCAGTGCGTCGGCACCGAGGGGTTGGTGTCGGCGATCAACTGCTGGAAGGAGACCTTGCCGTTGCGGAGGCGGGTGGTGATGGCTTCCCAGTCGTCCTCGGTCAGCTCGATGGCTTCCTGGACGTAGACCACGTCGTACTCCGACGACATGATTTTCGTGGCCTTGTCCATGCCGCCGATCACGATGACGCTGCCGTTGGTGTACCGGTACGACTTCGCCTCTTGGGCTGATCCGCCGTAGTAGGCCACATCACCAGCAGCTAGGGACTCCTTGGCCACGTGTTGGCGGAAGGTGACCAGGCCGCTGGAGCTGAGCGACACCGCCGTCTTCCTGACGATCAGGCCGCGCATCCCTGGGTTGAGCAGGGCCATCAGGTGCAGCTTCTCCAGGCAGGCCCTGGACTTGCCGGTACCCGCAGGGCCGGAGAGGAGGACCTCAGGGGCCCGACAGTCGAAGAGGACGGCAGCCACACCGCGCGGCCGGTAGTGGTGCCGTAAAGCGATGCTCATGGAGCCCCACCCTTCGGCGTGACGCTTTATTCGCTTTCGGGCATGACTCATCTGTCGAGCCCACCGTGGGCCGCCGTCGCGACTTAGGCTTGCGGGGCGGCAGGAAGTGGCCTGGACCCGACTTCCCGAGAACCTCTTCGGACCCCCCTGTCTTCTTCCCGGGGGGCGGGGCCGTCCGAGGTTGGTAGAGCAGACGAGTGCTGCTCGGTCTCGGCGGAGGAAGGAAGAGGTCATGACCCCCGATCCGGGCAGGCGGAGCCGTTGGTGGTGGCTCCCAGGAACAGCGGCGGCGATCGTCTCAGCAGTGAGATTCGTCTATGAGTTCTTCCGCGATCACTACTACTTCCACGGGAAGTAGGCAAAGAGCCCCGGCCGGTTCATTCGGTTCGGGGCTCGGCGCTGTAGAGGGAACCGCACGATTACCCCAGGCTATTTACCGGCTTCATCAGCTCAGTGATGTTCACCCCGATCTCCTCGTACAGCCACTCTTGTTGGATCTTGCTGTACTCGTACCCCACCCTGAGCATCTCGACGGCTGTCTGTTCGAGCCGTCTGAAGTTTGCCCGCCCCGACTGTCTGTCCTCTTCCTCCCTCATCTCAATGATGGAGGCTAAGTAGTTTGGGCCGTGGTTCTCTAGACCGTGTGCACCGAGGCGCTGTTCCAGGACTTGTAAGGTGGTCTCGCTCAGCGACGCGAACCCGTATTGATTCTTTGGGTCGGCTCCACGGATGAAATATCGAAGGATGGTTGCGTACTGATCAGGGATGACAGGGAGGACGGTAGCTAACTGGTTTACCTGTCCCTGAGCCCAATAGAGGGAAGCCTTCTGGAGCTGCTCGATGATGAGCTGGTTACGATCCCTCTCCCGCCCTTCTTCAAGAAGAAGCTGCAACCTTCGGTCACCGGCTTCGCGCTCTTCCTGTAGACGGCGCTCAGCGTGCTCGTGGTCCTCCTCGCGATCCTTCTTCGCCGCCCCGAGGTCCGACTTGCGTCGGCGAGTCTCCACAAGAGCCAAGATCAACGCAAGCACCACAGCCGCGACGGTCCCCACTCCCTGTAAGTGGTCAGCCAAGGGCACGTCGTCAGGCGGCGGCACCACGCGGACCGTACCGGTCACAGCGACTGTAGGCTCTAGCGCAGCAGTCGGAGTTGGTGTCGTGCGCGCCTCAGGCGCTGCCGTGGGCGTCGAGGTGGCTCTTGGCGACGGAGTCATGTCGCGATTCTGCCGTCTACCGCAGGTTGGCCGCCTCCGCACTCAAGGCACACCGTACACATCCCGTTTCGGCTTGACACATATTGAGATTTCGGGCTCGGATCATCGCAAATTGCCGTGCAGCATGTGGCGGCAGTGGCTACGGTTTCCGTGCATCCTCCCCTGGGGTCGAACTTCTAGAGCTGCGCTGCGGTGCTGTACAGGCGCAACCGCGCGGCGAAACAAACAGAGGAGAGATCCATGACTTCCGACTTAAAGCAGAAGCCCAGCCGTTGGTGGTGGCTGCCGGGAACGGTCTCGGCAGTTGTCTCGACGGTGAGGCTCGTTTATGAGTTCGTGCGTGGTCACTATCACCTGCACCGCTAGGTAGATCGCCCAGAAGCCCGGCTGGAGAACCGTCCAGTCGGGCTTCACCCTGTTACCGCAGGCTATTCAGATCCACGCCCTCGAACGAATACGTGATCGTCTGGTCCGTCTGGATCTGCTGCTTCACCGGGGTGTCCAGGCCCAGCAGCTTGGCTCGCCTACTCTCGATGTCCAAGACCGTCTTGATGGCGTCCAGCAGTGGGCCGGCGTCCTGCAGTGGCTTTCCGTCCAACGTCACGACCCGGCCGTTCGAGACCGTGATGTGGTGCCGCTCCAAGACCTCGTTGGCCTTCACCAACAGGGCATCCAGGCGTTCGAGCTGCTCGGTCCGGTACGTCGTCACCTCGTCGAAGGTGATCTCCGTCATGGCCGTCTTCCAGATCTTGTGCGCGCCCTGCTTCGTGATGCCCAACCGGTCACCGATCTCCTGGAAGGCCACTCCTCGGCGCCGCAGTCGGAGCACCTCGGCCTTGCGGTGCTGAGCCTCCTCGATACGAGCGGGGCTGCGGGTATCTCCCAAGGTCAACCCCCTTTATCACGTCAACCGGGTGTTATGAGGCGAGCAGGTCGAAGTGGAAGCCGACTGCGATCAACGCCACCGCTGACCAACGGATGGCGCGCTCTGTTGAAGGTCTCTCAAGCAGCGTCGCGAATCCGCGAACGATGAATCCGGCTACGCGTGGAGAGAGTGCGAGGGCCAGCAGGACCGCGCTGTATCCGAGCACCAATGTGACCCTCGTGGCTAAGTCAAGGAAAGGTCCGGGGGGAAGCAGCTCAAACTCCACGGGCACATAGGTAATCATCCAGGCGAAGGCCAGGACCGCTGCGGCCATTAGCGCCTTCATCCAGCCGTACGACTTGAGTGCTTCGAAATCCTTCGATTGTCCAGCCCACTGCCGTACACGTTCCGGCCCCAACGCATCGAGGACAGCCGTCGCTCCTCCGAGGAACGCCGCGATCTTTCCTGCCCGGCCTAGGGCGAGGATCGAGCAGCCGTACAGGGTGTGCTGGTTCACCTGGACGTTGTCGAACCACATGCCCCACGCCTGCAGTAAGCCGAGGTCTGCCATGGCCCGGCAGCGTATCGGTGGGATGGTGATCAATTCCGCTGATTCGTTCGGTTGCCCTAGAAACGCCAGCCCCTGCAAGCGATAGTCGAGGAGTGAACTGGGCTCAGGTCATCCCCGCGCTGCTCGGCACCCTCATCGGAGGGGGTATCTCTCTCATCACCACCAGATGGACGCAGGCGAATCAATGGAAGATTGAACGCGACAAGCGAGCCGCCGAACGAGAACAAACCGCTCGGATCAGCGCCACCGAGGCAGCGGTCAAGCTCATTCAGATCAAGCCGATTCCCACTGAGGAGTACGAACTCAGAGCGCAGCGGGCGAAGAGGTGTGGCGATCCGCCGCCTCCGGATGAAGAGCAACCCTCGGAAGATGAAGTCGCAAAGTGGGCGCAGATCCAGGAGCCGTTGGTCATTCAGCTCCGCGTAGCCATTGAGGAGTTCTCCGATGACCCGCTACGGGAACGGCTGCTGGATATGACCTTGGCAGTAACGCAGGCCGATTACATGTGGGAGCGCATCGGTGCTCCCGGATCCGTTACCCGGCGCGCCGCTTGTGAGCACATGGTGGAAGTCCTAGGGCGATACGGAAGAGGTGCCGACTTGCCGCCACTCCCCGAAGAACTTCAGCAGGCATTGGGGGCCATTCATGACCAGATCGAATGGTGGGACTCCCTCATAGAGAGGCAGAAGGTCCAGGTCGAGGCCCCGAAAGCACCACCCGGAGGACAACTCTCTTCATGACAAGCATAAGAGGCCCGATGTTTAATCGAGCCCCTCAGCTATGTATCCCAGGCTATCCGTATGATCCGTTACAAGTAGTTGCTTTGTCAACCGACACGTGCTACGCGGCCTTCTTCGCCTTTCCTGAGGCTGCCGCTTCGATTACGTCACCGACCCGGTATAGCGGGAGTAGATCACCGCCGAGCTTCTTCGGCTCGCCGTACGAGCAGGGGTCCAACTTCCCTCTGCTCGCCCACACTCGGATGGTTGAGGCCGCGACCTTGACACCCATTCCGGCAAGAGCGGATGCGACCTGGACGGAGTTTCCGACGAAGTGCTCCAGCTCTCCAAACATCCATGCACGCCGTGCGTCCACGTCGTAGACGAACTGCTTCCCGTCATCGGCGAGGCACTCGCGACAGCCCACCTCCGTATCCCCCGGCCGGGCGTACAGCGGCATCCCACAGGCGTCGCATGGGCCTGCGTACAACCGGTCCGGAGGCCGGTCAATCACCATTCTCACCGCCTGGACGGCGTCGCGGATCTCGGTCACCGCCTCACTGCCAGCGGGGTGATGACGGAGCCATTCGACGTGCGTCACCAGCCGCTGAGAGATGGAGATGAGGTCGTCCGCAGGGAGCCTGACGCCGCGCTCGTCGGACACCAGACGGGCCCACGCGACCAGGACGAACCTGAGGGTGTGGGCCTTGTCCGAGGCCGCGATGTGGAATGGCAGGCGCCTCTCACTGGACCGCCGCAGCGCACCGGCCGACATCCGTGCCCGACCGGTAAGCGTCACCTCCAGCTCCTCGACAAGAGCGGGGATGTCGTCCAGGTCCCAGCGCAGCCGTTCACCGCAGCGAGCACACACGTGGGCCAGGTCGGCGACCTCGGAGCCGCACAGGTCGCACAGGACGTTCACTGCGCCCTCCGCACCTCGTTGCTGTTGATGGCCTTGAAGGTGATGCCGGTGCGGAGTTCCGCCTCCTGGACGGCGGGGTGCTGCTGAACAGCGGCCTCGTGCCGGGCAAGAGCCTGGCTGACCTTGGCGATGACGTGCCGGCCCATCACATGGAGAACCACAAGCTCGATGAGGACGGCGATGTTCAAGACGACGATCAGGGTCACCATGTCCAACTCCATTCACTACAAGAATCTGAGGCGTTGTGGGGGGCGGGGGTAGGCCAAGGGACCACGCCCGACTCTTCGTCCGTCTGTGGCTCGACGTTGAGGCCGGAATGGGCAAGCTTGGCCGCGTGGCGCTTCTCCAACCCGTACGCCCGTCGTTCCGCGAACGCGGCCTGCGCCCGTCTACGAGCCTCACGCCGCCGTGTAGCCTCCTCGATGAACTGCTGCACCCGCTCATCAGCCCGGCTCATTGATAGCCCTCGATCATCGAGGTGCCGAGCCCGAGCACGCTGCTGAAGATCAGCACGGTGGTCAGGGCAGCGGGGACCGCGATCACGTACCCGAGGATGAGTCCGGTGACGGCCTGGCCGTGCCCGGCCTTGGAGCCGTTCTTGGTTTCCTTCCAAGCGAAGTGACCGCAAACAATGGCGATCAGGCACGGGAGTCCAAAGGCACACCACCCGCCGAAGAATCCGATCAGCCCGAACACCAGGGACGCGGTGGCCATGCCGGACGTGGGTACGGCCCGGGGAGGCTGCATGGTCATGATGCCGCCTCCCGGTAGATCGGGTCGTCCGACAAGGTGGTGGCGTTGGCCAAGATGTCGGCCATGTGGACAGCCGTCACGGTGTTCCGACTGCGCTGGTAGTAGGCCATGAGGTGCTGGAACTCACGCTCCAGCGCCTCGTTCAGGAACTCGATGGTCATCATCAGTTCGCCACGTGCTTCAGCCAGACGGGGCAGTCGGCGTCGTGGAAGATCTGCCAGTAGTGCTTGCCTCGGCCGCCGCGATTAGCGTCGAGGACGGCGTAGGCAGAGCACTGATCGCAGCCCGCATCATCGATTTTGAGGCCGTCAAACTCGGTCAACTCGTCATATCCGCCCATGTCACTCTCCGTAATATTTCAGGTGATCATGCGAGGGGGTTTAGGGGGTTTAACGGGTTTGTTTCGAACCGGTCCCACTTTTTCGCGTGCTCGCACCTATCTCGAAAAGGTCCCTCCCGTGAGAGATGGGTGAAAACAAACCCGTTAAACCCCCTAAACCCCCTCCTGCTCCGCATCCCAGCGTTCGATACGGAACGTGTTGCCGTTCTTCCTGTCCTGCCACACCTTTACGGTCAGATCACCGACATAGCGACCTGCTCGATAGGTGAACCACTTACCAAGCGACTTCGTGAACCCGGCCCGACTGTTCCCCCGGCTCCACTTCTCTGCGAGATCACCTGGAAGCGTCGAGGGAGCGATCCTCCCCGTCTGGGCGTATGGACCGTATGGGTCTTCGGAGGCGATCTTTCCGACCAGGTCCGCCATCTTGAACGATGTCTCACCCATCACCTCATAGGCGGCGGCGAGAAAGGCGGCCCATTCCTGGTCCTCGGTGCTGTCGAGGTGCTTGTTATCGGGCTTGCCGAACTGCCCCGAGAAGCCTGCCCACGACAACAGGCCCTCGACCGCTGCATCCCAACGTGCGTAATCGTCACCACGCTTGGGAGGCCCTTTCGGCGATCCCGCGAGTACCCACGCCCTCACGATGATCAGCAGGGCCTGGATGATTCGACCGCGATTGGCTGGCACCCAGGTCTTCAGGTCGAGGGAGAATCTTGTACGGTCCTGCGGTCTGGGCACCCTGGGGTCGATCGTGATCCAGTAGACCCGCCGCGCCAAGTCCCCATCGATCTCGGCATTGTTCGCGGTGATGGTCCACAGCCGATCGTTTGGAGCCGCGCCGTCCCTGTTGGCTCCGAGGATCCGTTCAGAAAATTTTGCCGAGGTGAGCAGGGCCTCGAACTTGGCGCTTCGGACTCGCCCGCGTACGTTGTCGAAGGTGACGACCGGGGCTGTGGTGTGCATGAGGATGCCAAGGATCCCCTTCGTGAGTTCAGCATCGTCCTGCGGCCAGCCCGCACGAAGGATTCCGCCATGGACGGTTCGCAGGATGTTCGCCAGATAGGACTTGCCCGACCCTGGGGCAGGCGCGTCGATCACAAACACGGGGTACGGGCTCGGATAGATCGCACGCAAGATCGGCGTGAACAGCGCCCCGTACCAGTTCGCCCGATGATGCTCCTCCACGAAGGGAAACTCGGCGACGATGCTGACGATCAATTCGACCGCCATCTTCGTCTCGGCGGGCGTGGGTGCGCTTGGCACCGGCAGCACATCGAGCCCCGGTCCCGGCAGGTAGAGCACGCCTGTGTCCAGGTCATAGCCGGGCTGGTCGATCACCGAACCGTCAGGCCGCATCGTGGGCGTGTGAGTCACGCCTCTCAAAGTGCGCAGGTGCGGTGTGCCCTCCTGCATGCGCGCGGCAGTGTGCGCATTGGTGGCGCATTCCCTGGGGAAGAGCCTCGGCTCCCAGTCCGGGACCGTGCGCGTACTCTGCTCGCCTGTCGCTGGGTCAGTGGCAGGCTCCTGACGCTGACGACCGATGCCGGGGGCGTAGCGAATCTCCACCAGCGTCTTCAGCTCGGTCTCCGACATCAGTCGGACTTGAGCAGGGCCATCATCTTCGCGTTCGTCCTGGCGCGGGATGTAGCCGTCCTCCCCCACTCGGGGCGTGAAAACCAGTTCGCCGTCCCGATGAAACAGCCCAGCCAGGCCGTCCCGTCCGATCTCATCCCGGAGCCATCGGGAGGCACGCTCCTTATTGCCGACCGGGACCCTGGCTCGGCCGTCCCGTGCCTCTCCCTCATCCACCAGGGGTACGGATGATGCCCGTCCCCTCGCATTGTCGTCGGCGCTATCAGTAGGAGCGACGTCCACCATGGACTGGGTCGCCGGCCCGCACTGACAGTAGGTCGGCACCACCTCATCGCAGATAGGACAGAACTCCGGCGCATCCAAGAGCCCATCGAGGGGGTTCGAGGTCACGTCGCCTCCCGGAAGAGGACGGCGAGCCGGTCACGCTGCCACGGCTTGAGCGGAGGGGCGGCGTCTACCAGGGCGGAGACGTACTCACCAACGCCGAGGGACTCGAAGACGGAGCGCAGCTCCGAGACCGCGTTCACGCCACGTCCTTGCGGAAGCCCAGACGCTCACGGGCCCACTCGCCCAGCTCAGGGTCGAGTTCCTCCAATCGTTCGACGGCGGCCCGTACAACCTTGCCCTCGCTCCTGTGCGGGGCGTTCTGCACGCGACAGGAGAGGAGGTCTGCGGGGGCCCATCCGTCTTCATCGATAAGGAGTCCCTCTTCCCGACCTCCCGGCGCCGCCAGGCTGTCGAGGCCCGCACGGATGATGTCCCGGCAGAATTCCGAGACCGCGCTTTCGAGTTCCGTGTCGGTGAAGAGGTCTCCGACGCTGACGCCGAGCCGGTCCGCCATAACCGTGACGATCTCAAGGGAAGGGTTTCGGTGGCCTTCCATATACCCGTAGACCGCTCCGGGGTGCCGGGTGATGGCCTCGGCAAACTCACTTACCGAGAAGTCCCGCACCTTGATGTAGTGGCGAAGCTTGTCTCCAGAAAATTCCTGCACTGTGACTCCTCATACAGGACACACACCGCCACAGCCGATTCTCTCGAAAGAGAACTCTTCTGCGACGGCGTACCCTGGAGGAAGGTCCCGACAGTGCCCGCCCTTTTGGAACGGACCCTGACCCGCGACCGCATCAGCGTCAGTGCACGCCATCACCGAATAGTGCCACCATTCGGTATGGGTTATGCGTGCCGGTTTTGTTCCCGACGTGTTTGAGAGTAAGACACTGAACGTGCAAAGGCAAGCCCGATCAAGGGCTCGACCTGCCAAAACCCTTGACGAGACGCACTCTCATCTTGAATTGTCACTGCTCAACGGTATGCTTTCAGCGAGGGAAATCTGCTGAGATTTCTTTGCAGCACCCCGCGTCCCGGAGACGGTTCGCCGGGTGCTGCATACAGGAGAACGGACTACGCCAAGCCGGTCTTGTCCTCCGACTTTCAACAAGGAAAACCCCCGCCTACCTGCACAGGCGGGGGTTTTCGTGTCTCGTCTTCTTAAGATGCCAGGTCCACAATCAGAGAGTCGATGTACGCCACGGCGTCCGACTCACGGATACGCGTGCGGGGCTTCCTGCAACCTGGCGGAGCGATGTTGAGATACGGAAGAGCGCCGCTGGCAATGTGCCTGCGCACGGTCCATTCCGATACACCCCATAGCTCACCGACCTGCTTAGGCGTGAGAAGTCGGGCGCTTTCCCCGTGTTTCATGAGCAAATTCTAGCCGTTCCCTCTTGCCAAATGCTGCGCTAATCCTTCGGGAACCTGCTCGCTGTTGATCTGTTCTGACACGTAGGCTTGAGGCATGGATGATCTCTCATTCAACATCAACATCGAGTTACCTCATCGTAGGCAGTAGTTCAGAAAGTCGGTGATCATGTATCTCCGTAAGCTCCCATCCGGGAAGTGGCAGGCCACTGTCCGGAAACCGGACGGGAAGAAGGTCACTCGCACGGACAGGTTGAAGTCCGTGGTGAAGGACTGGGCCCTCAAGCAGGAGGCCAAGTTCAGGAGCGGGGACCGTCGCGACCCCCGAGCCGGCGAGGTCAAGCTCGGCGACTGGCGCAAGCGCGTACGGAACGCCTCCGGGCTGGAGAGACCCACCCTGGCCAAGCATGACTCACTCTGGCGCACCCACTGCGAGGAGGAGTGGGCCGCTTGGCCCATGAACGCTGTGACGCGCACCGAGGCTCAGGGGTGGGTCAACCGGCTCAAGGGAACCACCAGAGCCCGCCACAAGGGCCGCGTGGTCATTGAGACCGAGGGCGTGCCCCTGCTAAAGGCGAGCACCATCCATGAGGTGGTGTTCGTGATGGGCAACCTCTATGTCGCGGCCATGACTGAAGATCCACCCCTCGTGGTGACGAACCCATTCGCCAAGCTCGATTTGCCGAAGATCGAGCCTCGCACGGTGGAGTTCTATGAGCGGGATGAGGCTGATCTCCTCTACGCAACCGTCATGGAGTTGTCTGGCCTCAAGTGGCGGACTCTGATCGAACTGGGCATGGATGTTGGACTGCGGCCTGGCGAGGCGTACGGCCTGCATGCCAACCAGATCGATTGGATCCGTGGCCTGATCACCATCACCCACGTGATGACTCGGTACGGGCTGAGGGAGTACCCGAAGTCTAAGAAGTCCCACCGGACCGTCCCGGTGCCGCCGCACACGCTGAAGGCCATGCGGGAACTGATGGGGCAACGAACCGCATGGGGCGTCTGCGCCTGCCCGAAGGTGCTTCCAGACGGCTCTCGGGTGCCCGGTGGGGGTCCTTGCCCTGGCCTGATCTTCCCGGCCGCCCAAGGCGGACCGATCGACGACGGGAACTTCCGAGACCGCATCTGGAACGTCGCGGTCGAGGCAGCCCGCCCCTGTGGTCAACTCTCCCCTGGACGGGCTCAGGACACCCTATGGACGGTTGGAGAGTGCGGTCCCAAAATCTGCGACGACCCGAGTCACAAGCTCCGGCGCTTCCCGCCGAAGATCATGCGGCACACGGCGGCGAGTTGGCTCGTGCAGGATGGCGTACCTCTGTATGACGTACAGCACCTCTTGGGCCACGAGTCCTTCGCGACTACGCAACGCTATGCCCATCTGGCCCCCGAGGCTCACAGCAAGGTCATCGAGAGCTGGAAGCGGCGGGCGTCTGCGCCAAGATCTTCGGAGGATGGCGCACGTGCGGCGCACGACATGCAGGAGGCCCGCCTCTCATGATGAGCTGCGAGCCTCTGACCTGCGACCTTCGTGGTGGGCGATACTGGGATCGAACCAGTGACCTCTTCGGTGTGAAGCAATAGTGAGACATCAAGGACCGTGCGTTCGGCCTGGTAGGTGGGTTCTGAAGGTGCATGGCTGTGCACGGACAAGCACCGGTTGGCATCGCGAATGTCACTCAGTTTGTCACTCAGGGTTCTGTGCGTAATCACTGTTCAGGAGGTACTTGAGGTCGTAGTGTCTCAGGTTATGGTGACGCATATCAGAGAGTGCCTCGAACCTCAGTTGCCAGCTTGGTATAACGATCAAGGAGGAACTGCGGCATTCGGTGGGTGCAGCGCTCACGGTACTCCTCCATGTTATGAACCTATCGTGGCTAGCCTCATCCTTGAAGACGCTGGCAGCGATGACATCCGGTGGGCGGTATGCCAGCGAGGGTTGGACAGTCTGCAAGAACAGAGCAGTTGAACCACTAGAAGGATCGGCTGCTGCATGACCTGTTATTTCAACGATACCTGTATCGCCCAAATACGGTGATAACTTGTCCCATGTACTGCAGTTGACTCTTGCCCTCGATAATTCACCGTTTGATGCGATTCCCACGAGCCGATTGCCTCGGCATCGTAGCCTTGGTCGCATAGGATGTCAGCCATGATGTGCGCCAGGCGATAGTTGAAATGGTCCTCCGGGGAGCTAGATTGACTATCGTCGCCAACTTTTACAACTACAGTAACGGTTCCCGCTAAGGCTGCAGAAGGCAAATCGACTACTATTCGCTCTTCGAGTTCCGCGATCTGATTTAACTGCCACCATCTTCCTGATGTTTTGAACATGCGGCGTCGAAGGTCTTCGCCGAGATGCCAATATGTCCCCGAGGACCTGGTTCTCTCGTAAAGGTCAGAGGCTGGAGCCATCTGATCACGCAGATCGCGGAGCAGATCCGGCTGCTCAATTAGCTCCCTAATGATCTCATCCTTGAGCATCCCATCCGGGTTATAGACGGAATCCGGGTCGCTCGCAGGGCTTTCCGGCGGAGGAGACTGCTCAGCATTGGCGTTGCTGAGCAACGATCGCAGATCATCTGGATCGGGAATCCATGTCACCACCGCAACGTACTCCGTCGAGCCACAATGGACAACGTATCGAGTTAGCCAGCATATCCAGCGAAAGGGATCCCACTTCCGTTTCTGTCGGGCTCGTTGCGAGACAGAGGCCGTCGCGTCACTCGTCACCGTCTGGCGTAGCGTCTCCGTAGAGATCGCTAAGTGCCCGGAGGCTCACCATGACAGTTGCGTAGCCGAGTGGAATGGGGCTCGGCAGTCGGCGCACGTGGGCATCCTTAAAACTGAAGCCGCCCGAGTGCATGATCGGATCTCGAACAGGCTCCCTTCTCGTGGCGTATCTGATCGCCCGTACCCCTCCCGCTCCGGACAGGTGCCCAAGCTCGCGACTGCGGGGCGGGTTCTGTCAAGGGTCGAGCTTGCTCGATCGCGTAGCGACGGCCGCAGGCCGCCCTTGATGGGTTCCGACCCCGCCGCGAAACAATTTCGCACCGGGAGCGATCACCCACACGTGCGGAACGGCGGCCGACCAACTGCGGACACCTCCCGCCGAAGGTTGACACGACGACCGACTGCACGTGCGCTGATGAGAGCGACCTCGTGACCCGAGTTGTGCGCCGCTCATGTTTCGCGGCCCTGGCTTCTCGTCCGCGCCAGCCGACCGGCGTTGTGGCGGGCCGGTGCGGGAGCTCAAGTGGACGCAGCCGGCCCGCGCCGAGTCGGCGGCGCGTGCGGCCCGGTCAGGGCCGCTTTAAGTTTGTAGAGAAAGTTCTCACAGATCAGACAGCTACATCAATGCTACGGAGACATGAGGCGAATGCTTCATTGAGGTAGTCAAGGACTGCTCTACCTTTCTCAGCGGTAGCTAGTGACGGTCGGCCAATGACGCCCGTTTGGGTATATGCTTCCATGCCCTTGGTAAGGAGATCATTGCGATCGTTGGCTATGTGATCAACAGTTGCGTAGCCGTCTTTTACCAGTTCGGGGTTAGCGGCCAGGAGGATGGAAACCTCTAGCTCGCCTGCGTGCATGTCCTCATGACTACTGGTTTCCATGCTCGCCTTGGTGCGTGCAGCTTTCCAGTTAGTGTTGGTTGGAAAAAGTGCCATGCATCGTTCGTTGACGGTGGCTTCTTGTACGACGTTGGAAAGCGCATAGTTACCGCCATGAGCGTTTATCAAGATTAGCTTTTGGACGCCGGATGCGCGTAGAGAGGACTGAATATCGATGATGAGCATGGAGAGCGTCCGAGCCGAAATGCTCACTGTTCCTGGCCAAGCTTTGTGCTCGTGGGAGCATGAGATGGTAATTGGCGGCAGATGGCGGACCGGGTAGAGCTGGGCGATTTCGCGGGCGATGATAGAAGCGATAGCCGCGTCAGTGCTTAGCGGCAAATACGGTCCGTGCTGTTCAAAGCTGCCAATCGGCAGGATGGCGACGTTTGCGTTTCGCGTGTGCTCATCCGTGGTTGTTTGCGTTGGCAGCAAATGAAGCACTGTATCTCCTTGCGGGAAGTGTGTGGCGCTATGCGATGTCACGTGTGCACTGGGCTAAGAGCCTCGTCAAGTCTCGCACGGAAGGCAGTTCAGCGACAGGTGCTAGACGAGCGTGGAGGGCTCCGAGCTGTGCTCGGATTCGGGCTGAACCCGTTCTCTGGGCGATGGTCAGGGCTTGCGTTCCAGCCTGGATGGCCTGCTCGATCTCGCCTTGCACTGCGGCTGCTGTGGCTAGCCGGGCAAGACAGAGGCCCTTGTCGCGAGTCTGGGCGGCGTCGGGCCATTGCGCGAGGCTGTTGTTGAAGGCAGAAATGGCAGCGCCTGGGTTGCCGAGAAGCACCCAAGACATTCCCGCTTCCATCTCAACGTAAGACGGTGTGCAGTAACGCGCTTTGTCCGTTGAGAGTTGAGTTAGACCTTCAGTGGCCTGCTGGATGGCATGGTCTACAGCGGTTTCAAATTCGCGTGGTTCACCGAGAAGGGCATGCGCATTAGCGAGTTGCCGAAGAGAGACGGCACGGAGTCGAGGCGTGAGATTGGATGTTGTGTTGAGTGCGGCATTGGCTAGTCCTAGACCTTGACCAGGACGTCCGGCCTCGGTGGCGATGTTGCTCTTTCGCATAAGGGTGTAGGCCACGACTTGCGGGTCGGCTAGCTCTTGGGCGTAGTCGAGTGCCTGATTGGTCCAATGCATAGCGCATTCAGGGTCGCCTGAGTCTTGATAGAGCCAACCACAGAATTCGGCGAATTGAGTAGCGACTTGAAGCATCCGGCGACGGTCGCTTCCACGAGCTGAATGTACAAGCCGATCTATCAGTGGAAGTTGAGCCTGTACGGCTGGCACCAAGTAGAGAGGACCTAGAAGGGCATCGGCGCGGCTGTGTTCCGCGAGCACGTTCGACAGGTAGGCGATCACCTCAGGCGAAGGTGCATCTGGCGACGACTGCGGGAGGGTTGGCAAGGCGGCCACGATGATTCCGGTTTTGGCTTCCAGTCCGATTTCTTTCGCGGATGCCCTGTAAAGCTCACAGAATATCTGTCGGTATGCTTCGGGGACGTCGCGACGATCATTCTCGAACATGGAGAAGAGAGTGCGCAAGCTGGATCGTGATGGAACGTCGATCTTCAGCCTGCAACCGATCTGCTCGAAGCGAACGATGGCCTGCTCCTGGGACCAGCCATGCCGCTTACGGGCCTGCTTGAGCAAGTTCGGAGCACTCATTGCGCCTCACAGTTGCCCGACCATCGGTGTCAACGTTCTGGTGAATCCAGGATGCCGCATAAACGTGCCGTTCGCATGGGGTTAACGCGTTTTGTTAAGTTGCGTTGGGTTTTGTCCGCTGTCGCGATGTTGTCCATGTCAGTTCCATGAAGCTCACAGGGAGTTCGCACTACAAGGGTGCGGCCCTCAACCCGGAGGTGAGCTCTGTGAAGCTCTTCATCGAAGTCACCGGCAAGTCGTTCATGGTGACAAAGGAAGCGGTCGAGAAGACCGACCAGAACGGGCGTCAGAAGTCCGAGCGGGAGACCGGCCGACCGATGTGGGTCACGCAGGTCATGGCGCTGGACGAGACAGGCGGCGAGATGATCAACGTTACTACGGCTGGCGAAAGGCCCACGGTGACAGTTGGTTCTCAAGTCGCCCTGTTCAAGCTGGAGGCACTGCCTTGGGCGACCAACGGTCGTAACGGCGTAGCCTTCCGCGCGGCTGACATCAAGTCCGCTGGTGCTCCGGTCAGCAAGTAGACCGCGTTTCTCAGTTCCAAACGAGCAAACCCAAACCACAGTACGTGTTCACGGCACGGCTTTTCTCCACAACCCTACGATCCCGAGTTCAGACAGGAGTGTCGTCATGTCACAGACGACTAAGTTCTCCATCTGCCGGACGAACGTGAACGCCACCTACACGATGGCGTACCTGTGTCACCAGTGCTCCGAACCCGTCGTGGGGTTCGGCAACGAGGCACCCGGACCGTTCTACGGAACCTGTGCCCACGGACACCAGTCCACGGTCGTCGTCAATTAGAAACGTCTGCCACCGCTTCAGATGATGTCCCGAGGTTTCGGGACCAGCGCTCTCATCATTCAGCCTGGTCCCGTTCCGGGACCAGCAGTCAGCATCCGCCCAGATCGGAGACTGCAATGACCACCACAACGCGTCCCCTCATCCGCTACACCTACGTCCTGAGCATCGAAACTGACGAAGGTCGCAAAATTACCGACATCGGGACTGTAGACGTGTTCGAAGGCGATAGTCGGCACGCTCTCTACAAGGAAATCATCGGTGTTCGCATCACGGAGGCGCTCGGAATTACGAGCTTCGTCGTCCTGCACTTCAGCTTCGAACGTGACGCCCTGTAGGCGCCGACAGAGTCTTCTCCGAAGGCTTCTTTCAGCCTTCCCCTGCACATACGAGCGGGACCGTTCGCTTTCCCGGCCTACGGTCCCGCCCTTTTAACCCCTCAACCTCGCCACGAGGAGAGAGTCATGTCCAAGACTACCTTCGGGATGCACCAGCACAACAGAGGGAACAGTCGTGGTCGCGGCAAGGCCGTGACCGTCATCCAGGCAAACGTCCAGTACAGCTACCTACGCACCGCAAAGATCACCTTCTACGTCGTGCTGGCCGTCTCGGGCCTGGTCACGGCTGTGGTCTCCACCCAGTACCTGCACCCGATCCTGGTCGTGCCGTTCGCTCTGGCCGCCGGCACTCTCATCGGCTGTGCTGTCGCCAGCATCATCGCCATCTGGCCCGTCCTGCGCGCCATCTGGTGGTGGCTGCCGGAAATCGCCTTCGTCATGCTCACGATCGGCGGCTGGATGTTCCTGCAACACCATCTCGGCCCGATTCTCACCGGTCTCATCTACGCCAGCATCATCGCCCCCATCGGCCTCATCCCGGCCGTACGCCGCTACACGCTGGCACTGGCCTGGTGCCTCATCGTCCGGCACCGCCTGCGGACCTGCTTCATGACCTTCCTGCCCACCGACCGGCACGGTCATCTGCCGTTCATCGGCTTCGCCCTCCCGACCCCTGTCGGGGAACGCGTCTGGGTCTGGCTGCGTCCCGGCCTGTCCCAGGAACACATCGAGGCTCGGCTCGACAAGGTCGCCGTAGCCTGCTGGGCCGCCTCGGTCTCGGTGACCAGGGCCCGCACCTCCAACGCCGCTGCCATCTGCCTCGACATCAAACGCCGTCAGGTACTCGACGGCCTGGTCGGCTCTCCTCTGATCGAGGACCTCCCGCCGTCCGAGGCCCCGGCCCTTCCCCGGCCGGTTGCTGCCGTTCCGGCTCAGCTCGATTTCGCTGACGTGCCGGACACCGACGACACCACACCCACCGAGCGTCCGACCAAGAAGAACGCTCGACCCCCGGCCGTAGGCGGCACTCCCGTCATGGCCGTGCAGGACAACCCGGACCTCGACTGGGTCTGACCTGTCGTCCGCTACCGGGAGAACCCTGTTCGCCTCCCGGTAGCACCCTTCGCATTCGTTCTCGGAGACATTCCCAGAGGTGACGCTGCCATGCACGCGGCTCTTCCCGATCTCCCGGTCACGATCCCGGTAGCGCCGACCATGTCCATGTTCGACCCGGTGTTCATCGGGATCGATGAATTCGGCAACCCCGTCTATCTCGACCTGGTCTACCACAACCTGCTCGACGCCGGAGAACCCGGCGGCGGCAAATCCGTATTGATCCAAAACCTCGTCGGGCACGCCTTCCTGTGCCACGACTTCACCCCGGTCCTGTTCGACCCCAAATGGGTCGAGCTGGGGATGTGGATGGAAGCCGCCGAAGCAACCGGCGGCGTCTTCGTCGGCCCCGACATCGACAAGGGCCTGCGCGTCCTGCGACGCCTGCAAAAAGTGATGGACCGACGCTACTCCTGGCTCGTGACCCACGGCCGCCGCAAGTTCCTGCCGACCGATCACATCAAAACCATCGGTGTCTTCATCGACGAACTCGGCTACTACACCACCACCATCGGCACTCCCGAACAGCAGAAAGAGTTCGTCACGCTGATTCGTGACTTGGTTGCACGAGGCCGCGCCTGCGCCATGCCGGTCATCGCCGCCACCCAGCGGCCCAGCGTGGACATCATTCCCACCTCACTGCGCGACCTGTTCGGTTACCGGGCAGCCTTCCGCTGCACCACCCCCAACAGCTCCGACATCATTCTCGGTCACGGCTGGGCTTCAGCCGGATTCAACGCCCAGACCATCAGCCCGGCCACCCCCGGCGTCTTCTACCTCATCGCCGAAGGCGGCATCCCACGCCTGGCCAAAGCCGCCTACCTCAGCGACGAGCAGATCCACCAGCTCGTCGACTACGTCACCTGGGCCCGCCGTACCGGCGACGCCCAGCCCGTACCGCTGGCCGCGTGAACGGAGAACCACCATGTCCCACGACCCCGACACGGTCCCGGCCCTCAGTGAGGTGCCCTGGCCCGACCAGTCACCCCCCGATCCGGAGGCGCTGGCCCTGCGCTGCATCGAGTGCAGTAATGACACCTTCATCGAGATCACCATCACCACCGACCGAGGCCGCGAAAGCGCCCTGGAATGCACCTGGTGCCGGGAGGTGTACGTCCATGATCGATGACACTGACCCCCGTATCGCGTGGCTGGAAAGCCCGCTGATCGTCGAACACATCCGCTGGTACGACAAGCTCAGCCGCCCCACTGCCTGGCAGATGCCCATGTTCTGGCTCAAGAACGACACCGGCTCCTGCGCGGTCCTGAGCAGCTTGACCGAGATGACCGTCCCAGCTTCCGCCTACGACAATCCCCACTGGAGACCGCTGTGATTCACAAGGCATACCACCCCAACGGCAGTCCCGACCTCCGCAACTGGACGGTCCAGTGCGACAACCACTGCCCCAACACCATCCGCGTCCTGAACGCGACACCATCCGGCTGGATCGTCGGCAGACGCGAAAATGGGCGCTGCTACTGCCCCGCCTGCGCCACCGTCCTTGCCATGAACGTGATCTCCTGGGCTCTGGCCTGCCCGAACTGCGCCTCCCCAGACTTCACTCTCGGCATCAACAATCACGGCACCGCCGAATTCTTCCTGTGCAACGGGTGCTGCTCTGCCTACCTCGCCACCGACGGCTGGCACTGTGCCTGCTGCGGCGACCCCATCACCCCGCTCGATTCAAGCTGGGACTGACCATGGCCATCACGATCCTCGACTACGTCGCCGCCAAGGTCGGCATCCGAGAGAGCTACACCGCCGTCGATCACCTCAGCAACGGCGTTCATTTCCTCGGTGGGTGCGAATGCTGCCACGCCAGCATCGCCAGCTACAACGCCCACCCCGCGCAGTCCGGCAGCTGGCGATGCGCCGACTGCGTCGGTGACTCCGGCTACCTCACGGTCGCCGAGTTTGAAGCTGACACGTACTAGATCCGGCGTGGGGCCGGACCTCTCGCCAAAGATCCCCGGCCCCCGCCTCAGTTCACTCCCAGCAACCAGCAAAGGAGCAGAACCGTCATGCACTCTATCCCCGCTCCGGCTGCGCGGATACCGCAGCTCGATCGGCTCAACGCCACCCCCGGTACTCGGGTTGTCTTCTACGACCCCACCGGCAGTCAACACGCCCTGCCCACCTACCCCTGGAAATGGGCACCCAAGAACCTCAAGACCCGACGCCAGCTCGCCGCCCTCGGCCTGCGGCCCGGTGGCCAAACTCCCGTCGCCCAGATCCTGTGGCGCAACGGCGGACGCGTCGCCTACCTCTACGACATCGACCGCGCACTGCCCAAGCGCAAGCCCACCGGCAAGCAGCTCGACGCCCTCGGCAAAGCCCTGCACGCACGTCGCAGCAAGCGGAGCGCACCATGAGCCGCCCGATCGAAAACCCCGACTACGCCGCGTTCCTCAAGCGGATCATTCGCGCCTACAGCAAGCGCATCGCCGAAGGCGACATCGAAGCCCTCGGCGACCTGGCCGGCGTCGTCGCCGAACTGGACCACGCCATCGCCCAAGCCGTCATCCAGCTCCGCGCCCAGCACGGCTACTCCTGGACCGACATCGCCCGCCCCCTCGGCATCACCCGCCAAGCCGCCCAACAACGCTGGGGCGGTGACAACCGATGACCGGCCCCCGCATTCCCCAGCTTGACCACCTCACCCAGACCAGGGGCGTCTACCTGCAGTTCTACGACCCCACCGGCAGCCGTCACGGCGGCCTGCCCACCTACCCCTACAAATGGGCGCCACGCGGCCTGCTCACCCTGCGGCAACTCCGCGCCAAGCAGCTACGCCCCGGCGGCCAAGACATCGCCGCGCAAATCGTCTGGCGTCGCGGCCGACGCGTCGCCTACCTCTACCGCGAAGACCTCGCCAAACCCAAACGCACCGCCACCACCGCGCAACTGGCCGCCATCCAAAAGGCGCTGCGCGCCCGGCGCGTCTGCTCCACCTGCCACACCGAAAAGCCGTACTACATCGCCCGTTCTCTCGGCGAATGCAACGACTGCCACGACCGGTGGAGGTTCACATGCAGCTGAACCACCAACCCCCCTCCCGCAGTGAACAGGTTGAATCGCGGATTCAGCTCGTCATCCTGCTCCTGGTCGGCCTTATGGCCGGAGCCGCCTCCTTCACTCACGTCCACGACTGGACCATGGCCAACAGCCCTCAAGGAACCGGCGAATGGTTCGGCTGGGCCAACGCCATCATCGCCGAACTCACCCCCACCGCCTCCGGCGTGGAAGTCCGGCGACGCAAACGCAACCGGCAATCCGTCACCTACCCGATGATCGTCCTCATCGCCTCAGCCGGTCTGTCCATCGCGGCCCAAATCGCCGTCGCCCAACCCCACCCCACCGGCTGGCTCATCGCGGTCATCCCCGCCCTGGCCTTCCTCGCCCTCACCAAACTCGTGCTCTCCCGCACTCCCACCGCCCAACCGGCGTCATCCCAACCGGTCACCGCACCCGAACCCGGCCCTGAAACCACACCCCAACCTGCGGTAACCCCTTCTGGCCGTGAGCGCCAGGACCACGGACCCACCGACCACCGCACCCTCAAGGAGCGACCCCCGGCCCTGCCGGTCCTCACCCTGCCCACCCCCGCCCTGGAAGGACACCACTAAAGCCATGCACACCCAGCTCGACATCGCTTCGGCGCTGGCTCTCACCCCCGGGACCGCTTCCCCGGCCCCGAGGGTGGGGGCGAACACCGAACCCCACCCGCTCGACCCCTTCGCCTGCGAAACCCGCCAGCACGTCCGCACCGCCCTGGAACGCGCCGCACGACCCGACTACCCCGACTGGCTCCGCCACGTCGTATCAGCCGCCGCCTGCACCCACCCGATCCGCCTGCACGGCAACCTGGCCACCGTCAACACCCACACCGGCGAAATCCTCGCCTGCCAGCACACCTCAACCCTGCCGGACGGCGTCCTCTACAAAGCCTGCGGCAACCGCCGCCACACCGTCTGCCCCGCCTGCGCCACCACCTACCAACACGACGCCTACCACCTCATCCGCGCCGGACTCATCGGCGGCAAAACCATCCCCGACAGCGTCCGCACCCACCCCGCCGTCTTCGCCACCCTCACCGCCCCCTCCTTCGGCCCCGTCCACACCCGCCACGTGCCCCACCACACCTGCCGCGACAAAACCCGCTGCACCTGCCGCCCCGCCCCCTGCCACGCCCGCCGCGACCACCCGACCTGCCCTCACGGAACCCCACTGGTCTGCTGGCAACGTCACGATGTCAGCGATGAGCTACTCGGCCGGCCGTTGTGTGCCAACTGCTACGACCACGACCACCACGTTGTCTGGAACCACCACGCCGGAGAACTCTGGCGCCGCACCAAACAACACGCCGAACGCCACCTCAATCAACGCGCCCGGCAACGCGGCCTCCCCAAAATCCGGCTCTCCCACGGCAAAGCCGCCGAATACCAAGCACGCGGAGCCGTCCACTTCCACATCCTGCTCCGCCTCGACGGCATCGACCCCGACCAGCCTGACACCATCGCCCCTCCCCCAGACGGCATCACCGCCGACGACATCATTACCGCTGTCACCCTTGCCGCCACCACCATCGCCTACACCACCGGCCCTCATCCCGCCCAGCTTGACGGTTGGCGCATCACCTGGGGTGAGCAGCACGAGATCCGGCCCATCACCCTGTCCGCCACCGGCGACGCTCTCGACGACCAAGCCGTAGCCGCCTACCTGGCCAAGTACTCCACCAAAGGCACCGAAGTCACCGGCCACACCTCCCAGCGGCTCACCGACGCCACCATCACCCTGTACGCCAACCCCACCGGCACCCACCCCGAACGCCTCATTGCTGCCGCCTGGAAACTCGGCCACACTCCCGAATGGGCCGGATTACGCAGGTGGGCCCACATGCTCGGCTTCGGCGGACACTTCCTCACCAAAGCCCGCCGCTACTCCATCACTTTCGGCTCCATCCGCGAAGAACGAGTCGCCTACAGACGCGCACACGCCCTCAACACCGGCCCCCCAAGGGCAGAGGGACACCCCGAGAGAACGCGATTCCAGCGTCAAGCCGCCCTTGACACCAAGACCGAGGAAACCACCCTCGTCATCGGCTTCCTCACCTACGCAGGCACCGGCTGGCACACCACCGGCGACCAACTCCTCGCCAACACGGCAGCGGCACAAGCCCGCGAACGCACCCGAGCAGGACGCGAAGAACTCGCCCACCACACCCGGGAACAGAGTCCGTCCACACCGCTCGCCGCCTGATCAAAACTCAGACCGCGAACGGAGTTCCACCGTGCCAACCACCCGTGACAAGACTGTCGTTTATCCGGGGCAAGCCTTGTACGACGTCGAAGAAACCGTCGTCGTACTTCGCCTGTCCCGTCGATACCTGTACGAACAGATTCGCTCCGGACGCCTGCGCAGCGTCAAGGCCGGACGTGCCCGCCGCGTGCCCGCCTCCGCCATCGCCGAGTACGTCGCCCTCCTCGAACGGGAAGGGCAATCCGTCTGATGACCAAGCGACGAAGCAGGGGAGACGGCGGGCTGTATTGGAGTGAGAGCCGCCAACGCTGGATAGCCGAAGTCACCATCGGGTACACGCCTGCCGGTAAGCGCATCACGAAGAAGGCCGCCGGACGCACCAAGACCGAGGCCAAGACGAAACTCAAGGAAGTCATCCGTGATCTCGATGACGGGCTCACGCCGACCAGTGGTTGTCACGACACCGTCACCACCGCCGTTCGCGACTGGCTGACCTTCGGGTTGTCGGGCCGTGATCCTCAGACGATCGAGACCAAGCGCATCCTTGCCGAGAAGCACATCGTCTCGCGGCTGGGAGCACGGAAGCTCCGCGAGCTGTCGGCCGACGACGTGGATCGATGGCTCGCCGAACGAGCGCGGCACGTCTCCACCCGAACACTGCAAGAGGTGCGCTCGATCCTCAAACGGGCCATCACCAGGGCCCAAGCTCGTGACAAGGTTAAACGGAATGTCGTGTTGCTCTGTGAGCTGCCGAAGGGCAAGCCGGGCCGACCTTCCAAATCCCTGACGCTCACACAGGCTGAGACCGTACTCAAAGCCGCCGAGCAAGCGAAACCTTGGCTTCGGGCGTACGTGACCCTCTCGTTGCTCACAGGTGCTCGTACGGAGGAGCTACGGGAACTCGCCTGGTCGCACGTCGTCGCTTACGACCAAGCTCGCCAGGAGTGGCGGCCGGTGGTCGAGGCCGGATGGGAACATGACGACTTTGCCGTTTACGTCTGGCGGTCGGTCCGTTCCACTGGAGACACCAAGACTCCCAAGTCGCGGCGCACGCTCCAGCTTCCTCATCGTTGCGTGCAAGCCCTGATCGCCCTCTGGGATCGTCTGAAGACCCGTGAGCCCGCGCTGAGCGTCGGTCTGGTGTTCGGCACCCGCAACGGCAGCAAGATGAGCGCGGGCAACGTACGGCGGGAGTTCCGACGAGTGGTTACCCGAGCTGGCCTGATCGCCGCTGACTGGACGCCCAGGGAGATGCGGCATAGCTTCGTCTCGCTGTTGTCAGCGGACGGCGTCCCGGTCGAGAACATTGCCCGGCTGATCGGACACGCCGGAGGGTCGGCCGTCACCGAGAAGGTCTATCGTCACCAGATCAGACCCGTCATCCAGGATGGTGCGACCGTCATGGATCGGATCTTTCCAGGTGAGCCTCACGGAGACCGGTAGTCACTCACTTAGTCACTCGGAAGATCAAAAGGGCCACCTCCCGTGACAGGAGGTGGCCTTTGACCTTGGTGGGCGATACTGGGATCGAACCAGTGACCTCTTCGGTGTGAACGAAGCGCTCTCCCGCTGAGCTAATCGCCCGCCCTGCCGGTCCCTTGCGGTTCCGACGGGGAAAACAATACCGCACTCGTGCAGCCACGGCGAACCGATAGCCCACGGGAACGATCAAGGGGGCCGGGGGTGGCTCGTCAGAGGGATTCGGGTGAAACGCGGCGGTTGCCCATCGGCGCGGCGGGCGTGTGGCATACCATCGTCGTGTCCCGGAAGGCGTCGGCCATGATCTTCCGTGAAAAACGTTCATGGACGGCGCGTCCGGGGCAGGTTCCACAGCACGCAAAACCCTTGCAAATACGACCCGATTGATGCCGTTTAGCCTGGTAGATGCCTAAATGTCCAGCTGTGATCTGCGTTACAGAAGGCCCTAGAAGCGGAATCTTTCCTACAGGTTTCTTCGTTCCGCGTCATAGCTCAGGACGAAGTCCGTCAGAGCAGTGAAAGCCCCGAAGAGGGGACCTACGAACGAAAAGGTTTGGCTGACGATGAACAGCACCACCGTCTCCGCCGAGCTTGGCCTTCGGCTTGTGGTCCCCGACCGTACTACCGTCCCCCTGCTCGCCGGACTGAGTTACACAGCCGACGATCCGTACGCCATCCGCATGGCCTTCCACGTAGGGAACGACGAGCCGGTCGAGTGGATCTTCGCCCGCGAGTTGCTGACCGTGGGCATCGTTAGGCGTGTCGGCGACGGCGACGTGCAGGTCTGGCCCGCACGCGCCGATGGCGAGCGCACGCTCCACATCAGCCTCACCTCTCCGTTCGGGCAGGCGCTCTTCGAAGTGCCGCTGGCCCCGCTCACGGAGTTCCTCCACCGGACCTACGAGAAGGTGCCCGCCGGGCGGGAGACCGACTTCATGGACCTGGACGCCGAGCTGACCAACATGCTCTGGCCGTCCTAGCACCACACGCGCATGCGTCAGTCCTAGCGCCACACGCGCCTGCGTCAAAGGGGGAGGTTCCGCCCGATGGAGCCTCCCCTTCCCCTGTGTCTAGGCCGGGAGTGACTCCAGGACCTCGCGCATGCGGGCGATCTCGATGCTCTGCCCCGAGTACACGTCCTTGGCCAGCAGCCGCATGCGCTGGTCACGCCCCCCTGCCAGCTCCTCCCCCGCCATCTTCACCGCGCCCTCGTGGTGCCTGGTCATGAGCTGCAGGAACAGCCGGTCGAAGGGTCCTCCCCTGGCCGCGCGCAGCGCGTTCAGCTCCTCCTGCGTCGCCATGCCGTAGCTCGCCCCCTGCTCGTGCCCGTGCCCGGCCGGTACGGGGCGGCCCAGTTCGGTCAGCCAGCCGGACATGGCCTTGATCTCCGGGTTCTGGGCGGCGGCGATCTGGCGGGCGAAGGCGCGGATGGACGCCGTGGTCGTACGGGCCTCCACCAGGGACGTCATCTCCAGGGCCTGCCGGTGGTGCGGGATCATGCCCTCCGCGAAACGCACGTCGGAGGCCACCGTGGGCGAGGGCGTCTGCCCCACCCGCTCCCCCGGCGTGGCCGTACGGGCCGGTGAGCCCGGTTGGCCCGGCACGATGACCGGCGCCTGCGTGCCCACGGGGTTCGGCCCCACGGGCCGTGCGGGCTGCTGGGAGCAGGCAACGAGGGTCAATGTCGCCATAACCGTAATGAAGACCGTACGCGGCCCATAACCTCCTGACATAGCTTCCATAGTGAGCTACTAGACAAAGGGGATGCGCGTTGATCTCTGCCAAGATGCGCGGAGCGTTGTTGTGTGCGGTGCTGTTGCTGGTCTCCGCATGCGCGGCGGGACCGTCGGCGGAGCCGGCGCCCGCCACCAGTTCGCAGAGCAGCGGCGCGCCGGCCACCACGTCCGCCACGCCGCCCGAGAACGGCGTGATGAAGAGCGACAACATCAGGCACGTCGCCAACATGCCGCTGACGGCCCCGTTCGACGGCGAGGACGACCTCAACACCGACCTGGCCTTCCAGGGCGACCACGTCTATGTGGGGAACTTCGGCGGCTTCTCGATCTACGACATCAGCGACCCGGCCAAGCCCCAGCTGGTCAGCCAGGTGGCCTGCCCCGCGCAGCAGAACGACGTGACGATCTACGGGAACCTGCTGGTCCTGTCGATCGACGAGCCGCGCGGCGGCCCGGAGTGCGACTCGGGCGACGGCGAGCGGAAGTGGGAGGGCCTGCGGATCTTCGACGTCAGCGACAAGAAGAGCCCCGAGTACGTCGGCGCGGTCCAGACCGAGTGCGGCTCGCACACGCACACGATGGTCCCGAATGGTGAGACGCTGTACGTGTACGTCTCCTCCCCCGGCCCCGAGCCGGACTCGGCGACCTGCCCGGCGCCGCACGAACTCATCCAGATCGTCGAGATCCCCACGAAGTCGCCGCAGTCCGCGAAGGTCGTGGCGAAGCCTGACATCTTCCCGGATCGCCAGCAGTCCGACTTCGCCTCCGGCTGCCACGACATCACCGCCTACCCGGAGAAGAAGCTGGCCGCGGCCGCCTGCTTCGGCGACGGCGTGCTGCTCGACATCTCCGACCCGGTCAAGCCGAAGGTGCTGCAGCAGCTCACCGACACGGAGAACTTCCAGATCTGGCACTCGGCGACGTTCAACAACGACGGCACGAAGATCGTCTTCAGCGATGAGTTGGGCGGCGGCGGCCAGGCCACCTGCGACCGCAACACCCCGGACACCAAAGGCGCGAACGCCGTCTACGACCTGGTCGGCGGCAAGCTGGAGAAGCGCGGGTACTTCAAGATCCCCCGGGAGCAGCAGGAGGAGGAGAACTGCGTGGCCCACAACGGCTCGCTGATCCCGGTGCAGGACAAGGACATCATGGTGCAGTCGTGGTATCAGGGCGGCGTGTCAGTCTGGGACTTCACCGACTCGGCGAACCCGAAGGAGATCGGCTTCTTCGAGCGCGGGCCGCACGAGAGCGGCGGCCTGGCCGGCTCGTGGTCGGCCTACTACTACAACGGCTACATCTACTCCAGCGACATCACCGAGGGCCTGGACGTGCTGGAGATCACCGACCCGCTCACCGACCCGGCCAAGCAGGTCAAGATGGACGACTTCAACGTGCAAACCCAGAAGACCTACTAACCCCATCATTCATTACGGCCGGCCAACTGAACTCCACCCGCCGCCCCGCCCTGACGCCCTTCCAGGGAGACGCTCCGCCGCCTCACCGCCGCGCCGCCGTGACGCGCGCAAGGCCGGCCGGCGACGTGGTGCCCTGTCGCCCGTCTTCGCGGCGGGCGACAGGGCACCACGCGCCCCCTGCTGGTCGACGCCGGTCAGGAAGCCGGCCAGCAGGTCGGGGACCGGGCCGCCGCCCTCGCGATCGCGGCCCCGTCCAGGGTGACGGCCGTGGGTGCGATGCGGGCCCACGGCCATTCCATGACGAGCTGAAAATCCTCGGCCGGTGGCAGCGGAAACAGCCACAACGGCATCTGATAAAGCGTGAACGCGGCATCTCCGCGCACCCCTCCGGGAAACCAGGAAAGGCACGGCGGCGCACAATCGCGATCATCGCCGGAGGCGACTTCGACGCCGTCCGGGTAGTGCAGCGCGATATGCAGCGACGTGCTCTCCTCACCGGAGAACGCGGCGTCGAGTTGTACCGCCAGGCCGCGCGGAGCAGCGGCGTTACGTGCTACGACGTCGAGGCTCAGCAGGCAGCCGACGTCGTAGGCGGCGATCATCGGAAGCAGGACGGCGAGCGCTGGAGTGCGTGCGAGCACGCGCTCCACGGTCACGATCGCGCCCATTCTTGAAATCGGCGGCACTGGCGCGCCGCCATCCCCACTCATCAAGAACTCTCATCATGTCCGGGCGAATCTGCAGCGAAAGCGTAACGCCGCTTTCCAGGGACACGAAGGCATATGCGGAAAATGTAGGGCGAATGTAGAGCCCGAAACCCGACCGGACCGGCTGTCACATTCGCCCCGCATGATCGGCCGGGTTACGGGTTCAGGTCCTCGGCGGAGCGCTCGGCGAAGATGCGCATGGCCTTGGTGGTGATCGGGCCGGGCGCGGACGGGAGCACCGTGTCGTCGACCAGCTTGATCGGCTGGACGTCGCGCGTGGTGGAGGTGAGGAACGCCTCCTCGGCCTCGTACAGCGCCTGGAGGGGTACGTCGGTCTCCGCGGCGTCGCACCACTCGGCCACCAGCGCCCGGGTGACGCCGGCCAGGCAGCCGGACTCGATGGTGGGGGTGAGCAGGCGGCCGTCCCGCACGATGAAGATGTTGGAGCCGGTGCCCTCGCACAGGTTGCCCGCGAGGTTGCCGAAGATGGCCTCGCCACCGCCGCGCTTCTTGGCGTACAGCAGGGCCTTGGCGTTGTCCCCGTAGGAGGTGCTCTTGACGCCCGCGAGGGCGCCGCGCTCGTTGCGCGGCCACGGCACGACGGTCACGCTGGCCGTGGCGGGGAACGGCTTCTGCTCGTCCACGATGACGACGGAGGTGGTGCCCTGGTCGCCGCGGTCGGAGCCGAGGGGGCCGGGACCGCTGGTGTAAGTGACGCGGATGCGGCCCAGCGCCCACGCGGGTGCCGCCTCCAGGAGCTTGCCGATGCCGTCGGCGATGGCCTCGACGTCGGGGTCGGGCAGGTCCATGCGCTGGGCGGAGAGCGTGAGCCGGTCGAGGTGCCGGGTGAGCGCGAACGACCTCCCGTTCACGATCTTGATGGTCTCGAAGACGCCGTCACCGACCATCAGCCCGTGGTCGAACACCGACACGGTCGCCTGCGCGGGGTCGAGCAGTTCCCCGTTGACCCAGACAGGGATGTTCATTCAGATTCCTCCTGTGGATGCCAGTGCGATCAGCCTGGCTGCTTTGAGCTCGGTTTCGAGCCATTCGCGCCCGGGGTCGCTGCCCCAGGTGATGCCCGCTCCCGTGCCGAAACGGATCTCGCTCTGCCGGTGGTCCAGCGAGGAGATCCAGAATGTTCTGATGCCTACGGCCAGCGCCGCCCTGCCTCGGTCGGCGTCGACCCAGCCCACGGCTCCACAGTACGGGCCGCGGGGTGCAGCTTCGAGCTCATCGATGATCCGCAGAGCCGACGATTTGGGGGCACCCGTGACAGATCCGGGCGGGAAAGTCGCCCCGAACAGCTCCGGCCAGCCCACTCCGGGCGCGAGCCTGGCGCGCACGGTGGAGACGAGGTGGACCAGCCCGGGGTGCTCCTCGACCGCGCACAACGACGGCACTTCCACCGACCCGACGTCCGCGACCCTGCCCAGGTCGTTGCGGACCAGGTCGACGATCATGACGTTCTCGGCGTAGTCCTTCTCCAGCAGGTCGTCCGCGGTGGCGCCGGTGCCCTTGATGGGCCGCGACTCCACGGTGTCGCCGTCGCGCGAGAGGTAGAGCTCCGGCGAGGCCGAGACCACGCTCAGCCCGGGGATCCGGATCACGGCCGCGTACGGGGCGGGGTTGCCCTCGGCGAGCCTGGCCGCCAGGGCGAGCGGGTCGGCGTCGTGCGGGACGGGCGCGGTCAGCACCCGGCACAAATTGGCCTGGTAGACCTCGCCCTGCTCGATGTGGGAACGGATGGCGCGCACGCCGCGCTCGTAGGCGGCCCGGTCGAGCGAACTGCGCCACTGGTCGGGGCGGGGACCGTGCCAGGGGGCGGCCGGCGCGGGCAGGGGCGCCCGCCGCACCCGGTCGAACCGGGCGCACGTCACCTTGCCCTCGTAGTCCACGACGACAGCCCACCAGCCCTCGCCGTCGAGCGCGGCGAGGTCCGAGGTCACCTCACGCAGCCCGGTGGCCAGGAAGTTGCCTAAGTGGGCGAAACCGTCGTACACACGTCCCATTCTCCCAGCATCTCGACCAACTCCTGCGCGGCGGGCAGTGGCGTCTCGGGCAGGGCCGCGTAGACCCTGCGTACGGGCACCGTACCCATCAGAGGTCTGAGCACCAGATCGGCCGGTACGGCCCGCGCCGCGAGCTCCGGCACCAGCGTCACCCCGAGCCCGGCGGCGACGAATCCGAACTTGCCCGACCATTCCGCCACCCGCAGGCCGCCGCGCGGCGCGAATCCGGCCGCCGCGCACGCCGTGGCCAGCAGCGTCGGCTGCCCGCGCGGCGCGGCCTCGATCCAGGTCTCGCCGGCCAGGTCGCGCAGGTCCACCTCCGGCTCGGCGGCCAGCCGGTGCCCGGCGGGCAGCGCGACCAGCAGCCGGTCCTCGCCCAGCGGCACGGCCCGCGCCGCCTCGGCGGGCAGCCCGGCCGGGTAGTCGCTGATCACGGCCACGTCGAGCGCCCCGGCGTGCAGCCGTTCCAGCAGCCGGGCGCTGAGCCCCTCGGTCAGGCGCAGCTCGACGTGCGGCCGGCGGCTCACGAACCGCTTGAGCGCACGGGGCACCAGGTCGACGTTGGCCGTGGCGAACGCGCCCACCCGCAGCACGCCGCCCTGCCCCCGGTGGATGGCGGCCAGTTCCTCGCCCGCGCGGCCGAGCCGGTCGAGTACGGCGACGGCGTGCCGGTGCAGGGCCGTCCCGGCGGGCGTCAGGCGCACGCCGCGGGCCAGGCGCTCGAACAGCGGCCCTCCGGCGGCGCGTTCGAGGGCGGCGATGCGGCGGGAGACCGCGGACTGGGTGTATCCGAGCAGCTCGGCGGCGGCGGTGAAGGACCCGCTCCTGGCGACCTCGTCGAAGAGGCGCAGCGCGCCGGTGTCGAAGGCATTCGTTTCAGGCATGGCTGACATGCAATCTAGTCGCTTGTGGAATGTCTCGCGCACGGCTTCACTGAGGCACGTGATTGCTTTTCTTGGACAGGGACGCATGGGCGTCCCCATGGCCCGGCGTCTTGAGGCGGCCGGGCACGAGGTGACGACGTGGCGGCGGGCGGACGGCGTACCGGTGGCCGGCGCGGTGAAGGGCGCGGAGCTGGTCATCACGATGCTCAGCGATCCGGCGGCGGTGCGGGAGGTGCTGACCTCGGCACTGCCGGGGCTGGCGCCGGGTGCGACGGTGGTGGAGATGTCCACGATCGGGCCGGAGGCGGTGCGGGAACTGCGCGCGCTGCTCCCGGCGGAGGTGGCGCTGGTGGACGCGCCGGTGCTGGGCAGCGTGGGTCCTGCGGCTGAAGGGAAGCTGACCGTGCTCGCCGGTGGCGACCTGTCGGGTTGCCGCGAGGTGCTGTCGGCGTTCGGGACGGTGCGCGAGCTGGGGCCGCTGGGGTCCGGCGCGGCCATGAAGATCGCCGTCATGAGCGCGCTCGTGCCCGTCCAGGTGCTGCTGGCCGAGACGTTCGGGTACGCCGAGGCGCACGGCGTGGACCGTGGCGCGCTGGTCGAGGTGCTGTCGGGCACCCCCTTGGGCCAGCTGGCCGAGCGGCTGCGCGAGCCCTCCGCGCAGACCCGGTACTCACTCGCGCACGCCGCCAAGGACCTGGAGCTCGGGGCATGGGAGGGCGCCTCGATGGCCACGGCGGCCAGGGCGCGGCTGCAGGAGGCCCGGGCGGCCGGGCTGGGCGGGCGCGACCTTACGGCCATCGCGGAACACGTCGCCGGGGCGCTCGAAGGTGGCGGGCGGGCGGTGCCGCTCAATCTCTCGACGATCCCCGCGACGAACGGCTACTACTCGCACGCCGTCCGCGTGGGCGACACACTGCACATCTCCGGCCAGGCCGCCTTCGACGAGCGGGGTGAGGTGGTCGGCGAGGGCTCGATGACGGCCCAGGCCGAGCACGTCTTCCAGGTCATCTCACGCATCCTCGCCGACCAGGGGGCCACCTGGGAGGACGTGGCGTTCATCAGGACGTACCTGACGAACATGGACGACCGCTTCGAGTACGGGCAGGTGCGCAGGAAGTACATCACCGGCACGCCTCCGGCCAGCACGACCGTGGAGGTGCCGAAGTTGTTCATGCCGGGCCTGCTGCTGGAGGTGGAACTGGTGGTGGCGCTGCCCGCCCGCTAGCCGGGCGGCGCCTGGGCGCCGGACTTCGGCAGATCGTGCTGGGCGAACATGTCGATCAGGAGGCGGACCGGCAGGTTCGCCTCCGTCCGGTAGCGGAAGTGCGCGTCGAGGTTGAGGCTGTACTCATTGCGCCGGCCCACCCGATCGATGGTGACATAACCGGCCTGGTGCAGATCGGACACGATGCCCTGGACGGCCCGGTCGGTGATGCCGATGCTGGCGGCCATGTCGCGGACCCGCGCCTGAGGGTCGCGGGCGATCTCCAGCAGCACGCGGGCATGGTGGGTCAGGAAGGTCCACGTGCCGGGACGGTTGACGGACGTACTCACGAACCCTCACTTCTACCAGACTCGCGCGCCGGCGCCGATGACACGGCCGGGCACCTGCGCAATAATGATCACACGAAGAAGACTTCCGGTAATATCTTTCGCGCATTATGCTTCAGAAGAGGAGAATCGAGACACACCTCCATGCTCAAGAAGGACGCCATGCACGTTCACTCCGCTCGTCTGCCTGGCGACAACCCCGAACCCGCCAGGACACCCCTGACGTTGGGCTGCCACCGCCTGGACGGTGGCGTACTGATCACTGTGATCGGCGAGGTGGACACGACCAACGCCGGCCAGTTGGAGAGCTACATCCGGCGGCGGATGTTGCCGGGCATGCCGGTCGTGATCGACTGCCGGCTGCTGACGTTCATGGAGAGCAGCGGCCTGCGCGCCCTGACGAACCTCCACACGGCGCTGACCGAGCAGGGCTCGACCCTGCATCTGGCGGGCGTGCACGGCATCCCGGCCCGGCTCCTGCGCGTCACCGGCATGTGGCCGCTGCTGAACATCCACGCCGGCACGGCCGACGCCATGCTCGGCCTCCTCAGCCCCGGGCGTCCCACGCGCACGGGCGATGACGTGCCGCAAGCCTGTTGAACGGTTTCAACGCGTTCTTTCTGGAAAGAAGCCTGCGCGATTACGGCTGGTTGACTTGTCCCGGGAGATCCCATGCTCATGCCCACCGCCCCCACCCCTTTTGAGTCGACCAAGAGTGACCGGCCCGCTACCGTGAGCCGACGACGCGGGCCTCGGGTGCTCTGTTCCGGCGATCCGTTCGATCTGACCGGCAGTGCCCATATGTGGAATGAGTTCGGCGAGGACAACCAGGGCACGATCTACCGTTGCGAGATCTGCGGCGTGATGGACGTGAGCACCTGACCGACGCGGGATCTGCGGCGTGATGGACGTGGGCGCCTAACCGAGTTCGCCCCTGACCGAGCCCGCACTTGACGAGAGGCCGTACCTAAGCGAGCGGGCCCGTGATCGTCTCCGCCGCCGCGACGACGCCGCCATCGGCCACCAGCCGCACGGCGGAGTCGATCTCCGGCGCCAGGAACCGGTCGGGGCCCGGCGCGGGCACGGTCTCGCGCAGCGCCCTGACCACGGCACCGGTGGCGGGGGCGGGCTCCAGCGGGGCGCGCAGGTCGAGCGCGCGGGCGGCGGTGAGCACCTCGATCGCCAGCACTCTGGTCAGCCCGTCCACGGACCTGCGCAACTTGCGGGCGGCCGACCAGCCCATGGACACGTGGTCCTCCTGCATGGCCGAGCTGGGGATGGAGTCCACGCTGGCGGGCACGGCCAGCCGCTTCAGCTCCGAGACGACGGCCGCCTGGGTGTACTGGGCGATCATGTGGCCGGAGTCCACGCCCGGATCGTCGGCCAGGAACGCGGGCAGCCCGTGGTTGCGCGCCACGTCCAGGAAACGGTCGGTGCGCCGCTCGGACATCGAGGCCAGGTCCGCCGCCACGACGGCGAGGAAGTCCAGCACGTACGCCACGGGCGCGCCGTGGAAGTTGCCGTTCGACTCAACCCGCCCGTCGGCCAGCACGGCCGGGTTGTCGATGGCGCTGGCCAGCTCCCGCTCCGCCACGGTGGCGGCGTGCGCGATCGTGTCGCGGGCGGCCCCGGCCACCTGGGGCGCGCAGCGCAGGGAGTAGGCGTCCTGGACCCGGGTGCAGTCCGCCGGGTCGCGGTGGCTGGCCATGACGCCCGAGTCCCGCAGCACCTTCGTCATGTTGGCGGCCGAGAGCGCCTGGCCGGGATGCGGCCGCAGGGCCTGCAGTTCGGGGGCGAAGACGCGGTCGGTGCCCAGCAGCCCCTCCACGCTCATCGCGGCGCTCACGTCGGCGGTCCTGACCAGCCGGGTGAGGTCGTCGATGGCCAGGATGAGCATGCCGAGCATGCCGTCCGTGCCGTTGATCAGCGCCAGGCCCTCCTTGGCGGCCAGCTCGACCGGGTCGATCCTGGCCTGCTTGAGCGCCTCGGCCGCCGGCTGCACGGTGCCCGACGCGTCCCGTACGACGCCTTCGCCCATGAGCGTGAGCGCCACGTGGGCCAGCGGCGCCAGGTCGCCGGAGCAACCGAGGCTGCCGTACTCGTGCACGATAGGGGTGATGCCCGCGCTGAGCAGCGCGGCCAGGGTCTTGGCGGTGGTCGGCCTGATGCCGGTGTGGCCGGTGGCCAGGGTGCTCAGGCGCAGCAGCATGAGCGCGCGGACCACCTCGGTCTCCACCTCGGGGCCGCTGCCGGCCGCGTGCGAGCGCACCAGCGAGCGCTGCAACTGCGCGCGCAGCGCCGGGTCGATGTGGCGGGTGGCCAGCGCGCCGAACCCCGTCGAGATGCCGTACGCCGGCACCGGGCTCTCGGCCAGCTCGTTCACCCGCTGGCGGGCCGCCGCGATGGCGGCGATGGCGTCGTCCGTGAGCTGGACGGAGGCTCCGTGTCGGGCCACTTTGATGACGTCGTCGAAGGTCAGCGGCTCCGGACCGACGTTCACGACCCCGTTGTCGCGCATGTTGCGTCTCTCTCGCTTAGGTAACCGGCGTAACCGATGTTAGCTCCTTACTCCGGAACAACGCCGACAGCCCCTGCCTGCCTTCCTCGGTGAGCACCACCGCCCTGGGCACGCTCCCCCGCCGGTACCATCCCCGCTCGAACAGCACCTCCGTGATCGCCGCGCCCAGCGCCCCGCCGAGGTGCGACCTGCGCTCGGTCCAGTCCAGGCATTCCGGTGCGAACCGCCTCCTGGACCTGCGCGCCCCCGCCACGTCCACACCCAGCCCCGCCAGCAGTCGCTCCCCCGCCGCCGTCACGTCGTGCCCGTCGTAGTAGCCGCCCTCCTTGAGGCGGTCCAGCAGGCCCACGCCCGCCCGTCCCGCGAGGTGGTCATAGCAGGTACGGGCCTCCTCCAGCAGCCTGGCCTGCCTGGACTGGCGCAGCGAGCGCACCGGCGGGCGGGCGCTGATCCTGGCCAGCACCTCCAGCACCTCGGCGATCTCGTGGCCGGCCAGGCGGTAGTAGCGGTGGCGGCCCTGGCGTACGACGTCCACGAGGCCGCCTTCGAGCAGCTTGGCCAGGTGGGCGCTGGCGGTGGCGGCACTCACCCCCGCCACCCTGGCCAGTTCGCCCGCTGCCAGCGCCCGGCCGCCGAGCAGGGCGGTCAGGATCGCGGCCCGGGTGGGGTCGGCGATCAGGGCGGCGACGGGGGCGATGTCGGCGTCACGGGCGATGGGCTCCATACCTTCGACGCTAATACACCGACATTTCGCCCGTCATCGAAGGGTGGACACCGTTCAAAGGCAAGCGACCGTCCGGGGCCGGTGACCGTCCAAAGGCGAGCGACCGTCCAGAGTCGGTGACCGTCCGAAGATGGGCGACCGTCCGAAGATGGGCGACCGTTCGGGGTCGGTGGCCGTCCGAGGGTGGATGGGCCTGTCCGAGAGTGGGCGACTCCGTCCGAGCGACGTCCCAGGGTCAGCGTTTGCCCAGGGCCTTGCGGATCATTTCGCGGGCCCGGTCCATGAGCGCGAGGGGCGTGCCCATGAGCATGTTCATGGCCGCGGACTCGGTGCCGGGATGCGGGCGGACCGGCGCGAGCGACTCGGCCGCGCGTACCGCCGCCGCCATGGCCCGCCGCTCCACGGTGGAGGTGTTCGCGCGCAGCCTGGGGAACTCGTAGCGCTCCTCGCCGCGCGCGTGCACGGTCACGAAGGTACGCAGCTCGGCCAGGCCGTCCCAGAACCGCGGATCGTCCACGCCCGCCTTGTGCAGGTCGAGGAGCAGGCGTTTGGCCTTGTTCTCCTCGGCCAGACGGTCGGCCACCACGCCCTGGCCGTTGTCGAGCTTCCTGCGCGCGTACGGGTGGACGATCTCCTCCTCGGCGGTCTCGTGCACCGACAACATGCGCGTCAGCCGGTCGAACGCCTCCCCGACGTTCTCCACCGGCGCCTGCTCCACCTCGTCGAACAGGTCCCTGATGCGGCCGTGCTGGGCCACGAGCAGGTCGATGACATCTTGTTCAGCCACGTGCGGGCCATACCCGCGCCCCGGCCCGCGATGCCCGGCCTTACCGAAAGCAGGCCGTCAGCGTACCGAAGCCGGAGGTTGCCCTGTCCGGCGCCGGGTACGCGCAGCGGCATGACCTTCGACCCACTACGGGAGCGGGGCATCCCGCTGGACGATCAGTTGCGGAACTGGCGGGAGCTGAACGTCACGCCGATCGATCCCGACCACGCCGACCCGTACACGCGGTGCCGGATCATCACCATGAACGGGATCGAGACGGAGGCGGTCCTGTTCAGCCACCAGTTCGCCCGGCACTGCCCCGATCTGGAGATCAGGCAGCAACTCGCGCGGGTGCGCTACATCGAGGCACAGCAGCAGAAGGTCGTCAACTGGCTGCTGCCCGGGGTGGCGTCGGTGCTGGAGACGACGATCGCGTACGAGCAGGTCGCCGTGGACCTGACCGCCTGGGTGGCCCGGATGGAGCCGGACCCCTACCTCAAGCAGGCCTACCAGTTCGGCGTGCTGGAGGACTTCGACCACCTCTACCGCTACGCCAACCTGTACGAGATGATCGAGCACCGCAAGGCCGAGAAGATCGTCGACGGGCTCACCGAGGTCATGCCGGGCCGCCCGACGTACCGGCACCATCGCGACCCGATGGACAACGTGCGCCAGCCCTACGACCGCTCGATCACCGAGCCGCTGTCGCGCCTGCACGCCCTGACGGTCATGTCGGCCGAGCAGCAGACCATGAACTTCTACAACAACGTCGGCCCGCTGTACATGGAGCCGATCGCGCGGCAGCTCTACCAGGAGATCGCGCTGATCGAGGAGGAGCACGTCACCCATTACGAGTCGCTCGTGGATCCGGGCGAGAGCTGGTGGGAGATGCTGCTCAACCACGAGTACAACGAGTGTTACCTGTACTACTCGTTCATGGAGACCGAGTCCGATCCCAAGGTGAAGAACATCTGGGAGCTGCACCTCGGCATGGAGCTGGAGCACCTGCGGCTGGCGGCCGAGTTGTTCCGCAGGTTCGACGGCCGCGACCCCGACCAGGTGCTCGCTCCCGCGCTGCCGCCGCCGGTGACGTTCGAGCCGAACAAGGGCTACCTGCGCGATCTGCTCGCCACCCAGATCGACCTCACGACCCTGGGGACGGGGTACGTAGGGGAGGCGCACGAGCGCTTCACCCGGATGCAGGAGGCGGTGATGGGCGGCGAGCAGCCGGCTTCGGAGCGCGTGATCGAGGACAACCGGGCGATCTCCGGCCGCGAATACCGCCTGGAAACGGAGGGCCCGTCCCCTGCCGGCCTACAACCCGGCAGCCACTGACCACCCACACCCCTCCACCACTCTCCGCCGCCCATCACCTCAGGAACTGCCCTTCACCAACCTTCACCGCAGGAACTGCCCTTAACTGACCTTCACCGCAGGAACCGCTCTTCACTCACCTTCACCGCAGGAAGCGCCCTTCACCGTCCCTTCGTTGCAGGAATTGCCCTTCGCTAAGTTGACCTCATGACAGCAGTCGCGCTCATCACCGGCGCCTCGCGCGGCCTCGGGGCCGTGATCGCCCGCAGGCTCGCCGCCGACGGCCTGGCCGTGGCCGTCAACTACCATTCCGACGCGGCCGGGGCCGAGAAGGTGGTGGACGGCATCCGCGCCGCCGGCGGCATCGCCGAGGCGTTCGCCGCCGATGTCACGGACGAGTCCGGCGTCGGCGGGCTGATCACCTCCGTCACCGACCGGCTCGGCCCGGTGGAGGTGCTGGTGATCAACGCGACCGGCCCGCAGCCGACCGTCGCCGTCGAGGATCTCACCTGGCAGGCGCACCTCGACCAGCTCACCTTCTTCATCAAGAGCCCGACGCTCCTCGTACAGGCGGTGCTGCCCGGCATGAAGGAGCGGGGCGGCGGGCGCGTCATCCAGATCGGCTCCGACATAGTGGACCGCAAACTAACCGGTACGTCCGCCTACACCGCCGCCAAGGCCGCCCAGCACAGCCTCACCGACGTGTGGGCCAGGGAGTTGGGCCCGCACGGCATCACGGTCAACGTGGTCGCACCGGGCTGGATCCCGGTGGAGCGGCACGCGGGCATCGACGAGACCGACTACCGGGCGGAGGTGCCGCTGAGGCGGATGGGCACTCCTGAGGACGTGGCGGGCGCGGTGTCGTACCTGGCCTCGGAGAGCGGCGCGTTCGTCACCGGCCAGCGCCTCACCGTCAATGGCGGGCACACCTGACCTGGGCAGGCGTATTCCAGTTTGGGGACTCGGCCGAGATTCGCTAGAGTTCTCTCGTCGCCCGGCGGTGAGAGCCGCGGGGTTGATGCGGAAGTGGCTCAGTGGTAGAGCATCACCTTGCCAAGGTGAGGGTCGCGGGTTCGAATCCCGTCTTCCGCTCGGAGCTTCCGGCTCGGTGGCGTGGCCGAGAGGCGAGGCAGCGGCCTGCAAAGCCGTCCACACGGGTTCAAATCCCGTCGCCACCTCGTAAGGACGATTAGCTCAGCGGGAGAGCGCTTCCCTGACACGGAAGAGGTCACTGGTTCAATCCCAGTATCGTCCACCAGTCTCCACAACAGGCCAGGTCCGACCTGGTCACAGGAGTTATAGCCCCAGCTCACGGCCCATACCGGGAGTCTGGGGCTTCTTGTTATCCCAGGTTGATCAGGTTGGTGTCAGCACCGGTGCTGACCTCGAAGGACGTACAGACCGGTTCTCGGGCGACACCCAAGCCTCCCCTTGACGCTCCAGTCCCGCAGGGCGCAGGCTCACCGTGACAGGGCAACATTGGGTCCCGCGCGCGATGGCCCGCCCTCTGGCCGGGGTCTCTGTTTCTCAGCTAGTTCGACGCCTGGACCTCAGCATGAGCCGAGGTGTCCCGGATCACGCCGGACAACCAGCCGATCACCGCGACCAGGGTCACGACACCGACGCCGACCAGCGCGGGAAAGTGCCACTCAGCGACCATGCTGCCACGGGCGCTGTCATCGTTGAGTTCCCACAGCGACGTCGTGGGATTGGCCGCAATGGCCAGGGCGAGAGTCAGCAGGTAACCAATGCCCGCGACCGCCCGCGGCAGGACGCGGGCGACGCTGGGACGGCGGTTCAGCCAACCATGCAGAGCGCCGAGGAAGGCCGCGGCGGCGGCGAGGATGGCGGCGATGCTGAACGTCCACATCCGCATCGACTCGAGTTCCCGGTCCGGTTGGCCCAGCATCCAGTCGTTATAGGGGTCTTCGATGCCTGGATGCGGTCCGGCCGCCTGGATCGCGATCAGGTTCACCACCACGTAGAGCGCAGGGGCTGCCATGGCGCACAGCAGCGCCGGTGAGCGTTTCGCATGCTGTTCTCTCATGATCGATGAGACGGCCGGGCCGGTCGGCGGGTTCGATGTCTTCGCGGCCCGCCTTGGGCGTGCGTCAAAGTTGATCAGGGTCGTTCGTCGATGGCGGCGACGTCACAAATGGATCTGATCAGTGGAACTCGTCCGAGGCTCTGCAGGTCATGATCCCGTCCAGAGCCAGGCCCCCGCCCAGCACGCCTTCTACGTATCCACATCCCACCAGGTGGTTGCCTCGCCTGGCGACCGCGGCGAAGACCGCCCCGGAGAACAACTGCCTGCCGGCGGGGTTGGAGATGCGTGGTTGAACGCTGCACCGGCGGGCGTTGTTACAGGTCTTCGTGCTGCGCTTGCTTGTCAGGGGGACCGTGTGGCGGGTGGCGTCCGCTGAGACGATGATGCGGCTCTGGACCCGATCGCATACGACGACGTACGAGGCGACGACGGCAGAACCGCTCTTGTAGATGCTGGAGACATTTCCGCGGCAGTTGTCGCGGTTGGAGGCGGCCGCCTGTGCCGGTAGCGCGCCGGCGAACAGGGATCCTGCGGCGAACGTTGCCGCGAGAGCGACCCTTATGCCTTTGTTCATGGAAACCCTTTGCGATCGGGGAACGTTGGAGATGTCGCCTCTTGGTGGAACTGCGGTCGGGAAATGCGCAGCGGTTTTGTCTGAGCGTCAGTTCTCGAAGGTGAACGTCCCGCGCAGAACAGTGCCTCGCCCGCTCCAGTAGCTCTCGTAATCGGCCCGGTAGGTGACGTCTTCGAAGGCGGCGAGCACCTCGCAGGTGGCGCCCGGGTGGCGTATGTTGTCGTCTCTGATGACGATGGGCCGTCCGATCACGCCGGGGCGGGTCAGGGTCACCTCCACCCAGGCCGTTCCTGTGGTGTCATCCGCCCGGACGCACAGTTCGTTGGCAGGGTCGGCGTAGCGGACGATTCCGTCTCCGACGTCCCGTTGAAAACTCGCCGCCAGGGCCGGTTGCGCAAGAATGACGCTCGCCACCGCGACGGCGACGCCGACGGTGATGGTTCTGAGCGGGTTCATCGTTTCTCCTTCTCTCGGACGGAGATCGGCCTCCGAAGCGCCTGAGATATGGCCATCAGCCGGATTTCTTCGTCATGCTCAAATCCCTCTGACGCGAGCGATCTCCGGGCCGAAGTTCACTGGGGCGATCGTCGCACCCGTCGGCAGCACCGTGGAATACGAGGGGAATATGCCTGTTCAGCCGGCGCTTCTGCTTGGCTGAACAGGTGCGGCATCATCAGCTGATGGGGCTGCTGACCTTGAACGCCTTCTTGTGGGAATCAATGCGATGAATATCAGTCAAGACCCCTATGACCTGCTGGAATCCCATTGGCCGGCGATCGCCCATGGTCTGGCGGCCGTGTGGAGTGAGGGCGTCGGCGTCGAGGAGGTCGCACGGCGACTCGGCGCTGATCCCGCCAGCGCGACGCGGGTGACACTCGCCGGTCTTCCCGCCGGATTCGAGGGCGAGAACATCCCGGGAGACCATGACGGCATTCTGCTCATCGGCGAGTTCGGCGAGTTCGGCGCCTGGACGCTGACCCTGCAGATTCAGTGGGCGGACGTGGCGGAACAGTGGGCGTTGGAGTCGTTGTCCGCAGATGGCGGGCGGGCCGTCGGCGTCCGTTGGCACGGCGGCAGTGGATATCGCGTCTTCTACGCGCATGACGGGGAGGTCGCAGCGGATTCGCCCATGACGATGATTCCGGCGGCCCTCTCACCCTATGCCGACGGGCTGCCGACAGAGCCGGACTGGGATGTGGCCGGCGAATACGGCTCTCCGATCGCCCAGATGATCTCTACCTGCCTGGTCATCATCGGGCGGGTCACGGGAGAGGAGATCAGCCGGCAATGGTTGGAGAAACAGCACACGCGCTACATCATCCGGCGCCCATAGAGCCTCGATAAGCGGCCGAGCGGCTCGGTGCCCGCCCGGCCTCAGGCGCTCGCGGACCGTTCGGCCGACGACGGATCCATCCGACCGGCCGGCCACCGGCTCTGTCTTCTTCCGTCTGCCTCTTCCTTCCTTCCCTCTGGCGCGTCGGCTCGTCGCGGTTCCGGCACGCGCCCTGTAATGCCAGGGGAGGGCGATCTACCGCTGAAGACACTAAACGTCACCATCAATGACGTTGTGTTACTTCCATGAGGGGGATCTTCGCGCTGGGATTTCACATTTCGACCACGGAGGAGTCATCTTGACACGCTCACCCAGCCACCCCAGCCTGTTTCATCCGACCGGCCTGGGAACTTCGGCGGCGCACATCACAGTTGCCCGGCCGGCCCGGAAGGAGGTAACTGCTGATGCTGACGACAGTGGGCCGCGTTTCAGGGTTCCGTGGCCGGCTCGGCTGAATCCCGAGGTCGAGCAGATGCGCCGGCGCAGCCTCCAGTGGGCGGAGTCGTTCGGGATGGTCAACAGCGCGGAAGAGGTCCGGCTACTCGACGAGCCCCGGTTCGACCTGCTCGCGGGCTACGCCAACCCCGACGCCCGAGGGCTCGGCGCCCAGTTGGTCTCTGACTGGATGTTCTGGTACTTCCCCTTCGACGATTGGTTCGACGGTCCTCTCGGCGACGACCCCGCGGCGGTCAGGGCAGTCGTTGAGCCGATGATCCGCTTCGCGTACGGCGACTCAGGCGCTCTGCCGTTGCTCTCCCCGCCGCTCGTGCGCGCCTTCGCGGACCTGTGCGGGCGCACCCGCATGGGGATGTCGCCGACCTGGCAGTCCCGGTTCGCGCAGGACATGTCCAAATACCTGTTCTCCTACAGCCTGGAGGCCGCGATGCGCCGCGGCCTCACAGAGCAGAATCCGCCGAATCTGGATCACGTGATCGAGATTCGTCGTGACGCGATCGCCATCCGGCCGTCAATGGCCTACGGCGAGAGCGCCGAAGGCCGCGAACTCGCCTTCCCTCTCGCCTTGAGCGAGACGTTCCACCAGATCCGCAAGGTCTGTGCGGACACAGTGGTCGTCCAGAACGACGCGTACTCCCTCGGCAAGGACCTCCACCAAGGCGAAGTCAGCAACCAGGCAGTCGTCCTCATGAGCCGAGACGGAATGACCGCCAAGGAGGCCATCCGGGAGCTGGAGCGCACCCATGACCGGCTCATCACGCAATACCTCGACCTCGAGGCGATAGCCCGTACGCTTCCCCGCGACTACGGACTGCCTGAGCAGACCCCCATCGTCGCCGGCTATCTGTCGAACAGCCGATGTTGGACCAGCGGCAACAACGCCTGGAGCAGGAACACCAAGCGCTACACCGTCCACCACCAGACGACATCTGTGGCTGCCTAGAGCGGTCCAGCGATCGCGCAGGCCAGCCCGAATCGCCCCGGTTCGGCTGCCGCCGCTACCGCGCCTTCCCTTCAAGCAGGTCGTCCCACAGCCGCCTGACCTCCGACTCCCGTACCCACGGGCTCTCGCTGACCCGATCGCCGTCGGCCGTCCGCTCGGTGCGGCGGATGTGCCCCAAGCCGCCCGCCGCGCACAGCTCGTACGTGACGGATTCCCGGTCGCAGGTATGAGCCCGGACCCGGATGGACGCAGACCTGCCCACCGACGCGGACCAACCGATCTTGGCGTGCTCCTCCCTCGGGGGCTCCGGGTGCGGGCCGTGGAAATCCTCAATGCTCATGCCGACCTCCAAGGGGTTGCGAAGGCGTGGGAGACATGCTGTTTCGGGCAGAGGCCGCACTGCGTGTGACGAACTGAGTTGTTCAGGTGCCACGAGTTGGCACCAGACCGTCTTGCCGCCACAGCGCGGCCGACGACAGCCCCAGCCCTTGGCCAGGCGATCAACCAGAAGCAGCCCTCGGCCGCCTTCTTCGAAGTGATCAACATTTTCGGGCAGGACCGGCAAAACGGGGTTCGGATCCCACACCTCGATCACGGCCAGGGCGTCCACTACGATCAGGCAAACCCTGATCATGCCTATCCGTGAGCGAGACAACGCCGTAGCAAACGAGCGCGTCGCCTTGATCGCGTTCGTCACCAGCTCTGACGCGAGAAGTTCGGCGTCTTCGATCAAGTCGCGACGCTTCCAGTTCAGCAGCGACTGTCTGATGAACACACGCGCCAGCGGCACGGCGTTCGGAACCGCAGCCAGGGGCAGACAGTTCGTGAACGGGGATTCCATTACCGGAAGCGCCAATCTGATGCAGGCCGAGTCTGGGGCAGGCCTTCTGCCGGTGAAAGTTGGCTCCGATTCCGGCCCGCACAGACACCTGACGAAGTCAGCTCGCTTACTGATCAGTGCTGCCGGGGCCTCGGGGCGCGTGTCCTGAGGTTGAGACTCTTGCCGTCGAGCCGTGCGGAAATCCCTGTTCGATGTGACCTGCATGGCGAATCCTCCTCAACTACACACTCACCGTTTGTGACGAGGCCTGCACGATAGGTTGCACCCATCATGCGCACACCTGCAAGGCGAACGCAATGATTGCGTTCGCTTTGCTTGAGCTAGCCTTCGCTACGATGAGCGTCATGTCTCGCCCACGCCATACGCCCACGGTCCGCCTTCGCCGTTTGGCCGCCGAGCTTCGCCATCTCAGGGCGTCAACGGGCCTGACCCGTGAAGAAGTCGGTGGGCAGACGAACATCAACGCCGCGACGCTGTACAGGATCGAGTACGCGAAGGCCAAGCCGCAGGTCCGTACCCTGGTCGCCCTACTGGACGCCTACAACGCGAGCGACGATCAGCGGGCTGAACTGCTGGCGCTACTGCGGGAATCCGGCGAGCGCGGCTGGTTGCAGCGGACCGACCTTCCCGAGCCGTACAGCAACTACATCTACTTCGAGTCGGAGGCCTCGGCCCTGCTGGACTTTGAGGCATTGTTCGTACCTGGCCTGCTCCAGACTGAGGAGTACGCGCGCGCGGTGATTCGGGGCACGGTGCCGGACCTCAGCAAGGACGAGGTTGAAAATCGGGTACGAGCCCGACTCGAACGCCAGGCCCTGCTGAAGCGCGATGAGCCACTGCGGCTCTGGGCGGTTGTGGACGAGGCGGTCATCCATCGGCGCGTCGGTGGCCGGCAGGTGACGCACGACCAGTTGGCTCACCTTCTTGCGTGCGTCGAGGAACCCAACATCACGTTGCAGGTCATCCCCTATGATGCGGGCGCGCATCCCGGCATGCCCGGCTCCTTCTGCATCCTGCAGTACGAACCGGGAAACCCCGATCTCATCTACGCCGAAGGGATCGCCACAGACATGTTCCTCGAAGAGGAATCAGACATCGTGCGCTATACCATGGCTTTTGAACACCTGCGGGCAATCGCGGCAAGCCCCGAGACAACAGGACATCTGCTCGCCGCAGCCGTGGACGAGTTGAAGTGAGAGGATGTGCAGGCATGGCCGAGACCCCCGACCTGTCCCACGTCGAGTGGCGTAAAAGCAGCAAGAGCGGCGGAAACGGTCAGTGCACCGAGGTCGCCTTCCTCGGCGACAAGGTGGCCGTCCGAGACTCCAAGGATCGCAGCGGCCCCATCCTGGTGTTCACGGCCGACGAGTGGCGTGCATTCATCGGCGGCGCGAAACTGGGAGAATTCGACCTGCTGTAAGTTCTCGCATCGAGCCTTTCGCTGTTACGTCCCGTTGCGACAAGATGAGCAGTCGTGCAGGTCGGCAGGGGCGCCGACTCGAGGCTGGACAACGGCTGCTCCGACTTCACCGCATTGTCGGGCTGTCTTCGTAGGTGACCCTCTGGATGGCCCTCGGCGGGATACGGTTCCTGGGGTTCTTCGAGCTCGACGTACTCGGACAGCTCCGATAGGAGCGGGGCCGAGCGAAGCGAGGCGGATTTGGGTTCAGCCGGTAAGCGGCTCACGGGTGGGTGGCTTTTTGGGTGGGGGTTAGCCTGCACTTATGTCTCTCGAACTGATCAAAGGCCTTAGGGCTACGCGGGTTTTCAGTGACGTGCCTGTTGGGCGGGAGCAGGTTAGGGCGGTGTTGGAGGTGGCGCGGTGGGCGGGGTCGGCGCGTAATCGGCAGCCGTGGCGGTTTGTTGTTGTGCGTGATCAGGGGTTGTTGCGTGAGTTGAGCGTGCTCGGTGCGTATGCGGGGCATCTGGCGGGGGCGTCGGTGGTGGTTCTGCTGGCTGTGGATGGCACGGTGAGCGCTGATGACGCCGAGTTCGACGCCGGCCGGGCTGCCCAGAACCTGATGCTCGCCGCCCATGCCCTTGGGCTCGGTAGTTGTCCCGCCTCGTTCTTTCCCGCCGTGAACGTTCGGGCGGCCACTGAGTTGGCGGGGCTTCGGGAGCCCTGGAGAGTTCGTACGGGGATCTCGTTGGGTTATCCGGCCCCGCCTCTGCAGGGGAGCCCGGCCATTCCTCAGGGACGGCTGCCGCTCAGTGATCTGGTCATTGAGCCGCCTCAGAGGGACGGCTGACGTGGGTGATCCAGTGGTCGTCGGGCTGTCTTTGAGAAAACGGCTGACGTGGGTGGGGAGGGTGTCGGGCCGTCTTTGAGGGGACGGCTGTCCTGAGTGATCTGGTCATCGGGTCGTCTTGGGGCGACGATCGGCACATGGACAATCAGGAGATCGCCGACCGATTAGAGATCACCGGTCTGCTGGCCCGCTACACGCACGCTATCGACTCGGGGCAGTGGGATCTGCTCGACGAGGTGTTCAGTCAGGATGCGGTGATCGACTACAGCTCCTCCGGCGGGATCAGGGGGACCAGGGATGAGGTCAAGGCGTGGCTGGCCGGGGTGCTGGTGCACTGGCCGGCTCGGCTGCACCTCATCGGGGCCGCGCGTATCGACTTTCAGGACCGCGGCGAGGCGTTGGTGAGCGCGCCCTTCACCGACACGCTCGCCCCGACGCGGGAGATGGTGGCCGTCGGGACCGAGGGTTTTCTGCACGGGGGTGGCTACTACCATCACCGCATGCGCCGTACCCCGGACGGCTGGCGCAGCATGGAGCTGGTGGAGGAGCAGAGCTGGCGGACCGCCCGATGAGCTGACCCATCGTGGCCGGGGAGGCTGACCCTGGTGGGTGAGTTTGGCGGGTCAGTGTGCGGGGTTGGTGGGTCGGTGTGCGGGGTTGGTGGGTCGGTGTGCGGGGTTGGTGGGTCGGCGGGGAGGTTCTGGTTCTGGGGTGTGCGAAGTGGCTGTGGTGGGGCGGCCGCGCGCCTTGGGTGGGTCAGCGGCCCGCGGATGGGACTTCTTACTAAATCCGGTTCCGAAACTTTCCAGTTTGAGGTGGAATTGAACTGGAGGCGGATGGGAGCCGTCTTCACGGATGTTCACCCATGGTTCATCGGCCGGGGGAGCGGAGGGGGCCCCGCTACTCCACAGGGTGCGCGAGAAAAACTTCGCCACACTACGGGGGTAGGGCCAGTGATCGAGGCATTGGAGTGGGCTCTTCTCGAAGGAGAGCAAGCGCTGCTCGTCAAGGGAGACCTGCGACGCGCGCGCGAACGGTTCGACCGCGCCTACCGCGAGGCGCTGCAGCAGGGCGACGCGTACGCGATGGCCCGCGCGGCGCTGGGCCTCAGCGGGATGTGGGCGCACGAGCACAGGACGGCCGCCGCGGCGGCCATGGTACGGGTGCGGCAGCGCAACGCGCTGGCGCTGCTCGACGCGGACACGTCCCTGTCGCTGCGGCTGCGCATCAGGCTGGCCGCCGAGGACGACTACCTGAGCGGCGGCCATGACGCGATCCTGGCGCTGGCGGCGCAGGCCAGGGCCGCCGACGACCCGGTGGCGCTGGCCGAGGCGCTGCACCTGGCGCACAACTGCGTGCTGGGTCCCGGGCGCGGCGGGCAGCGGCGGGAGCTGGCCAGGGAGCTGATCGGGGTGGCCTCCCGTACGGGGCGGCGCGCCGATCTGCTGATCGGCCTGCTGTGGCACGCGGTGGACCTGCTCATGGAGGCCGACCCGCACGCCGAGCGGGGGCTGGGTGAGTTGCGCGCCGCGATGGAGGGCGAGGAGAACCAGGCCATCGCGTACGTGCTCCGCGCGATCGACGTCATGCTGAGCACCCGCGGCGGCAGGTTCGAGCAGGCCGAGCAGCGCGCAGCGGCCTGCCACGAGCTGGGTGAGGCGACCGGCGACAACGACGCGACCGGCTGGTACGTCTGCCAGCTCGCCGCCATCCGCTGGTTCCAGGGCCGGATCGGCGAGATGGTCCCGGTGCTGACCGGGCTGCTGGACTCGCCCGACCTGCCGACCGTGGACGACTCGCCGTACGCGGGACTGGCGGTGGCCGCCGCCGCGGACGGGGATCGGCGGCTGGCCGAGGGCATGCTGGCCAGGCTGCGCGGCAGCGTCCTGGCGGGCGGGCCGCGGACGAGCACCTGGCTGATGTCGATGTACGCGATCGTGGAGGCCGCCGACCTGCTGGGCGACGCCGAGCTGGCGGCCAGGGCGGCGGAGTTGCTGGGCCCGTACGCGGAACTGCCGGTCATGACCAGCCCCGGCATCGCCTGCTTCGGCTCCGTCCGGCACAGTCTGGGCGTGGCCGCGATCACCACGGGTGATCTGGACCGGGCGATCGGCCATCTGCGCGGGGCCGTGCACGACAACCTGGCGCTGGGCCACTGGCCCGCGGTCACGCTGTCGCGTTCGCGGCTGGCCCAGGCGCTGGCGCTGCGCGACGGGCCCAGGGACGAGGAGGCGCGCAGGCAGCGCGCGCTGGCGGCGCAGGAGGCCAGGGCGCTGGACATGGAGCTGCCCCGGTACGCGGCGGGCCGGGTGGGGTGCCGGCTGGCGGGCCAGCAGTGGCGGGTGGAGCTGGGCGGGCGCAGCGTGCTGGTCGACCACAGCGTGGGCATGCAGCACCTGGCGGTCCTGGTGGCCAATCCGGGCAGGGAGATCCCGGCCGCCGACCTGGCCGCGGGCTCGCCCGACCCGGCGCCGATGCCGGTGCAGCAGGTGCTGGACGGGCCGGCGGGGCGGGCGTACCGGCGCAGGCTGGCGCAGCTCGACGCGGAGATCGACGAGCTGGAGGCCAACCACCAGCGCGGGCAGGCGCAGGCCCGGCGGGACGAGCGGGACTGGCTGGTGGCGGAGCTGGCGTCGGCGACCGGGCTCGGTGGGCGGGCGCGCGGCTTCGCCGGCAGTGAGGAGCGGGCCCGTACGGCGGTGGGCAAGGCCATCAGGCGGGCGGTGGAACGCATCGCGATAGCCGATCCCGTCATCGGCGAGGAGTTGCGCGCGACCGTGCGCACCGGCTCGCGCTGCACGTACGACCCCGGCTGAGCCGCGGCGATGGCGGCGGGTACGGAGGCGTCCCGTTGGTGACCGCGGCGATGGTGGTGGGCGCGCCGCTGGTTGTCGGGGGCGCCCAAACGGTCGCCGGGCTGCTGGCCGTGGGGCTGTTACAGGCCGTGCACCGGAGCAAGCCCATGCAGCCGTAGCAGGTTCTCGCCCAGGATCTTGCGCTTGGCCTGGTCGGTGAGCTGCGGGTAGCCGTACCCGTCGCACAGGTCCTGCGGGATGGTGAAGTCCCTGAACGCCCTCAGCGCCCACTGCGGGTGGAAGATCGGCGCCTCCGAGCCGTAGATGATCTTGTCTTCGCCGCACCAGAAGAGCAGCTTGCCGATGATCTCGGCGAACATGCGCGGCGCCCTGACGATGAAGTTGATCGTGGCCGCGAGGTCGGCGTACAGGTTGGGGTAGCGGATGAGCTGCCAGCAGGTCTCGTCCAGGAACGGCAGGCCGACGTGGAAGATGACGAAGTTGATGTCGGGGAAGTTCGCGGCGGCGCCGTCCATGTCCCACGTCTGGGTGTGCTCGATCGGCTGCGGGCCCAGCGGGACGCCCTTGTGCACGCCGATCAGGTTGACGCCCAGGTCACGGGCCTTCTCGAAGATGGGGAAGGCCACACGCGGGTCGTCCATCCGCCACGGGTACGGCGAGCCGTAGTCGTAGCGCACGTTGTACAGCTTGAAGGCGCGCGCGTTGAACTCCCCCACCTGGCGTTCCATCAGGTCCAGCGCCTTGCGGCCCTCCAGCGGGTTCACCGTACCCCAGAAGACCGTGCGGTCCGGGTCGCGGGCGGCCAGCTCCGCGCACTCCTGCCACGGCGACAGGCCGTCGTGGTAGAGGTCGGTGAGCGGCAGCGGCATGGCGACCAGCATGTCCGTGTCGGACTCCTCGAAAACCATGCGGCGGATGTCGTCGATCGTCCACTGCCGCAGGAACTCCTCCGGCGGCAGCTTGGTCTCGCCCTCCGGGGTGAGGGTGGTGTGGAAGGCGTACAGGTGGTTGGAGAACATCTGGCCCGCCGGGCCGAAGGCGTTCTTGGCCTCGAAGTTGAAGATGTGCGCCACGCTGTCGAACACGAAGAAGTCGTCGATCACCGTAGTTCCCTCCTCCTGATGTAGTCCTCCTTGTCGGGCACCTGTGCGGGGGCGGGCAGGAAGCGCAACATCCGGGCCGCCCTCGGGGAGAGCCGGTCGGTCGTCCACACCTCGTCCCAGACGACCTCGACCTCCGCCTCGCGGATGCCGGGCTGCTCCTCGATGCGTTCGCGCACCTCGGTGAGCACCCTGGCGGCGAACGGGCACCAGCCCGAGGTCAGCAGCAGCTCCACCCGGGCCCGGCCCGCATCCACCTCGACCGATCTGACCAGGCCCATCTCGACGACGGAAATGCCCTTCTCCCTGCAGCACGGGTCATAGACCCCGGACAGTGCCTGACTGGCCCACTGCGGTATCTCCGGCATGGCCTCATCGTCGGACGGGTGTGCCTGTTGGGGTAGGCGTCCGGTTTTCAAATGGCGCAGATGCTGGGAGGATGACCGGCGAACAACCCAGCGATCTGATCCGCAGCGTCTCGCGCGCGCTACGCGTGCTGGAAGAGGTGTCGCGGGCCGACCGACCGCTGTCGGTCAAGGTCATCGCCCGCCGCTGCGGCCTCAACCTGTCCACCTCCTACCACCTGGTCCGCACCCTGAGCTACGAGGGTTACCTGCGCCGGCGGACCGACGGCGACTACGTGCTCGGCTCGCAGGTGGCCGAGCGGTTCCACGAGATGCTGGACGCCTTCGACCGGCCGCCCCGCGCCGCCGCCGTGCTGCGCCACCTGGCCGCCGTGACCGGGCACACCGCGTACCTGGCGGCGATGGAGGATGGGCGGCTCGTGGTGCTGGACGTGGCCGAGGGGCCGCGCTCGCCGTGGCTGGAGGACCTGCAGGCGGGCCTGGAGACGGCTCCGCACGCCACCGCGCTGGGCAAGGCGCTGCTGCTCTCGCTCCCGTCGCGGGCCCGGCGCGGCGTCCTGACCGAGTACGGCCTGCGCCGCTTCACCTCCTGCACCCCCGCCAGCGTGGAGGACGTCGAGGAGGAGTTGTCGGGCCTGCTTCCCGGGCAGGTGGTGGAAGAGCACGGTCAGTTCAGGGACGAGGTGGCGTGCGCGGGCGCGGTCGTGCCCGGCACGGAGTGGGCGATCGGCATCTCCGCGCGCGGCCTGTCCATCCCGGCGATCGCCCGCATCCGGCTGGCCGAGGCGATCCGGGACCTGACGTGACCGGCCGTCCGCGAGGGGGCCGGCTGCCGGAACGATTATTGTCGTCAAGATGAGGAGCGTGCCATGAGGGTGATCCTGTTCGGCGCGACCGGGATGATCGGGCGTGGCGTGCTCAGGGAGTGCCTGCTCGACGACCGGATCAGCGCCGTGCTCGCGGTCGGCCGCTCCCCGACCGGGGTGACGCACGCGAAGCTGCGCGAGGTCCGCCACGACCTGCTCGACCTGTCCGGGCTGGAGGGGGAGCTGGGCGGGTACGACGCGTGCTTCTTCTGTCTGGGGGTCTCCTCCGCCGGGATGCGGGAGGAGGACTACCGGCGCGTCACGTTCGACCTCACGCTGTCGGTGGCACGGACACTGGCCCGGCTCAGCCCCGGCTCGACCTTCGTGTACGTGTCCGGGGCCGGCGCCGACGCCCACGGGCGGGCCATGTGGGCCAGGGTGAAGGGCGAGACCGAGGTCGCGCTGCTGGTGCTGCCGCTCAAGGGATTCATGTTCAGGCCCGGCTACATCCAGCCAATGTACGGCGTCACCTCCCGCACCAGGCTCTACCGGGCGGTCTACGTCGTGACGCGGCCGATGTTCCCGATGCTGCGACGGCTGTTCGGCGGCGCGATGACCACGACCGAGCAGGTCGGCAAGGCCATGATCACGGTGGCCGAGCGGGGCGCGCCCAAGCGGATACTCGGACCCGCCGACATCAACAGCCTCTGACAGCGACCGTGCGGCGGTCGCCTCGCGGGTAGGTGCGACGCCGGCCTGCGCGTCCTGGATGTTCCGTATTTGTTACGGCCCTGCCTCAAAACAGGGTTCATTGTGCAGCTAATTCCGTTCCGGATTCCTTACCCTGCAATTCTGTGACCCGACATCTCACCATGAGAGAAAGACGGTTGTCGGGCTCGACTGACTCATGATAGTCAGTTCGTGATGCGTCGGGGACATACGGTCGATAAGACCCTCGGGGGGATGCAGCAAATCAGTCAATTGGGCGCGATCATGTCCTCCTGTGTCCGGCGTTTCGACATGTGCCACAGGGAATATGGAGGGGCCCGTTGGCAGCCATTCAAGATCATGTCCCGCGTGATGATGTCCGATCGTCCGTCGCGCTGCTCACTCCGCGTCAGCTTGATGTGTTCCTGCTACTCGGAAAGGGAATGTCCACCCGGCAGATCGCGCATCGGCTGACCGTCACAGAACACACCGTCAAGGCGCATACCGCCGCCATTCTCAATGCTCTTGGACTGGAATCCCGGCTGCAGGCCGGATTGGCGGCTTACGCGTACGCGAGAGCCGTCGCACAGGACTAGCGGGTCGCCTTACCCAAAGGTCTAATTGAGTCCTGCCTTTCGGTGGCGCACTCTGGTTACGGACGCACTCCGACCAGCTCAGAGTGCGTCCGACGATTCGATCGCCGCATCTCGGAAGGACATCCCGTGAAACTCAGAACTCTCCTGGGACTCATCGCCGGCATCTTCGCGATGGCGTTCGTGTTAGCGCCGACCGGCACCGCATCGGCCACGGTTACCAAGGCCGACCCGGGCGCGAGCGTCGTCAGCAAGTCGGAGACCGAAGGCACCAGAACGCACAATGACGCGGTCGCGTCGAAGACGAAATCCAGCGACAGGTCCGCCGCCGCGGCCGGCCAGGTCGTACCCTTCGCCGCCAGTTGTTACAATGGCTGGACCTCGGGTCGTAATTTCTATATGACCTGCACCAGTGACTCGACCGGCTATCGGGTTTACGTCGACTGCAGCAACGGTGTCCGCTACCGCTTCACGGGGACTCGGTACTACGGCACCTGGAACCACACCCTGACCTGCCCGGTCGGCACCAACGCCGTCTGGGGCGGCTGGTTCCAGTAGAACCGGTGAACAAAAGTGCCTTCGGCCCGGCCGAGGGCACTTTTTCATGCCCGAATTCTTTCCCCCTGGCGGTGATTCCCGGTGAGAAGAAGTCCTCAGCCGGTGTTACGGACCAACCAAAATGGCACGAGGTACGGCCCCCCGAAAGCGATCGCTCCCGGGAGGCCGCTGTTTCCATCACGAGGCCGCCGGATGATGCACGCCGCCGGGCTTGACCGGTTCGACCTGCACCGCATCGTCGCCGGGCACCACCGTGCACGGCGGCACGGCCCCTTCGGCGACGCTCAGCGAGATGCTGCCCGCCCGCGCCGGATCGTCCTCGGCGAACGTGGCCACGAGGACCAGCGTCTGCCCGGACTTCACCTGCCCGGCCCGGATGCGGAACGCCGTACCGCCGTCCGCCGGCTGCTCGGCCGCGAGCTGGGCGGGGACGGTACGCAGAGCGCGCGCCCGGCAGGCGCTGCCGAGCGGCAGGTAGGTCACCTCGGCGTTGACGCCGGCGGCACGCAGGCTGTCCCGCAGCTTCTCCGGTTGCAGGAACTCGTGGATCCTGACGGTCACCGTGCCATCGGCGAGCCTGTCCACGGCGTAGACCGGGGTGCCGGACAGCAGCGGCACCGCCGCCGCGGCGGCCACTGCGGCAGCCGCCGCCACGGCCGCGACCCGCAGGCCCCGGCGCGGGGAACGGGCGGCCGGCGCGCCCGCGGCGCGGGCGATCAGCCGTGCGTGAATGCGGTCGCGGGCCGCCTCGGAGAGTGGCGGCACATCACCGCCTATCCTGCTGAGCAGGTCGATCTCGCTCATGGTAAGGGCCGTGCCTTCCTTGGGGGTGGGCTGGACGGCGAACGATCAGATGGTGGACTGGACGCCGGAGTGCGAGGTGGTGGGGGCGGGTGCCCGGACGCTGAGGTGGTGGTCAGGTGCCGGATGTCGCGAGGGTGAGTCAGGTGCCGGGCGCTGCGAGGGTGAGTCAGGTGCCGGATGTCGCGGTGGTGGGCTGGAGTGCGGCGCGTAACTGCGCGCGGGCGCGGTGGATCCGTGATCGGACGGTGCCGACCGGGATCTCCAGCGTCGCGGCGATCTCCTCGTACTTCAGGTCCGCCCACGCGTAGAGCAGCAGGGCGTCACGGTCGCCGGGCGCCATGCCGCGAATGGCGCGGGCGGCCGAGCGTACGACGTCGCCCGCGTCCACCCGCTCCGCCACCTGGTCGGCGGGCGACGGCTCACTGAGGCCGCCCAGGTCGGCAGGCATCCGCGCCAGCGCCCGCCAGCGCCGGGCCTCCGCCCGGCCGTGCCCGCGCAGCAGCGTGGTGGCGATGCCCATCAGCCACGGCAGCGCCCCGGTGGGGCTGCGCTCGGCCGAGAAGCGATGCCGCTGCTCGAAGGCGGTCAGGAAGGTGTCGGACACCAGGTCCTCGGCCACATCGGGGCCGACCCGCCGCGCCAGGTAACGGTGCACTTGATCGGCGTGACGGGCGAAAACCTCGGTGAACACCTCCGGCGCCCTGAGCGATTCCTCGATCAGGGCCGCGTCGGTCAGCTCGGTCGTCATATGTCACCAGATCGCTCGTTCCGCCGTTGTCTTCTCCTGTTATTGGTACGGCGCGACGATCCGGTTCACGAGGCCCCCGCCCGAGGCGATCGGCCCCCGGTGCCCCTGCCGGTCATAACGGGACATGCCCGATGATGGAATATCCGCGGAGCCTGTGGCGCTACCGTAGCCGTCAAAGATTCAACAGTCATGGATGGTGACTAAAGTGCAGTTCGGAATCTTCAGTGTGGGCGACGTCACCACCGATCCCACCAACGGCACGACCCCGTCCGAGCACGAGCGGATCAAGGCGATGGTGACGATCGCGCTCAAGGCCGAGGAGGTGGGGCTCGACGTGTTCGCGACGGGTGAGCACCACAACCCGCCCTTCGTGCCGTCCTCCCCCACGACCATGCTCGGCTACATCGCCGCCAGGACCGAACGCCTGCAACTGTCCACCGCCACGACGCTGATCACCACCAACGACCCGGTGAAGATCGCCGAGGACTTCGCCATGTTGCAGCACCTGGCGGACGGCCGGGTGGACCTCATGCTGGGCCGGGGCAACACCGGGCCGGTCTACCCCTGGTTCGGGCAGGACATCAGGCAGGGCGTCCCGCTGGCCGTCGAGAACTACGCGCTGCTGCACAAGCTCTGGCGCGAGGACGTCGTGGACTGGGAGGGCCGCTTCCGTACGCCGCTGCAGGGCTTCACGAGCACGCCGCGCCCGCTGGACGGGGTGCCGCCGTTCGTCTGGCACGGCTCGATCCGCACGCCCGAGATCGCCGAGCAGGCCGCCTACTACGGCGACGGCTTCTTCGCCAACAACATCTTCTGGCCGAAGGAGCACTTCATGCGCCTGATCGGCCTGTACCGCCAGCGCTACGCGCACTACGGCCACGGCACGCCCGAGCAGGCCGTCGTGGGCCTGGGCGGCCAGGTGTTCATGCGCAGGAACTCCCAGGACGCGGTACGCGAGTTCCGCCCGTACTTCGACAACGCTCCCGTGTACGGCCACGGCCCCTCCCTGGAGGACTTCATGGCCGAGACCCCGCTCACCGTGGGCAGCCCGCAGCAGGTCATCGAGCGGACCCTGGAGTTCAGGGAGTTCTTCGGCGACTACCAGCGCCAGCTCTTCCTCATGGACCACGCGGGCCTGCCGCTGAAGACCGTGCTGGAGCAGCTCGACATCCTCGGCGAGGAGGTCGTGCCCGTGCTGCGCCGGGAGTTCGCCAAGGACCGCCCGGCCGAGGTGCCGGACGCGCCCACCCACGCCTCCCTGCTCGCCGCCAAGAACACCCCCGTCACCGCCTGAGGAGACCCATGAAGCTCGTCGTCGTCACGGCTGGACTGACCCAGCCGTCCTCCACCCGCCTGCTCGGCGACCGCCTGGCCGAGGCGGTCGCCCAGCGGGCGCAGGGCACGGAGGTGCGCGTGGTGGAGCTGCGCGAACTGGCCGTGGACATCGCCAACAACTTCGTCACCGGCTTCCCCGCCGCCAGGCTGCGAGCGGCGATCGAGGCCGTGACCGGGGCCGACGCGCTCATCGTGGTCACGCCGATCTTCAGCGGCTCCTACAGCGGCCTGTTCAAGTCCTTCTTCGACGTACTGGACAACACCGCGCTGACGGGCAAGCCGGTGCTCATCGCGGCCACCGGCGGCACGGCCAGGCACTCGCTGGCGCTGGAGCACGCGCTGCGCCCGCTGTTCGCCTACCTGCGTGCCGTGGTCGTCCCGACCGCCGTGTACGCGGCCTCGGAGGACTGGGGCGGCGGCCGTGACGCGTTCACCGACGGGCTCGGCGAGCGCGTCGCCCGCGCCGCGCAGGAGCTGGCCGATCTGGCGGCGCACCGCGCTCCCCGGCCGGAGGAATCGCACAACGGGGAGGTCGTGCCGTTCGAGCAGCAGCTCGCGGCGCTGCGCCCGCTGGAGTAAGGTCCACCCGTGCTGACCGCTGCCGTTCTGGCCCTGTCCCTCACCGTCGCGCCCTCGGCCGACCTCACAGATCCACACAAGAAGGACATCGCCATGCGGCTGGTGTCCAGTGCGGAGAACTCCTCGCTCGACTGGAAGGCCCAGTACGGCTACATCGAGGACATCAAGGACGATCGCGGCTACACGGCCGGCATCATCGGCTTCTGCTCCGGCACCGGCGACATGCTGGAGCTGGTCGAGCTCTACACCCGGCGCAAGCCGGGCAACGTGCTGGCCGCGTACCTGCCCGCGCTGCGCAGGGTCAACGGGACCGACTCGCTCAAGGGCCTGGCCCCGCACTTCATCAGGGACTGGAAGACGGCCGCCAAGGATCCCGTCTTCCGCAAGGCCCAGGACCACGAGCGGGACCGCGTCTACTTCGGCCCGGCCGTACGGCAGGCGAAGAAGGACGGGCTGCGCGCGCTCGGCCAGTTCGTCTACTACGACGCCGTCGTCATGCACGGCCCCGGCCAGGGCAGGCACAGCGTCGGCGCGATCAGGAAGGCCGCGGTGGCCAAGGCCAGGACGCCCGCGCGGGGCGGGGACGAGGTGACCTACCTCAACGCGTTCCTCGACGCCCGCAGGGCGGCGATGAAGGCCGAGCGGGCGCACCGGGACACGACGCGGGTGGACACGATGCAGCGGGTGTTCCTTAACGACCGCAATCTCGACCTGCGGCCGCCGCTGACCTGGAAGGTCTACGGCGACAAGTACACGATCAAGAAGTAGGGGGCGCGCCCCGGAGGCCGGGGCGCGCGGTGAGGGTCAGGGCTTGACGGCCACGACGTCGTAGGTGGTGTCGGGGTCGGGGTCGTGGTGAAGCGGGCGTGGTGAGGGTCAGGGCTTGACGGCCACGACGTCGTAGGTGGTGTCGGGGGTCGGGGTCGTGGTGAAGCGGGCGTTGGGCAGGTAGAGGCGGTGGCCGTACGCGGCGACCGTGGTGGGCACGTCGAACCTGTCGTCGGTCAGCCGCTCGGTGACCTTGCCGGAGGCGCCGTCGCGGGCCAGGCCGATCACGGCGATCGTGTTCAGGCGGTTCTGCACGGCGTACAGGGTGCGGCCATGCAGCAGGAGGCCGTCGCCGTTGGTCAGCGCCTCGCCGCCCAGGTCGACCTCGGTGGTGACGCCGGAGGACGGGTTCACCTCGAACAGCTTGCCGGTGTTGGACTGCACGATCAGCAACGACCTGCCGTCGGGGCTCGGGGCGATGCCGTTGGCGTTGTTGCCGGTCGTGTACTGGATGGCGCCGCTGAGCGGGATCTTGACGGCCTCGTCGGGCAGCGCGCCGCCCCGGCCGAGCTCCAGCTTGTACAGCACCGGGTTGGCCGAGTCGGTGAAGTACGCGGCGCGGCCGACGAGGATGACGTCGTTGACGAACGACGTGCCGGTGGCGAGCTGGTAGGACTTGATGACCTCCCCATCGCGCAGGTCGATCACCCGCGCGTTCCCGGCGTTGCCCCCCGCCACGAACAGCCGGCCGCGGCCGTCGGTCTTGAGCCCGAGCGACTGCGTGCCCGGCCCCTTGCTGATGACGGCCCCCTTTCCGGTACGCAGGTCGGCCCGGTAGATGTCACCGGTCGCGCGTGAGCCGAAGTAGGCGTGGTGGCCCCCGATCGCTATCCCCTCCGGCTGGAACCCGTTGGGCAGCGGGAACGTGTCGGGCTTCGTGGCCGCCTGCGCCGGTGTGGCGCCCAGCATGACGGCGACCATGACGCCGAGTGCGGTCTTCAGGATCGCGGATCTCATGCGGCCCACGATGCCCAAGTGATCGGGCGCCGCAAAGCCCTCCGGGCCGCTTCACAGGAGGTTCTCAGTAAACGCCACAACCAGGCAGGATAGTCGGGAAATCCGGCGTACCCGATCACCGGCCGCGACAGGGCTTCGTTCCCCAAGCTGATCGGCGCCCGGCTCGACTCGGAGACCGCGCCACGCTGAACGAATCCGGCGAGTAGGTTGGGACGGAGCCGAACAAACGGGGTTAGTCATGTCAAACGGTGCCCGTCACGCTCTGGGAGTGCTCGCGGGACTGCTCCTGCCGCCCATCGTCGCCGCCGGCCTGTGGTACGGGGTCGGCGACCTCCAACTGCAACTCACCTCATCGTTCCGGATCTCCTGGGTCGCGGTCGGCGTGCTCGCCGCGACGGCGATCCTGCTGGCCTTCCTGCTCGGCTCGCGCCTGTCGCCGGTGGCCTCGCTGCTCGGCGGCCTGGCGTTCGTCGCCGTGGGGGTCCTGCCGTTCGTGGAGATGACCACCGGACTGAAGCTGCTGCCGACCGACCTGCTGCCCGGCAGCCTGAGAGCGGGGTTCACGGCTCTCGGGTACTCGGGGATGCAGACCGTGCTCGGCGTGGCGCTGCTCGTCGTCTCGTTGTTCCCGTCGCGGTGGCGCGGCAGGGTGCGGTACGCCGAAGCGGCGCCGTACGAGGCGGGGCCCTACGAGGCCGGGCAGTGGGGTCACGAGCCGTCGACGTTGTCCTCGCCGTCGCCGTACCTGCCGCCGCCGGTCAGCAATCCGGAGGACACCACCCGGCCGATGTTCCGGGATGACCCGCGCCGGGCCTGAGAGAATGTCGCCATGCGCGACATGAAGATCGACGATTTCCTGGCCGAGCTGGCAGGCCGCGTACCGGCTCCGGGCGGCGGCGCGACGGCGGCCCTGCACGCGGCGCAGGCCGCCGCGCTGCTCGGCATGGTGGCGCGCTACAGCACCGGGGAGAAATACGCCGACCACGCCGACACCGTCGTCGCCGTGATCGCCGAGACCGACACCCTGCGGGCGCGGGCGCTGAGGCTGGCCGAGGAGGACGCGGCGGCGTTCACCGCGGTCACCGACGCCTACCGGCTGCCCAAGGGCGAGGAGCGCAGCGCCACCATCGCCAGGGCCCTCGCGGGCGCGGCCGAGCCGCCCGCCCGGGTGATCGAGGCGGCGGTCCGCCTGGTGGAGCTGTGCGAGCTGCTGCTGCCGATCGGCAACCGCAACGTCGTCACCGACGTGGCCGCCGCCGCCGAGGCCGCCCGCGCCGCCCTCACCACCGCCAGGGTGAACGTGGAGGTCAACCTGGGCGGCATCAAGGACGAGCGAGTACGCGAAGAGCTGAACATCCGCATGTCGGGCGTGGACGCCTCCGTCGCCAGGGCAGACTGGGTAACCGCCGAGGTACGCGAGGAGATCAACGCGTGAAGGCGCCGACCGGAGAGGAGACCGGACGCGTGCGGATGCCTACCAGGCGGGAGGACCGGACTCGTGCGGACACCCACCGGCAGGCGGACCAGACTGTCGTGAAGGCGCCGAGCGGCGAGGAGAGCACATCTTGAGGACGCTGACCGGCAAGGACCTGGCCGCGGCCATCAGGGCGCAGACGCAGGCCGAGGCGGCGGCGGGCGTGCAGCCGAGGCTTGCCGTGGTGGTGGCCACCGCCGACGAGGCGAGCCTGTGGTACGTCCGCTCGATCGCCAAGGCCGCGGCCGGCGTCGGCATCGCCTGCGACGTGGTGGACCTGGGGCCCGGGGCGGCCCCCGACCAGATCGGCGAGACGCTGACCAGGCTCGGCGCCGACCCCAACGTGCACGGCCTGATGTTGCAGACCCCGCTGCCCGAGGGCGCCTCGGCGCAGGAACTGGCCGCGAACATCGACCCGCGCAAGGACGTGGACGGCGCCAACCCGCTCTCGCTCGGCCGGCTGGCCGCCGGGCTGCCCGCCTTCCCGCCCGCCACGGCGGCGGCCGTGATGGCGCTGCTCGACCACTACGAGGTGGAGCTCGCCGGGCGGCGGGCCGTGGTGGTCGGCCGCTCTACCGTGGTGGGCAAGCCGCTGGCGCACCTGCTGCTGGACCGGCACGCCACCGTCACCGTCTGCCACTCGCGTACCCGCGACCTGGCCTCCGTCACCGCCGAGGCCGACGTGCTGGTCGCGGCCGTCGGGCGGGCGGGGCTGATCGGGGCCGGGCACGTGGCGCCCGGCGCGGTGGTGATCGACGTCGGCACCAATCCGACCGACGACGGCGGGCTGACCGGCGATGTCGCGTTCGAGGCGGTCGCGCGGGTGGCGGGCGCGCTCACCCCGGTGCCCGGCGGCGTCGGCCCGGTCACCACGGCCCTGCTCCTGCGCCACACCGCCAGGGCGGCGAACCTGCCGTGACCCGGCGCGCCCTCGCCCCGCCAGCGTGCGGCGCGTCCCGATCCGCTCCGCCCACCCGCCCCTCCCCCGCCCCGCCGGGGAGCGGGCCGTGACGCGGTGGGTGTGCCCGGAGTGTGACCGGGAGTTCGCCCGTACGCGGCAGTCGCACGTGTGCGTGCCCGGCTGCACCGTGGAGGAGACGTTCGCGCCGCACCCGCCCGTCTACCGGGAGATCTACGACCGGCTGCTCGACGGACTCGGCCCGGTGCACGAGGACGCGGTGCGGGTCGGGGTGTTCCTCAAGAGCGAGCACAAGTTCGCCGAGATCCGCCCCAAGGCCCGCAGCCTGTCGCTCGCGCTGGTGCTCCCCCGGCGGGTCGAACACCCGCTGGTCTCCAGGACGTTCCCGATGCCGGACGGGCGCGTGTGGCACATGTTCAAGCTCAACCGCGTGGCCGACGTGGACGAGCACATCCTCGACCTCATGGCGGAGGCCTACGATGGCTGACATCCTCGTCGTCCAGAACAGCAGGAGCGGCGGCCTCAGCCGCATGGGCGACTGGCTGGGGGCGGAGGCCGGGCTCGGGCTGGACGTCGTGCCCGCCCACGAGGGCGCTCCGCTGCCCGAGCGCCTCCACCACGACGGCATGATCATGCTCGGCGGCGGCTACCTGCCCGGCGACGACGACCGGGCGCCGTGGCTGCGTGACGCGCGGCGGCTGATGAGGCAGGCGCTGGACGAGGGCGTGCCGGTCTTCGGGATCTGCCTGGGCGGGCAGATGCTGGCCGAGGTCGCGGGCGGTGAGGTGACCGGCGACACCGGCGCGCCGGAGAACGGCAGCCTGCCGGTCACGATCAGGCCCGAGGCCGCCGGAGACCCGCTCTTCCACGGGCTGCCGCCGGTCGTGCCCGCGATCGAGCACCACAAGGACGCGATCACCCGGCTGCCCGGCGGCGCCACGCACCTCGCCGAGACCGCGGCCTGCCCGTACCAGGCGTTCCGGGTGGGCGAGCGGGCGTGGGGCGTGCAGTTCCACCCCGAGGTGCTGCCGGCCCGCATCAAGGAGTGGCGGGCCGACGGCTTCGATCCCGCCGAGGTGTACGCGCGGGCGGTGGCGGACGAACCGGTCTCCACGCCGGTCTGGCACCGGGTGACCGGCCGGTTCGCCACACTGGTGTCCGAACGGGCGGGCGCCGCACTCGACAGAGCCTGACCCACGCACGACCCACCCCGGGCGCACGCCTGACCCACACCAGATGGTCAGGCGTTGCGTACGGCGGCCGCCGACTGGAGCCCGAGCAGTTCCACCGACCGCTCCCGCATCTCGACCTTCCTGATCTTCCCGGTCACCGTGAGCGGGAAGGCGTCCACGACGTGCACGTACCGGGGGATCTTGAAGTGCGCCAGCCGCCCCGAACAGAACTCCCTGACCCGCTCGGCCGTCAGCGGCCGGGCGTCCGGCCGCATGACGACCCAGGCCATGACCTCCTCGCCGTACTTCTCGTCGGGCACCCCAATGACCTGAACGTCGGCGATGTCCGGATGGCTGTAGAGGAACTCCTCGATCTCGCGCGGGTAGACGTTCTCCCCACCCCTGATGATCATGTCCTTGATCCGGCCGACCACGTTGACGTAGCCGTCGTCGTCCATGGTCGCCAGGTCTCCGGTGCTCATCCACCGCGCCGCGTCGATGGCCTCGGCCGTCTTGCCCGGCTCGTCCCAGTAGCCGAGCATGACCGAGTAGCCGCGCGTGCACAACTCGCCGGGCTCGCCCCTGGGCACGGTGAGGCGCGTCTCCGGGTGCACGATCTTCACCTCGACGTGCGGCATCACCCGCCCCACCGTCTCGGTCCTGCGCGCCAGGTCGTCGTCGGACCTGGTCATCGTGGACACCGGGGAGGTCTCCGTCATGCCGTAGCAGATGGCCACCTCGCGCATGTTCATCTCGCCGACGACACGCTTCATCACCTCCACGGGGCACGGCGAGCCGGCCATGATGCCGGTACGCAGCGTGGACAGGTCGAACTTGCCCGCCAGCGCCAGCTCGGCGATGAACATCGTGGGAACCCCGTACAGGGACGTGCACCGCTCCTCCTGCACCGCGCGCAGCGCCGCCTCGGGGTCGAAGCCCGGTGACGGGATCACGATGCAGGAGCCGTGCGAGGTCGCGCCCAGGTTGCCCATGACCATGCCGAAGCAGTGGTAGAAGGGCACCGGCAGGCAGACGCGGTCCTGTTCGGTGTAGTGGATCAGCTCACCGACGAAGAAGCCGTTGTTGAGGATGTTGTGGTGCGACAGCGTCGCGCCCTTGGGGAAGCCGGTGGTGCCAGAGGTGTACTGGATGTTGATCGGGTCGTCGAAGGCCAGCTCCGCCATGCGGGCCCGCAGCGCCGCCGGGTCCGCCCTGGTCGCGGTCAGGGTCTCCCAGCTCGGGTCGTCCAGGTGGACGACGCCGGTGAAGCCGACCTCGGACACCATCGCGCGGTAGTCGCTGCCCTTGTGCTCCAGGGCGCTGATCAGCAGGCGCAGGCCCGACTGCTCGATCACGTACCGCAGCTCGTGGGTGCGGTAGGCCGGGTTGACGTTGACCAGGATCGCGCCGATCTTGGCGGTGGCGTACTGGACGATCACCCATTCGGCCCGGTTGGGCGCCCAGATGCCCACCCTGTCGCCCTTCGCGATGCCCCTGGCCAGCAGGGATCGGGCCAGGTCGTCCACGTCGGCGTTGAGCTGCGTGTAGGTCCATCTGCGGCCCGCGGGCACGTCCACGAGGGCTTCCCGGTCGCCGAATCGGGCCACGGTCCGTTCGAGGTTCTCGCCGATGGTCTCGCCCAGCAGGGGCGTCCCGGCGGTGGCGCTGGAGTACGACAGCATGAGCACAGTGTCATTCGGCCTCGGGCGTACGCACCAGTCCCCGGCCGCGACGCGCCGCGAATCCGAGTGCGAGCAGCGCCGCGCCCCCCAGCGCGGCGGCCACCCGCTGGCGCGCGATGCGCCGCGCCACCCGCGAGTACGGGGTCGTCGAGAACGAGACCAGCTCATAGCGCGAGACGTAGCCGGGCAACACCCGTTCCAGCGCGTGGTCCAGGCGTTTGCCCGCCAGGAACATCCGGGAGCCGACCTTGTCGCGCATCTCCACGAAGTTGTCCAGCGCCAAGCGGGCGATCACGTCGGTGTCGGTCTTGCGCCGCTCGAACAGTTCCAGCGCGCGCGGAAAGTCGTCGCCCGCCTCGTCCAGGCAGCGGTCCAGCTCCACGCAGTCCTCGAACCCGCAGTTCGCGCCCTGCCCGTAGAAGGGCACGATGGCGTGCGCGGCGTCGCCGACGAGCCCGACCGTGGCGGCCCCGGTGGTGACGTGCCAGGGCGAGCAGCGCATGGTGACCAGGTGGCCGACGGGGTTGCCCCGGTAGGCCGTGACCAGGTCGGGCATCATCTCGAACGCGTCCCGGTAGTGCTCGGCGAAGTACGCCCTGACCCGCTGCGGGGTGTCCAGCGCGGCGAGCGTCTCGTGCGGCCAGAACAGGGTGCAGGTGAACGAGCGGTCCGGGTTGGGCAGGGCGATCATCATGGAGCCGCCGCGCGGCCAGATGTGCAGCGCGCCCGGGTCCAGGGCGAACTCGCCGTCCCTGGGCGGGATCGACAACTCCTTGTAGCCGTAGTCGAGGTAGTCCTGACTGAAGTTCACCCCGGGCAGCTGCTGCAACCTGGCCCTGACCGCGCTGTAGGCGCCGTCCGCCCCGATCACCACCTCGGCCCGCTCCTCCCCCGACTCGAAGCACAGCGTGCCCGTGCGCTCGTCCAGGCCGGTGAGCCGGTGCCCGAAGCGGACCTCCACGCCCGGCTGCGCGGTCGCCGCGTCCAGGAGCTCCAGGTTGAGGTCGGCCCGGTCGATGGAGTTGATCGCCTTCGTCCTGTCGGCGCTGTAGGGCTGGAAGGTGAGAGTGCCGTCGGGGGCGTGCATCATCCTGCCCGCCATGGGCAGCGCGGCGGCCAGGATCTTGCCGTCGAGGCCGAGGCGGCGCAGGGCGTCGATGCCGCGTTCCGAGATGGCCAGGTTGATCGACCTGCCGCGGTCGGGGCCCTCCTCCCGGGGGTCGGGGCGGCGCTCGTACAGGGTGACGCGGTGGCCGCGGCGGGCCAGGTAACAGGCGAGCAGGCAGCCGACAGGTCCTGCGCCGACGATCGTGACCTCCATCTCTCCTTCGTACGGCGGCGCGCGGCTGCTGTCCAGCACGTTCGCACGGCGGAGCGCGTCCCCCGCCTACCTGAGGGCCGCGGCGATGGCGTCGATCGCGGACTCGCAAATGGGGGTGTCAGGGGCGATCACCTCGAAATGACCGCCGGGCATTTCGAGATATGTCACCTCATCGCCCGCCTCACTGGCGGCCCTGGCGTAACGGCGGCCGAAGTCGACCAGATCGAGGTCGTCATCCGCGCCCTGGACGACGAGTTGGGGGACGCCCAAGGGGAGGCGGAGGAGAGGTGAGGAGGCACGCAGGTCGCCGCCCGCCGGACCCATGGCCGCCGCGACCGCGCCATTGCTCATCCACCGGCGCTCGCACTGCACCAGATCGAGCACCCCCGCCAGCGACACCGCCAGCGACGCGCGCGCCCCGTCGGCGATCGCGCGCAGGGCCAGTTGCGCGCCCACGGAGTGCCCGGCGACGGCCACCCGGCCCAGGTCGAGCAGGGGGTGTCCGGCGGCGTGCAGGGCGGCGAGACCCGCGGTGACGTCCTGGACGGTGGTGGCCCAGGTGTGCAGGTCCGGGCGGCGATACTCCAGGTTCCACACCGCCAGCCCGCGCCCGGCCAGACCCGCGCACAACGACTCCACGGTGTCGGCCGCCCAGATCGACCGCCAGTACCCACCGTGGACCAGGGCCACGACCGGCACGGCCGCCGATGTGACCGGGTCGGGCAGGTACAGGTCGGCCCACTGCTCCGGCGACGGCCCGTAGGGGATCCGCCGTACGTCCGGATGACCCGCCCGGTGCGCGGCGTGCCGGATCGCCCAGGCCAGCCCCTCGATGCCGCGCCCGTGGATGTGCGGCGCGCCGTCGGCCCGATCGAGGACCGCCCGCACCAGCACCGAGGGCCCGGTCAGCGCCGGCTCCCGCTCGTCCGACCCGGTGAGCACGACGACCGTGTCACCCTGGCGGGCCAGGGCGCGCAGATGGGCGCTGTCCCGGGCGTACGCGAGCCTCCCCCGCGTCCCGAGCGCGGCGAACTCGCGAGCGGCGATCTCGGCCAGCAGCCCGGCGTCGGCCACCACCCCGGGAGCGACGATCACCAGGACATCCTCCATACCGCCGAACCCTACAGAATCGGCGATATTTTGGGTCGATGCAGGTGAAGCGGCTCCACCCCTGGCCCTCGGACGCGGCACAGGCGGAGGAGATCCAGGACCGGCTGCGCGGGCGGGTCGAGCTGACGGGGCCGGACACCTTCGCGCTGGTCGCGGGCCTGGACGTGCACTACCGCGGCGACGACGAGCTGACGGCGGCGGTGGTCGTGCTCGACGCCGCGACGCTGAGGACGGTGGAGCAGGTGGTGGAGCACGGCCGGGTGGCCTTCCCCTACGTCCCCGGCCTGTTCGCCTTCCGCGAGTTGCCCGCGCTGGTGACGGCGCTCGAACGGCTCAAGGTGACGCCCGACCTGCTGGTCTGCGACGGGTACGGGCTGGCCCACCCGCGCGGCTTCGGCCTGGCCTGCCATCTGGGCGTGCTGACCGGGCTGCCGGCGCTGGGCGTGGGCAAGACGCGGTTCGTCGGCACCCACGAACCGCCCGGCCTGGAGCGCGGCGCCTGGACGCCGATCGTCCACGAGGGCGCCACGGTGGGCCGGGCGCTGCGCACGCAGCGGGGCGTCAAGCCCGTGTACGTCTCGCAGGGGCACCGCATCGCGCTGGACGTGGCCGCGAGTCAGGTCCTCCGCCTGGCCAACCGCTTCCGCCTCCCCGAGCCCATCCGCCACGCCGACCACCTGGCCCGCCATGCGGCCTTCTAGGCAACAACGGCCTCACCGTCAAGCGCAGGTAACACTTTACTTAAACGATGTGTTGCCGAGGCATTACTCTGGGTAGCTAGTCGGCGGTTGTTGTTTACCGATACCCAGGAGGTTCCATGCGCTTCGCGTCCCCCCGCAGACTCGCCGTCGCCGCGCTCGTCGCGGGCGGCCTGACCGTGCTCGCCGCCCCGGCCGCACACGCCTTCGTCGACCCCGCCGCCGTGCTCATGTGCCTGGCCGAAACCCCGACCGCTCTCGCCGGAGGCGTCGATCCGACTGCGCTGACGATGCCGGAGCTCACACCGACGAACTGCCTCGCGCCCTGACCCACGGGCCGGGAAACCGCTCGGGACCGCCCCTCGACACGGCGCGGACGGCGTGATCACCACGTCGCCCGATCCCAGCCATCCCCATAGCGTGCACGCAGAGCAGCAAGGAGTTCCGTTGAAGGTCCGATTCCTGATAGCCGTCGCCACGCTGGCGCTGGCCGGCGGCGCGCCACCGATCGTTCTCGACAACCTTCCCGGCCTCACGGGAGGCGGCCAAGCCCCGCTCGTCGAGGTCCAGACCTGGGTTCAGCACATCAACGCCCTGACGTCGTAGTGAAACTCGCTCAGCTGCCTGTGGCCAACACGCCGGCCGGGCCGCAGACACCGCTGAGGCGCGTCGGCTACGTCATGTTCCTCAGCCGCTGGATCCAGGTGCCGCTCTACCTGGGGCTGATCGTCGCCCAGGTCGTGTACGTGTGGCGCTTCATGATGGAGCTGCTCCACCTGGTGCAACTGGGATTCGGCGGCAAACCGGCCGAGACCACGGTCATGCTGATCGTCCTCGGCCTCGTGGACGTGGTGATGATCTCCAACCTGCTCATCATGGTGATCATCGGCGGCTACGAGACGTTCGTCTCGCGGCTGCGCATCGAGGGCCACCCGGACCAGCCGCAATGGCTTTCCCACGTCAACGCGAACGTGCTGAAGGTCAAGCTGGCCATGGCGATCATCGGCATCTCCTCCATCCACCTGCTGCAGATCTTCATCAATGCGGCCAGACCCTCCATAACCGACAGGGAGCTCATATGGAAAACCCTGATCCACCTGACCTTCGTCGTCTCGGCCCTGGCGCTGGCGCTGATCGATCGCATGATGGGCGGACGACCGCAGCAGGAGGCCGGCGGCTGCGCGGAGCAACCCGTGCGGACGCGGCAGGATCGGCTGGCCGTCTAGACCGGTGGCACGGCGGGTGGCGGTGCCCCGGATGGCGGACCGGATGCGGGTGAGCGCTCCCGCGGCCGCGGGGCTCGGCGCCGTCGTGGGCGCGCTGCTGTGCTGCACCAGCGCGTACGCCGACGGCGCCGCCCCCGCGGAGCCAAGTCCCAGGCCCCTCATCGGCGATGTGATCATCTTCAACGACGAGATCATCGAGCCGGTGTCGCTGCCGCTGAGCACGTGCGGCGGCCTGGTGCCACTGTTCAGCAAGTCGCCCGCCACCTGCGACGGAGCCTCGCGGGTGTCGGACGACGACGCGTGATGTCCGACGTGCCCGCCCGCGGGGGTGGGCGGGCACCAAGGTGAAGGCTCAGCCGAACAGGTTCTCCAGCACCACGGCCACGCCGTCCTCGTCGTTGGACAACGTCCGGTGTTCGGCCGCCGCCAGCAGCATGGGATGGGCGTTGGCCATCGCGTAGCCCGCGCCCGCGTACAGCAGCACGGACAGGTCGTTGGGCATGTCCCCGAACGCGACCACGTCGCCGGCACCGACGCCCCGCTCCCGGCAGAACCGGTCGAGCGTGGCCGCCTTGTTCACCCCCGGCGCGCTGATCTCCAGCAGCCCCTCCACGCCGGAGTGCGTGACCTCGGCCAGGTCCCCGATCGCCGCAGACACGGCCGCGTGCAGCCTGTCGGCCGTGTGCTCCCGTGACAGGGCGAGCAGCTTGACGATGGGCCGGTCATCGTCGAAGACCGAGGCGACCTCGCGGTAGGCCGCCAGGTCGTCCTCCACCCGCCTGGTGTAGGCCGCCTCGACCAGCAGGTTCCTGCCGGTCTCGACGGCCAGGCCGATGCCGGGCAGCGCCAGGGCGAGCGCCTCGGCGACCTTGCGGGCCGCTTCCGGCGCGAGGGCGGTGGTCTCGATGATCTCGTCCGTGGCCAGGTCGTAGACGAGGGCGCCGTTGCTGCAGATGACGGTGCCGGTGACGCCGGCCTGCTCGGCGATCTTCGGGACGCTGCGCGGCGGTCTGGCGGTGACGAAGACAATCTCGGCGCCGGCCGCGCGGGCGGCCCGGAGCGCCTTCCTGGTGCGTGGGGTGACGGTTCCGGTAGAGGTGAGGAGGGTGCCGTCCAGGTCGGTGGCCACGATGCGGGGGAGGGATCCGGTGCTCACGCGGGTCATTATTCCGGCCCGCCGAAATCGATCATTCTCCGGGTGGTTGACGGGGTGTGACGGTCAGATGCGCATCTCGGTGGGCAGCAGCCGGGCCGCGTCCGTGAGCTCCAGGCCCAGGAGTTGCCCGGAGTCGCCGAAGTCGAGGACGACGTCCTCCGCCACGACCTGACGCATGGCCTCTCCCGGCACTATTTCGTGCTTCATCGCGAGATAGGCGATGTTGCGCTCCCCGTCCACGCTCACGTACACCGTCTGCGCCCGCTGCCGCACCGGCTCCTCGTCCCAGGCCAGCAGCCCCTCCCTGGCCTCGTGCGACCCGGCCAGCGCCGCCCTGACCATGACCATCGCCAGCTCGACCGCCTCCAGCGAGTCGAACCCGGAGACCTTCCGCTCGTGCTCCCACCCTTCGAGCCCGTCGATCCGGTACGGGCAGGACCACTCGCCCGTGGGTTCCTCATAGGGCACGCCGACGGTGACCACGACGTCACGCGGCGGGTCGGTGTGCAGTGAAAGCACTCGATGGGCGATCTCGTACATGTGGCACACCTACCCCCTGGGCCGCCCGCGGAAGACTGGGCCGGGCACCGGTTGGGCAACAGGGGCTCGGTACCATATCGTCTCCGGAATACCTTTCATGCCCGCTGCCGACCGTGGAGCGCCAGATGGACGAGTCTTTCGGAGCCCGGCTGCGAGCCAGACTGGACGCGTACGGGCCTCTCTGCGTGGGCATCGATCCCAGCCCCGCCCTGCTCAACGGATGGGGCCTCGATGACTCCCCCGCGGCGCTGGAACGATTCAGCCGCACGGTCGTCGAGGAGGTGGCCGACGTGGCCGCCGTGGTCAAGCCCCAGTCGGCCTTCTTCGAGCGCTGGGGCAGCCGTGGCATCGCCGTGCTGGAGCGCACCATCGCCGACCTGCGCGAGGCGGGCACGCTGGTGCTGCTCGACGTCAAGCGCGGCGACATCGGCAGCACGATGGCCGCCTACGCCGAGGCCTACCTCGACAAGGGCAGCCCGCTGGCCGCCGACGCCGTGACGCTCAGCCCGTACCTGGGGTTCGGGTCGTTGCAGGGCGCGATCTCCTCGGCGATGGCCAACGACGCGGGCGTGTTCGTGCTGGCCCGCACCTCCAACCCGGAGGCGGCCGAGTTGCAGCGGCTCGTCGCGGACCAGGTGCTGGCGGGGGCCGCGGCGGCGAACGAGGGGCATGCCCCGTTCGGGCCCGTCGGGGTGGTCATGGGCGCGACGCTGCCCTCGATCGAGCACTCGCTGACCGACCTCAACGGGCCCATCCTGGCGCCCGGGCTCGGCGCCCAGGGGGCGACCCCGGCCGACGTGGCGCGGCTGTTCGGGTCCGTACGCCACGCCGTACTGCCGTCGGTCTCCAGGGCCGTGCTGGCCGACCCGAAGCGGGTGCGCGCACGCACGCTTCGCTATCGCGAGGAGTGCGCGGCGCACCTGTCGGCCGGCGCCGCCGCCCAGAAATAGGGGCTCAGGCCCGTTCGATGGCCCGGTTGACGGCGGCCAGCACCGCGTGCACCGAGGCCGTCAGTATCGAGGTGTCCCGGGCCGCGCCCCACCGGGTGACGCCGTTCACGCGGGCCTCGACGTAGGCGATCGCCCGGCTGCCCCGGCCCGGGTCCAGGGCGTGCTCGGCGTAGTGCATGATGTCGACCTCAATCCCGTCGGCGGCCAGCGCGGCGGTCAGCGCGGACAGCGGGCCGTTGCCCGTGCCGTGCAGTTCGCGCCCGCTGCGCAGCGTGCCGGTGAACTCGTGCGTGCCGGGCGCGCTCTCCACCGTGTTCCAGGCGGACAGCGCGCTGATCTCCCCCGGCGCGAGGTAGGTGGCCTCGAAGAGCTCCCAGAGCTGCCCGGCGGTGATCTCCTCGCCGCTGCCGTCGGTGGCCCGCTGGACGACCGAGGAGAAGTCGATCTGCAGGCGGCGCGGCAACTCCAGGCCGTGGTGGACGTTGAGCAGGTAGGCGACGCCGCCCTTGCCCGACTGGCTGTTGACGCGGATGACCGCCTGGTAGTCGCGGCCCACGTCGGCCGGGTCGATCGGCAGGTACGGCACCTCCCACGGCGCCTGCTCGGGCGGCACGCCGAGGTCGGCGGCCCGCTTGGCGTGGTGGGCCATGCCCTTGTTGATGGCGTCCTGGTGGGTGCCGGAGAAGGCGGTGTAGACGAGGTCTCCGGCGTACGGGTGGCGGTCGGGCACCGGCAGGCGGTTGCAGTGCTCGACGATCCGGCGCACCTCGTCGATGTCGGACAGGTCGATCATGGGATCGACGCCCTGGGAGTACACGTTGAGCGCGAGCGTCACCAGGTCCACGTTGCCGGTGCGCTCGCCGTTGCCGAACAGGCAGCCCTCCACCCGCTGCGCGCCGGCCAGCACGGCCAGCTCCGCGCAGGCCACGCCGGTGCCGCGGTCGTTGTGCGGGTGCACGGACAGGATCACCGAATCCCTGCGGTCGAGGTGGCGGTGCATGTACTCGATCTGGTCGGCGTACACGTTGGGCGTGGCCACCTCGACCGTCGCGGGCAGATTGTGGATCACCGGGCGGTCAGGGGAGGCGTCCCAGAGCGCGGTCAGGTCGTTGCAGACCTCCAGCACGTAGTCCGGCTCGGTGAGGTTGAACACCTCGGGCGAGAACTGGAAGCGGATGTCGCGGTCGCCGGCCAGGCGGGCGACCTGCCCGGCGGCGTCCCTGATCAGGGCGTGCAGCTCGCGCCGGTCGTGCCCGAGCACCACGTCGCGCCAGGTGGGCGCGGTGGCGGTGTAGAAGTGCACGACCACCCGTGACATGCCCTCGATGGCGGCGAACGTGCGCTCGATGAGGTCCCGGCGCGCGGCCGTGAACACCACCACGGTCACGTCCTCCGGCACGACGCCCGGGGTGGCCAGGTGGCGGACGAAGTCGAAGTCGGTCTGGCTGGCGGAGGGGTAGCCGACCTCGATCTCCTTGAAGCCCATGCGGACGAGCAGGTCGAACATGCGGCGCTTGCGTTCCGGGTCCATCGGCTCGGCCAGGGCCTGGTTGCCGTCGCGCAGATCGACGGGCACCCACAGCGGGGCGCCGGTGATGCGCCGCGACGGCCAGGCGCGGCCGGTCAGCGGCACCTCGACGCGCTCGTGGGCGGGCTTGTAGCGGTGGTACGGCATGCTGCCGGGGCTCTGCCTGTTCCAGTCGTACACGTACGTCTTCCTTCTGATCTTGACGGGGAGACCGGCGGGCGCCCGGGACCACCGCGGCGGGGTGCCGGTCCGGTCAGGCCCCGCCGCGGCGACCAAGAAGGAGGAGGCCGTACGACGTCATGGGCGGTAGACTAACCACAACACAGGTCCTCAGACAAGCTGAGAGGTTCTCTCCATGCCGCTCGCATCACTCCGCCCCAGCCCACTCGTCGAGCAGGCGACCGAGCGTATGCGCGCGCAGATCACCGAGGGCGAGTGGCCGGTGGGCACCCGCCTGCCCGGGGAGAACGCGCTGGCCAAGACGCTCGGGGTGGGCCGCTCGACGGTGCGGGAGGCGCTGCGGGCGCTGGCCGGGGCGGGGCTGGTGCAGGCCCGGCAGGGGTCGGGCGTGTTCGTGATCGCCACGGAACCGGCGCAGGACTGGCCCGGACGGCTGCGCCGGGCCGCCATCACCGACGTGTACGAGGTCCGCATGATCGTCGAGACGCAGGCGGCCAGGCTGGCGGCGGAGCGGCGTACCGAGGAGGACGTGGCGGCACTGACGGCGGCGCTGGCCGGACGGGAGCGGGCGGCGGCGGGCGACGACGCGGCCTTCGTCGACGCCGACATCGCGCTGCACGCGGCGCTGGTGGCGGCCGCGCGCAATCCGGTGTTGTCGGACCTGTTCGCGGAGTTCGCGCCTGCGCTGCGGGAGCGGCTGATCGACCTGGTGGAGCTGCTGGGGCTGCGCGAGCACGAGCGCAACCCCGGGCACGACACGCATGCGGCGCTGGTGGCGGCCGTCCGGGAGGGCGACAAGGACGCGGCCGAGGACATCCTACGGACGGAACTGGAGCAGACCCTCGCCCACCTGCACCGCCCGCGCCCCTGACCGCTGATCAGCCGGTTTCCGCGTCCGACCGGATGACGTCCTCCTCCTCGTCCTCGTCATCCTCTTCGTCGTCCGGCTTCTCCCCTTGCTCGGACCTCTCCCGCGTACCGGGCGGGTCCTGCTTGTCGGGCGGGTCGGCGTGCACCGGGCGGCGTGACCTCGGGGTGTCACAGCCCGCCCGCTCGGCGATCACGTCACTCTCGCCGTCCACTCCACCGATCGCGTCGGGCAGCTCTTGGGATGTCTCGCTCATGGCTGCCACCTGCCCCGCAGGCAAGGCCCGAACCGGGGGCGCGCGGGTCAGCTCAGGGCGTCCTCGATCTCCAGGCGGGTCGGCATCGAGGTGCTCGCGCCCTCGCGCTGCACCGACAGTGCCGCCGCCGCGGAGGCGAAGGCCAGGGCGTCCGCCATGCCGTGTCCCTCGGCGCGCGCCACGGCCAGCGCGCCCACGAACGTGTCGCCGGCCGCGGTCGTGTCCACCGCGTTCACCTTCACCGCGGGCACCCGCAGCCGCTCCCCCGAGCGCGACCCGTACAGCGCGCCCTCGGAGCCCAGCGTGATCACGGCCTCCTCGACCAGTTCCAGCAGCGCTTCCAGGGCGCCGTCCGCGCCCGTCACGCCGGTGATCGCGGCGGCCTCGTGCTCGTTCGGGACCAGCGTCGTGACCGCCTCCAGCAGTTCGGCGGGCAGTGGCCGGGCGGGCGCGGGAGTGAGGTAGACCGGCACGCCCGCCACCCTGCCGGCCTGCGCCGCCGCCGCCACGGCGCTCATGGGCAGCTCCAGTTGCAGCAGCAGCGCGCGCGAGGAGGCGATCGCGGCCAGGTCCTCGCCCGAGGGGCCGGTGACGGTGCCGTTCGCGCCGGCCACGATGATGATCGAGTTGCCGCCCTCGTCGTCCACCACGATGTGCGCGATGCCGCTGGGCCCCGGCACCTGGCGCAGGCCGTGCACGTCAACCCCGGCCTGCTCCAGCGTGGCCCGCATCTCCGTGCCGAACGCGTCGTCGCCCACGGCCCCCAGGAACTTCACCTCGCCGCCCGCGCGGGCCGCGGCGATGGCCTGGTTGGCACCCTTGCCGCCGGGCACGGTGCGGAACCGGTGCCCGGTGACCGTTTCGCCGCGTTTCGGGGCTTGGGAGACGAACGCGACGAGGTCCATGTTGGCGCTGCCGAAAACCGAGATCATGCCTTCATCATCTCCTGCGTACGGTCCGCCAGCACCGCAAGACCCACCCCGTCGAACCCGGTCAGGCTGCTGGCCAGGCTGTCGCGCATGCGCCAGCGGTCCGGCACGCCGCCGTTCAGCGCGCCCGCGACGGACCCGGCCGTGGCTCCGGCGGAGTCGGTGTCCCAGCCGCCGGCCACCGCTCCGGCGATCGTGGCGGTGAAGTCGCCCCGGCCGTGGATCAGCGTGGCGGCCACGAGGGCGGCGTTGTTGATCGTGTGCACCCAGTGCAGGCCGCCGTGGCGTTCGTGCAGGCGGTCGATGACGCGTTCGAAGTCGTCCTCGCGGGCGGCGTCGGCGGCGGCCAGGCTCACGGCCTCGTGCAGGCGCGAGCCCCGGGGCACCACGGACAGGCCCGCCCGTACGACCTCCTCCGGCGAATCGGCCACCAGCGACGCGGCGCACATCGCGGCGGCGAACATCGCGCCGTAGATGCCGTTGGCGGTGTGCGTGAGCCGCGCGTCGCGCCAGGCGTGCCCGGCCGCCGCGGCCGGGTCGCCCGGGTTGATCCAGCCGTAGACGTCGGCCCTGATCAGCGCGCCGATCCACTCCCTGAACGGGTTGCGGTAGGTGGCCGTGGCCGGGGGCTCGACGCCGTCCAGGAGGTTGCGGTACGCCACCCGCTCGGCGGTGAAGGTACGGCCCGCGGGCAGCTCGTCCAGCCACAACTTGGCGACGTCGTCGGTGGTGAAGCCGCGCCCGTGCCGCTCCAGCAGGGACAGGGCCAGCAGCGGGTAGTTGAGGTCGTCGTCCTCGGGGACGCCGTCGATGTTCTCGGCCAGGGAGTTGACGGCGCTGCGGCGGTTCCACGGCCAGCGGCGGGCGATGTCGTCCGGCAGGCCGCGCGCGGTGAACCAGCCGCTGATCGGCCAGTTGCCGGTGGCCTCGGCGATCTGCCTGATGCCCGCGCGCGGGATCTTCTCCACCGGCTTGCCCAGCACACATCCCGCCGCCCGCCCCAGCCACGCGCCCAGCACCCGCGCCGGATCCACTTCGACGCTCGTCTGTGGTGACTCGGGCCAGTCCGGGCAGGCGGCGATGATGCCCGTCAGGTCCGACGGTTCGGGCAGCGGGGACGGGAGCGCGGCCAGCTCGTCCAGCAGCTCCTCCGCCAGCCCGCGCAGGCGCACGGCGTCCGGTTCGGAGGCGCCGGCGCGCGGCGGGGCGTCGTGCCCGCCAGCCGCCCGCCAGCGGGCCGCGATCTCGCCCGCGTCGCGGCCGTCCTCGGCGGCCTGGCGCAGCTCGTGGCCGACGAGGTCCTCGGGCTGGACCCAGGTGAGCCTGATCATGCGCGGTCGAGGCCGGCGAAGGCCGACTCGTGGGCGCGGCGGCGTACGAGGTCATCGGCGTGCACCCGGCGCGCCACCCCGGCGGCGGCGAGCCCGGGAGCCACCAGATCCGTACGGCTGGCCACCCCCACCCGCTCCACCCACTCCGCCGGCACGGACGACAATCCGCCCAGCGCGCCCGCGATGGCGCCGCCCATGGAGGCGATCGAGTCGGCGTCGCGCCCGTAGTTGACCCCGCCCAGCACCGTGTCGCGGTACTCGCCCTTGGCGATCACCAGGAATCCCAGCGCCAGCGGCAGTTCCTCGATGCTGTGCACCCGGCTCGGCCTGCGCGCGCCGAGCCCCTGGTCGCGGTAGGTGTCGGCGACGGTGTCGTACGGCTTGACGGCCGCGCGCAGCGTCTCGAACGAGCCGTCCCAGTGGCCGAGCCCGGCGGCGGCCTCGCAGACGGCCTCGATGGCGGCCCTGGTGCCGTCCTTGGCCAGGCGCAGGCAGGCGGCCACCACGGAGTCGGCGGTGGCGCCGGGACGCATGGCCTCGGCGACGGCGGCGGCCATGACGCCGGCGGCCTCACGGCCGTAGCTCGACTGGTGGGCCCCGGTCAGGTCGATGGCCTCGGCGTAGGCGGCGTCGGGGTCGGCGGCGTTGACGATGCCGACGGGGGCCACGTACATGGCGGCGCCGCAGTTGACGATGTTGCCGACGCCGGCCTCGCGCGGGTCGGCGTGGCCGTAGTGCAGGCGGGCCACGATCCACTTCTCGGCCAGGAAGATCCGCTGCAGCGGCAGCGCCTCGGCCTCCAGCTCGGGAATCCAGCGGCGCTCGCCCATCAGCTCGGGCACCAGGTGCTCGGCCATGGAGTACGCGTCGAGGTGGCGGCCGGCCTTCTCGTACACGCGGATCAGGGCGTGCGTCATCAACGTGTCGTCGGTGATGTGGCCGTCGCCCTTGTGGTACGGCGCGATGGGGCGGGCGTTGGCCCAGTCCTCGTTGTACGGGGGCACGATGCCCTCGACGCGGCCCCCGTACCGCTCGACGATCTGTTCGGGAGTCCAGCCCTCGGTCGCGCCGCCCAGCGCGTCACCGACCGCCGCCCCCGCCACGCAGCCAGTGGCCCTGTCTTCAAGCGGCGTCATGCGATTCCTTCCAGTAGTTCGATCAGATCTCGGCCCGCCAGGTCAGGCAGGCAGCAACCGGCCAGCGTACGGGCCGAGGCGGTCCACCCCTCCGGGATCGCCTCGAACCCGCCGCAGGCCCCCGCCAGCGCTCCGGTGAGCGCCGGCGCGGAGTCGGCCAGCGGGGCCAGGCACGCCGCCGCCGGCACGGCTCTCATCAGCTCGCCGCCGGCCGCCTCGGCCAGCGCGAGCGCCACGGGAACGGTCTGCGCCGCGCCCACGCCGTAGCTGTAGACGTGGTCGAGCAGCGCGGCGTCCAGCGCGGGGATCGCGCCGAACGGGTCGCCCGCCTTCCTGGCCGCCGCCACGGCCAGGCGGGCGTTGTGCCCGATGGCGGTGTCCTGCGGCAGTACGGCCAGCGCGGCCTCGACCGCGTTCGTCACCTCGCCGGAGGCCACCGCCTCGGCCACGGCGGCGGCCATGGCCAGGGCACCCAGCACGCCGTCGCCGGCGTTGGTCACCTGCGCGTCCGGCGTCGGGTCCCTGCCCAGGACGCCGAACGCGACGGCCCGTACGGCGGCGGCGTCGTCGAAATGGTGTGGATTGTCGTGCCCCGAGGCGGGTGGCTCGACACCGCCCGCCAGGTTGTCCAGCGCGGTCGCCACGGAGATCCGCGCCCTGATGGGCGGCGGACTTGCCGCACCCGCGTCCTGTCTGCCCGGGATGAGCTCCCTGAACGCCTCGGCGCGCGGGCGGTCGATGGTCAGCGCCGTCCACGCCAGCCACTCGGCGTCGTCCGACGGGCCCACCCGCAGCGGCGCGGTGGGCTGGTTCAGCGCGAACGGCACCGGCAGGGTCGTGACCCGGTGCTCCTCGGCGAACGCGTCCAGCTCGCGGTGCAGGCGGCGGCTCCAGGGCGCGTGCAGGGCCGCCCGGTGCCTGGCCGCCGGCCAGCCCGCGGCGTCACCCACGGCGAGCCCGGCGAAGGCCCCCCTGATTCTGTCCCCCGACATTACGATCTACAGTCCTTCCGCCAGTTCATCCGCGAGTTCGTCGGCGAGTTCGTCCGCGACGTCCAGCACGTGTCTTCCGGCCACGACGGGCAGGCACTTGCCGGTCACGGGGCCGATCTTGGCGGCCCAGCGCGCGGGCACACCCCGCTCGCCCCGTCCGGCTCCGGCGATGGCCCCGGCGATGGCGCCGATCGTGTCGGCGTCCCTGCCCAGGCTCACCCCGAACGTCACGACCGCCTCGACGTCGCCGTCCCCGGCCAGGTACGCGGCCAGCGCCAGCGCCACGGCCTCGGGGGCGACGTCGGTCCAGGGGTAGTGCCTGACGACCAAGGCCCTGTGCAGCGCCTCGACGAGGTCGGGCGCGGCGTTGTCGAACACCTCGCGGGCACGTTCCACATTTCTGGCCGTCCACGAGTCCGCCGGGATCACCGACAGCGCCGCCGACACCACCTCGCGCGGCGCGGCCCCGCCCATCGCGGCGGCCACCGCACCGGCGACCGCCCGGCCGCCGAGTATGCCCTCGCCTGAGCCGCTGACCAGCCCGTCCTGTTCCACCAGCCGGGCCGCCTCCGCCGGGTCTCCCGGGCAGAAGACGCCGTAGGACGCGGCCCGCATCGCGAGCCCGTCAGACCAGCCGTGCGAGTGCGTCAGCCCCGTCATGGGCGGCTGGAGGCCGCGCCGCAGGGCCTCGATGGTGCCCAGTTCGGAGAAGCCGGCGCCGCGCATCGGCCCCGTCACCAGCGGAATGATCTGCGAACGGTAGGCCGCCGCCACGTCCGCCGCGGTCAGCTCGTGCCCGTGGCGTACCAGCAGCGAGGCCGCGAAGATCGCGTATTCCGTGTCGTCGGTGCCGCCGCCCTCGATCTCGGTCAGCCTCCCCCACCGCCGGCGGATCTCCGCCGGCGTGAGGTTCTCGGCCGGCGCCCCGAGGGCGTCGCCGGCCGCCAGGCCGAGCAGGCACCCCCGGGCCCTGTCCCGCAGTACGTCGTGCGTAACCGTCACCGCTGGTAACGCTCCAGAACCTCGTTGCCGTCCTCGACCAGCCGCTTGGCGGCCTCGTCGAGCGTGACCTTGTTCGCGAAGTACTCCTGCAGGGCGGGCGTGGCCACCTTGCTCTTCCACTCGTCGAACCCGTTGACCTTGAGGAACGGCGCCACGACCAGGTTCTTGCCCGAGGCGGTCGCCACGTCCCAGCCGTTCTCCTCAGTGGTCATCGCCGGGTCGGCGGCGGCCTTCTGGGAGGTCGGCAGCAGCCAGTCGCCCTTGGCGAGCTTGGCCTGGTTCGCGCCGTTGAGGAAGAAGGAGATGAACTTCATGGCCTCGTCCGGGTGCTCGCTCTCCTGCGCGACCGACAACGTCTGCGAGACGGCCCCCTGCTGGGCGCTGGTGCCCTTGGGGGCGGGCAGCGTCACCCACTCGAAGTCGTCGGGCGCCTGCTCGACGACCTGCTGGCGCAGGTAGACGCCGGTCGGCAGCAGCGCGAACTTGCCCTGGTAGAAGGCCGGCAGCGGGTCCGCGGTGCCCTGGCCGAGGGCGGTGGGGTCGGCGGACTTGTCCTTGTGGAGCTGGTCGTGAATGCGCTGGAGCACCTCGCGCTCCTCGGGGCCGACCTTGGCGGTGGTCTTGCCGCCCGCGGTCTGGAAGAACGTGCCGCCGAAGTTGAGCGCCAGGTTGAGGGTCTTGTTGACCGGCGACTTCATCGGCCAGGCGACGCCGTACGTGCCGCCCTTGGTCATCTTCTTGGCGGCGGCGGAGAACTCCTCCCAGGTCCACGGGTTGTCCGTGGTGGGCACGCGGACCTTGGACGCCTCCAGCAGCTTCTTGTTGGCGATGATGACCTGCGACTCCTGCAGGAACGGCACGCCGTACACGCCCTGGCCGCCCTTGCCGTCGTCGAAGGTGGTGGTGTCCCAGGCGGTCTGCGGGATGTCGCTCTTCAGCTCGGCGGGCAGCTTGTCCTTCAGGTCCAGCAGGTAGCCGTCGGAGGCGAAGCCGGACAGCGCGGGCGAGTCGTTGTGGATGACGTCGGGCGCGGTGCCGCCGGAGAACTGGGTGACGAGCTGGTCGTTGACGTTGTCCCAGCTGCCCTGGACGTAGGTGACCTGGATGTTCGGGTTGGCCTTGTTCCACTCGTCCACGAGTTGCTTGTTCGCGGCGACGGACTCCTTCTGCCACGCCAGGCTGAGGAAGTCGATCTTGACCGGCCCGTCGGCGGAGGACGACTCGCCGCCTCCCCCGCCGCCGCATGCCGCGGCGAGCGTGAGCATCGCCGCCGCCGCCAGCGCGGACTTGATTCGCATGTGGGCCTCCTAGCCTTTCACGGCGCCGGCCATCAGGCCGGACTTCAGTCGCCGCTGAATGATTGCGAAGAAGATCAGGCTCGGGATCGTCGCCATCAGCGACGCCGCGGCCAGCGGGCCGAGCCTGGCCACCCCCTCGGGGCCGGTGAACCTCACCAGCGTGAGCGGGAGAGTCATGACGTCGGGGTCCTGCAGGATCACGAGCGCGAACATGAACTCGTTCCAGGACGAGATGAACGAGAACAGCAGCGTCGCCACCACACCGGGCGCCAGCAGCGGGGCGACCACGCTGGCGATCGAGCGCAACCGGCTCGCCCCGTCCACCGCCGCGGCCTCCTCCAGCTCGGGCGGCACCGCGCGCACGTACCCCTGCAACATCCACAACGCGAACGGCAGCGTGAACGTCACGTGCACGATCACCAGCCCCGGCAGCGTGTTCACCAGCTCCATGTCGCGCAGGATCATGAAGAGCGGAATGATGATCAGGATGAACGGGAACACCTGGCTGACCAGCACCCATCCGATGGCGATCTTGTTGATCAGGCTGCGGTGGCGCGCCATGGCGTAGGCGGCGGGCAACGAGATCAGCACGGTGATCACGCTCGCGAACAAGGCCACGACCAGGCTGCGCAACGACGCGCCGACCAGGTCCTGCTCCCCGAACGCGTCGCCGAAGTTGGCCAGCGTCGGCTCGCGCGGGATCCACGTCGGCTCGGTCAGCGCCATCTCCTGCGGCGTCTTGAGCGCCGTGGACAACAGCCAGAGCAGCGGGAAGGCCAGGAAGACGACGTACGCGACCAGGGCGACGTACTGCGAAACACGTTTCACTTGGTCTCCCTCATCTGCCGCCACAGGTACAGCCCGAGCACCGCGAGCACGACGATCGCCATCGCGAGGCCGAGCATCGAGGCGTAGCCGGCCATGCGGTACCTGAACGCCTCCTCGTAGGCGAACAACATCGGCAGCCGTGTACGCCCGCCGGGGCCGCCCTGGGTAAGCACGTACACCAGGCCGAACTGGTTGATGTTCCACACGAAGTCGAGCGAGGTGATCGCCACGATCACCGGCCGGAGCTGCGGCAGCGTGATGCTCCAGAAGCGCCGCCAGGTGCCCGCGCCGTCCATCTCACCGGCCTCGTAGAGCTCCTTGGGCACGTTCTGCAGGCCCGCGAGCAGCACGACCGTGGTCTGCGGCATGCCCGCCCAGATGCCGACCACGATGATCGCGGGCAGCGCGAGGGAGAAGTCGGCCAGCCAGTTGATGTCGGTGCCGAGCAGGTCGTTCAGCACGCCCGCGTCGGGGTGGTAGACGAGCTTCCACATCAGGCCGATGACCACCGGCGGCATCGCCCACGGCACGACCGACAACACCCTGGCCACGGCGCCGCCGCGCAGCTTCTCGTTCAGCAGCAGCGCCAGGCCGAGCGCGGCCAGGAACTGCAGCACGGTCACCGAGATCGACCAGATCGCGCCGATCTGGAAGGAGGCCCAGAAGTCCTCGTCGCCCAGCAGGCGGGTGAAGTTCTCCAGGCCCACGAACTCGGTCTGGTGTACGCGGGTGTTGCGGGCGTCGGTGAAGGCCAGGCCGATGCCGTACAGCAGCGGGCCCACGCTGAACAGCAGCACCGGCACCAGCGCCGGCAGCATCAGCACCCACATCTCGCGCGATTGGCGCGAGACCCCCCGGCGCCTCGCCCCCGGCCGCCGGGGCGGCGCCGGTCTCGTCACGGTCGCCGTCACTCCTCGTTCTCCTTGCTCGCCTTGTTGTCCGTACGGGTGCCGCCGGTTTCCGTCCTGGCCCGGTAGGTGCGCTCGTACTCGGCGCCCGCCGTGGAGGCCCGTACCGACAGGCGGGGCGGCACGGTGACCACCCGGGGCTCGCGATCGCCGCCCCGCAGCCGTTCGAGCAGCAGTTCGGCGGCGGCCTTGCCGCGCTCGGCCGAGCCGAGCGAGACGCTGGTCAGCGACGGCCAGGAGGCGGCGGCCAGGTCGGTGTCGTCCATGCCGACCACCGCCACGTCCTCCGGCACCCGCCGGCCCGCCGCGCGCAACACGTCCAGCGCGCCGAGCGCGATCAGGTCGTTGGCGCACATCAGCGCGTCCACGTCGGGCACCCTGGCGAGCAGGTCCGCCACGGCGCCGCGGCCCTGCCGGCGGTAGAAGTCGCCGATCTGCACGAGGTCGTCGTCGTAGGGCAGGCCGAGGTCCGCGAGCGCCTCACGGTAGGCGGCGCCGCGCGCGGCGCCGGGGACGGTGTCGAGGGGGCCGTTGACCATGGCGATGCGGCGGCGGCCGAGCTCGTAGAGGTGATCGACCGCGAGCCGTACGCCGGTCCGCGAGTCGGCCCGCACGTTGTCCACCCGCGTGCCCTCGGGCACTGAGCCGATGATCACGACGGGGGCCCTGGCCGCGGCCAGCATCTCAAGGTGCGCCTCGGTGACGCGCAGGGGGCTCATGATCAGCCCGTCCACGTACCGCTCGCCCAGGCTGTGCAGCACGTCGATCTCGTCCGCCACGACGGCGTCGGTCGAGTGCAGCACGAGCCGGTACCCGGCGGCCTTCAGCACCGGCTGGATCTCGCGCAGCATGGCCAGGTAGGCCGGGTTGCCGATGTCGGCCATGGCGAAGGCGACCTGATGGGTGCGGCGCGACTTGAGCGACCTGGCCACGGCGTTGCGCACGTAGCCGAGCTCGTCGGCCGCGGCCATCACCTTGCGCACGGTCTCCTGCCTGGTCGGCAGGCCGTTCAGCACCCGCGAGACGGAGGCGATCGAGACACCGGCACGCTCGGCGATCGTGTTGATCGTGGGTCCGTCGGCCAAGGCTGTCCTTCCTCAAACGGTAAACGTTTACGGAACGATCTCTGTAAACGTTTACGGTAGTGGGGACATGAAACCTGGATGTAACTTGCAGGTCAAGTCACGATCGCATAACACCAGGTCAGTAGCATAGAACGCAAATCAAGCTGCACTTCAGGCCGTGCAGGGCCCAACCGCAAGGACTGTCCAGTGAGACGCGCTTCGCGCGATGGAGTTCAGACCGCACGGGGCTCAACTGCAAGGGCTTCCCAGTGAGACGCGCTTCGCACGACAGGGCTCAGGCCGCGCCCAAGCGGGGCAAGCCCCCGCACCCCCGGCGAGAGGTCTGCCGACCCCTCGCGCTCCCCGGACGCAACGCCCAGCACCATGAGGCCGCAGTCCCAGCCGTGATGTCGCCCAAGAAAACAGCTCACCCAATCACCAAAAGGTAGCGCTGACCTTCACGCCAGCCTGGAACGCTCGCGAGCGACCATCACGCGAAACTGCTGCAAAGAGAAGGTCCCTCACTGTGCGCGCAAATCTGGCAATATCGCAGCGCCATTGCTATTCACGCAATGAGGTCGCCGTCCCGATGTAGTCGAACAATGCCTGCTCACCACCACCTTTATACCGGTCATACGTCAAAGGCTTGACGGCTTTCCCATTTCGAGCGACCATCTCATGGCCTGCAACAACCTGCAATATGAGGGAGCACCCATGAAGATCACACTCGTCGCCAAGGACCCGAACTCGCAGCCGCAAGGCTCCCCCACGCTCTACAAGACCGATCGCGGCTCCTGGCTCGTCCAAGGATGGGCCGTCACGGATCCCACCGTTCTCGCGGAGATGAACATCCCACCCGGCGAGATCGCTTGCGAGATTCCCGACCGGCTCGTCCCGTTCTTCGCGCAGGACGACCGATGAGCCTCGACTACGAGGAGTTCAACGCGCTGTTCACACAGTTCGAACGGTCCGCCATACATCTGGAGATGCGAGACTCCTACGGCACAGCGATCGAACTCCCGCACATGGCCAAGTGGGCGGCCGGCGAGCCCGATGACCTCGCGTGGCTTCAGGGGTGGTGCGACCTTGTCCGTGAAGGCGTCCAGGCGGGGAAGACGTTCAAGCGCGCCCACGTGGTCAGCGAGCCGTTGAGCGACTATCAGCGGTGGTCCCACAGCATCATGCAACCTCACATTGAGGCCGGCTCCGAAGTCTGCTGGGTACCCCGGCGGCGCGTCTCGTCCGTCGCCTTCCCCGGCAACGACTTCTGGTTGTTCGACGACCGCCTGGTCGTGTTCCACCACTACGCGGGCAACGGTCAGAACATCGACTTCGTCACCTCTACGGACCCGCACGACGTCCGGTTGTGCGCATCGGCCTTCGAGGCTGTTTGGGAACTGGGCATCCCACACAGTGAGTACAAACCGTCTGTATGACGAGAAGATCGCTCAGTGACCAGTTCAGCCCAGAAAGCTAGACAGGCGTTCGGCAACCGCCTCCGGGAGATCCGCTTGGACGCTGGTCTCTCGGGAAGGCAACTGGCGGTTGCCGTGGGTATTCACTTCACGAAGGTGAGCCGCGTCGAGCACGGCGGCCAGTCCCCTACCGACGCTGAAATCCGCGCCTGGTGCCGCGCCTGCAACGTGGAAGACCAGATCCCGGACCTCGTCGCGCAGGCGCGCACCGTGGACTCCCTCTATCGAGAATGGCGCAAGCAAGCCCGCGGGGGCCTCCGGAGACTCCAAGACGACATCCAACCGCTCTATGAGCGCACGAAGCTGTTCCGCGTACACGAGCACTGGAGCATCCCGGGGCTCCTCCAGACTGCGGCCTACTCGGTCGAAAGCATGGCCTATTGGGTTCGCCTCCTCGATCTTCCAGACGACCGTGAGGCCGCAACGGCTGCTCGGCTGGCTCGCCAACGTGTACTCAACGAGGGCGACCACCGCTTTGTTTTCCTCTTGGCCGAGCAAACGCTCCGCACAAGAGTGGGTTCCATCGAGATCATGTTGGAGCAGCTCGATCGCATCCTTGCTGCCATGAGCCTGCCTAATGTCTCTATTGGGATCATTCCGTCAGATGCCGGCTTGGGTGCACACACTCAGACCGCTTTCTGGATCTTCGATGACAGTCTCGTGAAGGTGGAGACGCTCACAGCGGCAGTCGACATCACGAGGGAGGAGGAGATCCACATCTATATGACAGTTTTCGAACAGATGGCGCAGTGGGCCACCTTCGGAGACTCTGTTAGAGCCCTTATTCTCCAGCTCAAAAGAGAGTTTCTGCAACAAGCTGCAACACTATAGCGGGCTGACGCTTCCAGCTCTTACGGTCGTGGCATGCCGCCGAAACAGCAGGCCAGCGCCCGACTGACCCCATAGGAAGCGAGGCCCCGGCTCTCCCCCGCGCAGAAGGCCGTGAGTGCCCCAACCGACGGTCTTCGGCCGGGAAGGCGTCGCGCATAGACGGCCTCGGCGGAGGGGGTTCATTGGAACTGCTGACCCCTCAAGGCCGGGGAGCAAAACCCCGAGTTAGATGGAGGAGCTCATGCATGTGCCCCACGCCCCCACCCCCGCGAACATCGGGGCAGGGTCTCCCGGGAACCTTCTCACGCTCAAACCCCGCCCGTGGGGGCTGTCGCAGATGGCCCCATTCATCCGACAGGACGACGGCAGCGCCTACGTCCCGTACCGCGTTCACCTGGATCCGGTGAAGCAGACGGGCGTCTACACCGACCCTGTCACCCTCAAGCCGATCGAGGCTGCCGGTAAGCACGGCAGCAACAAGCCGACGACAAGCCAGACCGTACCGCCTACCGGTGACGGGCAGGATCCCGACATGCCGAACGGGAAACCGGACACCGTCACGGACTACGAACAGGACTGACCTGCATGAAGGCACCCGTCCTGGTCGTCGCGTGCTTGGACGATCCGACCACTGACCTGGTGCTGGACGAACTGCACGACCGGGACATCCCGGTCGTACGGTTCGACCCCGGCGCTGACTTCCCCGACGAGATCACCCTGTCCGCCTACCTCGACAGGTCGGGACTGACAGGATCGATCGACACGCCGACGCGCCACCTGAATCTGTCCAACGTCAGCGCCGTCTACTGGCGTCAGCCCACACCGTATCGGCCGTCGCCGAACCTGGACCCTGGCAGCGCAGCCTGGACGGCCGATCAGGCCCGCTACGGCCTGGGCGGAGTCTTGGCGGCCCTCCCCGGCACGTTCTACCTGAACCACCCGTTCCGCAATCGCGATGCCAAGTACAAACCGCTCCAACTCGCCACCGCGGCCGCATGCGGCTTGACCATCCCACACACTTTGATCACCAACCGGCTCCGCAGCGCCGACGGCTTCATCTCGCGGCCGGGCAGAACTGTGTTCAAGCCGCTGTGGTCCACCCCGTACAAGTCCGAAACTGGCAAGTGGCGGACCATCTGGGCTCACCGTATCGACCACGAGGACCTGGACGAGACGGTGAGCGGGGCGGCCCACTTGTTCCAGAAGCAAGTGGAAAAGGTGGCCGACGTTCGAGTGACGATGGTGGGTGACCGCGTTTTCCCAGTGCGCATCAACGGTGCCCCCGCCTTGGATTGGCGGCTCTATTACGACTCGCTGTCGTACGAGCTGATCGACGCTCCTCCAGCCGTCGTCAAAGGCATGCGAACCTACTTGGACCGATTCGGATTGGTCTTCGGCGCGTTCGACTTCTGCCTGGAGCCCGAAGGCGAATGGGTGTTCTTGGAGTGCAACCCCAACGGCCAATGGGCATGGTTCGACGACCCAATTCCCCAGCAGATCGCCAGCGCCATAGCCGACATGCTGACCCGCCCGAAAGGATCGTCATGAGTCCCACCCCGAGGCAGCTCCGCCAGGAGTTGGCCGATCTCCTGGAGAGGCTGGGCGCGCTGACTGATCCCGGCTGGCGTCGCGCCATCGAAATGGTGCCGCGCGAACGGTTCCTGGGCGAAGCCGTCTTCACCCAAGAGGAAGGGGCGGCGGGTGACGAGTGGCGTTCCATGCTGCGAGGCCGCATGCCGAAGGAGAAGTGGTTGGAACTGGCCTACTCCGACGAAACGTGGGTTACGCAGGTGGATGGCACTCCGGCCGAGGCCGCCGGGAGCACCACGCTCGGCGACCCCACGTCATCCTCCACGATGCCAAGCCTGGTCGTGATGATGCTGGAACGAGCCGGCATCAAGGACGGCGAAAGCGTCCTGGAGATCGGGACGGGTACGGGGTACTCCACCGCACTCATGTGCGAACGCCTGGGCGACTCGTTCGTGACCAGCATCGAGTATGACAAGTTGGCTGCGGCTCGCGCCCGCACGGCACTGGAGGCCGCCGGGTACGCTCCCACGCTCATCGCCGGGGATGGCCTGCACGGTTACGACAAGAACGCCGAGTACAACCGTCTGATCGCTACCTGCTCAGTGCGGTACATCCCGCTGCCGTGGATGGAGCAGGTAAGCGACGGCGGCACCATCACAACGCCGCTGTCCGGATGGATGCTCGGCAGCGCGCTGGCACACCTCACCCTGGCCGACGACGGCACCGCCAGCGGACGATTCTTGGCTGACGGCGTGTCGTTCATGCCCGCCCGCCCGCACGCACGCCCACCGCGGTCGTCGTATGTGCTCGGACTCGGCGTCGAACGCGAGAGCACGATCGATCCGAATCTGCTGCACGGTCGGACCGGTAGATTCGTCGCCCAGCTCGGCGCTCCATCGGCTGAGAAGATGGGGTTCGGTGACCAAGTCATCCTGCTTGACGTAGCCACCGGTTCTCAGGCCACGACACGCCGCAATCCAGACGGCGAAGGATGGCTGGTCCGACAGCACGGCCCGCTGAAGCTGTGGCACGCCGTGGAGGATGCCGTCCTGACCTGGCTGGCCGCAGGCGCCCCGGACCAGTCAGGCTTCGGGCTCACGGTGACGCGCGAGGAACAAAGGGTTTGGCTGGGTAACCCTGACGGGCCTTTCTGGAATCTTCCCGTCTAGGTGACCTTGCCGAGTCTGGTGGTCCGCATTCTGCGACGCCACACGGCCACAAGGACGGCTCCGTAGCATGGATCGCGGGTCTTCATCCAGCCGGACGGTGCCATCCGCGTGGTCCGAGCCGGATGGCGCAAAGTCGTCCGGCGACGTGCTCGCTGTCCCGTCCCATGAGTCTCCCAGTGGCAATACGGGAGTGGAGAAGCCGACAAAAGTAGGTCAGTCGCGCGCGGGCTCCCGCTCGCCACCACGCGCGGGCTCACCCCCGGCAGCAACCTCACCGCCAGAACCGGCGGGCACCACGGCCGGGGCAGGGGTGGTCAGCCGGAGTAGGGAGCGGATGGCGGGTGAGCCGGCGAGCGTCACCACGGCGGCCATCACGGCCGGGATGATCAGCGCCACCGGGAGCGACGCCGACTTGGCCACGAAGCCGAGCACGGCGGGTCCGAGCAGCAGTCCGCTGTAGCCGAACGCCGTCACCATGGCCAGTGCCCGTCCGACCCGGCCGCCCGCCGCGCCGACGGCGCTGAACAGGACGGGCACCACCGTGGCCAGGCCCACGCCGGCCAGCGCCCAGCCGCTCCACGCGCACGCCACCTCCAGCGACTCCCCCACCGAAGGCGAGATCAGCACGAGCACGTACCCGGAGGTGGCGAACAGGCCGGCGAGCTGGATCGTCCGTACGGAGCCGAGCCTGGCGCGGATCGGGTCACCCAGCAGCCGCACGGTCGTCATGGCCACCGAGAAGATCGTGTACGCCAGCGGCGCCATGGCCGGATCGGTCAGCAGCACCTCGCGGGCGTGCAGTGCCGCCCAGTCGATGGCCGCCCCCTCGGCCAGGTGCCCGGCGAACGCCGCCAGCCCGAGCACCGCGATGAGCCCGTAGCCCAGCGAGTTCCCCGACGTGGAGGTGGCCGCGGCTTCGCCACCGGACTCGTGCCCGGGTGTGTCCGGCAGCAGCAGCCACGCCGCGGGCAGGTACAGGAACGGCACCACCAGCGCCGCCGCGATCAGCAGCCACTGCCCGTCCAGCCCGATCTGCAGCGCCAGGGCGGTCAGCCCGCCGCCGGCCGCCCCGCCCAGGCTCCAGACGCCGTGGAAGGCCGAGATGATCGGCCGCCCGTAGCGGCGTTCGACCTCGACGGAGTGGGCGTTCATGGCGACCTCGGTCACCCCCAGCCCGATCCCGAACACGATCGCCAGCACCACCAGCGACCAGTACGAGGGCGCCAGCGCGGGCCCGAGCAGCACCAGGCCGGAGAACGGGCCGGCGAACCAGCACACCCGCCGGCTCGTCCACCTGTCCACCAGCGGCCCGGCGACCAGCATCGACACCAGCGCCCCGCCCGAGATCAGCAGCAGGACGGTGCCCAGCAAGGCGTAGTCGAGTTCGAGCCGGTCGTGCAGGGAGGGCAGTCCCGCGGCCCACAAGCCCATGACAAAACCGGCGAGGAAGAAGAATCCGAAAACACCGACACGAGCTCTTTTGGCATCAATGAGGCTTTTGTTCACGGCAAGAGCATAAGCTGTCCCTCGTGACCGGAGCTACCACCAGCGGAGAATTGCGCGCGCACAACCGGGTGCGGCTGCTGCGGGCCGTGCACGACGGCGGCGCCGCCCACACCCGGTCCCGGCTCACCCGCGATCTGGGCCTGGCCAGGGGTACGGCCTCCGTGCTCGTGGCGGGGCTGGCCGAGGACGGGCTGCTGCATGAGGAGCCGGCCGCCGAGCACACTCGCGGGCGGCCGACCCAGGTGCCGGGGCCGCATCCGCGCGGGCCGATCGCGCTGGCCGCGGACGTCCGGGAGGACGCCTGGGAGCTGGCGGCCTGCGAGCTGGGCGGCCGCGTCACGGTCCTCGATGTACGCCCCCACGACGGCACCCCGGAGGGCGCCCTCGGCCCGCTCGGCGAGGCGATGACCGGGCACGCGCGGCGGTTCGGCCACCGGGTGATCGGCGCCGCCGTCGCGCTGGCCGGCCCGGTCCGGCACGGCGGCCTGGTGGACATCGCCCACCTGGGCTGGCGCTCGGTCGATGTCCCCGCCCTCCTTGGCTTTTCCGGCTCCCCCATCGTCGGCAACGACACCGCGCTGGCGGCGCTGGCCGAGGCGCGGCGGGGCCGGTTGCGGGGGGTGCGGGTGGGGCTGCATCTGCATGTGGACTTCGACCTGGGCGGTGTGCTGGTCGTGGACGGCCACCCGGTCGCCGGGGCGAGCGGCTCCGGCGCCGAGTTCGGCCACATGCCGCTCACCGGGAACGAGCGCCGCTGCCCGTGCGGCGCCGTCGGCTGCTGGAGCACCGACGTCGGCGCGAACGCCCTGCTGCGCCACGTCGGCCTGGCCTACGGCGGCGGCAGGGGCCGCGAGCAGGCGGAGCACGTCCTGGCCACGAGCGAGGAGGCGGTCACCGCCAACGCCACGGCCCTGGGACGCGGCATCGCCGCCCTGGTGAACGCGCACGACCCCGAGGTGGTCACCCTGTCGGGCCACGGCGTGGAACTGCGCGAGCGGGCCGGTCAGGCCCTGCTGGCGGCCTGCGGGCCGGGGCTCATGGCGATCCGCCGCGACGCCCCGCCCAGGATCGAGGGCTCGGCGCTCGGCTGGCGCGGCTCGCTCCTGGGCGCCATGGAGTCGGTCTTCGACGCCTTCCTCACGACGGAGGGTATTGAACTCTGGCGTAAAAACCACCCTGACCAGGGTCTCGACACGCCCGACCGGCAAAGTGTGACGCATTCCACCCCGACCGGAAAAAAGGCGCCATAACGCCTCCTCCCAGGTCACGAAGTCGATCTTGCACAACCGGGCCTCCTGACGGGTACTGAAGCAAGCGTCAGATGCGCGAACCAATCATGATCCACAAGGGACGATCGGGTGAATCTCGAACTCGCGCTCCGCATGACTGAAGCGGCCATCAAGCAGGCGTTCCGGGAGGGCGCGACGGTCTCCGTCGCGATCGTGGACGGGGGAGGGAATCTGGTGTCTTTCCAGCGTATGGAGGGTGCGGCCATCTCCGGACCGGTGCTCGCGCCGGGTAAGGCGTACACCTCGGTGGCCCTTCGCAGACCCACCTCGGAACTGCCCGCGCTGACCGCGCCGGGGGGTGAGCTGTCGGGCCTGGCGGGGGGCCGTTTCGTCTGCTTCGGAGGTGGCATTCCGCTCTGGTCCGGCTACGGTGAGGAAGAACGCGTGGTCGGCGGCGTAGGGGTCAGCGGCGGCACGCTCACGCAGGACATGGTCTGCGCGGAAGCGGCCGCGTCGGTGTGGGGAGCACGCTGAGAGCGCACTTTCCGCAACACACACCGCTGGCATCCGCCATGATTAGCCACTGCACCACGGGTAACAACAACCCGAACGTCAACTCCCCGAGGAGATAACGAGATGGCACTTCCCACTCTCACCCCCGAGCAGCGTCAAGCCGCTCTGGCCAAGGCCGCCGAGGCCCGTGCCGCCCGCACGGCCCTGCTGGGCAAGGTCAAAGCGGGCGAGCTGACGTTCGCTCAGCTGCTCGAGCGCGATGACGACATCGCCAAGAAGATCAAGGTGTCCCAGGCCCTGCGCGCCGTCAAGGGCGTCGGCCCGGCCAAGGCCACCGCGCTGATGGAGGAGGCCGGCGTCGACGAGAAGCGCCGTCTCGGCGGCCTGGGCGCCCAGCAGCGCAAGAAGCTGGTCGACGCGCTCGGCTAAACCCGAGCGGCCAGGTCCGCGCGCGACGCCGCGCGGACCGGCCAGCGACCCCTCACCGGCCAGGGAGGGACCCGCGAGCGGAGCCGCCCCCGCTCGACGGCGGGCCGGCCGGAGGGTCCGCGAACGGCCGATCAGGAACGCAGATAGGTCAGTACGGCGAGCACCCGGCGATGCTGGTCACTGTCCTCCGCGTAGAGGCCGAGCTTGTTGAAGATGCTCCTGATGTGCTTCTCCACGGCTCCGTCACTGATCACGAGCTGCCGCCCGATGGCCGGATTGGACTTCCCTTCGGCCATCAGCCCGAGCACCTCGCGCTCGCGCGGCGTGAGCTGTGCGAGCGGGTTGTCCTTGCGTCTGCGCACCATCAACTGGGACACCACCTGGGGATCGAAGACGGTCCCGCCCGCGGCCACCCGCCGCAGACCCTCCAGGAACTCATCCACGTCGACGACCCGGTCCTTGAGCAGGTAACCCACCGCGCCCCTGGCGTCGGCGAGCAGGTCGTCGGCGTAGGAGACCTCGACGTACTGCGACAGGATCAGCACGGGCGTCCCCGGCACCCGCTGCCTGGCCCGTACGGCTGCCTTGAGCCCCTCGTCGGTGAAGGACGGCGGCATCCGCACGTCCACCACCGACACCTCCGGTTTGTGCTCGGCGATCGCCTCCACGAGGGCGTCACCGTCACCGACCGCGGCCACCACCTCGCAACCGAACTCCTCCAGCAATCTGACCAGGCCCTCCCTGATCAGCACCGCGTCATCGGCCACGACTACCCGCACGGAACCTCCGCCATGATCAATGTGGGCCCGCCGTCGGGCGACTGGACGGTGAGCTCACCGTCCACGGCGCGGAGCCGGTCGGCCAGCCCGGCGAGCCCGTGTCCCTTGGCGACGTGCGCGCCGCCGACACCATCATCCCCGATCGAGAGCATCAGGACATCACCGAGGCGAATGAGCTGAACGGTGCAAACCGTGGCACGGCTGTGCTTGGCCACGTTGGTGAGGGTCTCGGCGCAGACGAAGTAGATGGCGTTCTCGATGGCGGCCTGGTAACGCTCGACGGTCTGCACGTCCAGGTCCACGGGTACGGTGCAGCGGCCCGCCAGGGCGGCCAGGGCGGGCGCGAGGCCGCGGTCGGACAGGATGGGCGGGGCGATGCCACGCGAGAGCGCACGCAACTCGTCGAGCGTCTCGCGGGTGGCGCTGATCGCGTTCGTGAGCGTGGCCTTGGCCGCGTCGGGGTCCTTGGCGAGCTGCCGCTGCGCCCTGGACAGCTCCATGGCCAGCGAGACCAGCCGCTGCTGCGGCCCGTCGTGGATGTCTCGCTCCAGCTTGCGCAGCGCGTTGGCCTCGGCGGAGACGGCGGCGGCCCGGCCCTCTGCCAGGTCCTCGATGCGCTCCTGCAACTCGGCCACGCCGGTCAGCAGCGCCCTGCCGAGGCCGGCCCGCATCAGCGCGGCGCCGCGTACCACGAACGGCATGAGCGCCAGGAAGACCAGGCCCGCGACGACGTAGAAGAGCGCGGTGACGGGGTAGCCCCCGCCGATGCCGAGCAGTTCCGGCAGCTCCATGTTGCCCTCGATGCGCATGATGAAGTAGCCGTACAGCGGCCAGGTCAGCGCCGCGAGGGGCAGCAGCCAGAACGTCACGGTGAGCACGAACGACAGGATCGCGAACGGCAGGTTGAGGATGCCGTGCAGCAGGTCGAGCCAGGACTGCCCGCTCGTCAGCGGGTTGACCATCTTGCGGAAACGCCCGGCGCCGGGCGGCACGGGCTTGTAGCGGGGCCGTACGGGCGGCCGCTGCAGCACGTCGGACAGCCAGCCGCGCTCGGCGTCGGCGAAGCCCCTGGCGATCATCAGCGTGCCGGCCAGCAGGGGCACGCCGATCCACACGACCGCGGTGCCCAGCCCGGCGGCGAAGCCGGTGAGCATGAGCACGAAGCCGATGAGCGTGGTCGGGAAGCCGACCAAGGTGTACCTGGTGTCCAGCAGGACACGCCTCGTCAGGGAGCGCATGCCCTAAAAGGTATGACGCCGGGAGGTTCGCGGACGACCCTGCACTCCGGTGTGCGCGGGTAGGGCCAGCCCTACCATGACGGGTGGTGTGGCCTCGACCACAAGAAGGGCGGTTCGCGGCAATGTGCGCGCGGGCCCTGGAGCGGGAGTGTTGTGGGCATTCGCCCCCGCTGAATCGAGGCTCCCATGACCGTCCTGCTGGACCGCCCCACGGCCGCGGCCGTACAGCCACGCCGCACGGCGGTCGCCCGCCCGGCGGGGCGCGATCCGTTCATCGACCTGCTGCGTGTGTTCGGCATGGTGCTCATCGTGTTCCAGCACTGGACGATCCCCGTCCTGTCCTTCGACGACGGCCGGCTGACCACGGGCAACGCGCTCGCGACGCCCGGCGTGTGGGTGGTGACGTGGCTCAGCCAGGTGATGCCGCTGGTGTTCTTCGCGGGCGGCGCGGCCAACGCGATCAGCTTCGGCGGCGCGGCCAAGTCCGGCAGGGCCGCGCCCGCGTGGCTGGCGGTGCGGCTGCGGCGGCTGGCCTGGCCGCTGCTGCCGCTGGCCGCGGTGTGGATCCCGCTGCCGCACCTGCTGCTCTCCTTGGGCGTGCCCGCGCAGCCGCTGGCGGTGGGCTCGAAGCTGACGGGGCAGCTGCTGTGGTTCCTGGCCGTGTACCTGATCGCCGTCCTGCTGACCCCGTACGCGCTGCGCCTGCACGAGCGGCACGGCTGGCGGGTGGTCGCGGTGCTGGCGGCCGGGGCGGTGCTGGCGGACGTGGCCAGGTTCGGCACCGGCGTCGATGCCCTGGGCTACGTGAACGTGGTGTTCGTCTGGATGGCCGTGCACCAGCTCGGCTTCTTCTACGTCGAGGGGCGGCTGCGGCGGGCGGCCTGGCCGATGGCCGTCGGCGGGTTCGGGATCGCGGCGCTGCTGGTGGCCTACGGCCCCTACCCGGGCAGCATGATCGGGCTGCCCGGCGCCGAGGTGTCCAACATGGCGCCGCCCACGCTGGCCATGCTGGCGGTCGGGTTCGGGCAGGTCGGCCTGGCCGTGCTGCTGCGCCCGGCGCTCCTGCGGCTGCCGACCGAACGCCTGCTGGCCTGGACGGGCCCGCGGATCATGACGATGTACCTGTGGCACATGCCGGCCCTGTTCGTGGTGACCGGGGTGCTGGTGGTCGGCGCCGGGCTGGACACGCCGCGGCCGGGCAGCGCGTTGTGGTTCGCCGGGTGGCCGATCTGGTTCGGGCTGCTGTGCCTGGTCATGTGGCCGCTGCTGAAGGGGTTCGCCAGGTTCGAGACGCCGCCGGCGCTGCCGTACGGGACGGCGGGCTGGCGGGGCATGCTCGTGGCGTCCGGGCTGGTCGGCGGCGGGGTGCTGACGCTGACGATCGGCGGGTTCGTGCCCGGGGCGGCGCCGTTCCTGGCACTGCTGGCGCTGCTCGGCGGCCTGCTGCTGACGGCCCCCCGGGTGAGCGCCTGACGATCGGGGCGGGTGAGCGCCTGACGGCCCCCCGGGTGAGCGCCTGGCGGCCCAGGGTGAGCGCCTGACGGTCGGGGCGGGCGTGCAGAATATCGGCCATGACCGAAGTGCGCGCCCTCACCGACGCCGACCTCCCCACCGTCCGTGACATCTACGCCCACTACGTGACCGAGACCGTGGCCACGTTCGACGAGACGCCGCTCACGCGGGAGGACTGGCGGGTCAAGGCCGGCGCCGTCACGGCGGCCGGCCTGCCGTTCCTGGTGGCCGAGGCGGACGGGCAGGTCGCCGGGTACGCCTACGTCGCCCAGTACCGTCCCAAGCCGGCCTACCGGCACACCCTGGAGGACTCGATCTACCTGGCCCCCGGCCACACCGGCAGGGGGCTCGGGCGGCTGCTGCTCGGCGCGCTGGTCAGCGAGGTGAGCCGGACGCCCGCCCGCCAGGTCGTGGCGGTGATCGCCGACTCGGGTGACCCGGCCTCGGCTCGGCTGCACGAGAGGTTCGGCTTCGCGCCGGTGGGCCGGTTGACGGCCGTCGGGTTCAAGCACGGCCGCTGGATCGACACCCTGCTGCTGCAGCTCGATCTGAAGACGACTTGACCGAGTTGGCCGCCCCGGGTCCGACCACCCGGCAAACTTCGGCAGGATAGGAGTGTGAGCCTACTCGTTGACCGCCTGCCAGAAGACATCGACGCTGATCCCGACGCCATCTTCGACGCGTTCGTCGCCTGGAACGCCGAGCGAGGGCTCACCCTCTATCCCGCCCAGGAGGAGGCCCTCATCGAGGTGGTCTCCGGCAACAACCTGATCCTGGCCACGCCGACCGGCTCCGGCAAGTCGCTGGTGGCCGCGGGCGCCCACTTCGCCGCGCTGACGCGCGACCTGCGCACCTTCTACACCGCGCCGATCAAGGCGCTGGTGTCGGAGAAGTTCTTCGACCTGTGCGCCATCTTCGGCACCGAGAACGTCGGCATGATGACCGGCGACGCCAGCGTCAACCCGGGCGCGCCGATCATCTGCTGCACGGCCGAGATCCTGGCCAACGTGGCGCTGCGCGACGGCGCGGCGGCCGACATCGGCCAGGTCGTCATGGACGAGTTCCACTTCTACGCCGAGCCCGACCGCGGCTGGGCCTGGCAGGTGCCGCTGCTGGAGCTGCCCGGCGTGCAGTTCATCCTGATGTCGGCCACGCTCGGCGACGTGTCGATGTTCGAGCGCGACCTGACCCGCCGCACCGGGCGGGAGACCGCGGTGGTCAAGCACGCCGAGCGGCCGGTGCCGCTGATCTACTCCTACCGGATGACCCCGCTGCACGAGACGCTGGAGGAGATGCTCTCGACCGGCCAGGCGCCGGTCTACGTCGTGCACTTCACGCAGGCCGCGGCAATGGAACGGGCGCAGGCCCTGATGTCGATCAACATGGCGACCAAGGCCGAGAAGGAGGCCATCGCCACCATGATCGGCGGCTTCCGCTTCACCACCCGCTTCGGGCGGGCGCTGTCGCGGCTGGTCCGCCACGGCATCGGCGTGCACCACGCCGGCATGTTGCCGAAATACCGCCGCCTGGTGGAGCGGCTGGCCCAGGCGGGGCTGCTGAAGGTCATCTGCGGCACCGACACGCTGGGCGTCGGCGTCAACGTGCCGATCCGCACGGTGTTGTTCACGGCCCTGTCGAAGTACGACGGCAACAAGGTGCGGCGGCTGCGCGCCCGCGAGTTCCACCAGATCGCCGGCCGGGCCGGCCGCGCGGGCTTCGACACCATCGGCTACGTCGCCTGCCAGGCCCCCGAGCACGACATCGAGAACGCCAAGGCGCTGGCCAAGATCGGCGACGATCCCAAGCGGCGTCGCGGTTACGCCCGCAAGAAGCCGCCGGAGGGCTTCGTGGGCTGGAGCGAGGACACCTTCACCAAGTTGCAGGAGGCCGAGCCGGAGCCGCTCAACTCCCGCTTCAAGGTCAGCAACGCCATGCTGCTCGCGGTGATCAACCGGCCGGGCGACTGCTTCCAGGCGATGAAGCACCTGCTGACCGACAACCACGAGGACCGCAAGTGGCAGCGGCGGCACATCAGCCAGGCCATCGCCATCTACCGGTCGTTGCTGGCCGGCGGCATCGTGGAGCAGTTCGCCGAGCCCGACGAGCAGGGCCGCAGGGCCCGGCTGACGATCGAGCTGCAGGAGGACTTCGCGCTCAACCAGGCGCTGTCCACGTTCGCGCTGGCCGCCTTCGACCTGCTCGACCGCGAGGCGCCGGCCTACGCCCTGGACATGGTCTCGATCGTGGAGTCCATCCTCGACGACCCGCGCCAGATCCTGTCCGCCCAGCTCAAGAAGGCCAGGGGCGAGGCCGTCGGGGAGATGAAGGCCGACGGGATCGAGTACGAGGAGCGCATGGAGCGGCTCGCCGAGATCATGTACCCGATGCCGCTGGAGGACCTGCTGCTCGGGGCGTACGAGACCTACCGGCACGGGCACCCGTGGGTGGGCGACTACACGGTCAGCCCGAAGTCGGTGGTGCGCGACATGTACGAGCGGGCGATGACGTTCAGCGAGTACATCCAGTTCTACGAGCTGGCGCGGTCCGAGGGCACCGTGCTGCGCTACCTGGCCGACGCCTACCGGACGTTGTCGCGCACGGTTCCCGAGCACCTCAAGACCGACGACCTGGTCGACCTCATCGAGTGGCTGGGCGAGCTGGTCCGCCAGGTCGACTCCTCGCTGATCGACGAGTGGGAGAAGCTCACCAACCCGGCGACGGCGCTGGAGGAGCACCGGCAGCTGGAGGCCAAGGTGCGGCCGGTCACCGCCAACGTGCGGGCCTTCCGCGTGCTGGTGCGCAACGCCATGTTCCGGCTGGCCGAGCTGTGCGCGCTGGAGAAGGAGGAGGAGCTGGAGGAGCTGGCCCCCGACGTGGACTGGGGGGCGGCGCTGGACGCGTACTACGCCGACCACGAGGAGATCTTCACCGACGCCGACGCGCGCGGGCCCGCGCTGCTGCGCATCGAGGAGGAGAGCGGGTTGTGGAAGGTGCGCCAGACGATCAAGGATCCGGCCGGCGACGGCGACTGGGGCATCGACGCCCAGGTGGATTTGGCCGCCTCCGACGAGGAGGGCCGCGCCGTCCTGCACGTGCAGGGGCTCAACCGGCTGTAGAAAAAGGACAAGCCGTGTGCCGGAACGGACTGGCAAGGGCGCCCCGGCACAGGCCTGTCGATTAAGTCTCCCCCGGAGAACGTCGGGGTCGTGTCATGACCGTGTCCCAAGATCGAGACATTCCTTGCCTCTAGCAGTCGGCGATGGTGCAGATCTTGGCGAGCATGCGCCTGGCGTCGCCGGTCTGCCGCTTGAAGTCGGCCTTGGCGGGCTTGCCCCACTCGCCGGAGACGTTGTAGAGGATCAGGGCGTTCGCGCGGCGGGCCACGATGGCCCGGTCGCCGCCGATGGCCGGCTTGCCGTCCTGGTAGGCCTGCCCGGTCACCGACAGCCCCCGGTCGCCCAGGCCGGTGGTCCTGGCGGCGGAGTAGCGGTAGCCGGTGGAGCCGCAGGCGCGTACGGCGGCCTCCAGGTCGCGCATCGCCCTGCCCGCGGCGGCCGCGGAGGAGTAGAGCACGACCTGCTCCGACTTGGCGTAGTCGGGCACGGAGGTGTAGATGAGCGTCCTGGCCCCGGTGCGCCCCTTCTGCCCGAGTCCCGCCTTCTGGCAGGGGTTGACGACCAGCCGGGCCGACCTCTTGCCGCTGGCCGACCAGGAGGTCTCCGGGTTCTTGTCCTTCTTGGCGGCTTCCTTCTCGTACAGCAGGAAGTTGCCCGGGATGGCGACCGCGGCCGCCAGTAAAATTGCTGCCATCATGCGACAAAATGGTATGAGTGAATGACGATGAAATCAGGCGTGTGCTCGGGCTCCTGTACCAGGATGACACGCTGAAGACATTCGCCTCCCTGGTGCTCGGGGCCGGTGACGGGCTCCCCGAGAAGTCGTTGCGCAAGCTGGAGAGCGGCGGCCTGGCGGCGTGCGACGAGAGCGGCGAGTGGCGGGCCACCCCCGGACGTTTCCGCGACCTGCTGAAGGCGACGGCCGAGCCGGCCGGGCGGCTCAGCCCCGAGGAGCGGGTGCTGCGCACGTTCCTGGTGGACGGGCGGCTGACGACCATGGGGATGCGGCGCGACAAGCGGCTCGTCGTGCTGCGGTACATCGTGCTGGTCTTCGAGCCCGGCGTGCGTTACCCGGAGAAGGACGTCAACGTGGCGCTGCGGGCCTTCCACGACGACTACGCGGCGCTGCGCCGGTACCTGGTGGATGAGGGGTTGTTGTCGCGGGAGGGCAACGTCTACTGGCGCAGCGGCGGGCACGTCGAGATCTAGCGTGTGATCGTGCCCGCGCCCGAGCCCGGCTCGTGCCCGCCGGGCCCGGAAACGATCATCAAGGCGCCGCGGTCACTCGCAGGTGATGGTGGCGTCGGCGAAGTCGACGTGGTCGGAGGTGGCGTTGTCGCCGCCGTTGGTCGCGACCAGCCGGATGAACCGGGCGCCCTCGACGGAAGCGGTGACAGAGCGGGCGGGCATACTGCCGGTGAGCAGGCCGGAGGACGCGACCCTGCCTCCGTCGGCCCAGACCTCGAACCCGGCCGAGCCCGCCGCGCCGACCTCGTCGTCGATCCCGGCCCGGAACTCCACCGCCGAGCAGCGTCCCGCGACGTAGAACTCGATGTCGGCGGGCGCGTGCGCGCCGAGCCCTCTGGCGTACGTGACGCCTTCGATGGTGATCGGCCGGCCGTCGCCGGCCGCCCGCTCGCCGTTGCTGGCATCCCTCTCGACGGGGCCGAAGTGGTTCTTGGCGCTGGTCCAGGCCAGGTCGCTCAGGTACGTCCTGCCTGGTCCCGGTGCCTTGGCCACCGTGACGACGGCCGTCGCGGTGCCGTTCCCCTGCCGGAAGGTCAGCTCGTACGTGCCGGGGGTCTCGGGCGGGGTGACGGCCCACCGCACCGTGAACGTCCGCCCGCCGGCCAGATCGCGGGTCCTGGACGGGGTGCGGGCCTCGATCCGCCAGCCCTCGGGCGCCTCGGCCGTGACCTCGACCTCCCGCAGCCGGGCGGTGGCCCCGGTGTTGGTGACCCGGGTGACGATCTCACCGCGCACGCCCGGCTCCAGCACGGAGGGCTTGTCATCGCCCAGGAACTTGGGCGGATCGGCCTCGAACGCCACCAGGGGCGGCGCCTGCTCCCTGCTCCGGCCGACCCGGTAGAGCAGCGCCCCGTGCGCGGGCACCTGGGCCGCCAGCTCCCCCGTGGTCGAGGCGACCGCGCCGGACCACAGTTCCTCGACCCGGTGGCGGCCGTCCCCGAGCCGGGTGGAGATCGTGGCCGCCCGGTCGCTCTCGTTGAACAGCGCGATCGCCCGGTCGCCGTTCTCCAGGGGCTTGGACAGCACGTGATACCAGCCGTCGGTGCTGACGAACGTGCCGTGCGCGCCCAGCGGGTCCTGGTCCACGGCGATCACCTTGGGATTGGCCACCACAGAGGCCGGCGCGCTCGCCGGGTCGGCCTGAAGGATCAGCGGGGCCGCCCCCATGGCCCAGAGGGTGAACTGGGTGCGGTACTCGGCCTCGGTCATCCCGCCGCGCCCGGCCTGGACCAGGTCCGGGTCGGCCCAGCTGCCCCGGCCCGCGTACTCGGCCCTGAGCTGGTTGAACTCCCAGATGTCGACCATGGTGGGGTAGCTGTCGGCGATGGGCCGGTTGTGCACGTTGGTGCGCCAGGTGGTGGCGCCGGCATCCTTGCCCCAGAGCCAGGGGACGGTGCTGCCGTCCTCGTTGTTCATGGCGAACACGATGTCCCGGCCGAGGGCCTGGCGCATGGGCGGGTAGAGGGCCTGGGCGATCTGCTGCACGTTCCTGCCGGGGAAGTCGGCGGTGGGGATGTTGCACCAGTCGTACTTGACGTAGTCCACGCCCCACGCCTGGACCTGGGCGGCGTCGGCGGCCTCGCTGCGGTAGGAGCCGGAGCCGCCGCCCGTGCAGGCTTTCGTGCCGGCCGACAGGCTCACGCCCAGTTTCAGGCCCTTGGCGTGCAGGTCGGCGGCCAGCGCGGCGATGCCGCCGGGGAAACGGGCGGGGTCGGGGGTCAGTGCGCCGTCAGAGCGCTGGCCGGCCAGCCAGCAGTCGTCGATGACGACGTACCGGTAGCCGAGCGGAGCCAGCGGGGCCAGCGCGTCGGCGGCCCCGCGTACGGACTCTTCGGAGACCGAGCAGCCGAGCGAGCGGCTGCTCCAGCCCATCGGCGGCGTCCGCACCTCCTCCGCGGCGCTCGGTAAGGGCAGGAAGGGCAGGGCGAGCAGGGCCGCCGCGGCGGCGGCCGTCATGGTGCGCATGAAACGTGGTCCTGTCAGGCCGGATTGAGCGCGGGGTTGCCCGGCTCGATGACGAATGAGCCGGAGGTGTAGGCGGGGGCGTAGGGCTCGGTGACGCGGGACAACGAGCGGAACTCGACCTTCATCTCCTGCTGGGTGAGTTTGGTCCGCACGTAGCCGCGGCGGCCGTTGAAGAACTTCACGTGCGGGTTCTCCCGCAGCAGGTTCTGCGTGTCGGGGTACTCGTCCAGGCCGTTGCCCGCGCTCGTCACCGAGGTGGTGACCAGCTCGACGGCGACGGACTTGGACCCGGGGTCCTGGTGGTCGCGCTTGACCTCGCCGGCCCAGTGCGAGTGCACGTCACCGGTGAGCACGACCGCGTTGCGGCGGTAGGCGTCGATGGCGGCGGTCAGGCGGTTGCGGGAGGCGACGTAGCCGTCCCAGCCGTCGTTGGAGTAGCCCTTGCCCTCGCCGTTGGTCCAGTCCATCTCCATGAAGAAGACCTGCTGGCCGAGCAGGTCCCAGGTGGCGCGCGAGCGTTTGAGCCGCTCGTCCAGCCACGCCTCCTGCTCGCGGCCGAGCAGCGTCCTGTTCGGCTCGAAGCGCTCCATGCAGTCGGGGCCCACCGTGCCGCTCTTGCCGGTGCAGGCGTACAGGTCACGGTACTGGCGGGTGTCGAGCAGGTGCAGGTTGGCGACCTCGCCCCACCGGATGCTGCGGTGCAGCGTGAGCGCGGACCCGCGCGGCCGCTGGGCGCGGCGCAGCGGCATGTTCTCGTAGTACGCCCGGAACGCCTCGGCCCGGCGCTTGAGGAAGGGCGGGTCGGGCTGCTCGGGTACGTCGCCCGCCCAGGCGTTCTCGATGTCGTGGTCGTCCCACACCACGACCCACGGGGCGACGGCGTGGGCGAGCTGCGACTCGGGGTCGGCCTTGTGCTGGGCGTGGCGCAGGCGGTATCCGGCCAGGTCGAAGCACTCGCCGCCGGCCTGGTCGCGGACGGGGTACTTGTAGTCGCCGTACTCGTAGATGTAGTCGCCGAGGAAGGCGATCAGGTCCGGCTGGTCCTCGGCCATCCTGCGGTACGGGGTGAACCAGCCGGCCTGGTAGTCGGCGCAGGAGGTGAACGACAGGTTCAGCGGCCTGCCCCGGGTGCCGGGAGCGGGGGCGGTGAGGGTGCGGCCGACCGGGCTGAGGTCGCCCGCGGCCCTGAACCGGTAGAAGTACTCGGCCCCGGGGTCGAGACCGTCGAGTTCGACGTGCACGCTGTGCGCCGCGTCGCGGCGGGCCACCTCGGTGCCGCGGCGCACGACGCGCCGGAAGTTCTCGTCCTTGGCGAGCTGCCACTGCACGGGGACCGGGCGGTCGGGCATGCCGCCGAACCCGTCGGGCGCGATCGGGTCCATGGCGAGCCGGGTCCAGAGCACCACGCCGTCGTGCGTGGGCTCGCCGGAGGCGACGCCGAGAAGAAAGGGGTCGGACACGGGGGCGCGCCGGGCCGCCGCGCGCACGGGGGTGACCCCCAGTGCGGCGGACAGGCCCAGGCCGGCGCCCCCGGCGAACAATGAACGCCGGGTGAGCATGGGGGTCCTTACTTGACTGTGGCGTTGCCTTCGGCGACAGCTTGGTCGGCCGCTTGTTGCGGAGAGAGTTCACCGAGGTACATCTCGTTGAAGATCTGATTAAGCTTCGTCTCAAAGCCGGTGAAACCCCTGGTGATCGGCAGTGGGAAGGTCGTGCCCGCCGCCTCCTCGACGAACGGCGAAACGTCGATCTTCTTGGCCTTCCAGTGGTCCACGTAGCCCTGGGACAAGCCGTTGAGCGCCGGGAAGACGTAGCCGCCGTCGGCCATCAGCTTCTGGGGTTGCTCGGTGCCGAGGTAGGCGGCCAGCTTCATGGCCTGCTCGGGGTGCTCGCTCTTGGCGTTGACGACCTCGGCCAGGCCGTTCAGGTTGACCGCGCGGCCCGCCGGGCCCTCGGGCATCGCCGCGACACCGATCTCGAACGTCGAATCCGGGGCCACGAACGGCAGCAGCGCGTTGTTGGCGGGGAACATCGCGATCTGGCCCGCCTTGAACATGTCGGTGACCTTGCCGGTGGGCGGGTTGGTCCGGGTGGCGGGCGGGGAGACGCGGTGCTTGTTGACCAGGTCCACCCCGAACCGCAGGGCCTGGACGGAGGCGGCGTCGTTGAAGGTGTACGTGCCGAACGGCTTGTCGACCAGCTTGCCGCCGTTGGAGCTGATCCAGTTCATCCACTGGGTCTGGTAGTGGTTCCAGGAGGCGAAGCCGCACGTCGTGACCTTGGCCGGGTCGAAGCCGTCCTCGCCCGGATGCCTGCCCGCCTCGTCCACGGTCAGCTTGCGCGCCGTGTCGAGCAGGGTGCCGCCGCCGTCGGCCGTCCAGGTGAGCTTGTCCGGCATCTCCACGCCGGCCTTCTCGAACAGGTCCTTGTTGTAGAGCAGGCCGACGACGCCCCAGTCCTTCGGGACGCCGTACAGCTTGCCCTCGTAGGTGAACGAGCCCACCACGGTCCGGTGGTACTTGGCGGTGTCGGCCTGAACGGGGGCAGCACGCCCTTGGTGACGTACTCGGGAAACTGGGTGGGCGTCATCCAGAACACGTCGGGCGCCGTGCCGGCCACCGCGTCGGCGGTGAGCTTCGTCCAGTACTGGTCGTACGGCAGCAGCTCGATCTCCACGTCGATCCCCGGGTTGGCCTGCTCTCGACCTGGCGGGCGAGCTTCGCCGCAGGTTCCCCTGCCAGGTGCTCATCGAGAACGACAGCCGCCTGGCCGCCATGGCGGAAACCAGACGGGGCATCGCCAGAGGCGCCGACAACGTGGTGTTCCTGCACGTCGGCAGGCGGATGGGAGCCGGCATCATCCTCGGCGGCAAGGTGCACAGAGGCTTCGGCGCGGCGGTCGGCGAGATCTCCATGTTGCCCGAGGCCCGCTGGTTCGACGCTCCGGAACACCTCAACACCTGCGCGTCCGTGCCCGCGGGCACACCGCGGGAGGACGCGGCGGGCCACACGCTCGCCGCCGCGCGTGACGGCGACCCGGTGGCGATCGAGGCGGTCGAGCGCTACGTCGACGACCTCGCGGTGGGCACGGCCGCGATGGTCCTCACCCTGGACCCGCAGATGGTCGTGCTCGGAGGCGGGTTCTCGCGCTCGGCCGATGTGCTGCTGGAGCGGTTGCGCGCGCGGCTGGAACGCACATGCGTCCGCATGCCGGAGGTACGCGCCTCCACGCTGGGCGAGGAGTGTGTGGTCATGGGGGCCATCGACTACGCCGTGGAGCATTTGGACGAGCAGCTCTTCGCCCCCGACGCGGGACCGCTGCCGGTCACCCGCTGACCGGCCCCGGACGAGGGTCCGGACGTCAGCCTGACGCGGGGCGCAGGCGGGCGCGGTAGTCGCGGGGCGGCAGGCCGTACTCCCTTCTGAAGGCGCGGCTGAAGTGGAACGGGCTGACGAAGCCCGAGACCGCCGCCACCTGGCCGATGTCCAGGTCGGTGACCTCCAGGAGGCCGGCCGCGTGGCGTACGCGCGCCCTGCGTACGGCCTGCATCGGGGTCTGGCCGGTCTCCTCGGCGAACAGGTGGGCGAAGCGGGAGGGGGACAGGGAGACGGCGCGGGCGAGTGAGGTGACCGAGTGCGGGGCGCCCGGCTCGGCCGCGATCATCGCCAGGACCCTGCGGATCCGCTCGTCCCCCTCCTCGCCGCGCCCCTCGGGCCGCGCGGTGGCGGTGGCCAGGACCAGCACCTCCTCCACGGCTCCCAGGACCAGTTCCCTGGCCGCGCCGCCGTACACGACGGCCGGGGTCCGCGCCTCGACGGGCGGGCCCACATGAGCCGCGCCGGACATGCCGGACATGCCGGGCGTGGCGGGCATGCCCGGCGTTTGGTGCGTGTCGGGCAGCGCGGGGGTGTCGGGGGTCCAGCGGGCGTCCTGCAGGGCACGGAGGAACGCCAGGGCGATCCGCTCGTGCACCGCCTCGGGCACGCCCGCCACCAGATGGCAGCCGCCGCCCTTGGCGTGGGGGGCCAGCCAGGCCGTCCAGGAGGCGCGGGGCTGGAAGTGCACCCACCAGAACCGCCACTGCCGCGCCCCGGCCGGCACCCGGTAGTGCTGGGCCATCCCCGATCCCAGCACCGCCAGATCCCCCGGCCGCACCTCGAACGACGCCTCGCCCTGTGTCACGTGCCCGGTGCCCGACTCGGTCCAGAGCAGCAGCCAGCTCGGCGAGCCGCCGGCGCGGCGGGTCGCGTAGCCGGTCCCCTTGTCGTAGTGGCCCACGATCATCAGCTCGGCAGCAGGAACAGACAGGTCCTCAGCGGTCACAGTCATACCGTTGCACGATCCGGCTGCTTAGCGTGGAAGGCATGAGGCTCAACGACTTCCACGAACAGGGGTACCTGATGGTGCCCGGTCTCCTCGCCCAGGAAGAGGTGGCCGAACTGCGCGACGAGTTCATGGCGCTGCACGCCGGGGGCCCGATTCCCGGTCACTTCGCGCCGCAGCCGCAGGTGCCGGGGCAGCCGTACGACGTCCTGCGCGACTATCCCCGGATCATGCACCCCCACCAGGTGAACAACCTGGCCCTGCGCTACCTGCTCGACACGCGCATCGGCGCGATACTGCGCGACATCCTGCAGGAGGAGCCGATAGCAGCCCAGAGCATGTTCTACTTCAAGCCGCCGGGCGCCAGGGGCCAGGCGCTGCACCAGGACAACTTCTACCTGCGGGTGGAGCCGGGCACCTGCGTGGCCGCCTGGGTGGCGCTCGACCGGGTGGACCGGGCCAACGGCGGCCTGGAGGTCGTCCCCGGCACACACCTGATGGACCTGTTCTGCCCGGAGGACGCCGACGAGGGCGTCTCCTTCACCCGCGAGTACGTGCCGCCGCCGCCCGGCCTGGAGAAGGTGCCCGTGGACATGAATCCCGGGGACGTGCTCTTCTTCAACGGCAGCCTGGTGCACGGCTCGGAGCCGAACAGCACCGAGGACCGCTTCCGCCGCAGCTTCATCTGCCACTACGTGGGCCGCTCGGCGGAGCGGATCGCCGAGTGGTACCCGACGCTGACGATGTCGGGCGAGCCCGTCCGCCTCGAACCGGCCGTCGGCGGCGGCCCCTGCGGCACGGAGATCACCGCCGGCCCGCACTAACCGCCCGAACGCCTCGCGGCTATCCTCGCCAACCAGCACCCACGACCCGGCAACCAGCCGCTTAGCCGCCGGAAATGTCGGACTCCGCGTCGCCGTCAGGGAGGGGGCAGTCCCAGGGGTCGTCCAGCCAGCCTTCGGGCAGCAGCACCTTGGTCCGCTCCCCCGACTTGCCCCTGGGCGTGTCCGTGTTCGGCGGCCACGGCTGGTCGTGCTCCAGCTTGGCCAGCGCCTCCCGCAGCCCGTCGAGCGACTCGGCGGTGGCCAGTTCCCGCCGCAGCTCGCTCCCGACCGTGAACCCCTTCAGATACCACCCGACGTGCTTGCGGAAGTCGGCCACGGCATACCGCTCGATGTCGAAACACTCGGTGAGGCCCTCGGCGTGCCTGGCCATCACCTCGGCGACCTCGCCGAGCGTCGGCCGGACCCGCTCGGGGCCGCCGTTGAAGGCGTTCTCCAGATCCCGGAACAACCACGGCCGCCCCAGGCAGCCGCGCCCGACCACCACCCCGTCGCATCCGGTCCGCCCGACCATCCGCACGGCGTCGTCGGCGGACCAGATGTCGCCGTTGCCCAGCACGGGGACCTCGGTCACGGCCTCCTTCAGCCTGGCGATGGCCTCCCAGTCGGCCACGCCCCCGTAGTGCTGTTTCGCGGTGCGGGCGTGCAGCGCGATCGCCGCGACGCCCTCCTCGGCGGCGATCCGCCCGGCGTCGAGGTAGGTCAGGTGGTCGTCGTCGATGCCCTTGCGCATCTTCATCGTCACGGGCAACGACCCGGCGTTCGCCACCGCCTCACGCAGGATCCGCCGCAGCAGATTCCGCTTGTACGGCAGCGCGGACCCACCCCCGCGCCTGGTCACCTTGGGCACCGGGCAGCCGAAGTTGAGATCGACGTGGTCGGCCAGATCCTCCTCGGCGATCATCTTGACCGCCCGCCCGACGATGCCGGGGTCCACCCCGTACAGCTGGATGCTCCTGGGCCGCTCGGACTCGGCGAACCTGATCATCCGCAGCGTCTTGGGATTGCGCTCGACCAGCGCCCGCGTCGTGATCATCTCGCACACGAACAGCCCGGCGCCCTGCTCCCTGCACAACACCCGGAACGGCGCGTTGGTGATGCCCGCCATGGGCGCGAGCACCACCGGCGGCCATACTTCGATCGGCCCAATCTTCACCCGTTCAGTTGTAGCGCAGCTCAAGCCGCAACCGGTATTCGCGGATAGTCTGTGATCGGCATCTTTCGGCTGAGGGGGGATGGATGCTTCTTCGTGTGCGCGTCGCGCTGCCCGACCGGCCGGGGTCCCTGGCACACGTGACCAAGGTCCTGGGCGTGGCGGGAGCCGACATCACGCAGGTGACGGTGCTCGAACGCGGGGCGGGCCGGGCCGTGGACGACATCACCGTCTTCTGCCCGGACGACACGACGCGTCAGGCCCTGGTGAAGAGCCTGCAAAGTGTCGAGGACGTGACGGTCGAGGGCGTCTGGAACACCCGTGAGGCGCCGGGCACGTACCCGGAGCTGGAGATACTCAAGTACATCACCACGGCGGGCGACCGGGCGCTGACCACGCTCATCGACTCGCTGCCCGTCCTGTTCAGCGCCGACTGGGCGGCCACCACGACGGCGGAGCACCGCGTGGTCTACGCGAGCTGGCGCGCCCCGCGAGAAATCGTCATCCCGGAGGAGGGGGCGGCCGCCCGCCCGGCGGCCATGACCCTCGACGACGGGCTGCACCTCATCCACGCCCCGCTCCCGCCGCTGGCCCTGGTGCTGCTGCTGGCCCGCTCGGACGGCCCGGCCTTCCACCGCATCGAGGTGCACCGCCTGACCAGAATCCTGGAGATCTTCCTCAGCCTGCCGGCCACCGAGCGCAGCGTGGCCCGCCAGCTGCGCAAAGAGCCCCGCTGAGCCGGGGCGGCGGCTCGCGAGTAAGCATCCGGTCGAGAAACACGCTATTGTTGACCACACAGCAACGCGGAAGTGGCTCAGTGGTAGAGCATCACCTTGCCAAGGTGAGGGTCGCGGGTTCGAATCCCGTCTTCCGCTCGGAGATGGTTTGACTCGGTGGCGTGGCCGAGAGGCGAGGCAGCGGCCTGCAAAGCCGTCCACACGGGTTCAAATCCCGTCGCCACCTCCAAGGACGATTAGCTCAGCGGGAGAGCGCTTCCCTGACACGGAAGAGGTCACTGGTTCAATCCCAGTATCGTCCACCACACTGAAGAAGCCCCAGCTCACGGCATAGACCGGGAGTCTGGGGCGCAGTGCTTTCCGGGCCTCATCCGGCGGGCAGGGCGCCGGCGATAGGCGCCGCCCCCATCAGGCCGAGCATGGAACGCCGGGACGGCTGCCGGAGCATGAAGTGCTCTCCGTTCGTCGGGTGGATCGGTGATGAGTGCATCAAGCCCGTGATCGAACACCCCGCCGTGTTTCCCTGGCGTTTGCAACCATGGCGCGAGGCCCCCGGGCGGTAGGCGTCCGGGGGCCTGGGTGCGGCGTCCTACTGGGGGCCGGTCACTGGCCGGCCAGGCCCGTCTGGGCGACGCCGCGTACGATCTGGCGCTGGAACAGCACGAACACCACCAGCAGCGGCAGCCCGGCCAGCACCACCGAGGCCATGATCTGCGCGTACCGCAGGCCGAAGGTGCCCTGTACCACGTTCGCCAGGCCCACCGGCAGCGTCATCGTGTTCGGGTCGGTGGAGACCAGGAACGGCCAGAGGAAGTTGTTCCAGGTGTTGATGAAGGTGAAGATCGACACGGCGGCCAGCACGGGCCGCGACAGCGGCAGGACGATGGTGAAGAAGACCCGCCAGCGCCCGGCCCCGTCCACGAAGGCCGCCTGTTCCAGCTCCACCGGCACGTCCTGAAAGAACTTGACCAGGATGTAGACGATCAGCGGCGCCGCCACCTGCGGCAGGATGATCGCCCACCAGGTGTCCACCAGGCCGAAGGCGACCATCTCGGCGAACAGCGGCGCGATCAGCACCTGCGGCGGCACCATGATCCCGGCCAGGATCAGCGCCAGCAGCGCCCGCTGCCCCTTGAACCGCGTGCGCGCGAACCCGTAGGCCGCCATCGCCGAGAACAACACGGTCATGAACGTGACGACCACCGCGGTGACGGTGGAGTTGACCGCCCACTTGAGTATCCCGCCGGTCTCCAGGACCAGCGCGTAGGAGTCGAGGGTGATCGAGCTGCCGAACCACTCCAGCGGCAGCTTGGTGGTCTCGGACTCGGGCTTGAGCGAGGTGGCCACGGCCCAGGCGATGGGGGCCAGCCAGATGGCCGCCAGCACCAGCGCGGCCACCAGCAGGACGAGCTGGCTGAAGCTGAACCGCTTGGTCACGACGCGACCTCCTCGCGCTTGCGGAACAGCCGGAGCTGCCCCAGGGAGACGATGACGATCAGGGCGAAGAGGATGTACGACACGGCCGAGGCGTAACCGGTGCGGTAGCCGGTGAAGCCGACGTCGTAGGCGTACTCGATGATCGGCCTGGTGGAGTCCTGCGGCCCGCCGCCGGTCATCAGGTAGATCTGGTCGAACACCTTCAGCGAGGCCACCAGCTGCAGCACCACGATGAGCGCGGTGGTACGGCCGAGCAGCGGCAGGGTGATGGAGCGCAGCTTGTCCCAGGCGGTGGCGCCGTCGATGGCGGCGGCCTCGTACAGGTGCTGGGGGATGGCCTGGAGGGCGGCGAGGTAGAGCAGGAAGTTGAAGCCGACCGTCCACCAGACGGTGGTCAGCACGACCGACCACATGGCCACGGACGGGTCGCCCAGCCAGAGCACGTCGGTGCCGAGGGCGCCGTTGATCAGGCCGTAGTCGGGCGGGTAGATCATCTGCAGCCAGAGGATGGACACCACGGCGGAGGGCAGCAGGAACGGGCCGAAGAACGACAGCCGCCACAACCACTGCATGAAGCGCAGGTGGTGCACCAGCAGCGCGAACACCAGGCCGAGGAAGACCAGCGGGATCGTGCTCAGCACGGTGAAGACCACCGTGTTCCACAACGAGCGCCACATGCGGGGGTCGGTGAACGCCTCGGCGTAGTTGCCGAAGCCGACGAAGTGGTCGTTTCCGCCCGCGATGTTCACGCTGGAGAAGCTCATCTTGAAGCCGAGCAGCGTGGGCCAGACCAGGAACACCACGTAGATGAGCAGGAAGGGCCCCACGAACAGGAGTCCGTGCTGGGTCCAGCCGCGCCGGACCTTGGGCTTGGCGACGGGGGCGGCGGTGGCGGGGGCCGCGACGGTGGTCGTCATGACTCTTCCTCCGTGGGTCCCGTGACCTTGACGAACTCGGTCATCAGCGCTCCTCGTCGGGGAAGGGGTTCGGGGCGGTCAGCAGCCGGTTCAAGGCGGCCTTGGCGGCGGCCAGGCCCTCCTCCGGCGTGCGCGTGCCGCCGATGATCGGGGAGAACGCCTCGCCGAACTCGATCCACAACCGCGAGGCGGAGCCGGCGAACCACGCCTGCGGGTCGAGCGCGACCTCGGTGATCACCGAGCGGTACTCCGACTGCGGCTGCAGCGCCAGGTAGTCGGGCTCCTCCAGAGCCGGCAGGTACGCGGGCACGTGCCCGGCCACCGCCCAGTCGGCGCTGTTCTTGATGAGGTAGGCGATGAACTGGTACGTGGCCCGCTCCACCGCGGGATCCCTGTTGCGCTGGTGCGGCAGCACGAAGGCGTGGCAGTCGGCCTGCGCGGCTCCGGTGCCGAAGACGCTGGGGAAGCGGGTCATGCTGAACGGGGTCCCGCGGTCCTTGAGCCCGGTGGTCTCCCAGTCGCCGTTCCACAGGAACGCCGCCTGGCCGTTGGTGAAGTTCGCGACCGAGGCGCCGTAGTCGGTACGCCAGTCGACCAGCCCCTCCTCACCCAGCCGGCGCATGAGCCGCAACGCCTCCAGGGCCTTGGCGTCGTCGATGGCGACCTTGGTGTTGTCGGGCGACAGCAGGGGGCCGCCGCTCTGGGCGTACAGGGACCACCACACCCGCCACGGTCCCACCGTGCCCAGGCCGAGCGCGTCGAAGGCCAGCGGCGGCTTGCCGCCCATCGCCTCCTTGGCCTTGGTGAGCTGGGCCATCAGCTCGTCCACGCCCTTGGTGGGGGTCAGCTTGCCGTCGGAGCCGAGCAGCCCGGCCTTCTGGCAGATGTCGGTGTTGTAGTACAGCACCATCGGGTGGGCGTCGAAGGGGATCGCGTACAGGACGCCGTCGAGATGGGCACGCTCCCAAATGGGCGGGCTGAAATCGGCGGCCCGCAGGCCGGCCTCCTCCATCAGCTTGACGTTGATCGGGTCGAGGATCCGGCCCGCGCCCATCCCGGCCAGCCGGGCCAGGTGGAAGGTGGCCAGGTCGGGCGAGCGGCCGCCGGAGCCGGCCATGGCGATCTTGGTGTAGTACGGCTCGCCCCAGGCGAGCACGTTCTCCTCGACGAAGGTCTCGGGGGTGGCCTTGGCGAACGCCTGGACCATCTGGTTCATGATGATGCCGTCGCTGGCTCCGAGGAAGTGCCAGTACTGCACGCGGGTCTGGGACGAGCCGAGCCCCACGGGGATCGCGCATCCCGTGGCGGCGGCGCCGAGCAGCGCGAGGCTGCCGCCGAGAAGATGCCGACGGGTCAAATCGGGGGGTCCGTGCACTGGGGCCTCTTCCTTCACCGAGCTATCGCTAGGCCATGTTCTCGCTAACATCAGGAGGGTTCAGGGCAGCCGTGAATGGACCTCTCGCGCCGGGCGCGGAGGGCAGGGCGAGCCGTCCGGATCACGGAGACCGCCGTACGCACCCCGTTGTTTCTGCGGGGTTACCCGAGTGTTAGCGGTAACAAGCGGTGTGTCAAGGCCCAGGCCACAACCGGTTGCCGCGATCGGCGACCCCTTGACCCGGCCCAGTGATAACGCTAACAATCGGGACCACACAACGTCAGTGAACGAGGAGACGCCTTCGTGCATCAGGCCAAACTCACCCTCGATCCCGCCTTCAAGGTCGCACCCGTCAGCCGGCGCACCTTCGGCACGTTCGTGGAACACCTCGGGCGCTGCGTCTACACCGGCATCTACGAGCCCGGCCACCCCATGGCCGACGACGACGGCTTCCGCCGCGACGTGCTCGACCTGACCAGGGAGCTGGGGGTGTCCACCGTCCGCTACCCGGGCGGCAACTTCGTCTCCGGCTACCGGTGGGAGGACGGCATCGGTCCGGTCTCCCAGCGCCCGCGCCGGCTCGACCTGGCGTGGCACAGCACCGAGACGAACGAGGTGGGCGTCGATGAGTTCGTACGCTGGTGCCGCAAGGCCGGCGTGGAGCCCATGATGGCCGTCAACCTCGGCACCCGGGGCATCGCCGAGGCCCTCGACCTGCTCGAATACTGCAACCACCCCTCCGGCACGGCCCTTTCCGACCTGCGCACCGCCAACGGCGCCAAGGAGCCGCACGGGATCAGGATGTGGTGCCTGGGCAACGAGATGGACGGCCCCTGGCAGACCGGCCACAAGACCGCCCGCGAGTACGGCCGCCTGGCCGCCGAGACCGCCCGCGCCATGCGCATGGTGGACCCCGGGCTGGAACTGGTGGCCTGCGGCAGCTCCAACTCCGGCATGCCGACGTTCGGCGCGTGGGAGGCGGAGGTGCTGGAGGAGTCCTACGACCAGGTCGACTACATCTCCTGCCACGCCTACTACGAGGAGCGCGACGGCGACCTCGGCAGCTTCCTGGCCAGTTCGGCCGACATGGAGTACTTCATCTCCTCGGTCGTGGCCACCGCCGACCACATCGGGGCCAAGCTCAAGTCCGCCAAGAAGATCAACGTCTCCTTCGACGAGTGGAACGTCTGGTACATCTCGCGCTTCCACGACACCGGCACCCCCGAGGGCTGGCCGGTCGCGCCGCCGCTGCTGGAGGACCACTACCACCTGGCCGACGCGGTGGCGTTCGGCGGGCTGCTGATCACGCTGCTGCGCAACAGCGACCGGGTCACCGCCGCGTCCCTGGCCCAGCTCGTGAACGTGATCGCGCCCATCATGACCGAGCCGGGCGGGCGCGCCTGGCGGCAGACCACGTTCCACCCCTTCGCCCAGACCTCCCGGTACGCCGCCGGGGACGTGCTGCGGGTGGAGCCGGAGACGCCGTCGTACGAGACGAAGGCCTACGGGCAGCAGCCGCTGCTTGAGGCGGTGGCCACGCACTCGCCTCAGGGCACCACGCTGTTCGCCGTCAACCGCTCGACCGACGGGCCGCTTTCGCTGGAGATCGACGCCAGGGCGCTGGGCGGCGTACGCGTCGTCGAGGCCACCACGCTGACCGGCCCGGACGTCTACGCCCGCAACACGGCCGACGACCCCGAGCGGGTCGTGCCCCGGCCCAACCCGGACGTCGAACCGGACCCGCTGCGGGTTCTGCTGCCTCCGGTCTCCTGGAACGTGATCCGGCTCGGCTGACGACCCCACACATCCGGATCCACCCCGCCCGTCCACTGACCCGCCGCCCCTCCCCACCCGCCGTACTTCGGCGAGGTCCTTTTGGGGAAGGGCACCCCGAAGAGCGGACGGGTCCCCAGCGGGGAGACGGGCGAGAGAGGCGGCGTCGCGGCACACGGCGCTGTGAGGGGTCCGGCGCCGTGAAGGGTCGCCGGACCCGGCGCCGTGAAGGTCGCGGAACGCGGCGCTGTGGAGCGCAGCGTCGCAGGACGGCGGGCGCTGTGGGGCGCGGCGCTGTGGGGCGCGGTGCTGTGAGGCGCGGTGCTGTGGGTGGTGGGGGCTCGGGTGGGGCGGGGGGTCAGTGGGGGGCGGGGCCGGTGCTTTCGCGGACGACGAGTTCGGGCTCGACCAGCCGACGTCCCTCGGGCTCCGCGCCCGCCATTCGGTCCAGCAGCATGTGGAAGGCGTAGCGGCCGACCGCGCCGAAGTCCTGGCGTACGGTCGTCAGCGGGGGCCAGAAGTAGGCGGCCTCGGGGATGTCGTCGAAGCCGGCCACGCTCACGTCCTCGGGCACCCGCCTCCCCGCCTCGCGCAGCGCGCGCAGCACGCCGAGCGCCATCTGGTCGTTGGCCACGAACACGGCCGTGACCTCGGGGTCGTCGGCCAGGCGGCGGCCGAGCTGGTAGCCGGAGCGGGAGCTCCAGTCGCCGCGCAGCACCTCGGGCACCGGCCGCCCGGCGCTCTCCAGGACGCCGCGCCAGCCCTCGATGCGCCCGTTGGCGTCGAGCCAGTCGGCGGGCCCCGCCACGTGCCACACGCTGCGGTGGCCCAGGCTGAGCAGGTGGCGGGTGACGCGGGCGGCCCCGACCGGCTGGTCCACCTTGGCCACGGGCACGGGGAGGTCGTCGCCGGCGTCCACCGCGACCACCGGCATCTCGGGCGGCAGGTGGCGCAGCCCGTCGGCGGCCGACTCGTGCGGCGCGACGATGATCACGCCGTCCACGGCCTGGGTGCGCAGCCGCTGCAGGCCCTCCTCCATGGACTTGCGGTTGAGCGAGCTGAGGCTGGCGATGCTGACGTTGTAGCCGGCGTGCCTGGCGGCCTGCTCGATGCAGTAGAGCGTGGAGGCGGGGCCGTAGAGGGTGGTGTCGATGCTGACCACGCCGAGCACGCCGGAGCGGCCGGTGACGAGCTGGCGGGCGGCCTGGTTGGGCCGGTAGTCCAGCTCCTGTACGGCGGCCAGCACGCGGGCCCTGGTCTCGGCGCGTACCAGGTCGGGCGAGTTGAGCACGCGCGAGACGGTCATGGTGGAGACTCCGGCGAGCACGGCGACATCCATCAGCACCGCAGGCCGGCCGGGCTTCGATTTCACCGCGGCTCACCCCCTCAGCGGTAACGCTAACAGGCAGAGGGGGCGAACGCGCGATCATTACCGGCGGCCCGCCGGACGGGTCCTACAGGCCCCTACCGGGCGGGTCGTACCGGCCGCTGCTAGGCGGGGCGTATCGACCACTGCTGGCAGTTGTTGTTCAGCCAGCTCCACAGCCGCACGTCCGCGCCGTCGGCGGTGCCGCAGTCGGCCACGTCGGCGACCTTGCCGGTGGCGGCGTTGACGATCCTGACCCAGCCGCCGCTCGCGCTGTAGACCAGGCGGAAGCGCTGGCAGGTGTTGTTGAGCCAGCTCCACTGGCGGATGTCGGTGCCGTCGGCGGAGGCGCAGTTGGTCACGTCGGCGACCTTGCCGCTGGCCACGTTGACCAGCCTGCTGGTGTCGTCGGCCTGGTCCTCGACGCGCCAGCGCTGCCCGGCACCGCCGTTGCAGGTCCACTGCTGGATGTTCACGCCGTCCCCCGTCCCGCCGCCCGCGACCTCCAGGCACTTGCCGCTGTTGCGGTTGACCAGCGTGTACGCCGTGGGCGTGGCGGCCGTCTCCCCCGCGGGCGCGGGCAGCGAGGTGCCGGTGGCGACCGGGGTGCCGAAGTTCGGCGTGCCGTCGGAGTTCCAGGTGAACTTCTGCGCGCGGGTGGTGCGGTTGTTGTCGCAACCGCCGCCGCTGGAGCTGTTGGCGTGGTAGACGATCCAGTTCTCGGCGCCGTTGGGCGAGGTGAAGAAGCCGTGGTGGCCGGGGCCGTACACGCTGCCCGAGCGCTGGAACACCGGCGTGGACTTCTTGACCCAGCTCGACGCGGCGAGCGGGTTGCCGCCGTTGTGGGTGAGCTGCCCGAGCTTGTAGTCGGGGCCCCAGCAGGCGCTGGCCGAGTAGACCACGAACGTCTGCCCGCCGCGGTGCAGCGCCACCGGCGCCTCGTTCACCGTGCCGCCCTGCGTCTCCCAGCTGTGGGTGGGGCTGGAGATGCGGGTGAAGGCGCCGCTGATCGTGTACGGGTTGCTCATCGGCGCGATCACCAGGCTCTGCTGGCTGCCCGCGATGAACCCGCTGCCCAGCAGGTAGAGGGAGCCGTTCAGGCTCATGGGGCTGGCGTCGATCAGCCAGCCGCCGGGGGTGAGGCTGGAGCCGGTCAGCATGTTCCGGTAGGTGTAGGGCCCGAGGGGGTCGCTGCCCGCGCTCTCCAGCACGTGCGTGCGCTGGCTGTCGCAGCAGGCCGTGCCGACCGCGCCGGCGGAGTAGTAGATGTACCAGCGGCCGTTGAACTGGTGCAGTTCGGGAGCCCAGAAGTTGGTGCCCCGCGAGGACGTGGAGTCCTGCCAGACCTGGATGCTGGGTGCGGTGTTCAGTCCGCCGAGGGTGGGCGAGCGGCGCACGACCAGCGTGTCGGAGAAGCTGGTGGTGATCAGGTAGTAGTTGCCGTCGTGCCACCGCAGCCAGGGGTCGGCGCCCTTCTGCGACTTGATCGGGTTGGTGTAGGAGGTGGCCGCCGAGGCCGGTCCCGTCCCGGGGACCAGGGCTAAGAGCAGGAGCGACAGGGCTGCCAGGGTTCTTCGGATCATCGGTGCGGACTCCTTGGTAGCGCTAACATTTCGCGGCTTCTCTGCGGGGCTCGCCATACGTGTTTCCTGGGATTCCGCGATTGTTAGCGTTCACGTTCGGAGTGTCAATGAGGGGTGAAACTTTCACCGCTCGTAGCAGTCGTAGTTGCGCTGGGCGATGATCCGGCCGTCGCGGAACTCCAGGAAGACCGCGAGGTGGGCGCGCATCGTGTGCCCGGCCGGGAGTGCGCCCACCGGGATCGCGAGCGTGCCGGTCCACAGGACCTCCAGCGCCACCTGGTCCCCCGCCGCGACCGCGTTCCTCACCTCGAAACGTTGCTCGCTGACCGTCTTGGCGCCCTTCTCCGACGCCTCGCGCACGCCGTCGAGATCGCGTACGACACCGTCGGGGAACAGGGCGTTGGGCAGCTCGTGGTGCACGATGTCCTCGTGCAGGTAGGGCTCGATGCTCTCGCCGCGCGCGACCGCCTCGTGGTAGCGGACGGCGATGTCGATGTTCGGATGCCGCTGCATGGGCGCCACGGTACGCCTCGCGGGGTCAGCCGTCCTGGTGCACCAGCAGCAGGAACGTACGGGCGTAGGAGACGCCGCCCGCCGGTCGCGGCCAGTCCAGCTCGGCCAGCGCCCGCGAGGCGGCCTCATGGACGACGCCGCCGACCCGGATCTCGGCGATCTCCGTGCCGTCCCCGCCGCCGAAGAACGCCTTGACGCCCACCAGGCGCTCGCCCTCGATCGTGCCCTTCAGCTCCGGGGCCAGGTGCGGCAGCAGCACGTGCTGGACCGCCCACCGCTGCACGGCGTCGTGCTCGTCGCCCGTGCCCCAGCCGACGATGCCGCCGTGCACGGCGTGCCAGCCGGGGAAGCCGTCGGGGTCGCCCGCGGCGAAGTGACCGGCGTGCGAGCCGTCCTGGAGGAGGAGTTCGAGCAGGGCGCTGCCGGTCGTGCCCAGCCACAGCTCGATGGCCCGCTCCACCGCCCGCTCTGCGGTCTCGCCGTAGCCGGTCACGCAGTCGCTGACCGTGGTCTCGGCGCGGCGGTCGAGGTTGAGCACGAAGTCGAGGTCGAGGTGGGCGGGGCTGCCGGTGTGGTCGGGGCCCAGCGTGACGCCGAGGGTGCCGGGGCCCTTGGCCATGCCGTCGCGCACCTCCCACGGTCTGCCCATGGCGGCGCTCAGGCGTTCGGCGACCTTTCCCAGTACCACGTCGTCCGCCGGCCGTACGCCGTCCATGTCTTGCCCTTCGGTCGCGCTCACCACGTCATCAGCCAGGCTAGCGGTGTTGATCTTCGCGTGGGCGGGTGCGCCGGATCCGGCATCGGGCGCTGCCAGGGAACTGCCAGGAAGGCGGACTAGCCTGGCTGCGCATGAACCAGCAGGACGCCACGTGAAGATCCGCTATCTCATGCTGCACGCCTACGGCATGGGCGGCACCATTCGCACGGTGGTCAACCAGGCCAACGCGATGGCCGCCGCGGGCCACGACGTCGAGCTGGTCAGTCTGGTACGGCGGCGCGAGCGGCCCCAGTTCGGCCTGGACCCCAGGATCACCGTCACCGCGCTGGTGGACCAGCGCGACGGCCGGCAGCCGGACTCGATCGCGCGCAAGGCGTGGCGCCGGGTACGCGGGAAGATCGTGCCACGCGGCGAGTTCGCGGCCGACTACTTCACCGAGCGGGTGGAGTGGGCCGCCATGGAGTACGTCGCCGGCCTGCGCGACGGCATCCTGGTGACGACCAGGCCGGCGCTCAACCTGATCGCCGCCCGCCGTGCCCCGAAGTCGGTCATCAAGATCGCCCAGGAGCACATGAACCTGTCGGCCTACCCCGACACCATCCGCAGGGAGATCGCCCGCCACTACGGCCGCTTCGACGCGATCACGGTGCTGACCAGGACGAACCGGCTGGAGTACCAGCGACTGCTGTCGCAGACCCCGATCGTGCAGATCCCGAACGCGGTGCACAAGGTCGATCAGGAGCCCTCCCGGCAGGTCAACCCCGTCGTGGTCGCGGCCGGGCGGCTGGTGCCGCAGAAGGGGTTCGACCTGCTGATCGAGGCGTTCGCGCAGGTGGTGCCCGAGCATCCGGAGTGGCGGCTGCGCATCTTCGGCACCGGGGCCCGCGCGGGCCAGCTCAAGGGGCTCATCGAGCGGCACGGGCTGGGCGCGCACGTGTCGCTGCCGGGGCGTACCGACCGGCTGGACCGGGAGCTGGCCGACGCCTCCGTGTACGCGCTGAGCTCCCGGTTCGAGGGCCTGCCCATGGTGATGATCGAGGCGATGACGCACGCGCTGCCCGTGGTCGCCTTCGACTGCCCGACCGGGCCGAAGGACGTGCTGACCGACGGCGTGAACGGCGTGCTGGTGCCGCCGCGCGACGTGGACGCGCTGGCCGCCGCGCTGAACCGGGTGATCGCCGACAGGAAGCTGCGGCTGCGCATGGGCAAGGCGGCGCTCAGGACGTCGCGGGCCTACGGTCCCGAGCAGGTCATGCCGCTGTGGGAGGACCTGTTCTCCGAACTGGCGGCCGGCGAGCGGGTCACGGACAATTTCTGGACCGGCCGCTGATCTCTGTCGCGGATCTTGGTGCGCCTGGCTATTGTCGGTGCCCTACCCCGCCCCCCTTCCGGAACGGAGTCGCCGTGACGACCGGGTTCGACACCTCCAAGCCCTCGCCCGCCCGGATCTACGACTACATCCTGGGCGGTAAGGACAACTTCGCCGCCGACCGGGCCTACGCCGACCAGGTCATGCAGGTCTTCCCCGAGGGGAGCCAGCTCGCCTGGGCGAACCGGCGCTTCATGTGGCGTTCCGTACGCTTCTGCGCCGAGCAGGTCGGCCAGATCGTGGACATCGGCACGGGCATCCCGACCGTCCCCAACGTGGCCGAGGTCGCGGCCAAGGTGAACCCGGACGCGGTCGTGGTGGGCGTGGACAACGACCCCGTCGTGCTCTCGCACGGCCGGGCGCTCCTGCGGGGCGAGGGTGTGCGCATCGTGCCCGGGGACGTGCGCGAGCCCGAGCGGATCATCGCCGATCTCGACGGGGTCGTGGACTGGTCGAAGCCCGTCGCGCTGGTGCTCATCGCGGTGCTGCACTTCGTCTCCGACGAGGAGGATCCGCATCGGGTGGTGGCGGCCTTCCGTGAGCGGCTGGCGCCGGGGAGCCTGCTGGTCGCCTCGCACGCGACGTTCGAGGGCGTCAGCGGGCCGACGCTGGAGCGGATCGGGAACGTGAACGCGAAGGCGCCCGTACCGTTGCGGTTGCGGCCCGTCGCGGAGATCGAGTCGTTGTTCGCGGGCACCGAGCTGGTCGAGCCCGGGGTCGTGGACGTGAACCTCTGGCATCCCGACGAGGAGTCCGGTCCCCGGGTGGATCTGCGGGTGCTGGGCGGCGTAGCCCGCATTTCCCGAAATATCACTTAAAGATTTACCTTTTCCTGCCCATCCGGCTATGTCGGGGTTTTCGATGGATTTGCCATGGAAACCTCCCTGTTTCGTCAAACGCACCCCAAGCCGGGCTGCACTCTGGGGTACATGCGTAAAGCTTTTCTGGCTGCCACGGCAGGCGCACTTGCCCTGGTCACAGGGCTGACCGCGGTACCTGCCGCCGCGCATGCCGGCGCCCCCTCCGCCGTTTCGACTAACGACGCCCCCGCCGTGTACGGCCGCGCCGCTTATTTGATGGACGCCTCCTCCGGCGAGGAACTGTTCAGCAAGGCAGGCGACGAGCGGATGCCGATCGCCAGCCTGACCAAGACCATGACCGCGTACGTCGTACTGAAGAACGCCGATCCCTCGGACGTGGTGCGGGTGGCGCCCGAGGACGCCGCCTACGCCGAGGGCGGCGGCGGCACCACCGCGGACCTGCGCCCCGGCGACCGCCTGACGGTCGGTGAGCTGCTGTACGGCCTGATGTTGCCCTCCGGCGCCGACGCCGCGCACGCCCTGGCCCGCACGTACGGCCCCGGCGTCGAGGGCTTCGTGACCAAGATGAACGCCACGGCGCGCGAGCTGGGCATGAACGACACCGAGTACGTCAACGCCGACGGCCTGCCCATGCCGGGCGGCGACGGCTACTCCACCGCCAGGGACCAGGCCGTGCTGGCCCGCCAGGCGCTGAACGTACCGCTGATCAAGGAGGTCGCCGGCACCCGGTGGCACGGCCTCGACGCCACCGGCGAGCACCGCTCCTACGACTGGCGCAACACCAACCGCCTGCTGCGCGCGCCCGGCGCGATCGGGCTGAAGACCGGCTTCACCCGGGCGGCTGGGTACTGCCTGGCGTTCGCGGGCGAGTCCGACGGCCGGGTGCTGGTCGGCGTCCTGCTGGACGAGTCCGCCTCCCGCCGTCGCTTCACCACGGCCGAGTCCCTGCTGTCCTGGGGCGCCACCCGCCAGTCCGCCTGACCCCACGCCGGCCCGCCATGGACGGCGTTGATCCGTTGGGCTAATTTGCCCGGCATGAGGCTTCGTATCGCGTTAGGCGCGCTGTCAGCGGCCCTTCTGCTCGCCGCTCCCCTGCCCGCCCAGGCCGGGCCGCACCGGCTGGGCTGGGAGCTCAAGGAGACCGGGGTGACGGCCCGTCTGCGCGGCCTGTCGCCCGTCAGCAGGGACGTGGTGTGGGCCTCGGGCTCGGGCGGCACCGTGCTGAGGACCGTGGACGGCGGGCGGAGCTGGCAGAACGTCTCGCCGCCCGACACGACCGCGCTGCAGTTCCGCGACATCGAGGCGTTCGACGCCGACCGGGCCGTGGCGCTGTCCATCGGCGAGGGCGCCGACTCGCGCGTCTACCGGACCGAGGACGGCGGGCGCACCTGGACGGAGACCTTCAGGAACGACGAGCCCCGGGCGTTCTACGACTGCATGGCCTTCTTCGACCGGCGGCACGGGCTGGCCATGAGCGACCCCGTGGACGGCAGGTTCCGGATCCTGGCCACCGACGACGGCGGGCGGAGCTGGCGGGTGCTGCCTCCGGACGGGATGCCGCGGGCGCTGCCCGGCGAGGCCGGGTTCGCGGCGAGCGGGCAGTGCCTGGTGGTGGCCGGCGGGCGGGATGCCTGGCTGGCCAGTGGCGGGGCGGAGCGGGCCCGGGTGTTCCACTCGGCAGACCGGGGCCGTACGTGGACCGTGGCCGACACCCCGATCCCGGCGGGGGACCCGGCGCGCGGCGTCTTCGGGCTGGCCTTCCGTGACCGGCACCGGGGCATCGCGGTCGGCGGCGACTACCGGCCCGAGCAGCAGTCCCCCAGCGCCGGCGCGGTGAGCAGGGACGGCGGCGCCTCCTGGCAGCCCGCCGCGGCACCGCCGCCCGCCTACCGGTCGGGGGTCGCCTGGCTGCCCCGCCTGCCGTTCGCGGCCATCGCCGTGGGGCCGTCGGGGAGCGATGTGTCGTGGTCGGGCGGCCGGAGCTGGGAGACCTTCGACGGCGGCTCGTTCGACACGGTGACCTGCGCGCGGGACCGCTCATGCTGGGCCTCAGGAGAACAGGGCCGCGTCGCGAAGCTCCTTCTCAAGTAGCCGGGCGGGGCCGCTCGCGACCAGTCGGCAGACGGGCCGGACGCCTGCCTGGCCGGACGCCTGCCTGGCCGGGCGTGTCAGCGGACGCCGCGGGGGCGGAACTGGATGCTGATGCGGGGGCCCGCCGGGCGGCCGGTCTTCGGGATGGCGTGCTCCCACGTGCGCTGGCAGCTGCCACCCATCACGATCAGGTCGCCGTGGCCGAGGTCGCGGCGGATCGAGGGCCCGCCGCCGCGCGGGCGCAGCAGCAGCGGGCGCGGGCTGCCGACCGAGACGATGGCGACCATCGTGTCCTCCGTGCCACCCCGTCCGATCGTGTCGCCGTGCCAGGCCACGCTGTCGCGCCCGTCGCGGTAGAAGCAGAGCCCGGCCGTACGGAACGGCTCGCCGAGCTCCTGCCCGTAGTGGGCGTCGAGCGCGCGCCTGGCCTCGTCGAGCACGGGGTCGGGCAGGGTCTCGTGCTCGTCGTAGAACTTCAGCAGCCGCGGCACGTCCACGACCCTGTCGTACATGCGCCGCCGCTCCGCCCGCCACGGCACCCGCTCCGCCAGCCGTTCAAAGAGCGTGTCCGCCCCCGTCAGCCAGCCGGGCCGCAGGTCGATCCAGGCGGTGTCGTCGAGGCGCGTCCTGCGAACCGTGCCGCCGAGCGGCCCGACGCCGAGGTCGGTGTCAAGATCGAGCAAAGATGCTTGGAACGCGGCTGTCATGGTGGCTACTCTATTGCATCCTTCAAACACCCATTCGATTTTCCGGAAGCCTGTCCACCCACCGGCAGGTCGTGACAGGCTGTGGAGCACCGGATACGAGTGGCGTCCGCCCCTCAGCCCCGCACCCGAGGTGAAGAGGCCACCCACCGCTTCTCACGCGAAGGAGCAGGCCATGCTCACCACCCACTACCTGCCCGGTTCTCCCTGCTGGATCGATGTCAGCAGCCCCGACGTGGAGGCGTCGGTCACCTTCTACAACGGGCTCCTCGGCTGGGACTCCGTCTCGCTCGGGCCCGAGCACGGGAACTACCGCTTCTGCCAGATCGGCGGCGCGACGGTCGCGGGGATCAGGCAGGAAGAGCCGTCCGGCCGGGCCGCGACCTGGCTGACCTACTTCCAGGCGACCGACGCCGACGTCATCGCCAAGACGATCGAGCAGGCGGGCGGCGCGGTCGTGGCCGCGCCGCTCGACATCGAAGGGCAGGGCCGGATGGCCGTGTTCGCCGATCCGGCGGGAGCCCCCTTCGCCGTCTGGCAGCCCGGCAGGACCAAGGGGCTCGGCCTGGTCACCGACGCGGGCTCGCTCGGCTGGGTCGAGCTGTACACGCCCGACACCGTCGCCATCCGCCCCTTCTACCGGTCGGTCTTCGGCTGGCAGATCGAGGACCTGCCAATGGGTGACACGTCCTACCCCGTGATCTCCCCCGCCGAGGGCGGCGAGTCGTCGGCGATGGCCGGCATCGCGGAGTTGCAGCACGGCGACGGCGCGCACTGGCTGCCGTACTTCGAGGTACGCGACTGCGACGCCACGGTGGCCCTGGCGCAGCGGCTCGGCGGGACGATGCAGGCGCCGGCGATGACGACGGAGGGGGTCGGGCGGATGGCGTTCATCGCCGATCCGTTCGGCGCGCGCTTCGCGGTCATCACCAGCTCGGCCTGAACCGCTTGGGGGCCGATGGGAGATCGTCGGCCTGCACGCCACGCAGTCCGTGCAGGCCGACCTCCCCAGCCCGGGGCTGTGTTCCGGGTAGCCATTCCCCCGGCCCGCCGGTCCTAACGCCGGATCACAACTGGCGGCGGCCGGCGAAGCCCAGCTCCGTACGGTGGTACCAGGCCAGCTCCCGCTCCCCCTCGATCCAGCACAGCCGTACCGAGACGCCGTCCAGCAGAGAGGGGAAGTCGACGAGCACCGGCGCGATGCCCTTGACCTCGATGCCCTGCTCGCTCCAGCCGCTCAGGATCTCCTCGATGCGGGCTTGCAGCCCCTTCAGCTCGGGCAGACCGCCCAGCTCGGACCGGCCGCCCGAGCGCCGCTCGAAGTCGATCTCGGCCAGGTTGGCGCGGGCGGCGATCAGCTCGCCGGCCTCCGCCATGACGGCGGGGAGCAGCGCGCGGGCCTCGTCCAGGGTGAAGAGCCGGTCCATGCGCACACGTTAGCGGTTGGGCTCGTAGGCGTGGATGAGCAGCCGCTCGGCATGGTCGAGGTAGTCGTCCATGTAGGCGGCGGCCTCCTCGGGCCGTCCCGACTCGATCAGCCCGAGCAGCGTGCGGTTGCGCTCGACGAACGGCTCGTGGAAGGCCCTCGGGTTCTCCATCACGTGGAAGACCAGCCGCAGCTCGGCCAGGAGCTGGCGCATGTACTCGTCGATCCTGGGGCTGTCGTTCATCGAGACCAGCGCCTGGTGGAAGCGGATGTTGGCGGTGCCGACGTGCTGCCAGTCGTCCTGCCCGGCGGCCCGCTCGGCGTCCGCGAACGCCTCCTTGATCAGGGCGAGCGCCTGCTCGGTGGGCTTGCGCCGGACGGCCGCGCCTTCGAGCACGCGGCGTACCTGGTAGAGGTCGGACACGTCCGCAGCCGACGGGAGCCGGACGAACACGCCCCTGTTGAGCCGGTGCTCCAGCAGCCGCTCGTGGCCGAGCAGCCGGAACGCCTCGCGCAGCGTGTTGCGTGACACGCCGAGGCCCTCCGAGATGGACTCCTCCGACAGTCGCTGCCCGGGCTGGAAGAAGCCCTCGCTGATGCGGTCACGCAGGATGTCCGCCACCCGCTCCGCCGTGCTGCTGCGTCCCAGCCGGGGACGGTCCTGGGAGAGGTCAGCAACCACGTTATCCACAATTAACAGGAAATCATGGAGCAAACCTCTTGTCGAATTGTTCAACGATTCTTATGTTGATGATGTATCCCCTCATCAACCAAGGAGCGATCCGATGGCAGGATCCACTCAACAGACCCGGCGGGTGATCCTCGCCAGCCTGATCGGCACGTCGCTGGAGTGGTACGACTTCTTCCTCTACACCACCGCGGCGACCCTGGTCTTCCCCAAGCTGTTCTTCCCGGACCTCGACCCGTTCAACGCGGTGCTGGCCTCGCTGACCACCAACGCCGTCGCGTTCGTGGCCAGGCCGCTGGGCGGCATCGTGTTCGGGCACTTCGGCGACCGGGTCGGGCGCAAGACCGTGCTGGTGGTGACGCTCCTGGTCATGGGCATCTCGACGTTCCTCATCGGCGTGCTGCCCGGCTACGCGGCCGTGGGCGTGCTGGCTCCCGTCCTGCTGGCGCTGCTGCGGTTCGTCCAGGGGCTGGGGCTGGGCGGTGAGTGGGGCGGCGCGGTCATCATGTCGCTGGAGCACGGCGACGGCCGCCGGCGCGGCTTCAACGCGAGCTGGCCGCAGGTCGGCGTGCCCGCCGGGTACGTGCTGGCCACCGGCCTGCTGACCATTCTGTCCTTCAGCATGAGCGACGCGGCGTTCCTGTCGTGGGGCTGGCGGGTGCCGTTCCTGCTGTCCGGGGCGCTGGTGTTCGTGGGCCTGTGGGTCCGGCTGAAGATCACCGAGTCGCCGCTGTTCGCCGAGGTCGAGCAGCGCGGCGCCAAGGCGAAGATGCCGCTGATCGAGGTGCTGCGCACGCACCCGCGCGCGCTGCTGTCCGCCTTCACCGCGCGGATCGGGGTGGACGTGGCGTTCTACACCTTCACCGCGTACATCATTGTGTACATCACCGGCGAGCTGGCGCTGCCCCGCTCGTACGCGCTGAACGCCGTGCTCATCGGCTCGGCCCTGCAACTCGCGCTGATCCCGCTGGCCGGAGCCCTGTCCGACCGCTACGGCCGGCGCCCGGTGTACTTCGCGGGCGTGGTCGGCGCGGCGGTGTGGGTGTTCGCGTTCTTCCCGCTGCTCGACACCAAGTCATTCCCGCTGATCGCGCTGGCCGCCGTGGTGGCGCTGGTCACCCACGCCGCCATGTACGGCCCGCAGGCCGCCTTCATCGCCGAACTGTTCAGCACCCGGCTGCGCTACAGCGGCGCCTCCATGGGCTACCAGGTCGCCGGCATCGTCGGCGGCGCGGTGGCCCCGATCATCGCCCTGCAGCTCTTCGAGATCTACCAGTCCACGGTCGCGGTCTCGATCTACGTGGTCATCGCCCTGGCCGTCACGGCCGTGGGCCTGGCCATCGCCCCGGAGACCCGCGACGTCGACCTGGCCGACGACGAGACCGACGCCTCCCCCAAGAAGCCGGCCGTGGGACCGTTCGCCTGATCTGGCGGTCGTCGGGACTGGTCCCGGCACCGAAATGCCACACTGACGCCCGTTCGCCTGAATGCCGCGAAACGGTCGCGGGCGGCGGCTGCCAACGCCGCCCGCGGCAGAAGGGTCCGCCATGAGAGTTGCCCTGGCCATCCTCGCCGCGCTCATCGTGATCCCCCTGCTCATCGGGGGCATCGGGGGCATGGAGAGCACCAGTGGCGGCGAGGTGGCCGTCGTCCGTGACGGCGGGCCGCTGGACGACAACAAGGTGCGCCAGGTGATCGACCCCGGCTCGGGCATCACCTGGACCGGCATGTGGTCCTCCACCCACCTCTACCCGGCGCAGCAGCGCTTCTACACGATCACCGCCGACACCAAGCGGGCCACCAACCTCGGGGTGGACGTGGTGACGGTGCCGAGCAGCGACGGCGTGAACCTCGGCATCGAGGGCACCCTCTACTTCACGCTCAACCTGGACCACGGGGCGCTGAAGAAGTTCGACGACAAGTACGGCACCCGTACCTTCCGCACCCAGGACAACGGCTCGCTCTACCCCTGGGACGGCGACGAGGGCTGGAGCGCCTTCTTCGGCCAGGCCGTCCGCCCGGTGATCGACAACGCGCTGCGCGGCCAGATCGGCGCCATGCGCTGCGCCGAACTGGTGCCCTCCTGCTCGCTGCTGGAGAGCTCCGCGCTCAAGCCGCAGGACAGCAACGCCAGCATCGCCAAGGTGCAGAACGCGGTCAACGCCTCGCTGGCCCGCGACCTGCCCGTCACGCTGGGCGGGAACTTCCTGACCGGGCTGCGCTTCACGCTGGCGAAGGTGACGCTGCCCGCCGACGTGCAGAAGGCCGTGGACCGCTCGCTGGCCGCCTCGGCGGCCGTCTCCGAGGCCCAGGCGAAGGTGGCCCAGGCCAAGGCCGAGGCCGAGGCAAACCGGGCCAGGCAGGACGGCTACGACAAGTGCCCGTCCTGCGCGGAGATCGAGAAGCTCAGGTCACTGCCGCAGGGCATCACCGTGTACGCGCCGGGCAACCCGCAGTCGGTGGTCGTGCCGTCGCGATAAGGCGTGCTCAGACGGGTTACGGCGCACCGAAAAGGCATCTCGGAGGGTGTTGTGACTCAATCGCCATCGATTCCTAGAACAACCACCCCCGAAACGGCATAAACTGCGCGCCTGTGAGCCTGCCTGTACGAGAACGTTCCCCCCGGCCGGGCGGCGGTCGCCACCGCCTCCCCGTGCCCACGTCCTTGCCGTCCGACGCCCCCGTGCTCATGCTCGCCACTCCCGGCGGCACCGCCGGCGTGGCCGAGGAGATCGCGGCAGTGGTGCGCGTCGACAACCCGCAGATCGAGGTACGCCTGGCGAGCGTCACCAACCTGGCAGACTCCCTGCCCGCCGGGCGTGACACCGTTGTCGTACCCCTGCTCACCTGGGAAGATCCCGTCATCATGGCGGAGATCGGCAAGGCCGTGGCGGCCAGCGGCACCGGGGCCGTCGTGACCGACGCGCTCGGGCCGCACCCCCTGCTGGCCGAGGCCCTGCACATGCGGCTGGCCGAGCGCGGCCTGGCCAGGGCCGACCGCGTACGCCTGCTGAACGTGCACAGCCCCGTGGACGCCGTCATCCTCGCCACCGTGGGCGGGCAGCGGGCGATGCAGGCCGTGCAGGCCACCGCCGTGCTCCTGGCCTCCAGGCTCACGCTGCCGGTGGTCGCCGCCTCGCTGGACAGCGAGCCCGGCGTCGAGATGGCGGCCCAGCGGCTGCGCGGCGGAGGCGCGGGACGGCTGGCCATCTCGCCCTGCATGATCGGCCACGAGGCCCCGGCGGGCATCGTCGAGCAGGCCGCGGCGGCGATCGACGCTGGCCACGCCGAGCCGCTCGGCTCACACAGCGCCGTGGCCGAACTTGTCGCGCGAGCTTACGGGAGTCAACTCGCCACTTGACAAGGGCTTGTAAAGATCACGGGACTCGCGTTACCTTCTGCGCATGCGCCGCGTGGTCTGCAATGGCGAACGACTCGGCCTCCGTGACGTGACGGAGGCCGACGTGACCGCGTTGCACGCCGTCTACGGCCATCCCGCCGCCACGCAGCACGCTCCGTTCGAGCCGCGCAGCCTGCCCGAAGTGGCCCGGCTCGTCGAGGAGGCCATGGAGGCGGCCACCGCCGAACCGCGCCGCCTGTACGTGCTGGCCGTGGTCGACGCCGGGCGCCGCGACGTCATCGGGGTGGCCCGGCTGCGGATCGAGGCCGACCTGCCGCACAGCGCGGAGATCGGGTTCGGGCTGCATCCCGACCACTGGGGGCGGGGCATCGGGACTGATCTCGTACGGCTGCTGCTGTCGTTCGGGTTCAAGCAACTCGGGCTGCACCGCATCTGGGGCGCCCGCTCCCCCGCCAACCTGCCGGGGCAGCTCGCGATGCTGACCGCGGGGATGGTGGAGGAGGGCCGCATCCGGCACCACCTGCACACGCCGCAGGGGTGGCGCGACTCGATCGTGCACTCGGCCCTCGAAGACGAATGGACCGAACGCTAGCCCTGTGCGACGGTGGCCCGCCAGCCCTCGATGACCCGGGCCGCGACCTGCGGCGGAGTGCCGTGTGTGCCGTCCACGGTGAAGTCCTCCACCCGCGCCGCGTCCAGGATGGCGGCCAATTCCCCCGCCCTGCCGAGGTGCCAGTCAAGCCCGTCGGGGTCGAGCTCATGGCGGGCCTTCAACCGGCGGTGCACCTCGGGGAGCTCGACGTGCAGCCGGCAGACGGCGAACGGTACGCCGAGCGCCTCCTCGTACCCGTGGCGCTCGGCCCGGCTCTCGATCACGCCGGCCAGCACGAGCCGCTCGGCGCCTGCCGCCAGGTAATTGGCGGCGACGGCACGCAGGTTGCGCAGGGTCAGCCTGCCGTTCCAGGGGTCGGACGGGGGCGCGGGCCAGGCGCGGCGCAGCCAGTCGAGGTCGATGACCGCGTTGGGCACGCCCTCGGCCGACAACAGGTCGCCCGCGACGTCGGCCACGGTGGTCTTGCCCACGCCCACGGACCCGGTGATCAGGAGTGCGGTCGCCATTTGCGCGATCTTACCGGCCGCCCTCGGTGCGTACGGGGTGGCGGGCGTGGGGATTGTCGGTGCGGCATCCTACGATGAGGCTCCTCACGGAGGGATAGTGACATGCTCGACTCGCTGATCGTGCCCTTGTTCGTCACCACGGACCTGCCGCCCGAGGCGGAGCTGGCCGAGTTCGGGGAGTTGCTCGCCGAGACCGCGGGCGTGCTCGGCTACGACGCGTTCCTGACGGGCAAGGTGTTCTGGCTGGACCGGCCCGTCCTGCCCGAGCAGCGCCCCGCCGCCGAGGGCGAGCTGCGCTTCGCCGGCATGCTCGGCTATCTCGCCGTCTCCGGTGCCGGGCGTACCTCGCGGGAAGTGGCCGGCGACATCCGGTCGGCGATCGGGAAGGCCGTGACGGAGCGGTACGGCGACGTCGGGGTGGCGCCGGCCGTGTTCGCGATCCGCGATCAGGACGTCCGGGAGCGCACCCCCGAGTCCGCGATCCTCGTCGGCACGCGGGAGGCGGCGGCCGAGTTGGTGAGCGCGACCAGGTCCTACCTCTAGCCGCTCTCGTGCTAGCCAGCCGGGCCATCGCATGTCATCGTGAACCGTGATCCTTCCGGCGAAATAGCACGTACGCGGCGGCCGGTGAGTGGCGGCCCCGGTTCGGCGACTTGGAGGTCCTCCGATGGCGGTGCTCGTGACGGTGCTCGGCTCGATCTGCTTCGGGCTGGTGATCGGCTGGATCACGTACGGGACGCTGCGCCACAAACGGACGGGGCCGGGGCTTTCTGAGCTGGCGGCGGTGCTGGGCGCGGTGGGTGGCGGGCTGGTGACGGCGCTGCTGGGGCAGCCCGAGGTGTTCGGGGGTTACGCCATCGGGCTGGCCGTGGGGTTCTTCGGCTATCTGGTGCTGGTCACGGTCACGCCGGACTCGAAGTGGGTGGGGGGATCGCCGCCCGCCAAGCCGATGAGCACGTACGAGGCCCAGAGGTCGGGCTCGGCTGAGCCGTAGAGCTCACGCAGTTCCAGTACGGCGGCGCGCAGGGCGTGGGCCGGGGTGGCGCCGTCGCGCAGGCGGGTGTGCAGGTCTCGGACCAGGGCCCGGGTGATCTCGGGGGACACCGGCCAGAGCGTGAGGACGGCGGAGCGGGCGCCGGCGTGCAGCAACCCGTGCTCCATCGCGGCCACACCGTCGCCTTCACGAGGCGCGGCGGACTCTTGGGTGGGCTCTGGGGCGGCCTGGTGGGCGGGGTCGTGAGCGAAACCGTGGGTGGGCTCATGGGCGAGGCCGTGGGCGGGCTCATGGGCTGGCTCATGAGCGGGGTCGTGAGCGGGGCTGTCGGCGGGCTCGTGGGTGGTGAGGAGGAGCAGGTTGGCGGTCAGGTTCGTGGTCATGAGGTGGCGGGCGGTGAGGAGGCCGTCGGCCAGGCGGATGCCCGAGGCGAACGGGTCGGCGTTGTCGTAGACGCCGTGGCAGGCCAGGTGGACCACGTCCCAGGAGCCGGGCAGGAGGTCGGAGGTGGCGTTCGCCGCGATGCGGGCCGGGGAGCCGAGTAGGGCGGCCACGTCCTGCGCCTCGCCCTCCACGACCGGGCGCGCGGCGAGGTCCTGGGTGTGACCGAGCACCAGCGAGCCGCCGCCCCGCGTATGGGGACGCCGGGTCAGGCGGGTCAGGACGGCGGCGGAGGGGGCGTAGGCGATGGGGAAACGTTCGAGCAGCGGGCGGCCGGACGGGGCGAGGGCGTGCAGGGGGACGCGGTGCAGTTCGGCGTGCGGGAGCAGGTGGAGCTGGTCGATGCCGTTGCCTAGGGCCGTCAGCACGTCCGAGAGCAGTAGGTCGGCGAGGCTGCGCCAGAGGCCGGCGCGCCGGCGGCGGGCCTCGATGTCCAGCAGGTCCGGTCGGCGGCCGTTGAGTGTGCTCAGGAAGTCGGTCAGGAGGTCGTGGCCGACCGTGGTGGGGAAGGCTCGTGGCTCGGGCCAGCCGGTGCGGTGGGCGAACACGGTCACGGTGTCCGCACCGACGTGAAACCCGAGCACCGCCCTAGCACCGCCGTCGGGTGGGGCGACGAGGGTGTCCAGTTCGGCTCTGGTGGGCGGGAGCCCTCTTCGCAGGGCGGCGTACTCGGGGGCCATGGGCTCCATGTGCCGCCACACGGTTTCGAGGTCCGACCTGGCGGCGCGGGCGCGGCGGACGAGGAGTGCGGCCTGTTCCGGGTCGCGGGTGTTGCGGGTCGCCGTCATGAGGGTCCGGACGGCTGCCCGTCCGCGCTGCTCGGCCTCCAGGAGGTCGGCGGGCACGGTGTCGTGGCGGGCGGCGGGCACGGTGTCGTGGAAGGTGGCGGGCACGGTGTCGTGGAAGGCGGCGGGGTGTTCGGGGGCCAGGTGGGTGGTCAGCCAGGCGAGTTCGGCGTGTTCCGCGTGGGTCCAGGCCGTCATGCCCAGGCCCAGGCGTACCGCCAGGCGGATCGTCCGGTCTCTGGTGTCCTCGCGGCCCAGGGCACAGGCGCGTTCGGCGTCGGCGAGGGCGGCGGGCAGGTCGCCGAGTTCCTCCGCGGCGATCGAACGGTGGTGGCAGGCTTCGGCGAGCTCCGGATCGTGACCAAGCTCGGCCAGCAGGTCGATGGCCGTGGTCAGCTGCTGATGAGCGTGGGCGTGGGGGGCGGTGGTGAGGGCCAGGGCGCCCAAGCGGCTCAGCGCGATGGCCTCCCCTGCTCGGAAGCCGATCTGTCTGGCCAGGGTGAGTGCCTCTGCCAGGTGGGCCGGGGCGTTCTCCGGCTCCAGGCGGGCGAGGGCGATCAGGGCCGGCACCGTGCCGCGTCCGTGGCCGTGGGCTCGTTCGAGGTCCAGGGCCCGTTCGACGAGTGGCCGGGCCTCGGCGGGCTCGCCACGCAGTTCGTGGACGAGGCCGAGGTCGGCGTAGGAGGCGGCGAGGTCGTCGTGCCGGTCCAGCTCCTCGTTGATCGAGATGGCCTCCCGGTAGCGGGTCGCGGCCTCGTCCAGTTCGCCGAGCCTGAGGTGGAGGGTGGCGCGGCCGGACAGCAGCGGGGCCCGTAGCGCGCGCCAGAGAGGGGCCTCGGTCAGGGCCAGCCCCTCCTCGTACGCCCTGGCGGCCTCTGACCAGCGGCCCAGGTCCGTCAGGGCGGCAGCGAGCAGGCAGAGGGACTGGACAAGTTGGGCCGGCAGCGCGGTGGGCGCGTCACGGGCCAGCTCCACCGCCCTGGCCAGCTGCCCGGCCGCCTCCTCCGCCCGGCCCAGGGCCGTGGCCGCCGCGCCGAGGTTGCGCAGGTGCTCGATCATCCGGTCGTCGCGTAGTTCGTACCCGCGGGCGGCGTGCTCGTAGGCGGCGGGCAGGTCGTCCAGGGTGCGGCAGATGGCCGAAAGCTTGGCCAGCAGGTAGGACCGGTCAGCGGCCGTCCCCAGAGGTGTGCGGGCCTCGGGTGCGGGCCCGGCCGGTGTCCGCACCCGCCGGGCCTCGGGTGCGGGCCCGGCCGGTGTCCGCGCCCCGGGTGCCTGTCCGAAGGGTGCCTGCGAGCCGGGTGCCTGTGGGCCGAGGGCCTGTTCGGCGAGGGTGCGGGCGGTTCGGAGGTCGCCGGAGGCCTCGGCCTCCTCCAGGCGCAGCCAGCCCTCCAGCCGTGCCAGTTCCTCGCCTCGCGCGCCACCCGCCCGGAGCGAGGCCACGGCCCGGCTCAGGGTGGCTCGGCCGCGGGTGAGGTCGCCCAGGGTGAGCTGGATGGCGGCCAGGCGGGACAGGGCCTCCACGTCCAGCCCTCCGGCCATGGCGGCGACCATCTCGAACGACGCCCCGGCCGACCGAAGCTCCTCGGCCACCGCCCGCTCCGACCCAACGGAGCCGGTGAGGGCGGGCTCGGCGTCCGGGGTGGTGGCGGTGCCGGTGAAGCGGGGCTCGGGTTTCGGGGCGGTGGTGGTGAAGGCGGGCTCGGGGTCCGAGATGGTGGTGGTGCCGGTGAGGCCGGATTCCAGGGCTGTGCGGGCGCGGCTGAACTCGCCGCGCGCCTCCAAAGCGAAGCCGAGCTTGATCGAGGCGAGGGCGGCCAGCCGGTTCTGCCCGGACTCGCGGAAACCGGCCATGGCCGCCTCCAGCGCCTCCACCCGTGCCCCCAGATCCCCGGTACGCGCCGCGAGGTCCGCCAGCCGATCGCGTACGACGGCCTCCTTGAAGGCGTCCCCGGCGGCCAGCCCGAGCGCCGAGTACAACCGCTCCCCCGCCGCCCGCAGCTCCCCCAGCGCCACGTCCGCCGCGGCCCGGCCGAGGGTGGCGGTGAGCAGCGCGTCGAGGTCGCCCTCGGCGGCGGCCAGCTCAAGCGCCCGGTCCAGGTCGGTCAGGGCCTCATCGACGCGGTCGAGGGCGGTCAGGCAGGAGGCGCGCAGGGTCAGCGCCGCCGCCTCCTTGCCCGGCGCCAGCAGCCCGGCGAAGGTCTCCGCCGCCGCGCCGAACACCTCTAGCCCGCGGGCGAAGTCGCCGTCCGCGTACGCCAGCACGCCCAGGTTGTAGCGGACGGCCCCGGAACCGTCCTCGTGCCCGATCGACTCATACTCCTGCCCGGCCAGCTCGAACGCGGCCACCGCCCCGTCGGTGTCGCCACGGGCGCGGCGGCGCTGGCCGATGCGGTACCACTCGTCGGCGGGTTCGCGCCGCCGCCCCCTGCGCCGCACGATCTCCACCAGCCGGGCCTCGCAGGCGGCGGCCTGCCGGTGGTGGCCGCGCACGGCCAGGGCGAGGGCGTGGGCGTCGAGCCTGCGGCAGGCTTCCTCCCACGCCCCCGCCGCCTCCAGCTCGATGGCGCACGCGGCCATGCGTTCCGCCGCCGCGGTGAGGTCGCCCTGGTCCACGGCCGCCCTGGCGGCGGGGACGAGGGCCAGGGCGGCCAGCTCGGTCTCGCCGAGCGCCATACGAAGCCCGCGGGCCCGCGCCGCGCAGGCGACCGCGGCGGCGGGGTCACCGGCCGCCAGGTACGCCTCGGCGGCGTGCTCCTGATGCTCGGCCTCCCCGTCGGCCAGCCCGGCGTCCTCGCACAGGGCGATGGCACGCAGATGGTGCTCGACGGCGCGGGCGGGGTCGCCGTTCCGGAGGTGGACGAGGCCCATGGCGGTGACCTGGAGCGCCTCCTGACCGGGCTCGCCCAGGTCGTGGTAGACGGCGGCCGACCGCCCGTACGTCTCCAGCGCCCGCTCGATCTCCCCCAGTTCCTCCCGCACCGCGGCCAGCCGGGCCAGCGTGTACGCCGCCCGCGAAGGCGCCCCCTCCGTCAGGAACGCCCGCGCCGCCCGCTCCAGCAGGCTTCCGGCGGTGTCCGCCCTGCCCAGCTCGGCCAGCCGCAGCGCCACCCCGAGCAGGAACTCGCCCGGCCTGTCCTCGCCACCCCGCTCGGCCACCCGCAGCAGCTTGAGCGTCACCTCCTCGTCCGGCAGCCGCAGCGCCAGCTCGGTCGCCACCCGGGCGAGCTGCTCGTCCACGACGGCCGGGACGTCGAGCGCGACGCTGAGCTCGGGCAGCAGGGCCGTGTCCGCCTCCCCTGCCAGGGACAGCGCCTCGGTCAGGTCCCGGGGGTCGCCCTGGGCGGAGTAGCGGGCGAGCAGGGTCCTGCACAGGATCCGCTGGGCGGGCGCCTGACCGTGGGAGGACTTCAGCGCCAGCTCCGCGCCCTGCCTGGCCGACAACACGGCCTCGCGCAGGTCCACGGCCCGCCGGTCACCGTCGGTCGCGGTGGTCACGGCGGTGGCGCGCCGGCACAACACCTCCGCGACCAGCCCGTACGCCTCCACGCGCAGATCCGCCCGCTCCCCGATCTCCAGGGCCTCGCGCAATGCGACGACCGCCTCGGTGGCGATGGCGGCGGCGATGACCTCGGCAGCCGTGGCGACGACGGTCTCGGCGGCGGTGGTCTCGGCGGTGGTATCGGGGGCGGCCATGGAGTCCGTGGTCTGGGTGAGGTCGAGGCTGAGCGCCCGCCCGAGCAGCAGCAGCGTCGCCGCCCTGGCCGGGCCCCGCTCACCCTGGACGGCCAGGGCAGCACGCGCGGCGGCGATCGGCTCGGCCGGGTCGCCGCCGGTCACGACGGCCCGCCGCAGCAGCGCGCTGGCCAGCCCGGACAGATGCCGGGGCCGGTCGGGATGACCGGCGGGCGCCCGCTCGACCGTCTCCCGCAGCGCGGCCACGGCCACGTCGAGGTCGGCCGGCGCGCCGGTCACGCCGTACCGGCGCCAGCGGCGCTCACCGAGCAGCCCGAGCCGCACCACGGGGTCGGTGCCGAGCCCGCGCGCCGTCTCATCGGGCGTCACGCGCAGGGCCTCCAGCATCTCGGCCCCGGCTTCGAGCGACCGTTCGTCGCCCGTGACGACGTACCACTCGATCAGCCCGGACGCGTACGGCGCCAGCACCCCCGGATGCGCCCACTGCTCGTGCCAGAAGTCCAGCGCGCACTGCCCGACCCTGATGAAGGCCAGCAGGTCGCCGTCGTCGTAGGAGGCCGCCGCCCGCGCCCGGGTGAGGTCGGCCAGCGCCAGCAGCGAACGCGACCTGTCCTGCCCGGCCGGGGGCGACTCCGCCGCCGCGAGATAGGCCCGCACCAGCTCCTCGTCGTCGGGCGCGGCCAGGCCAAGCGCCGCCGCCAGCTCCCCCACGTGGGCCCCGTCCCCGCCCAGCGCCGCCCGCAGCAGCACGTGCACCGCGTCGTCGATGACGTCCCGCTCGCCGGTCAGCCCGTACAGGCGCACCATGCCCGCGCCGAGCAGCCCGAGCGCGCCGGGCGCCCAGGCGGGGTCGGTGGCGCGCATGGACTCCTGGAGCAGGAACTGCCCGAGCCGGTCGCACACCTCCGTCGTCGGGTGCGTCATGGCGCGCCGGATGAGCGCCTGGATCAGCAGCCCGACGTGCCGGTACGCAGCGGGATCCACGTGCCGGAACACCTCTTCCACCAGCCCGGCCCACGTGTCGGCCGACTCGCCGGGCGGCACCTTGGAGCCGCGCAGCTTCTCCGGCAGCCGCCCGGGGTCCAGCACGGCCACGGCGGCGAAGAAGGCGCCCGCCACGGCGGCGTCCTGGGTGGTGTGCTGGTCGAGCCGGTAGCGGGCCAGGTGCAACATCCCGATCAGCCGCCAGGTGCCCGCGTCGCCGCGGTCGCCGGCGCACGCGCGCATCGCCTGCTCGGCTTCGGACAGTGCCGCGGGATCCCAGATCAGCTCGGGATCCGCGGCCTGTTCGAACCGCTCGATGCGGGCGGCCAGCGCCCCGGCCGGATCGGTCATGGGCACAGGCTCTCACCGGCGAACGTCCGCGTACAGGACCGTCACTTAGCGTGTCATTTCCACGTATGAGACGCCCGGCATCGGCAGGTCGAAGGTCAGGGTGTGGGTGGGACCCGTGATGGCGGCGGGCGCGGTGAGCTGGTCGAGGGCGTCGGCCGCGCGCAGCGCCACCCACTGCTCGCCGGTCGGCCAGTCGCCGCCGCCCATCGCCTCCCAGGCCGCCCGCACGTCGCTGTGGCCGTGGTCGATGCGATGGTGGGTGAGCGTGTACGTGCCGCGCTCCAGGCCGTCGATGGTGAGCGTGACGGTACGGGCCAGCTCGGGAGCTCCGGCGGCCTGGGCGCTGTTGAGGGTGCCGTTCCAGATCAGCACGCCGATCCGGCCGTCGTCATGCCTGGCGGCCCACGCCTCGACGCCCGCCACGTCGCCCGTCACCGAGGCCGCCAGCTCCTCCTCGCCCAGCCGGTGGGCCAGGGCGAGCGCGTGGAAGCGCGGCTTGCGCAGGTTGCCGACGGTCAGCAGGCCGAACCCGCCGTGGAAGAGCCTGGGCGGCCTGCCCAGCTCCTCGAAGTGGTCGGAGGCCACCCAGTGCGACAGCGCGGCGATCCGGCCGGCGGCCGACTTCATGCCGTGCAACACGAACGCGGCCCCGTACGGCCCGTCGCCGATGCCGTGGAAGTGGGTCGGCGTGGGACCCCACTCGGTCCACCAGATCGGCACGTCACGCCCGTACCGGGCCAGAACGGGCCGCCAGTCGAGCGGGGCGTTGCCGTAGGTGTGGGTGGAGACGAAGTCGAGCGCCGCCCCCGATTCGGCGACGTGGGCGAGCAGTTCCTCCACCCAGCCGCCGGCGGCCGAGGCGGGGCCGCCGACGCGCAGGTCCGGGTGCACGTTCTTCACGGCGGCGGCGGTGACGTCGTAGAGGAGGAGGTACTCCTCCCGGGTGCCGGACCAGAAGACCTCCAGGTTGGGCTCGTTCCAGACCTCGAAGGACCAGTGGTCGACCAGCTCGTGGATGCCGTACCTGGTGGCCAGGTGCTCGACGAGGGCCCGTACGAGATCTCCCCACGCCTCGTAGTCCTTGGGCGGCGAGATCACGGCCTCGTACTCGAACACCGTCATGGACGGGTCGGCGGCCAGTTCGCGGGGCATGTACCCGAGCTCCACAACGGGCCGCAGCCCCAGCGAGACGACCCGATCGTAGACGGCGTCCACGCCGGAGAAGTCGTAGACCGCGCCGTGCCGGTAAACCCCGAGGTCGTCGCCGAGGATGGCATGCGCCCTGACGGTCTCGGCACCGAGCTGGTCACGCACCATGCGCAGCGCACCCGCCAGCTCCTCACCGATCGGCCGGCCGCCGGTCTCGTCGGTGCTGAGCAGCAGGGACAGATGCTCGGAGCCCACCATGTACGCCCACGGCCGCGGCAACTCCCGCGTCACCCGCCGCGCGTCCACCTCCACCATGACCGCGGCGCCGTCAACGGCGGCCAGCGGCGCGGCCTCGACGGGCTCCGAGAAGGGCCCCTGCTCGGGAGTGAGCGCCGCCACGGTGTAGCGGGCCGCCCCATGGCCGGTGTCCACGAACCGGCAGGACGGCACCGCGGGCACATCCACCTCCGGCGGCACGGCCCGCGCGCCGTCCCTGTGCACGAGGTAGCCGATCGCACCGGGGACGGGGTCCCAGGTCAGCGTGACATGCCCCGCTCCGGGGATCGCGCGCAGGCCGATGGGTGCCTGATTCATCCGACCTTCCATTCTTCGAGACGCATCACCGGCCGCAGCCGGTCCGCCACGCCGGAGGCGGCGAAGTAGCGGTGCAGGTTGCCGTCCGTGAGGACGTTGCCCAGGGCGGCCATGGCCATGCCCTGGTCGAGCGCGAGGTACCACTTGGACACGACACCCGAGCGGACCGCGATCGCGTCGTAGAAGCCGCCGGGGCCGTAGGCGTCGAAGTCGCGGCGGAGCTTGGCCAGGTTGTCCAGGGCGGCGGACTTGGCGTACGGGAGGGCCAGGAAGCTGGCGTGCGGCGTGACCACGCCGTCCCCCCACGTCTCGGGCAGCGGCTGGGCGGGGCGGCAGCCCTCGTAGCCGGGGTCGACGCTGGTGCGTTCGCGGTCGGAGGGGTAGCCGGGTTCGTCCATGCCGAGCTGGTCCACGCCGTAGACGTTGTAGCCGCCGTGCGGGTCGTTGGACGGGGAGAAGCCCCAGTAGCCGTACTTGGCCTCCTTCAGGCCGTGCTCGATCTGGCCGCGGACGAAGACGGGGTGGTTGCGGCCCCAGCTCTTGCGTGCCCACGTGGACTCGGGGACCACCAGGTCGGGCATGAGGGCCTCGAACATCGAGCCGCCCCAGACGGGGACGTACCGCATGCCGCGGTACTCGTAGGTGCCCTCCCAGACGTTGACGCCCAGGTGCCGCTGCCACTCCCCGACGGGCTTCTGCTCCTGCCAGCCGAAGTCGCAGGCGTTGTCGGGAAAGGTGCGGTAGGGGCCGAAGTAGCTCTCGGGCGGGAGCTGGCCGAGCGCGATGCCGATGTACTGGCCGATGCGCGTCTCGGCGGGGGCGCCGTAGTGGTGGCAGGTGGAGTAGACGGTCACGCCGGTGCCGGCGTAGTCGGTGGGGGTGTTGCAGTCCCTGGGCGGCGGCTCGGGCCAGAAGCCGCCGCGCAGCAGGCCGGTGCCGGCGTCGGGGCGGGCCGCCGGGTCGTAGTACGCGGTGAAGTCCATCGAGGTCAGCAGGGCGTTGGCCTGTTTCGCGGTGGCGGGGATGGCGTTGCGGACCATCATGAGGGCGCTGGCGAGCCAGCCGTTGTCCACGCTGGAGGCGAACGGGTGGATGGGGTCGCCCGAGTCGGGGAAGGCGGTGGCGAGCTGGAGGGTGGCCGGGTCGTACCAGTTGTAGTACTGGCCGGTGGGAGCGTTGCGCTCCATTTTGGCCAGGGCGTCCAGCACCCTGCCGGTCCTGGCGGCGGCGTCGCGGGCGGTGATCAGGCGCAGGTCGCGGGCGACGAGCGTGCTCCACAGGTACGTGCCGATGTTGGTGGGTGAGGTGATCTTGGCCCTGGTGGTCAGGTCGCCGGTCACCTTGTCGGCGGGCAGGCCGGTGGCGGGCTCGACCATGGCGGCCATCGACCGCCAGGTGTCCCTGGCGTAGCGGTGCAGGGTGCCGTCCCCGGCGAGCGCGGGGGTGGCCGGCACGGCTAAGGACAACACGAGTGATGCGGTCAGGACCGTCTTGCGCATGGGGTGCTCCTCTTGTTCGAGGCTTACTTGAGGCCGGTGGTGGCGATGCCCTGGATGAAGAAGCGCTGCAGGAAGACGAACAGGAACAGGATCGGCGCGATCACCACGACCGACCCGGCGACCAGCAGGTTGTAGTGGGTGCCCTCGTTGCCGTTGAGGATGTTCAGCGCGACGGGCAGGGTGTACATGTCCTCGCTCTGCGCGACCACGGCCGGCCAGAGGAAGTTGTTCCACGAGCCGAGGAACGTGATCAGCCCCAGCGTGGCCAGCGGCGGACCGCACAGCGGCAGGACGATCGTGAAGAAGATGCGCAGTTCCCTGGCGCCGTCCACCCGGGCCGCGTCGATCAGCTCGTCGGGCAGGTCGGAGATGAACTGCCGCATCATGAACACGCCCAGCGGCGCCACCACGGCCGGCAGGATGATGCCGGCGAACGTGTTCACCAGGCCGAGCCTGGCGATCAGCACGAACTGCGGCATCACGAGCACGATCGCCGGGATCGCCAGCTGCATGAGCACGAGGGTGAAGGCCAGGTTCTTGCCGCGGAAGGGCAGCTTGGCGAAGGCGTAGCCGGCCATGGAGCAGAACAGCAGGTTGGTGGCGACGAGCACGAGCGCGATGAGCGTGCTGTTGACGAACGCGGTGCCGAGGTCGACGCGCTCGAACAGCTCGGCGAAGTTGCCCAGCGTCCACGTCTCGGGCCAGAACGTGGGCGGGTCGCGCCTGATCTCCCGTTCCGGCTTGAACGAGCCGAGCGCCGTCCACAGGAACGGCCCGGCGACCAGCGCCAGCCCGAGCGAGAGCCCGAGGTAGATCACCGCGCGCTGGCGGCGGGTACGCCTCATCGCCTCATCGCCGCCTCCCCAGCCGCAGTTGCAACACGGCCAGCGCCACGATGACCGTGAACAGCACGGTCGAGGCGGCGCCGGCGTAGCCGTAGTTGCCGACGCCGAACTGGCCGAAGATGGCCAGCGAGGCCGACAGCGTGGCGTTCAGCGGCCCTCCCCTGGTCATGACCAGCGGCTCCTCCAGGAACTGCATGAAGCCGACCGAGGTGTAGACCGTGCAGAACAACAACACGGGCCGCAGCGCGGGCAGGGTCACCGAGTGGAAGCGGGCCCAGCGGCCGGCGCCGTCCACCTCGGCGGCCTCGTACAACTCCCTCGGGATGGTCTGCAGGGCGGCCAGCAGCACCACCATGTCGAAGCCGAAGCTGCGCCAGGCCGTCATCACGATGATCGAGCCCAGCGCGGTGCTCTCGTTCTCCAGCCAGTTCGGCCCCTGCACGCCGATCAGCTCCAGCAGCCGGTTGACCAGCCCCGCCTCCGGCTCCAGCAGGAACTTCCAGGCCACGGCGACGCCGATGATGCTGGTGATGGTGGGCAGGTAGTAGCCGAGCCGGAAGAACGCGGCGGGCAGGCGGGCGATGCCCGAGTTGAGCAGCACGGCGGCGGCCAGCCCGATCCCGATCGTCAGGGGCAGCGCGGTGAGCACGAACACGACGGTGTTGAGCGCCGCCCTGCGCATGGCGCCGTCGTTCATCAGCCGCAGGTAGTTCTCGGCCCCGACCACGTTGACGGCCAGCGGGTCGGCCACGTCGGTGCTGCGCAGGTCGGTGAAGCTCATGCCGATGCCGACGAGCAGCGGCCCGAGGTAGAACACCGCGAACAGCACCACGAACGGCGTGATGAACAGCCAGCCGACGCCCGACGCGCGTAAGACGCCGCCGATCCGTACTCTCGTCGTCACCGCCATGGCGGGTCAGAGGCCGGTGCCGATCGTGGCGGCCTGAGACTGGATCGCCTTGGCCGTCTGCTCGGGCGTGGACCGGCCGCGGGCCAGCTTCTCCAGCTCGGCCTCCAGCACCCTGGCCACCTGCTCCCAGGTGGGGAACGGCGGCGGCGTCTTGGCGTCCTTGAGCTGCTCGCCGAAGACCGCGAGCTGCTGGTCGGCGCTCAGCTCGGGCTCCTGCCAGGCCGCCTGCACCGCGGGCAGCGCCTTGACCGTGGTGTACCACTTGGCCTGCACCTTCGGCTCGCTCAGCCATTTGATGAACGTCCAGGCCGCGTCGCGGTTCTTCGCCTTCTTGAACACCGCCATGTCCGCCCCGCCGACGAAGCTCGTCGCCGACACCGGGCCCTTGGGGTAGGGAGCGACGTCGAACTTGTCCTTGAACTCCGGGCCGCCGTCGTTGTTGAGCACGCCGATCATCCACGGCCCCGAGAAGAAGCCGCCGACCGAGCCCTTGATGAAGGTCTGCGGGAAGGCGTTCGCGGGCGTGTCGGTGGGGGCCAGCTTCTGCCTGAACAACGACTCGTACTGCTTGAGCGCGGTCACCGCCTCGGGCGTGTCGAAGGTGTACGCGCCGTCCTTGACGATCTCGCCCCCGGCCTGCCAGATCAGCGGCAGCACCTCCTGCCAGGACGCGCCGAGGGTGTAGCTCTGGTTGAAGCCGCTGCTCGCGCCGCCCTTCTCCTTGAGCGCCTCGACGAACGCGGTGAACTCCCGCCAGGTCTGCGGCGGTTCAACCCCGGCCTTCTTCGCCTGGTCGGTGCGGTAGTACAGGACGCGGGTCTCGACGTACCAGGGGACGCCGTACGCGGTGCCGTTGATGTCCACGGTCTGCCACGCGCCGGGGAAGAAGGCCGCCTTGTCCACCAGGTTGCCCGGCGTCGGCTCCAGCGCGCCGGTCTTGGCCAGCTCGCCGGACCACGTGGAGCCGATCATGCTCACGTCGGGGGTGGCGCCGCCCGCGATGGCCGCGGTGATCTTGTCGTGTGCCACGTCCCAGCCGATGGCCGTCACGTTGACCTGCACGCCGGGGTTGGCGGCCTCGAAGTCCTTGACGAACGTGCCGAGCGCCTTGCCCTCCTCGCCCATCGCCCAGACCGTGACCTCCCCCGCGGCCTTGCCGGTCGTGACGTCCTGCGCCTGCTCGGGCGCCCTGTCGGCGGCGCGCCCGCAGCCCGCGGCCGCGATCGCGAGGGCCAGCGCGCCCGCGGCGGCCCGCCGGATGGTGATGTTCACGCCTCTACCTCCTGGGGGTGGTGACCGCAACTGGCGCGGATGACCAGCTCGGTGGTCAGGATGAGGTGGCTCGGTTCCTCGCGGGCCCCGGTGATCAGCTCGTCCAGGGCGCGGGCGGCGCGGGCGCCGAGCTGACGCATCGGCTGCCGTACGGTGGTCAGCGCGGGCCTGGCGTGGCGGGCGGCCATGATGTCGTCCCAGCCGGTGACGGCCACCTCCCCCGGCACGTCGAGGCCGAGTCCCTCCGCGGCCAGCAGCGCGCCCAGCGCCACCTCGTCGTCGGAGCAGATGATCGCGCGCGGCCTGCCGCGGCCGGCGAGCAGCTTCCTGGCCGCCTCGAAGCCGCACTCCACGGTGTACTGGCCGGTGTCCACGGCCTCGATCGCGCCGCCGAGCGCCGCGTGGACGCCCTGCCAGCGCTCGTCCACGTCGTCGCGGCTGGTCAGCGGGGCGCCGAGGAAGGCGAAACGTTCGTAGCCGTGGCCCTGGAGATGCCCGGCCAGGGCCCGCGCCGACGAGGTGTTCTCGCTGCGCAGCGTGTCGGCGCCGGGGAGCGGGTCGCGGGAGACGAACACCAGGTGCATGCCCAGCCGTACGAGCTCGGTGACCAGCGGCTCCGGCACGGTGTGGCCGAAGATCAGCAGGCCGTCCACCCGCCCGGCCAGGTCCTTGATCAGGTCGTTGACCTTCGTGCGGCCCTTCGTGGACAGGACGATCACCGAGCGGCCCAGCTCGGAGGCGACCTCCTCGTAGCCGAGCAGGACCTCGGCGTAGTACGGGCCCGCCAGGTCGGGGAAGACGACGCCGTTGGCGGCGTGCCGGCCCTCGGCCAGGCTGACGCCCAGGCGGCTGGGCGTGAAGTTGAGCTCCTCGACGGCCTTGAGCACCTTCTCCCGCGTCCTGGCGGCCACGGGGCCGGTGCCGCGCAGGGCCCTGGACACGGTCGCGATCGACACGCCCGCCCGCTTGGCCACTTCATAGATGGTCACGTCCATGGAGCCGTCCCTTCGTGTAAGCGCTTTCGGAACGCGAAGGGTGGAAGCGCTTACACCCAGCCACGGTAACTTCTCGTCCAGGGCGCGTCGAGGGCGGTGAGGTCGCGGCGGCGACGGGTAGATCTGTCCGCATGCTGTTTGGCAAGGAACATGTGCGGCGCTATCAGGAAACCAACGGCGCAGAAGGGCACGACTGGAACAACACCGTCGTCCTGCTGCTGACCACCAAGGGCCGCAACTCCGGCAAGCCCTACACGACACCCCTCATCTACCAGCCCTTCGGCGGCGACCACCTGGTGGTGGCGTCTTATGGGGGCGCTCCTGACCATCCGCAGTGGTACAAGAACCTGGAGGCCGACCCTGAGGTCGAGGTGCAGGTCAAGGGTGAGAGGTTCCGGGCGCGCGCCCGCACCGCCACCTCCGGGGAGAAGCCCGAGATGTGGCGGGTGATGGCGAGCACCTGGCCGCAGTACGACGAGTACCAGCAGAAGACCGACCGGGACATTCCGGTGGTCGTGCTCGAACGAGAGCGCTAGTTACTTCCCCAGCGAGGCGTACAGGTCGAGGGTGCGCCGGGCGATGCGTTCCCAGGAGAAGTGGTCGATCGCGCGCGCCCGGCCCGCCTCGCCCATCACGCGTGCCTTCTCCGGATCGCCGAGCAGCGCGTTGACGCGCTCGGCCAGGTCGGCGGCGAAGCGATCGGGGTCGTGCGGGGTGCCGTCGGGCCCCTGCGAGATGGGCACCAGCAGGCCGGTCTCACCGTCGGCCACCACCTCGGGGATGCCGCCCGTCGCCGTCGCCACCACGGCCGTCTCGCAGGCCATGGCCTCCAGGTTCACGATCCCCATCGGCTCGTAGACCGACGGGCACACGAACACCGTGGCGTGCGTCAGGAGCTGGATCACCTCCGACTTGGGCAACATCTCCTGGATCCAGAACACCCCGTCGCGGTCGAGGCCGCGCACCAGCCCGGTCACCTCGGCCGCGATCTCCGGCGTGTCCGGCGCGCCCGCGCACAACACGAGCTGCGCCGCCGGGTCGAAGGCGCGGGCCGCGTGCAGCAGGTGGACCAGGCCCTTCTGGCGGGTGATGCGGCCGACGAAGACGACGTACGGCCTGCCGGGGTCCACGCCGTGCTTGGCCAGGACGCCGGTGTCCCGGTCGGGGGCGTACTGGGCGGTGTCGATGCCGTTGTGGATCACGCTGACCCGCTCGCGCGGGATCTCCGGGTAGGCGGCCAGCACGTCGCGCCGCATGCCCTCCGAGACCGCGATCACCGCGTCGGCGGCGGCCAGGGCGGTGCGCTCGGCCCACGACGAGATCGTGTAGCCGCCGCCGAGCTGCTCGGCCTTCCACGGGCGCAGCGGCTCCAGGCTGTGCGTGGTGACCACGTGGGGCACGCCGTGCAACAGCTTGGCGACGTGGCCGGCGAAATTGGCGTACCAGGTGTGGGAGTGCACGACGTCGGCGCCCTGGCAGGCCGCGGCCATCTCCAGGTCCACGCCGAGCACCTGCAGCGCGGCGTTGGCCTCCGCCAGCCCGCCCGGCACCCGGTAGGCCGCGACGCCCGGCTCGTCGCGCTCGGCCCCGAAGCAGCGCACCCGCACGTCGGCCAGCGCCCGCAGCTCCCTGGCCAGATATTCCATGTGCACGCCGGCCCCGCCGTACACCTCGGGGGGATACTCCCGGCTGAGCAGATCAACACGCATGAGAAGACCATACGGCCGCCCGTGTACGGCGGTCCTTCGCGGGGCGCAAGTTTTGCACCAACGATCGACTCGCACGGGAGTTAGCCGATATCGGCGGCGTCCGTTCGTACATTGAGCCCCAAATCCGGACACGAAGGAGGTTCACGCTGCGGGGTTTCGTCGATAGATCGGCCATTTGAGGGTAGCGTCCTGGACATGAGGTCCCGGAGGGTACTTGCGGTTGTGCTGGCAGGTGGAGAGGGCAAGAGGCTGATGCCGCTCACGGCGGATCGGGCGAAACCGGCGGTGCCGTTCGGGGGGATGTATCGGCTGATCGACTTTGTGCTGTCCAACCTGGCGAACGGCGGCTTCCTGAAGATCGTCGTACTGACGCAGTACAAGAACCACAGCCTCGACCGGCATGTCTCCCAGACCTGGCGGCTGTCGGCGATGCTGGGCAACTACGTCACCCCCGTTCCCGCGCAGCAGCGGCTCGGGCCACGCTGGTTCTCCGGCTCGGCCGACGCGCTGTTCCAGAATCTGAACCTGATCTACGACGAGATGCCCGAGCACGTGATCGTGTTCGGGGCCGACCACATCTACCGGATGGATCCGCGGCAGATGGTCGAGCAGCACGAGGACTCGGGCGCCGACGTGACGGTGGCGGCGATCAGGCAGCCGCTGTCGCTGGCCGACCAGTTCGGCGTGATCGAGACCGACCCCGAGGGCCGCAGGATCGTGGCCTTCAGGGAGAAGCCCAAAGACGCGGTGGGGCTGGCCGACTCCCCCGACGAGGTGTACGCCTCGATGGGCAACTACGTGTTCAAGACGCAGTCGATGATCGACGCGCTGCGGGAGGACGCGCTCGACCCGACCAGCAAGCACGACCTGGGCGGCAACATCATCCCCATGCTGGTCAAGTCGGGCGGCGCGGACGTCTACGACTTCGCCAACAACATCGTGCCCGGCTCCAGCGAGCGCGACCGCGGCTACTGGCGCGACGTCGGGACGCTGGACGCCTACTACGAGGCCCACATGGACCTCATCTCGGCGCATCCGGTGTTCAACCTCTACAACGACAAGTGGCCGATCTTCACCGGGCACGACCCGCTGCCGCCGGCCAAGTTCGTGCACAACGACGGTGACCGGGTGGGGCGGGCGATCGACTCGCTGGTGTCCCCGGGCGTGATCGTCTCCGGTGGCACGGCGCTCAAGTCCATCCTGTCGCCCAAGGTGGTGCTCCACTCGCATTCGCTGGTGGAGGACTCGGTGCTGATGGAGAACGTGAAGGTCGGGCGGGGCGCGATCGTGCGCAAGGCGATCATCGACAAGAACGTGGTGATCCCTGACGGTGCCCGGATCGGGTTCGACCTGGAGTACGACCGCACGCGGTTCGCGCTGACGCGGGGCGGGGTCGTGGTCATCGGGAAGAACGAGATCGTCGACCGCTGACCGTCCCGCGGGCCCCGGGTGGGCGTCTCGCGGGGCCGCCGGTTGTCTCGCGGTCCCGCTGGCGTCTCGCGGGGCTCGGGTGGGTGATGCCCGCCCGGGCCGGGGGCTCGGCGGCGGGTCATGCGCGTGCCAGGGGGTGCGCTTCGCCGCTCGGGGCGGGGGTGTACAACCGACGAGGTCCCGGGTCACCGTGACAGTGCCCCGGGACCGGACCGGAGTGGCATCCGGGAACCGATCGGATCAGATGCCGTCAGATGCCGTGCCGGCCGTTGCTCAGAAGCGGCCGAGCAGGGTGCTGGGCAGGCCGTAGCTGTCCACGCCGCGCGTGCCCCAGCCGCCGCGCGTGCCCCAACCGCTGTCGCTGACGTTCCGTACGCCCCAGTAACGGCCGTGGTCGTGGCCGTGGCCGCCGGTGCCCCAGCTACCGTTGCCGCCCCAGTTACCGTTGCCGCCCCAGGCCCCGTTACCGCCCCAGAGACCGTTGCCGCCCCAAGAGCCGTTGCCGCCCCAGCTGCCGTTGCCGCCCCAGCTGCCGTTTCCGCCCCAGCCGCCGTTGCCGCCCCAGCCGTTCCAGTGGCCGTTGTCGCCGTGGTGGCCGTCGTCGTGGCCGTCGTCGGCGTGGCCGTTGTCGCCCCAGTTGTTGTCGTCGTGCTGGCCCTCGCACGCGTCGGCGTCGCGGCGGCCCGCGTACACGCCCCAGCCGTCGATGCGCAGCGAGTGCGTGCTGTCGGCCACGCTCAGGTCGCACTTGACGGTTCCGGCGCTGGCCGGCGTGGCGATGGCGACGATCGTGGCGGCGGTGATGAATGCACCACTCGCCGCTATGAACTTACCTTTCATGATCTCCCCCTGTAGTCACGATGTGACAGGCGTAAATCACTGTACGTAGTCAATCCCGGAACGCCGTGTAACGCCACGCCCGGAACGTCTCGTCGCTTTGGCGCCTGATCGGGCCGACTCGTGGACCGCATTTTGGGTCTTGATGCCTCCGCACTTAGGGATCACTGTGAACGGCAGGAGGCATGGAGATGTCGCACCCACTCGGAGTCAGCCGCCCGGACCTCGAAGTCACCGATCTGCCCACGCCTGAGGAGGTCTTCAAGGTCTCCAAGATCGGCCCCAAAGAACTCGTCAAGTACGCCATCGGCCCGAGTCTCATCGCCCTCGGCATCTCGATCGGCAGCGGCGAATGGTTGCTCGGCCCCCTCAACGTGGGGCAGTACGGATTCGTCGGCGTCGGCTGGGTCATCGTGGTGTCGGCGCTGCTACAGACCTTCTACAACGTCGAGTGCTCCCGATACGTCATCGCGACCGGCGAGACTCCGGTGGTCGGCTGGGGCCGGGTGCCACCCGGATGGATGTTGTGGGTGCCGCTGTCGGTGCTCATCATCATCTTCGCGTTCATCGCGGGCGGCTGGGCCGCCTCGGCGGGACAGGGCGTGTACGCGCTGATCCACGGCGTGCCCCCGGCGGCCGACAACCTCGAACCCCGCTGGTGGGGCGTCGCCCTGCTGGTGCTGGTCTTCCTCATCACCGCCGCCGCCCGCCGCATCAGCCGCACCCTGGAACTGGCCAACTGGATCATGGTCGGCACCATCCTGCTCGCCCTGCTGGCCGTGGACCTGCTCGTGGTGCCGTTCAGCCAGTGGTGGGAGGGCATCCTCGGCTTCATCACCCCGGCCGCCCCGCCCGCCGGGATCACCGCCACCCAGCTCGGCGCCCTGGCCGGGTTCACCGCGCTGGCCTCCGGCCTGAACTGGTACATCATGGGCCACTACCGCGACAAGGGCTACGGCATGGGCTACCGGGTGGGTTATCTGTCCGGCCTGCGCGGCGAGCGGACCTCGGTGCTGGCCAGCGGGGTCACCTTCCCCGACGACGAGCGCAACCGGGGCCTGTGGCGCCGCTGGTACCGGCTGCTCATGGTGGACATGTGGGGCGTGTTCTTCGTCGGCGCCATCCTCGGCATGCTGCTGCCCACGATCCTCATGGCGCAGGCCGTCACGTTGTCCGGCGGTGAGAAGCCGACCAGGGCGAACGTGCCGACGTTCGTGGCCAGCGCGCTCGGCGACGCCTACGGGCAGGTGGCCTTCTACGTCGCGCTCGTGGTCGGGGTGCTGGTCCTGTTCTCCACGCAGCTCGGCATCTTCGAGGCCATGGTGCGGGTGACGACGGACGCGGCCAACGCCACCAGCCCGCGCCTGCGGCGGCTGATCGAGGGTGACCCGCGCCGGTTCTACTACCCGTTCATGATCGTGCTGCTGGTCATCATCTCGTTCATCATCTTCCAGTCGCTGCCGGTGGGGCTGGTGGAGTGGTCGGCGAACATGTCGAACCTGGGTGCGCTGCTGTATCCGTTCATGCTGATGTACCTCAACAGCAAGCTGCCGCGCCCGGCGCGCCCGCGCCCCTGGCACTACGTGATCCTCGTGCTCAACTTCCTGTTCTTCGGCTTCTTCTTCGTCAACTTCATCGCCGACTTCGTGGGTGAGCCGCTGGTGACGTTCTGAGTGGTCAGCGCACGGCCCAGAGGTCGATGCGGACCGTCACCGTCCCGCCGGCCGGTTCGCCGAAGCTCACGTACGCGACCTCGCCGGGGCGGGTCCGGATGCAGTACGGCTGCGCAAGCCGGCTCCAGCGCTTGCCCGTGCCCGTGGCGGGCGGCGCGCCCGCGAGGCAGTTGGCGAGGGAGGCGCTGGTGAAGGTGCGTGTGCCGTCCACGTATATCCGTGACCCCTCACCGGCCACGGCGAAGTCCGCCTCGGCCGCGCCGGAGCGGGACGCGCCGACGGGCGTCAGCTTCCAGTAGTCGGTACGGCCGGCGGCCTCCGGGACGGGCAGGCGCATGGTGTCGCGGTAGAGGCGCCGCTCGGAGGGCGTCGTCGCCGGTGAGGCCGTCGTGTTGCCCTGCCCGGCGACCTGCGGGTCCGGCAGGCGGAACACGGCGACGCCGACCATGAACGCCAGGGCGGTCACCGACATGGCCACGGCGACGTTGAAGGTCAAACCCCATGCCCCACGCCTGCGCCGCCGCCGCACCCCCGTGACCGGGGCCGTCGCTGGTGCCGTGGCCGCAGTCAGAGCCGTGCCCGCGCCCGTGACCGTAGTCGAGGCCGTACCCGGGGCTGTGGTCGGGGCCGAAGACCGGGCCGTGTTGGGGGCCTGAGACGGGGGCGGTGGCGGCAGGCCCAGGAGTTCGGCGCGGTAGCGCTGCCACAGGCTCGCTCCCCGATAGGAGCGCACCATCCGCTCGTCGGCCTCGAAGGGCCTGCTGTCGATGAGGGCGTGCCAGTAACGCTGTCCCAGCGTGCGGCCTTTCACGGCGTCGCTTCCTGCGGATCACGCGCCGGACCGGCCGCGGGCGGCTCAGCCGCGGGCATCCCCCGCAGGCTGCGCAACGTGCCGACCTGGCGCAGCAGCGCGGGAGCGGAGGCGCCGACGGCGATGGCCGCCATGCTGCCGGTGATCTGGTCCTTGAACAGCAGGCAGGCCGCCGCCCCCAGGGCCAGCCTGGTCACGGCCACGAGAGAGTCGGCGACCGGATCCAGATATTCGCTCAGCCGCGGCATCTTCCCGCGCTTCTTCTGCCTGACCTTCCTGCGGGCCTGCTGCCACGCCGTCAGAGAACTCCACACGTAGAGAATCTCGATGATCGCTCCCCCGACGGCGCCCAGTCCCGCAGCCGCCATCCATCCCACGAGTCCGCCCCCCGGTTGTGGTTGTCCGCCAAGCATGCTGGGACGGTCCACGACCGGGCGAGAACTCAGAGGGTCAGGTCATGGTTACCCAAGAGGATGAGGTTTGTGTCACGCCGGTACGGCCGGGCGCTCCGGCTTCAGCGCCGGAACAGCTCCACCAGTTCGTCCGCGCGGTGGGTGCGCCCCACCCAGACCTCACGTCCGCGCCGCTCCTTGGTGATGAGCCGGGCGGCGCGCAGCCGGTCGCAGTGGTAAGTGATGCTGCTGGGGGCGATCCTCATGCCGGCCGCCAGCATGCTCATGCTCATGGGCCGGCTGATCGCGTAGAGCACGTCGGCACGTACCGGGCCCAGCAGCGCCGACAACTCGTCGTGCGCCGGGGCCGCGGGCTCGCGCCACAACGTGTCCGCGCCGGGCACCGGGTACGCGATCCACACCGCATCCCGGTTGTCCAGGCTCAGGATGACCGCGTCCCTGCCCGCCAGCATCGGGACCAGGACGATCCGCCGCTCGCCGAGGTCGTACACGCTGGGCTCGATGTCGGCGATGAGCAGGCCGCGCCCGTCGTGGCCGATGCGCCGGTTGAGCGAGCCGAGCAGCGCTTGGGTGCCGCCGCGCACGCCGGCCACGCCGACCCGCCGTACCTCCCTGTCCAGCAGGGCGCGGGCGCGCCGCCACACCGGCTCGGCGCTCAGCCAGACGTCGTGGAGCGCGCCCGCGTAGCCGTTCAGCCAGGCGGCGGGCCGGTCGGCGGCCGAGCGCCAGTGCACGGGCAGCGGCCCCGGGCCGAACGCCTGCTCCAGGTCGGCGAGCAGCCGGTCGGGCGGAAGGTCGCGCAGGGCGCTGATCTGGTCCTGTACGGAGACGTCGCCGCCCACGGGGGCGTGCGGGACGAGGCAGTCGGGGCCAACGGAATGGCCGGGGGCGGCGAACGGGCGTACCGCCCGATGGCCTGAGGGGCCCACGCGCGAGGCGATGGACTCGCGCCACGGGCCGGGCAGGCCGCGGCGGCGGCCCGCGAGGGCGTCGGTGATCCAGGCCAGGACCGTGAGGTGCGGCGAGATCGAGACGGACAACCGGGGCGTGGAGGTCATGCGCAGCTCACTCCACACAGTCGTGCTGGTTACGTCAGGCTCCCTGAGGTCGGCTTCGTCGGGCAGGAAGTCAACCTATTTCTGACACTTTCTCGTGACTTGCAGACCGATTGCAGGGTTGCGCCCGTACCACCCGGCTCCTGGGTGGATCTTCCGCTGTTGTAGGTTATAACGGGCATTTCCAGCTAGACAGGACGAAAATGGGCGACCTCCCCTCCCCCGCCGTCCGCCGGCGATCTCTGACCGAGTACGCGAGCGGCGGCCCCGATGTCTGAGCCGCGACGCCGGCGGTACGCGGTGGCCGTGCTGCTGGCGCATGCGGTGTTCACGCAGGTGGTGACGTTCGTGCTGCGGCCGACGATGTCGTACCGGGCGATCGAGCTGGGCGTCCCCTCGGCGTGGCTGGGACTGCTGGGCGCGAGCTTCGCGATCGCGCCGCTGCTGCTGGCGCTGCCCGCCGGGCACGCGGCCGACCGGTACGGCGAGCGGCGCATGGCCGTGGCGGGCGCGCTCACGCTCACCGCCGCCGGCGCGGCCTTCCTCACGCTGGGGCACACCATTCCCGGGCTGATCACGGCCGGAATCCTGCTCGGCACCGGCCACCTGGGCTGCGTCATCGCCCAGCAGGCGCTGGTCGCCAACACCACCGCGCGCGGCGACCACGACACCGCGTTCGGCCGCTACACCTTCGCCGCCTCCCTGGGCCAGGCGGCGGGGCCCGTGCTGATCTCCGCGTTCGGCGGCGCGCAGGCCATCCCCGACACCGGCGGCATCTTCGCGTGGTCCTGCGGGCTGGCGGTGCTGCTCGTGGCGCTGTCGGCGCTGCTGCCCCGCAGCCCTCGCCCGGAGGCCAAGGACCGGGAGGCGGCCGGCGGCATCCGGTCGCTCCTGCGCCGCCCCGGGCTCGCCTACGCCCTGCTCACGAGCTGCGTGGTGCTGGCGGCCGTGGACATCACGCTCGTCTACCTGCCGGCCCTGGGCACCGAGCACGGGCTCACCGCGGGCACCATCGGCCTCCTGCTGACCATCCGCGGCCTGGCCTCCATGGTCTCGCGCTTCTTCCTCGGCCGCCTGTCGCGCGCCTTCGGGCGGCGCAGGCTGCTGGTCACCAGCACGGTCGTGGCGGCGGCGGCCATGCTGGTCACCCCGCTGCCGATGCCGCTGTGGTTGCTGGCCGCCGTGCTGATCGTGCTCGGCTTCGGCCTGGGGGTGGGGCAGCCGATGACCATGTCGTGGCTGGCCGAGTCTGCGCCGCCCGGACTGCGCGGGCGCGCGATGTCGTTGCGGCTGGTCGGCAACCGTACCGGCCAGTTGCTGTTGCCCGGTACGGCGGGACTGGTGGCGGCCGGCATGGGGGCCGGCGGCGTGCTCATGATCACCGCGGTCGGTCTGGGCTGGGCCGGCATCGCCGCCCGGCGGCTGCCGGTCGACCCCTGAACCATAGCCGGCGGTTATAGCGGCAGGTATTGGACGCTTTCCCGGACCTCGGCCGAGCATGGAGCCCAACCGAGAGCAGATGGGAACAGTCCATGACGCGAGAGCCGCGACCGTCCAGGCGGACGATCCTGACCACCGGCACCACGATGGCGCTCGCGGCCGGGGCGTTCGCCGCCCCCGCCGCGCTGGCCAACACCCAGAACCCGCCCCGCCCCTCGACCGGCAGGGCCGACCGCGAGGGGCGCTTCGCCGGCAAGGTCGTGCTGATCACCGGGGCGACGTCCGGCATCGGCCAGGCCACGGCGTACGAGTTCGCGCGGGAGGGCGCTAAGGTGTTCTTCTGCGGGCGGCGCGAGGAGCTCGGCCGCCGGCACGAGCGGGCGATCAGGGACTTCGGGGGCGAGGCCGGCTACCGGCGGGCCGACGTGACCGACGAGGCCGACGTGCGGGCGCTGGTGGCCGAGTGTGTACGCCGGTACGGGCGGATCGACATCGCGCTCAACAACGCCGGCGTCGAGAGCCCGAAGGCGGCGCCGCTGCACGAGCAGAGCCTCGCCGACTTCGAGCTCGTCTGGCGGACCAACGCGGCCGGGGTGTTCCTGGCGATGAAGTACGAGATCCCGCACATGCTGCGGCAGGGGGCGGGGATCATCGTCAACACGGCCTCCATCTCGGCCGAGGTGGGCTTCGCGACGATCGCGCCGTACAACGCGAGCAAGCACGCGGTCGCGTCGCTGACCAAGGTCGCCGCCCTTGAGTACGCCGCCAGGAACATCCGCGTCAACGCCTTCGCGCCCGGGGCCGTGGACACGCCGATGTTGCGGCGGGCGGCGGAGGCGTTCGGCATGACGTACGAGGAGATCGCGCAGGACTACCCGGTCAGGCGCATCGTGCAGCCGCAGGAGATGGCGCGCGTGGTCATGTGGCTGGCATCCGACGACGCGACGGCCGTGATCGGCACGGACATCGACGCCTCCGGCGGCTTCCTCGCCGGTTGACCTGCCGGGAAACCTGCGGGTGCGGTCGATCGTTGGGCCTGGTGAACGGATGAAACGCCGACCTTCGGGAGACGTAGCGTGGAAATCACCGGCATCATCTCCGGCCTCTTCATCGGCATCGTCATCGGCGCTCTGGGACGGCTCGTGATCCCTGGGCGACAGCGCATCCCCATCTGGCTCACCATCGTGATCGGCGTGGTCGCGGCGCTGGTCGGCACCGTGTTCGCGGCCTTGCTGGGGGTGGCGGACACCTCGGGCATCGACTGGATCGAGCTGGCCATCCAGGTGGGGCTGGCGGCGCTGGGGGTGTCGCTGACGGCGGGCATCTACGGCGGCAGAGGGCGCAAGAACCGCAAACACCTAAACCGATGATCTGATCGGCCCGCCGCCGAGTCCGCCGACCCGCCGATTCCACTGACCCGCCGATCCCGTCGGCCCGCCGGTTACGCTGACCCGCCGATTCCGCTGACCCGCTGGCCACCGGCCCGCCGACGGCACGCGAGCGGGTGCTGACGGCGGGGCCGGCGGAGTTCACCTGGACGCGCGCCTCGCCCGGTCGGCGGGGCCGGCGAGCGAGGCGCGGTCAGGGGGTGAGGCGCGGTCGGCGGGCGAGGCGCGGTCGGCGGATCAGCCCTCGTCGCCCTCGTCCTCGAAGAACTCCTCCACGACCTCCTCGATCACTTCACCGGCCACAAGGCCACCCACGACGCCGGCTGCGCCCGCGGCGACCACCATGCCCATCCCGGCCCCACCGCCGTGATGACCATGGTGGCCGTGGTCGTCGTGGTGGCCGTAGCCGCCGTGGTTGTCGTGGTGGCCGAAGCCGCCACCCTGGTGGCCGAACTGGGAGAGGCTGTCGAGCCAGCGGCCCAGCTCACCCGCCCAGTCCGTGTGCAGGGCGTCCTCGTGGCTGACGTGGAAGCGGCCGATGGCGTCGTTGGAGGAGTAGCGGCCGCTGCGTTTGTCGGCCTCCAGGACGACGGCCAGCCCGGCCGGGTCGGCCACGAACGTCACCTCGACCTCACCCACCCGGCCGGCGTAGTGCCCGGTCGGGTAGAACTCGATCTCCTGGTAGAACGGCAGCTCCTGCTGCACGCCGTACAACCGCCCCGCCTCCAGGTCGGCCGACTTGAAGGCGAACCCGAGCTGCAGGAACGACTCCAGGATCCGCAGCTGCGACGGCAGCGGCTCCACGGCCACCATGTCCAGGTCGCCCTTGTCCACGGCCTTGGCGATGGCCAGTTCGGTCCGCACGCCGACCGCCATGCCGGTCAGCGGCCGGCCGGAGATCTCGCTGATCGGCGCCTCCCACGGCACCGGGATCTGGAAGTCGATCGTGCGTTCCTCGCCCTTGCCCAGCTTGAAGGGCCCGGAGACCCGGGCGCTGCCGAACTGGCTGAGCCCGGCGCCCTCACCGTCCCCGTGCTCGATTTCCACCCGCGCCACCAGACCGAGGGTGACGTGCTCGATCTCGGCGTCGAAGTCGCCGCCCTTGAGCCGTACCTCACCCGCGAGCGTGCCGCCCGGCCGGGTACGCGGCGTGGACAGGACGGTGTCCACCGAAGGCGCGCCGACGCCGAACGCACCCAGCATCCTCTTGAAGACCACGGCTCTGTTCTCCCTGTCGAACGAAGATCGATTTTGTGTGCCGCCGCGTCAACGATCGGCCCCGGAGCGGAGTTCCTCGGAGCGCTCGCGCATAAGAAGCTGGTCCAGCTTGGCGTTCACCGCGGCGAGTTCCCGCTTGACGGCCTCCAGCTCGCTGGGCTCGGAGGTTTCGGTGCGGCCTTCGGTGTGGTCGAGGTCGTTCATGGCGTTGACCACGACCGCGATGAACAGGTTCAGCGCCACGAACGTGGACATCAGGATGTAGACGATGAAGAAGATCCACGCCCACGGCTTCTCCACCATGACCTCCTGGGCGACGTTCCCCCAGTCGTCGCCGGTCATGATCTGGAACAGGGTGAACAACGAGCGCGGCAGTTCGTCGAAGCGTTCCGGCACGATGTCGCCGAACAACTTGGTCGCGATGACCGCCGCGATGTAGATCATCAGGAGCAGCAGCCCGATGATGGAGGCCATGCCGGGCACCGCGGCCAGCAGCGCGCCGACCACGCGGCGCATGCTGGGCACCGCCGAGACCAGGCGCAGCGCCCGCAGGATGCGCAGGGCGCGCAGCACCGACGTCGGCCCCGAGGCGGGGATGAGGGCGACGGCCACGATGATCGTGTCGAACCAGTTCCAGGGGTCCCTGAAGAACGCCCCGCGGTAGGCGTACAGGCGGGCGGCCAGTTCCACCGTGAAGACGACCAGCGCGATCCGGTCGATGGCGTGCAGCAGACCGCCGGCCCGGTCCATCAGGTACTCGCTGGTCTCGCAGCCGATGGTGATCGCGTTGACGACGATGACCAGGATGATCGCCCGCTGCGCGAGACGGGTCTCCAGAATGGCCCGTACGCGTTCCTGCCCAGACACCGAACTCCCCCTCAGTGATGATCGTTGATCATGCTAGGGAAAGGCGGGGGTCACGGTCCCGGGCAGTGGCGCGCTGAGATGTGGATCACAAACCCTGTGGTCCGTCCGGCCCGCCGCGGGTCGCGGGGTTACAGGCCGCCGCTCTCCTTGACGCGCTCGACGAAGCCGCACACGTGTGCGCGCAGCAGCCCGGCGGCCTCGGTGGCCGAGCCGGACTGGGCGGCCCGGAGGATCTCGCGGTGCTCGTCGGCCTCGGCCTCCCAGGTGGGCACCCGTTCCCAGGCGGCGGCGGAGATCAGCGCGGTCTGGTCGCGCAGCGAGTCGAGGGTGCTGACGAGCAGGGGGTTGCCGCAGCCGGCGTAGAGGGCGCGGTGGAAGTCGCGGTTGGCCAGGCTGCGGTCGGCCCGGTCGGCGGACTCGTCCGCGCGGCGCAGCGCGTCGGCGGCCGGGGTCAGGTCGGCGCGGCGCTCGACCGTGCGGGTGACCGCCTCGGGTTCGAGCAGCAGGCGCAGGTCGTAGACCCACTCCATCAGCGCGTTGTCGACCGTGCGCACGGTGGCGCCCTTGTACTCGCTCATGGTCACCAGCCCGGCGCCCGCCAGCGTCTTGAGCGCCTCGCGTACGGGCGTCTTCGACACCCCGAGCTGCTGGGCGAGCTCGGTCTCGACGAGCTGGCGGCCCGGCGGGAGCGCGCCGGTCAGGATCGCGTGCTTGATCGCCTCCAGGACGACGGTGCCCCGCGAGGACAGTGACCTCGGCTGGGCGGCAAAAGACGCGATGACCTCACTCATGGTTGAAAGATATCGTACATCGCATCTCGTATATGACCGATATTTCGGTTACAGTCGCGTGAATTAGGACTTCGGAACCCTCACGACGAAGGAGACCAGAACCGGGAGGAGCCATCCGGTGCGGCCCGCGGCAACGGGCCACACCGGACAGACGGCTCCGTTCACTTTCACACCCGGACCGGACGGGTCCCCACCGGTACGCCGTTGGCGCGGCGGCCGGCGGGCACGCGAGCCGGCGGTCCGGCATGCCACTGCACTGACCTGCAGCCTGGAGCTCGAATGCAGTCTAACTCCGCAAAACCCACCCCGGCCGTGCCCGCGACGGCGCGACGCGCACGGTCCCGGCTCCGCTGGTCGATCATCACGTTGTCGGGCCTCGGCCTGGCCATCGCCTACCTCGACCGCTCCGCACTCAGCGTCGCCAGCACCTACATGCAGGACGACCTGGGCTTCGACCAGACCATGAAAGGGATCCTGCTCAGCTCGTTCTTCTGGACCTACGCGATCTTCCAGCTCCCCTCCGGATGGCTGCTCGACCGTTTCGGCCCGCGCCTCATCTATCCCATCGCCGTCGTGTGGTGGTCGTTGTGGACCGCCGCGACGGCCCTGGCGCAGGGCGTCGGCACGCTGCTGGTCACTCGGCTCGGCCTCGGCATGGGCGAGGCTCCGGTGCAGCCGGCCAACATCAAGGTGGTCTCCGCCTGGTTCCCGCGCAGGGAGCGGGCGCTGGCCTCCAGCGTGTTCGACACCGGCCAGCAGATCGGCGTGGCCCTGTCCGTGCCGGTCGTCACCGCGCTGATCGCCGGCTTCGGCTGGCGGGCCGCCTTCGTCGTGATCGGCCTGGTCGGCATGGTGTGGGTGATCGGCTGGTGGAAGATCTACCGCTCGCCGCAGGAACATCCGCGCATCTCGCAGGCCGAGCTCGACTACATCGAGGGCGGCGACGCGGCCGTGCCCGAGACCGGGCAGCGCGTGCGCTGGCGGGAGCTGCTGCGTTACCCCACGGTGTGGGGCCTGGTGTTCGGCTACATCTGCCGCTCGGCGACCGGCGCGTTCTTCCTCACCTGGTACCCGAGCTACCTGGTCGAGGACAGGAACTTCACGATCCTGGAGCTGGGCGTGTTCGGCGCCATCCCCTCCCTGCTCGGCGTGGGCGCCACGATCGCGGGCGGCTGGTACTCCGACTGGCTGGTACGCCGCGGCGTGCCCATCTCCCGGGCCCGCAAGCTGCCCATCATCACCGGCATGTTGCTGGCCTCGACGATCGCGCTGACCGTGTTCGTGGACGGCAACGTGGCCGTCATGGTGCTGCTGTCGATCAGCAACTGCGCCCACTCCTTCGCCGGCGCCGCCATCCTCAGCCTGCCGGCCGAGGTCGCCCCCTCGGCGTCGGTGGTCGGGTCGATCGCGGGCTTCCAGAACTTCGGCTCGCAGATCGGCAACATCATCAGCCCGATCCTCATCGGGTTCTTCCTGACGCTGAGCGGCAACTCCTACACGGGCCCGATGTTGTTCGCCGGGGCGATGGCCATCCTGGGCACGCTGATCTACGGGTTCGTGGTGAAGATCCGGCCGCTGAACGAGAACATCCCCGCCGAGAGCAGAGGTTGACCGTATGCCTTCCCTGACTGAACTGCTGAACGACGTCGCGGCCGTCACCGTGACGCCCTTCGACGCGGGCGGCGGGATCGATCTCGACGCCAACGCCAGGCTGGTGCGCCGGCTCGTGGACGCCGGCGTCAACGTGATCACGCCCAACGGCAACACCGGCGAGTTCTACGCGCTGACCCCCGCCGAGCGGCGCCAGGTCCTGGAGTCCACCGTCGCCGCGGTGGGCGACGACGCGGCCGTGCTGGCCGGGGTCGGACTGGACGCCTTCACGGCCGCCGAGTCCGCCCGGCACGCCGGCGACCTCGGCGTGCGCATGGTGATGGTGCACCAGCCGGTGCACCCGTACGTGGCGGCCGACGGCTGGGTGGACTACCACCGGCAGATCGCCGAGGCGGTGCCCGACCTGGGTGTGGTGCCCTACGTCCGCAGCCCGCGCATCACCGGTGCGGAGATCGGGCGGCTGGGAGAGGCGTGCCCGAACGTCGTCGGGGTCAAGTACGCGGTGCCCGATCCGGTGAGGTTCGCCTCGGTTGCCCGGGACGCGGGGCTCGACCGGTTCGCGTGGTTGTGCGGGCTGGCGGAGCCGTACACGCCGGCGTACTGGGCGGTGGGGGCCCGCGGGTTCACCTCCGGGCTGGTCACCGCGGCGCCGGAGCTGACGCTGCGGCTGCGCGACGCGCTGCGGGCCGGCGACTACGGCGCGGCCATGGAGGTGTGGGAGCTGATCAGGCGGTTCGAGGAACTGCGCGGCGCGGACGCCTCGGCCGACAACGTGGCGGTGGTCAAGGAGGCGCTGGCGCAGCTCGGGCTCTGCCGGCGCGAGGTGCGGCCGCCCAGCCGGGCGCTGCCGGCCGCCGTACGGGACGAGGTGGCCACGATTCTGGCGGCTTGGAAGGGAGCGGCATGAAGATCATCGCACTGAGGACGTACATGCAGCGGGTGGACGAGCGTCCGCGGCTGCTGGTGAAGGTGGAGACCGACGAGGGGATCTCCGGCTGGGGCGAGGCCTACAACCACGGGCCCGACCACGCGCTGATCCCGGTGCTGGAGTACATGTTCCGGCAGATCGAGGGCGTGGATCCGCGGCGGGTGGAGTACGTGGTGCGGCGGCTGCTGCAGGAGGCGCGCTTCCCGCCGGGGGCGATCGGGCTGGCCGCCATCGCCGCCATCGACCAGGCGCTCTGGGACATCTCGGGCAAGGCGGCGGGGCTGCCGGTGTACATGTTGCTGGGCGGCAACGTACGCGACCGCGTGCCCGTCTACTGCGGCGTCTACACCGCGCCCGACCCGGCCGCCTGCCGCGACCTCACCCAGGAGATGAACGACCGCTACGGCTTCACCGCCTTCAAGCTCAGCCCCTACCGGCGCGACCTGTACGCGGGCCGGTGGGGCAACGTGGTCAAGGAGGCGGCCGACTACTTCGCCGAGATCCGTGCGATCCATCCGCCGGAGTGGGAGTTCGCGTTCGAGGCGCACGCCCGGATCTTCGAGCCGCGTCAGGCGATCCAGCTCGGCAACGCGCTGGCCCCGTACGATCCGCTGTGGTTCGAGGAGCCGATCAGGCCCGAGTACATCCCGGCCTGGGGGCATCTGCGCTCGCAGCTCGACGTGCCGCTGGCCACCGGGGAGTCGTTGTTCCTGCCGCAGGACTTCCTGGCCCTGCTGACGGCGGGCGGCGCGGACATCGTGCAGCCGGACGTGTGCGTGGTGGGCGGTCTGGCGCAGATGCGCAGGATCGCCACGATCGCGGAGACGCACTACGCGAGCGTGGCCCCGCACAACCCAATGGGGCCGCTGGCGACGGCGGTCAACCTGCATTTCGGCGCGGCTCATCACGGGCTCAAGCTGGTGGAGTACAAGCCGTGCGAGACCACCTGGTGCCCCGATCCCTACCTGCCGGTGGACGGGTACCTGGAGCTGCGTCCCGACCGGCCGGGGTGGGGGGTGGAGATCGACGAGTCGGCGCTGGCGAACGACGACCACGTGCACTGGGAGCGCAGGTTGCCGATCCGCCCCGACGGCCTGAAGAAGAGGAAACCGCCCTTTTCTAAAGGTGTAAGAAGCACTGTTATTGGGCATCCGGTGAGGAAAGCGATGCATCCGTTTACTCGGTGTC
>NZ_JBFAKB010000015.1:0-313215 GCF_040655495.1 Nonomuraea sp. NPDC050404
GACGCGACCCACTTCAGCAAGGTATTCAAACAAGCCTACGGAATCACGCCACGAGCCTGGCGCGAGACAAACCACCCCCACTCCTCCACCTGATGGCCTCCGCCCGGCCCGCGTTCCGCGTGACCGGCTTTGGACGCTCGGCCTTAGGGGGTATCACTCCTGAAGTGACAACCTCGGCCATAGTGGTCCGGCTCGTAAGTCATTCGAGGGTTCACGCGATCGCTTGTAGTACGGCGGGCTGCTGGAAGTTGAGTTCGTTCTGTTTGGTTCAGCCAGGAGGCGTGCGCCGTTCCAGGTGCGCTGGTAGAGGCCGAGCACGCGGGCGGCCTTGGAGGCGAAGCCGGGGTCGCGGATGAAGATCCACGAGGCGTGCTGCCAGGGCTTGAGCACGTCGGCGGCCAGAATCCGGCGCACGGTCGAGGCGGACATCGCCGCGGCGATGCCCCGGCCGACGGCTTCGCGGGCCAGGTCGGTGCTGCTCCAGCGGGACAGCAGTATCCCGGTCTCGGCCGGCAGCCAGCAGGCCGGCGCCGTGATCTCAGCCCGCTGGACGGGGGTGAAGCGCGGCGGCCGTCCGCCACGGGGCCGATCCTTGAGCCCGATCCCCCACCTCCCGGAGCGTGATCGACACGCCGGACGGCAGGGATAGAGCGCATGCCCACCATCCCGGAGTCGACCAAGACCTCCCTGGCCCAGCCACTGCGCCAGCACGCCCGCGATCACTGGCCACAGCCGACAGGCCTGCACGTCCGCTACCACGGTCAGTTTCGCCTATGTCGAAGGCGAACTGACCTGCGGAGACCGGCTGCCCCTCATCCGCCTCCGTTACGGCGGATCAGCCTCCATCTGGGGGTTCGGCCTCTACATCGCCAGCAGCGGCACGTACGGGAAACCAGATCCTGCCTTCTGGCATGTCCGCCGGCACACCCCAAGAGCGCGGCCGGGCACACCCGAAGCCGGTTGGCGCGCTCACGCTCGCGGCGTGGGGCGCCTGGCCGAGCTCGACCAGACGGGACCTCCGTTGTAGACGTTCGCCGGACATCGGTACGCCCGATGCCTCCGTAGAACGGCCAAGACTGCCCGGCCGGAGCTGATGATCGCGGTGACCGGGCCGAACATGTTGCCGCCTTCGCCGTTCCGGACCGTCAGCATTCCGGTCGCGGCCGAGAAGACGTTGGCCACGCCGTCGGAGTTGGCATCCGGTGTGGCCGATAGATTCATCGCGGCTTAGCGCGGGTTCTTCGCGTGGGTGAGGGTTTCCCAGGCCAGGAAGCGCGAGGCACCGACCGGGCGCTTCTGCTTCACCCACCTCTCGGCATAGGGCATGTCGTATCCGAAACGCTGGTGCAACGCGTTGTATCCGACTTCGAGGTTCGGACCGAGGCCGGGGGTGACCTTCCCGCCGCACAGCCATGATGGCACCGTCGCGCCCAGTTGCAGGCGAGCGTGGAACTCCATTGCGAATCGCAGCCGGTCCTTGGCCGTGGCGTACAACTCCACGCCCTGGTGGCGGGCCGTCTCCGCGACGTGGGAGATGGCCGCGAGCCCCCATCCGGTGTGCCCGAAGTCACGACAGGTTTCCTGGGCCAGGCCGTTCACGAACTTGGTCTGCCCGTGCCAGTACTCGATGATCTCGGCTTTGGTGTCGTACTTGCTGTTCGGTGGCGCTTTGGGCAGCGAGCCGTCCGTCGCGAGGTAGATGTAGGCGGGCAGCCTGCCGCGCCAGGTCGTGACCGCCCGGTCGAAGGAGGCGCGGTCGTCCAGGTGCACGGCGATGCCGATGGCGGCATCGGTCATGATCAGTTCCCAGTTGCCCTGGTTGTTGGGCTTTCCGGCGATCACGGTCGGCAGGTACACGGTGCGCAGCCTGTCGGCGAACCGGCCGGCCCGGGTCCAGCCGGTGTAGGTGTGCTTGATGAGTTCGGCGGCGCGGGAGAAGTTGGCGCCCGCGAAGCCGGTCTGCAGCGGCGCGTTGCTCCCGGTGTGTTCGGTGATCACCGCTGACCAGGCGTCCATGATCTGGATCGCCTTCTTGGCGTAGCGGGAGTCCTTGGTGAGGTACCACCGCAGGGCGTGCGTGTAGGCCGCATTGGCGTCCTCGCGCTCGTCCGAGCAGCCGTGGTCGGGGTTCCCATACATACCGCACTCCACGACGGCGCGGGGCTTGGCCGTGTAGGACAGCGAGGCAACGGGACTGCGTTGCAGGGCTTTCCAGGCAGACTTCCACGGTTCGTTGCCGAGATTGGCTCTGACGAAGTCGAGCTGAGCGCGGCTGACCAGGACGCCGGGATGCTTGAACGCGGCCGCCTGCGCGGGCTGCGGGACGGCTACGGCGGCGGCCACGAGCATGGTGGCGGTGAGAGGGCGAGCGAGACGCACGGGTTTCCTTCCAGGCGCGGACGTCACAGCGGCCAGCCGCCCACAGCGACGATGACCTTCATGTTTCTTCCGTGGTGCTTGTGTATCCGGCGGCGACCGCGCGTTCCAGCGCGCTGGACAGGTCCGGCGCGTGGTCGGCCAAGACGGTGAGCCCTTCGTGCCCGCCGCCGTCGCAGATCTTGCCGTATCTACCTCGCTGGGCCTCCCAGTCGTTCGCGTTCGCGAAGTAGAGCTCTGGAAAGCTGCATGGGCCCTTTGGGGAAGCCGTTCTCGCGGATCACGATGGACCGTAGCTGCGCGGGCTTGGAGGACTTGGAATCCCAGGTGGTGGTCACTTTGATCGGGTACGGCCAGCCGTAGCTGTCCTTGATCGTGACATAGGTGTTCACGGACTGGATCGGCTTGATTCACTGGACGTAGCTGGGTTTCGTGTCGGGTGCAGCGTGTGCAGCGGGCGCCATGAGTAGTCGGCTCCAAGGGTGGCGGTGAGAGCCACTCCGATCGCGGGAACCCGGAGTCGGGTGAGGGGTAACACTGCTTCTCTTTGCTCTGCAAGGCATTGTTGGACAGGTGATCATTTGACCGATCTGACGATGCTGTTGAGAGGCGCGGTCAGGCCGAAGAGTGAGCGTCGGGCCCGGTGAAGGTGGAGCCGACCGGCCGCGCCTGCGCGTTCGCCGAGCACGTGGCCCTCGCACAATCGCATTTCGGGTGCCGTCCCGACAACGACGCCGGCTGAAACGCCGAGAACAGACACATGGATTCATGACAGCCTCGCGACCTTGCGGTACCAAGATGGCGGCGATGGGCTTTGGAGCATGGAGTTGATCACGCGCTGTGAACCGCTCCCGGTCTGATGGAGGCTCTTGAGGGAAACATGTCCGCGCCACCCGGTCAGTATGGGACGGCGCGTTCGGCAGGTCAGTCGCAGGTATGGCCCCACGCCTGGTTGGGACGCCAGGTCTTCTCGCCGGAGGACGCACCCTTCCAACTAAAAGTCGCCACCACGGCGTAACTCTGGTCTGGAGAGCACGGGTCGACCGTGACGGTGGCGGCCGAGTCCTCGGTGTCATGCCAGCCGTCGTTATCCTTCGTGGAACGCGCCGTCACATAGTCGCTCTTGTTGATGCGCAGAAGCTTCACGTTGGTGACCTTGACCTGAAAGCTGCCGCCACCGGCGACATCGGTGATCTTCGCCCGCGCTCGGTAAGTGTCGGCGGTCTGGTCCCACCAGACGGTGGCGCAGCGCTTTACCTGGGTGCCGTAGCACTCCCAATCGCTTGCCGCGGATGCGGACGACGGGGCGATCATGATCGACGCGCCAAGCGCCGCGGCGATCAACGCGCCGGTGGTCCGGAACATGTGATTCCTCTTTCTCTGGCCTTGCCCAAAAACCTTAGGATCGTCGTGGGCTCCGGACTTTGTCATTCGTGCAGGGAAATGTGTCAGTAGTGAACGCTTGTCGTGCGCCCGGCAGAGCAGGGGGTGAAGCCGTGACGTAGCGGCTGATCTTGTTGTTCGTAAGCTCGTTGTCGCTTGCCGGTGGAAGTCCGGTCCGGGTAGCTGCCTTCCCATTCCTGTCTTGGATGCGCGCCTTCTAATCTGACGGTCGCAGGTTCGAATCCGACGGGGTGCCGGATCGATATCGGTGGCGTGCAGGATCTCCCACACGGTGGAGGCCGCGATCGGGGAGCCCAAGCGCGCCAACGCTGCGCCTGCCGAAAATTCCATCCATGCAGTTCAAGCCGCGTGTGAGTACTCGTGAAGGATGCCGCCGAGCCGGTCTCGTCGGCCTACATTCAGGTCGGTGATTCGCTCTGGATCGGTGATCGGATCGGGGATGGTGCGTAGCGGGGCTGCTTGGTTCAGGGCTTGATGTGCGCGGTGCTGGTTGTAGGTGCAAGTGTTCGTACTCGCGCAGGGCGTGCCGCAGGTGGCGTTCGTTCCAGATCAGGCAGCGGTCGAGAAGCTCGTGTCGGCACGATTGCACCCACCGCTCCATGATCGAGTTCATCTGCGGCATCCGGATACCGGTGAGTACCGTCTTGATGCCGGCCTCGGTGAGGATCTCGTCCATGAGGGCCGGGAACTTCCCATCTCGGTCTCGGATCAGGAAGCGAGCCCGGCAGCTCGCATCGTCCAGATCCATCACCAGGTTCCTGATCGCTTGGATGACCCAGCTCGCGCTCGGGTGCGCGGTGGTGCCGGGCACACGGACGTGTCTGGTGGCGTGCTCGATGGCGGCCAGGATGTACTGGCGTTGCCCGCTGAGGGTGACGGTCTCGATGAAGTCGCAGGCCAATAGGGTGTCGGCTTGGGAGCGCAGGAAGTCGGCCCAGGTGGTGGACGCCTGTGTGGGTGCCGGATCATGACCCGCCTGTTTGACGATCTCCCATACCGTGGAGGGCGCGACCTTGATGCCGGGTGTGGCGAGCTCGCCATGCACCCGCCGATAACCCCAGCCAGGGTTCTCCCGAACCAGGCGCAGGATGAGGGCGCGGATGGAGCGGATGTGGGTGGGCGGCCAGGTCGCTTCGGCCGGCTGGTGCGGGCGTGACGACGTCTCATCAGATGCGGTGCCAGCGCAGCACGGTGTCCGGGCGGATGAGGAGCCTGGACCGCTTCAAAAGTCATCGCAGGAGGCCTGACCTCCAGGTCGGCCTGATACGCCGATACGGGCAGGATCGGTCCTTGTGTCTTTCCGTCTCCTGTATCTGATCATGATTCGGTTGTTCGGCTGGTTGGTGCTGCTGGGCCGAGGTGAGGCGGTGAAAGAGGTGAGGTGGTGAAAGACGTCGAGATCATGGTGCTGCGGCATGAGGTGGCGGTACTGCGGAGGCAAGTCACCCGGCCGAAGCCGGACTGGGCCGATCGAGCGATTCTGGCCGCGCTGTCCCGGCTCTTACCACCCGGGATGCGGGCTCACCGGCTGGTGACACCGGGCACCCTGCTGGCCTGGCATCGTCGCCTGGTCCAGCGCCGATGGACGTATCCGCACCGGTCCGGCCGCCCCCGGATGGGCAAGGAGATCCGGGAGCTGGTGGTGCGCCTGGCGCAGGAAAACCCGTCCTGGGGATACCGCCGGGGCACGGTGAACTGGTCCGGCTCGGCTACCAGGTCAGCGAGGCGACCGTACGCCGGATCTTGCGGAGCCGGAGGGGTCGGCCCGGCTCCACGAAGCACGGATACCTCGGGGAGGACCTTCCTGCGCGCCCAGGCGCAAGGCCTGCTGGCCGTCGACTTCTTCCATATCGACACGATTTCCTTGAAGCGCCTGTACGTGCTGTTCGTCATAGAAGTCACCACCCGGCGTGTGCATGTCCTCGGCGTGACCGCCAACCCGACCGGCGCCTGGACGGCCCAGCAGGCCCGCAACCTTGATCGAGGGCGGGCAGTTCGTGCAGCGCCAGCGGGTTGCCCCCTGCCGTCCGGATCGTGTACTCGACCAGCGCCTCGTGGTCTCCGGAACGGCGGCGGCCACGAGCTTGCGGGCGTCGTCGTCGGCCAGGCCCGCCACCTCCAGCGACGGCAAGCCTTCCCATCGTCCCGAGGCGGGATCCTCGTGCTCGGTGAGCAGTACCACGATCCGGTCCGTCGCCACACGTCGCGCCAGGAAGCCAAGACACTCCGCGGTCGCCTCGTCGGCCCACTGGGCGTCGTCCACCACGACGAGCACCGGTCGTTCCCGAGCAAGGCCGCTGAGCAGCGACAGCACGGCCGCGCCGATGAGAAAGCGGTTGGTCGGGCCCTCGCTCGTCCCCAACGCGCCGCTCGTCCCCAACGCGCCGCTCGTCCCCAGAGCCCCGCTCATCCCCAGAGCCCCGCGCAACGCCGCGGTCTGCGGGGCGGCGAGCGTCTCCAGTCGGTCCATGACCGGCCACAGCAGCTCGTGCAGCGTCGCGAACGCGAGCCCTGCTTCCATCCGGGTGCCCGGCACCGGAGCACGAATGCCGCGCCAAGCCGCGATGGTGCGCCCGTTCGAGGCTACGGCCCGATATGACCATCGACGGCGACCGATCGACCAGCCGATCCGGGCGCTGTCGTGGTGCGGCGATACTCCCTCCCATGACCTCGTCCATGCCGGACATGCTCGACAGAGAGGGACTTGGCGAGACCGGGCATCGCGCCCATACCGTACGGCTGCGGCTAGTGACGTTCCCCCGACTTTCAGCGGTTTGTCCTGGTTTGAGCGAAAGATGTGGTAAGTCTCCGTAAGCACTTTTGTCACGGAGGTTTACATGCGCACGTTTGCTGTCACCGGTTTGACCACCTTGTTGCTCGGCCTGAGCGCCCACGCCGCCGTCGCGGAACCGGCCAAGGACGCGCCCGTCGAGCACAAGGTGGCTTCGACGCTCCGGGCGGCGGACGACTACTGGTCCGCGGAGCGGATGCAGGCCGCCGAACCGCTCGCCGCCCCCGAGGGCACGCCCGCCGACGCGCCCCGCACGCCGTTCGCCGCCGGCGAGCCGGTGGACATCGACCCCACCCCCACGATCACCACCAAGCGGTACTTCCCGCCGTACTCGACCAAGGCCGCCAAGCAGGCGACGTGGAAGTCCGGCGGGCTGATCACCAAGACGGCGGGCAAGGTGTTCGGCACCGGGGGCAACGGCAAGGACTTCGTGGCCTCGGGCAACGTGGTGAACAGCAAGGACGGCGACGTCGTCGTCACCGTCGCGCACGCGATGATGGACGGCGAGGGGCGCTGGAGCAAGAACCTGGTGTTCGTGCCCGCGTACAAGAACGGGGCGGCGCCGTACGGGAAGTTCGCGGCGCGCACCATGTTCATGTGGTCCGGCTACTATAAGGACGGTGCCCACGTGCCGCCGCTCGACTTCGGCATGCTGGTGGTCAAGCCGGTGAAGGGCAAGTCGATCGTCAAGACCGTCGGCGGGCAGGGCCTCCGGTTCAACTCCGCCGCCGGCACGTCCAACCTGCTGCTCGGCTACCCGAGCAACGGCAACGGCGGCAAGACCCTGCAGTACTGCAGCGGCGCGTCGGTCAGCCCGTCGTATGGGATGAAGTGGGCGATGAAGTGCGACATGGGCGGCGGCTCCAGCGGCGGCCCGTGGTTCCACGCCTTCAACAAGACCACCGGCACCGGCTACCAGATCTCCGCCCACGCGCTGCGCAACACGACGACCAGCTACGGCGCGTACTTCGGCCCGGAGGCGCTCAAGACCTTCCAGGCCGCCGTGGCCGCCTGAACCCGGTCTCGCCGAGGCATGTGCTCCCATTCGAAAGAGGTCCTGCCGCCGTACACGGAGAAGCTTTCGACGTACTGGCGTGCTGACTCCTCGGCCACCGCCTCGCCCTGTACAGCGAGAAGCAGCGGATGGTCTTCGGGGCCAACACCTGTGGCCGGACGTAACCCTCGCGAGCGGCGACGTCATCGCCCGGTTGAAGGAGGAGTCCGAATGGGACCATGGATCATCCCCTCTGCGGTGAAAGAGTGCGCGTGCCGGCCTGGTCTCGGGCCGCACGCGCAGAAACGGGTCAGGACTGGAGAACGGGTGCGTCCCAGTGGATGCGGTGTCCGTACAGCCAATCCATGCTGGATTCGCTCAGCTTGTACAGCTTGAGGAACAACGGCAGCACGTGCCGCATGACCGGCCCCAGCGCCTGCCGTCGCCGTTGCGCTTGCCGGCGGTTCCCATGTGGTGCCTGCGGAGACACCGTGCGGGTCCGGTCGTTTGGCGCTCAGGCGCCTAGGACTTGCCGAAAAACTACTTGTAGCGTTTCGGCCTCGCTGCCGATGCTCCGGGGTGAGCGTGTCGGCGGAGACCATGGAGATGCCGGCGGGAAAGCTCAAGGTGATCTTGCCGCATCTGGATGAGCGGCAGCGTCGGCTGCTGCTGGGTGCCGAGGCTCGTGCGTTGGGGGCGGGATCCGGCCAGGACCAACCGGCCGGTGGACCCCGCAGACCCTGTCCGATCCCATCCCCACCGGCATGTCCCGACCTGAACTGGATCGCCTGACCGCGGCCCTGCGCACTCTCGACCGGCAGCGGCCGCGCATCAATCCGGGCCGGCCATCCACCATCGCCTTTCCCGCCCAGGTCCTGCTCACGGTGCTGCACCAGCGGCTGGGCCCGGGCTTCGAACCCCTGGCGGTGCTCTTCGCCACCAGCCGGACCACCGCCTACCGCACCACGCGCAGCACCGCCGAACTCCTCAACCGACACGACACCGGTATCGCTCCCGCGCCCACCCCGCCAGCCGCCCTACGCCTCCTGCGTGCTCGCGTTCTCGCCTTCGACACCAAAGCCGCAGACAAGATCAAACCTACGAGTTAATAATCGGCAAGTCCTAATTGGACTTGGTGACTTCGGCGAGAGCGTCGCTGAGGATGTCCATGCCGGTGTGCAGCTCGTGCTCGCTGATGGTGAGCGGTGGCGCGATACGGAAGATCCCGCCCATGCCGGGCAATTGCACGATGTTCATGTGCAGGCCCCGATCCAGGCAGGCCGCGGTGACGGCCGTGCCCAGAGCGTCGGCCGGCGCCTTGCTCGCCTTGCCGGCCACGAGCTCCAGGCCCTGGAGCAGGCCCCGGCCCCGGATGTCGCCCACGACCTCGTGGGTGTCACGAAGGGCCGTGAGGCGATCGGTGAGCAGGCGTCCCAGCTCGGCGGCGCGTTCGACGAGGTGGTCCTGCTCGATGACGTCGAGGACCGTCGACGCGATCACCGCCGCGAGCGGGTCGGAGACGTGGGTCGTGTAGAAGAGGAAGCCCCGTTCGGCACAGACCTGCTCGATCTCGGCACTCGTCATCACCGCGGCCACGGGCAGCCCGGCTCCGAGCGTCTTCGAGAGCGTCAGGAGGTCGGGGGCGACGCCGTCACGCTCGAACGCGTACATGTGGCCGGTCCGCCCGAGGCCGGTCTGCGCCTCGTCGAGGATCAGGAGCATCCCGCGCGCCTCGCACATCTCCTTGAGCCGGGCGAGATAGCCGACGGGAAGCTCGATGAGGCCCCCCGAGGAGAGGATCGGTTCGACGAGGCAGGCCGCCAGCGAACCGTTGGACTGGGTGTCGACCATGGTGAAGCCGTACTCCAGCTCGGACTCCCAGTCGTGCGACCCGTCCTGCCTGCGGAAGCCGGAGCGGTAGGCGTTCGGCGTCGGGAGGATGAAGTTGCCGGGCATCGTCGGGCCGTAGCCACGCCGGCCCGCGGAGAACGTGGCAGCGGCCGCGCCTGACGTCATACCGTGCCAGGAACGGTCGAACGAGACGATCTCGTATTTGCCGGTGAAGAGTTTGGCCATCTTGATCGCGGCTTCGTTCGACTCCGCGCCCGTGGACAGAAGCAGCATCTTGGTGAGGTCGCCGGGCAACGTCCGCGAGAGCCGTTTCGCCAGTTCCACGACCGGCCGGCTCAGCATTCCGCTGAACAGGTGGTCCAACGAGCCCACGCACTCCGAGACCGCCTTCACGATCGCCGGATGCGCGTGGCCTAGCACCGCGCTCATCTGGCCCGAGGTGAAATCGAGGAGGGCGTTCCCGTCGCTGTCGTACACGTACGAACCGGCCGCGCGTTCGATGATCCGCGGCGTGAACACCGGAATGTACCGGACCAGGTGGTCCTCCACGTCGGCCCAAAATGTGTCCGTGTTCACGGCGGTCTCCTGAGTCGTAGTGGGCTCGTCGGCCCGGAGGAAGGACGCTCTTGGGGCGAATTGCCTAGGCTGTTTAAGCCCCAGCAAGACATGAGAAAGTGGCTGTTGACACGCCCGGTGGAGCCGCCCTCGACGATCGTCGGGGGAGTCGGAACCCAGAGGAGGCACGCGATGGTGGCCCCCTCACGCGGCGATGGCCACCATAGCAGCATTTTTGGCCTATTGGCATAGGTCTAATGCTGGGACACGCTCCCGAGGAGCGGCTGTGGGCGAGTTTTCGGGTGTGGACCACGAGTCTCATCCAGTCAACAGTCGTACCGTCCGCGGGTCCTGCGCCCCGCAGAGTACGGCTTATCAGATGCCTCCCATATATGGCCTATTCGTATAGGTAGAAATGCTCTACTCTGTCTGCACCGGACCTGTGGCCCGATCAGGAGGAGTCCGATGGTGGAACCGAGGCCGTTTGACGACCAGGCGTTGATCCGCCTTCGCCTGGCACCCGGCGACGCGCGCTACGCCGGGAACCTCGTTCCCGGTTCGAAGGCGATGGAGATCTTCGCCGATCTCGAGACCGAACTCGCCCTGCGGGAGGGCGGCGACGAGGGACTGTGCGCCGCGTACGAGTCGGTCGAGTTCCTCGCTCCGCTGCGGGTGGGCGACTACGTCGAGGGCATCGCGCGCGTCGTCCGGCGGGGACGGCGCAGCCGCAGGATCGAGGCCCGGATCTTCAAGGTCATCGGTATCGACGAACGCGGCAGGCTCGCCACCACCGAGCCGGTCCTCGCGGCCACGGCGGTGGCCACGATCGTCGTGGGCGCCGGCGGCGCGGCCGGGGGCGCGTGAGGTGACCCTGAACCCCTACTCGGTCGTCACCTGGATCGACGCGGTCACGCGCGCCCAGGGTGAGCGGCCGGCCCTGATCCACGAGGGCGTCACCTGGAGTTATCGCGACCTGTGGTCCCGTGCCGAGGCCGTCGCCCGCCACCTGCTGACCACGGGCCTGCGTCCCGGGGACGCCGTCGGTCTCATCGGGGCCAACGAGCCGGCGTACGTCGTGAACTACCTCGGCATCATGCGCGCGGCCGGGACTGCGGTTCCGGTCAACAGCATGCTCGACGGGACGTCCGCGAGCCGCCTGCTGGCCTCGGTCGACGCCGGGCGCGTGTTCGTGGGCCGGGTGGACGCCGGCGTCCGGGACGAGCTGGCCGAGTCCTTCCAGATCCTCTCCATGGATCCGGCCGAATCGGCGCAGCGTCGCGGCCGGCTCCCCGTGATCAGGCCCGGCTCGCCCGCCTCGATCACGCTGACCAGTGGCTCCACCGGCCGGCCGAAGGGCGTCGTCCACACCCAGGACACGATGCTGCACGCCTGCCTGCAACTGACCTCGGCGTTCCCGTTCCGTCCCGACGACCGGTCGGTGGTGTTCCTCCCGCTCTACGCGTGCATACCCGAGCAGGTGCTCCCCGTGCTGTGCACGGGAGGCGCGCTGGAGATCCTGCCCCGGTTCGACGTCGACCGGGTCGCCGACGCCTGCACGCGCGCGACGACGTTCGACGCGGTCCCGACGATCCTGAGCCGGCTCATCGAGCACGCCCCGCTGGACAAGCTCGCGCACCTGAGATGGGTGCTGTTCGCGTCCGAGCCCATGCCGGAGCCGCTCCTGCGCCGCTGGTGGGACGAGCTGCCCGGGGTGGAGATGCATCAGTTGTATGGAATGACGGAGGTCCTGCCGCTGTCGGCGGCACCGCACCGCGTGCTGCGTCAGGAGCCGTCCAGCGTCGGGCGGGCCTTCCCGACCACCCGGCTCGCCGTCGATCCGGGGCATCCCGCCGGACCTGACGGCGGGCGGGAACTGCTCGGCACCAGCCCGGCCCTGATGAAGGGCTACTACAAGGACGAGGTCGCCACCAAGGCGGCACTCGACATCGGCGGCGCCATGCGGACGGGCGACCTCGGCCGGATCGACGAGCGGGGAATGGTCTTCCTGACCGGACGTAGCAAGGACATCATCATCTCCGGGGGCGTCAACATCGCACCCGTGGAAATCGAAGAGGTCGCCGCGCGGCACCCGGCCGTCGAACGGGCGATCGTGGTCGGCGTGCCCAGCGACCGGTGGGGGGAGACACCCGTCGTGATCGCCGTCCCGCGTCGCGGGGGCGCGTTGACGGCGGACGATCTGCTCGCCCACTGCCGGTCGCTGCTGGTCTCCTACAAGCGGCCGACCGGGGCGGGCCTGATCGGCAGCCTCCCGACCACCGGGATCGGCAAGACCGCCAAGGACGCGGTGAAGAAGATGATCGTGGACGGGGAGATCACCCTTGTTCGCGTCTGACGAGATCGCCGCGCTGGTCGAGAAGGGACGCCAGGGATACTGGGCGCCGCTGGCCCGGGCGGTGACGGTAGTGGAGAACAGCCCGCCGTGGGAGGTGTCGATCCCGAGGGCGGCGCGGCCCTGCCACATCGTGGGCATCACCGGACCACCCGGCGCGGGCAAGAGCACACTCACCGGACGGCTGATCGAGTCCCTCGCCGACGACGGGCGGCGCGTGGCGGTCCTGGCCATCGACCCGTCGAGCCCGCTCAGCGGCGGAGCCGTGCTCGGCGACCGGGTACGGATGGAGACCTACCTGAACGGCCGGCCGGACGTGTACGTCAGGAGCCTGGCCAGCCGCGGCTCCCATGGCGCGGTGGCCGGGTCCACCAGGAACATCGCCCGGCTGCTCGAACTGTCGGGGCTGTTCGACGTCGTGCTCATCGAGACGGTCGGCGCGGGGCAGACGGAGGTCGCGATCGTCGAGGTCGCCGACACCGTCCTGCTCGTCACCGTTCCCGGTCTCGGCGACGCCGTACAGACGATCAAGGCGGGGCTCATGGAGGTCGCCGACACCTTCATCGTCAACATGGCCGACCGGCCGGGCGCGGCCGAGACGGCGCGCCACCTGCGGCTGGCCGCCGGGCGGGCCGGCGCCGTCCACCAGACGGCCGCCATCGACGGCACGGGCGTGGACAAGGTGCGCGAGGGACTGTACGAGCGGTGGCGATCGCTGCTCCAGGACGGCCGGCTCGAGGCGCGGCGCCTGGAGAAGTGGGGCTCGGACGCGGCCCTGGTGGCCGAGGCCTGGGTCGCCGACTGCGCCGGCTCGATGACCCTGGATCCCCGCGCGACCATGCAGAACTCCGTCAACCAGATCTTGAAGGAGGCGTCGAACCGATGGACCCGATGACAGGGGAGGACAAGCGCTGGGACGAGCGCGTCGAGGCGTGGCAGCGGGAGCGGGTGGCCGCCGACTACGAAAGGATCCCGCCACGGCGCCCGGAGTACACGACCATGTCGGGCGCGCCCGTCAAGGACATCTACACCAGCGCCGACATCCGGCACCTGAGTCCCAGCGAGGACATCGGGCTGCCGGGCGAGTACCCGTACACGCGCGGTGTGCACGCCACGATGTACCGCGGACGGCCGTGGACCATCCGCCAGGTGGCCGGCTTCGGCCAGGCGGAGGACACCAACAACCGGTACAAGTATCTGCTCAAGACCGGCCAGACCGGACTCTCCACGGACTTCGACCTGCCGACGCTGCTGGGCTACGACTCCGACCACGAGGTCTACCGGCGCGAGGTCGGGCGTATCGGTGTCGCGATCGACACCGTCGCCGACATGCACGTGCTCTTCGACGGCATCCCGCTCGACCAGATCTCCACCTCGATGACGATCAACCCGCCGGCGGCCGTGCTGCTCGCCATGTACCGGGTGGTGGCCGACGAGCGGGGCATCCCCGGCCACGTCCTCACGGGGACCACCCAGAACGACATCCTGAAGGAGTACATCGCCCAGAACGAGTTCATCTTCCCACCGCTGCCCTCCGTGCAACTCGTGGTCGACACGATGGAGTACGGCGCCGACGTCATGCCGCGCTTCAACCCGCTCAACGTGTGCGGCTACCACATCCGCGACGCGGGGGCGACGGCGGTCGAAGAGGTCGGGCTCACCCTCAGCAACGCCCTGTGCTACCTGGAGCACGCGATCGAGCGGGGAATCGACGTCGACCGGCTGGCGCCGCGGGTGTCGTTCTTCTGGGACGTGCACAACAACTTCTTCGAAGAGGCGGCCAAACTCCGCGCGGCGCGCCGGCTGTGGGCACGGCTGACGCGGGAGCGGCTGGGCGCCAAGGATCCGCGATCGTGGCTGATGCGGGCGCACTGTCAGACCGCCGGCGTCTCGCTCACCGCGCAGCAGCCGTACAACAACGTCGCCAGGACCGCGATCCAGGCCATGGCCGCGGTCCTGGGCGGCACCCAGTCACTGCACACGAACTCGCTGGACGAGGCGCTGTCCATTCCGTCGGAGAGCGCGATCAAGATCGCCGTACGGACGCAGGCGATCATCCTGCACGAGACCGGCGTCGCCGACGTCGTCGATCCGCTGGGCGGCTCGTACTACGTGGAGTCGCTCACCTCCCAGATCGAGCAGGACGCGCTCGCGCTGATCGAGCGCATCGACGCGATGGGCGGAATGGTGGCGGCCGTCGAGTCCGGGTACGCGGTCCAGCTCATCTCCGACTCGGCGTGGGAGCAGCAGGTCAAGGTCGAGAGCGACGAGACGATCGTCGTCGGCGTGAACGACTACGTCGACGAGAACGAGACCCGCGACATCGAGATCGACCGGCCGGTGCCGGGCGTGATGGAGCGCCAGTTGGAGCGGCTCGCCGAGGTGAAGCGGTCGAGGGAGGACCGGCAGGTGACGGCGGCGCTCCGGGCGATCGAGAAGGCCGCGCCCGATCTGCGCCACAACCTCATGCCGCTGATCGAGGACGCCGTACGGGCGCGCGCCTCGGTGGGCGAGATCTGCGACGTGCTGCGCGGCGTGTGGGGACACCACCAGCCGTCGACCGTGTTCTAAGGGATTGGGTTCCAGAGAGAAGGACAATCGATGAGGACATCCGCTGCTGATCGCCGGACACCGCTCAAGGTGGTGATCGCCAAACCCGGCCTGGACGGGCACGACCGCGGCGCCAAGGTCGTCGCGCGAGCGCTGCGCGACTCGGGCATGGAGGTCGTCTACACCGGCATCTACCAGACGCCGGAGTCGATCCTGCGTGCGGTCGTCCAGGAGGACGCCGACGTGCTGGGCCTGTCCAGCCTGTCCGGCGCCCACCTGGAATATGCCGAGGAACTGTGCGAGCTGCTGCGCGAGAACGACCGTGACGACGTGCTGTTCGTGGTGGGCGGCACCGTGCCACCCGAGGACGCCGAGACGCTCAAGGGCTTCGGCGTGCACGAGGTGTTCGGTCCCGGCACACCCACGGCGCAACTCGTCGAGTACATCTCCCGGCACGCCCGGCGCGTACGGATGACATGACGCCGCACGCCCCGGCCGGTGCGGGAGCGCTCGTCAGGCCCGCGGGACGCTCCGATCGCCCCTCTTCGCGGCCTGCATGTCCCGGACGACGTCGTTGACCATGCGGATCGAGGCGGCGTCGAGGACGTTCCCGAACCGGATGACCTTGACCTTCTCCTCAAGCTGCGCCCTCACCTCGGTCATCTCGTCCGGGATCACCACCAGGTCGATGCCCTCGATGTCGGCGTCCTCGATGCCGTCGAGCACCTCGATGTTCTTGATGCCGGAGTCCCGCAGCGAGTCACGGACGGTGATCGCCTGATCGTCGGTGCGGTACCAGATGCCCACGGTGCCGTTCTTGGCGACGGACGCGATCTGCACGAGTGTCTGGATGTGCGGCGCGACGACGATGGCGACGACCTCCGTCTTCTGCCGCCGCATGAGGGTGCGCACCTCCGCGAGGTGGAAGAACGTCGTGAGGACGAGGTCGGCGCGCTCTTCCTCGGGCGCGAACGAGTCGAGCACCAGGGGCTTCACCTTGACCCCGACCTTGTCCTCCAGCTCGCCGGCGAAGTATTTGGCCCGATCGACATTGCACTCGACGAACGAGACCTTGAGCAGGTCGTCCTCCGCGCGTGCCGCCAGGCTCATCACCAGGGACTGGATCTCGGCCGCGGACAGGCCCAGCTCGATGCACTCACGGGTGGCCGTCTCCAGCACCTGCAGCGCCCGGTCGCGGGCCAGCGAGCCGGCCCGTTCCGGGCCGGGGCCGACGACGATCGTCCCGCTGCGTCCGCGCCCCTCGACCAGGCCCAGCTCACCGAGCTCGGCATAGGCACGTGCCACGGTGTTGCGGTTGATGCGGAGGTTGTCGGCCAGCAGCCGCGCACTGGGCAGCGGCTGGCCCGGCTCGAGGTCGCCGGTCTCGATCATGAACGAGAGCTGGGTGACGATCTGCCGGTAGATGGGCACATCGGAATGAAGGCTCACCTGGATCTTGTCGACCACTGCTCGCTCCCCACCGGCGGATGAATCGTCTTTGTCCTAGGTCAAGGACACCATTGCTCGACGTGCTCGGACTGTTGTTGAGCACATTATCGCAGCACAATCATCAGCCTATTCTCAGCACCAGATTACGGCCGGCCCAGACCCGGCGCCAAAATGGCCGCTCAGCCTCCCGTGTACGCGGCGATCAGTTCGGGGTCGGCCGGGACGTCGGCTATTCGGTACGCGGGTGGCGTCCGGCCCATCAGGTGCCGCACGACGTAGTCCCAGCGCCGACGGAACCAGTACGCCTGCTGGTGGAACATGCTGTGATCGGCGTTCGGGACGATGCACAGGTCGAAGTCCTTGTTGGCCTCGATCAGCGCGTCCACCAGGCGCATCGTCAGATGCGGCGTGACGTTGTCGTCCATGCCGCCGTGCGCCAGCAGCAGTTTGCCCGCAAGATCGCCGGCGAGCGGGATGTTGGCGTGCGCGTCGAAGTCGAACTCACCGGCCGGGCCGAAGAACCGCTCGCCCCACCAGGCGTGGTAGGTCCGGTCGTCGTGGTCGCCTGCGGACGACACCGCGACCTTGAAGAAGCCGGGCGCCCGCAGCAGGCACCGGGTCGAGGCGTAGCCGCCGCCTGAGTGGCCATAGACGCCGACCCGGTCCAGGTCCATCCACGGGCGGGTGGCCCCGAGCCGGGTGATCGCGGCGACGTGATCGTCGACGAAGTCGCCGTCGCCGCCGAGGCGGGCATGATCGCGGAACGCGCGCTCCCGCATCGCCGTCCCCCGTGCGTCGACCGCGACGACAACGAATCCCAGGGCGGCGAACGGCGCCGCGTGCCGTTCGGCGGTCAGCGGCCCGCCCGACAGCGGGAAACGGATCGGCGTGGTGGAGACCTGCGGGCCGGGGTAGATCTCGTCGAGGACGGGATACCTGGCGCAGGGGTCGAAGTCGTGCGGCCGGTAGATCGCGCAGGAGAGGTCCGTCACGCCGTCGGCCGCCTTCACCACGACCCGCTCAGGGGGCGACCAGCCGGCCGCGTAGAGAGCGGCGGCGTCCGCCCGTTCCAGCTCCAGCACGACCGCGCCGGTCGCGTCGCGCAGCACCGAGACGGCAGGGACGTCGACGCGTGAGGTGACGTCGACGAAGTACCGTCCCGACCGCGACGGGCGGGGGTCATGGTCGAGGCCGTCGGAGGTGATGGTGGTGATCTCGCCGCCGTCGAGCGACACCGAGCACAACTCCTGCACATACAGGTCCGAGCCCGGCTCACGACCGGCGGCGGTGAACACGACCCGGCGCGCCGCCTCGTCGACGCCGACGATCCTGCGCACCAGCCAGTCGCCGGAGGTGACCGTGCCAGCCGTGCCGGCCGTGCCGCCCGGGCCGCCCGTGCCGGCCGGCGCGTACAGGTAGAGGTGGCCCCAGCCGCTGCGCTCCGACCACCACAGCACCTCACCGGAGCTCAGGACCTTCACGTTGCGGTCGTGGTAGTGCGGGCCGAGCAGGGTGTTCGACCTGCTCGTCTCCTCCACGAGCACGGTGACCTCGCCGGTGGCCGGGTCGAGTTCGTACAGCCGGACCGTGCGTCCGCCCCGGTCGCCGGACAGCCAGTACGCCTTCGTGGCGTCGTCGTTCCACCAGACGTGGTCCAAGGCGATCACCGAGAGGTAGTCCATCGACACCGGCTCGTGCTTCGCCTGGGTCGCCCGGCCCGTCTCGGCCTCGAAGACGAAGAAGTCCGCCGTCGCGACGTTCTCGTCGCCGACCATGGCGTACCGGTAGCTCATCGCGGCCGGTCGGCCGCCGTTCGCGGGCGCGGACCGTACCAGGTGCATGAGCTGGAGATCGCGCTGGTCGAGGCGGTGTGTCACGAACCTGGACGAGTCGGGCGACCACACGACCAGCGGCGGCGCGGTGAAGCCGAGGTTCTCCTGCATCACGCGGTTCGCGGAGGCGTCCGGCGGCGTCCCGTACGAGTACGCCTCCGCCCCGTCCGTGGTGAGCCGCCGCTCCTCGTCCGTCGCGGTGTCCCGGAGGTAGAGGTTGTGGTCGCGGACCCCCACCGACCAGCGTCCGTCGGGCGACCGTGTCTCCTGCGCGCGGGCGGGGCCCAGGAGGGTCGCGGCGTAGGAGCCGAGGCAGACCTCGACGCGCTGCTCGCCGACGACCACCCGCACCACGTCATCGACGAGTTCGATGCCGAAGAACGGCAGCTTCGCGGCATCGACGTCCTCGTTCAGGACGGCGCGCAGCGCACCGGCGAGCCGCTCGTGGTCGAACGCCGGCCGCGTGGTGCCGGTCTCGGCGTCGGCGAACACGAACCGGACGCCGCCGGCCGCGGTGATCCGGTACCAGAACGTCTCGGTGCCGGGGATCCAGTTCGGCCGTACCTGCGGGGAGTGGACCAGGCTTCTCAGGTTGTGGGCCAGCAGCGCCTCGGCCTTGGCATAACGGGCGGCCAGGTCGTTGCTCATAGCTACATTCCTCCGGGGGGTCACGACGGGAGCAGTTCGGGGTCGATCGGGATGTCGGCGATCCGGTACGCGGGCGGCGTCTCGCCCATGAGGTGCCGTACGAAGTAGTCCCAGCGGCGCCGCAGCCAGTACGCGCCGCCGATCGTCAGGCGGTGCTCCGCGTTGGGGACGACGAGCAGGTCGAAGTCCTTGTTCGCCTTGATGAGCGCGCCGACCAGGCGCATCGTGCCGTGCGGCGTGGCGTTGTCGTCCATCTCGCCGTGCACCAGCAGCAATCTGCCCGCCAGATTCCCGGCGTGCGCGCCGTTGGACTGGCCGGCGAAGTCGAAGTCGCCGGGCAGGCCGTAGAACTTCTCCGCCCACCAGGCGTGGTTCAGGCGGTTGTCGTGGTTGCCGGCCGAGGACACCGCGACCTTGTAGAGGTCCGGTGCCCTGAGCATGCTCCTGGTCGAGGCGTAGCCGCCCGCCGAGTGCCCGTAGATGCCGACCCGGTCCAGGTCCATCCACGGGCGGGTGCGCCCGAGCTGGGTGATCGCGGCGACGTGGTCGCCGACGAAGTCGCCGTCACCGCGGGCGTGGTCCTGGAAGGACTTGCCGCGCAGCGCCGACCCGCGGCCGTCGACCACCACGACGACGAAGCCGAGCGCGGCGAACACCGCGCCCGAGCGTTCCAGGGTCACGACGCCGCCGGACTGCGGGAAGCGCAGCGGGGCGGTGGAGATGTGCGGCCCAGGGTAGATCTCCTCGACCACGGGGTAGGTCATCGACGGATCGAAGTCGTGCGGCTTGTACACGGCGCAGTAGAGGTCGGTCACGCCGTCGGCCGCCTTCGCCACGACGCGCTCGGGCGGTGACCAGCCGGCGGCGAGCAGACCGGAGGCGTCCGCCCGTTCCAGTTCGAGCACGACCGCGCCGGTGGCGTCGCGGAGCACGGACACGGCCGGCACGTCGTAGCGCGAGGTGACGTCGACGAAGAACCGGCCCGACCGCGACGGCCGGGGGTCGTGGTCGAGGCCGTCGTCCGTGATGGTGGTGATCTCGCCGCCGTCGAGCGACACCGCGTACAGCTCCTGCAGGTACGGATCCGAGTCCGGCTGCCGGCCCGCGCCGGTGAACACGAGCCGGCGGGCGTCCTCGTCGATCGACACGATGCGGCGGAACAGCCAGTCGCCCGACGTCAAAGCGGTGACCGAGCCGTCGCGGTCGTACCGGTAGAGATGGCCGTACCCGCTGCGCTCCGACCACCACAACGTCTCGCCCGTGGACAGCACCTCAACGTTGCGGTCCTGGAACTGCGGGCCGTGGGTGATGTGCGACGTGCCGGTCTGCTCCTCGACGAGCCGGGTGACCTCGCCGCTCGCGGGGTCCAGCTCGTGCAGCCGGACGGCGTGGTCGCCGCGGTCGCCGGACAGGAAATAGATTTTCGACCCGTCCGCGCTCCACCACAGGTGGTTGCAGGCGATGGCAGGGAGGTACGGGGTGAGGACCGGCTCACCCGAGGCCGGCGTCGTCCGGCCCGTCGCGGCCTCGAACACGAAGAACTCCGACGTGGCGAGGTTCGCGTCGCCCGTGACGGCGTAGCGGTAGCTCATCGGGACCGGACGGCCGCCGCCGGGCGGGGCCGATCGCAGCAGGTGCATGAGCCCGACCTGGCGCTGGTCGAGTCGGTGGGTGACGAACCTGGTCGAGTCGGGTGACCACACCACGAGCGGCGGCATGGTGTAGCCGAGGTTCTCTTGCATCACCAGCTCGGCGCAGGAGTCGGCCATCGTCGCGTAGTCGTGGGCCTCGACGCCGTCGGTGGTGAGCTGCCGTACCTCGCCGGTGGCGGTGTCGCGCAGGTAGAGGTTGTGCTCGCGCAGCCCCACGGACCAGCGGCCGTCCGGCGAGGGCGTCTCCGAGGGGTGGGCCGGTCCGAGGATCGTCGCGGTGTAGGTGGCGAGCGAGATCTCGATCCGCCGTCCCCCGGCGACCACCCGGATCGCGCCGTCGGTCAGCTCGATCCGGTGGAACGGCAGTGCGTCCGGGTCGACCTTCCCGGCCAGGACGCCGCTCAGCGCGCGGGCCAGTCGCTCATGGTCGAACGCCGGCCGCTTGGTGCCGGCCTCGGCGTCGACGAACACGAACCGGGCGCCGTCGGCCGTCGTGATCCGGTACCAGAACGTCTCGGTGCCGCGGATCCAGTTCGGCCGCACCTGAGCGGAGTGGACCAGGTTCTTCTGGTTGTGGGGCAGCAGTGCCTCTGCCCTGGCGTAGCGGGCGGACAGGCTGGCGCTCATGACGATCGCTCCTCGCGGGGACGTGGGCAGCGGCGGAACGGCCGGCGGCTACTGACAGGCTCGGCGGAACCACTCCCGCTGCAGGGGGTGCAGGACATCGCGGTCCGTCAGGCAGGTGCGGTAGGAGCACAGCACGACGAGCCCGGCCTGGGCACGGTCATCGACGCCCGCGCCCGCCAGGTAGAACAACGTCGTGCCAGGGTGCCACCAGGCCAGGCCCCCGGGCCGGTCCAGGCCCCTCCAGCCCAGGCCCTGGACGAAGTCGGGCGGCTCGCTCCCGTCGGGCACGGCTGCCCCGCCCTGTCGTAGGCGTACATCACCCGGCCCTGCTGCTCCGCCGAGAGCGAGTAGCCGGTGTCCGTCAGGCCCAGCGGCTCGCAGACCGTCTCCTTGAGCAGCTCTTCGTACGGCTTCGCCGCCACCAGTTCCAGGATGTGCCCGAGCGCGCCCATGCCGATGACCGAGTAGGTCCAGCCCTGCCCCTTGGGGTAGATCAGCTCGGCGTTCTCGAGGTCGGCGTACAGATGTTCCTTCTTGTAGCGCAGGTAGTGGGTGTAGGTGCCGAACGGTGACTCGGTCCCGCGGAGCTCCTCGTCGATGAACCGCTGGTGGATCTTCCCGACCGGTCCCAGCCCGGAGCTGTGCGTGGCGAGTTGCCGGATCGTGATCGACGCGATCTCGGGTGGCAGCCGCAGGTCCTTCGGCAGGTGCGTGGCGATCGGGTCGTCGAGACCGATCAGGCCCTGACCCTCCAGCGCGGCCAGGACCGTAGTGAGGAAAACCTTGGACACGGAGCCGATCTCGTAGATCGTCTTCGCGCCGGGGAGCCGGGCGTGCTCGGCCCCCGGTGCCAGGAAGGCCCGGACGTGACGCTCGCCTCGTAGGGACAGCCCGATCATGAGGGTTGCCTCGGGACGGGTGGAGAGGTAGTCCTCGGCATCGGCCTCGATGCCGGCCAGAAGAGCAGGAATGTCGATGTCGCTCAACGTCTCGAGTCACCTATCAACCTAGTTGAATGGGCGAATATTACCCCAAGCATTAGGTGTACACCATGCCAGTCTTGGACCACTTGAGTAGGTCTTGACAGGCATAGGCAATCAGACAATGCTGTGCCCCACGTCATGACACAGCCCGCCGGACATGGCCCGAAGCGGAGGTCAGGTCGCTGCGACCGGCCTCGCCGTTCAACGGAGAAACCAGGCTCTTCGGAGTCTCGTGAGGGGCCGCGGATTCCCCTGCCACGACTACCGAATGGTGTTGAGATGTCCGAGACGAACAGTGTTCCGAGACGAGGGCGGTGGCACCTTGCCCTGACTCTCGCCGCTCTTGCCGCAGTGCTGCTCACGGCGTGTGCCGGCACCGGCCCGGCTGCCCGGAAGGACCCGGACGGCGGTCCGCGCCCGGCCGACACGGCTCGAAGCGCAGACCCGGGCAAACCGGTCTCGGACCAGCACATCCCGCGCCTCAGCCTGGGCATCGCGGGCCAGATCACCCTCGTGAACCCGGCGGAGAACATGGGCGCCGGCGGCCTCTATGCCAACCAGCTCGGCCTGGAGCCGCTGCTACGGATCGACGCGCAGGGCAAACTCCAGCCGTGGCTGGCCACGGAGTGGAAACGGGTCGGTGACAAGGTCTACGAGTACACCCTGCGTCAGGGCGTGAAGTTCTGGGACGGTACGGAGCTGACCTCGCAGGACGTGAAGTACTCCTGGGATCGTCTGCGTGCCACCGGCTCCAGGCGCTCGGCCTACTTCGCTCCGGTCGACACCGTCGAGGCCGCGGACACCTACACGGTCCGGGTGAGGCTGAAGCAGCCGGACGCGTCGTGGCAGTACACGCCGGCGATGTGGTATTCGGTCGTCTTCCAGAAGAAGTTCGCGGAACAGACCGGGACCAAGTTCGGCCAGCCGGGCACGTTGCTGGTGGCCACCGGTCCGTGGAAGTTCGACAGCCTCAACCCGGCCACCGGCATGGAGCTGTCGGCACACGCCGGCTACTGGGGCGGCAAGCCCCGGGTCGACCGGATCTCGGTCAAGTCCTTCGCCGATGACAACAGCATGGCGCTGGCGCTGCGGGCCGGTGAGATCGACCTCGCCCCCACGGTCGGCGGCCCGACCGGCTTCGACGCCGCCGCCGGTGGCGGCACGGTGACCACGGTCGGGACCTGCGCGACCTCCCTGCTCAGCCTGCCGCTCCAGCAGGCGCCCTGGAACGACGTCCATGTACGCCGGGCGGTCGCGCACGCGATCAAGCGCGAGGACATCGTCGCGGCGACCCAGGGGCGGGCCGGCGGTCCGGAGAGCACGCTCATGTCTCCGTTGCTGCTGCGCACACTGGGCTCGGAGAAGGAGGTCAAGGCCGCGCTGGAGGAGGTCGAGACGTATCCGTACGACCTGAAAGCGGCCAAGGCCGAGCTGGCCCGGTCGTCGGTCCCTGGCGGGTTCCGCTTCACGTTCAAGACGATCGCCGCCTCCGCGCCCATCGCCCAGGTGATCGCCGCTCAGCTCAAGCAGATCGGCATCGATCTCGAGATCAAGGTGCTCACGGAGACCGCGTGGTACGCCGAACTCGGCGGGCAGAACAAGCCGCTGACGTACTTCGAGACCGGCCCCTGCGTGCCGGATCCGAGTTGGGCCGCCCTGTTCCTGAGCACCGACAAGACCGGGGCGCCCGTCGGCCTGAACTTCGCCGGTTACACCAAGCCGGAGATGAAAAAGCTCCTGGCGGACGGCCTGCTGGAGCAGGACCCGCAAGAGCGCCTGGCGATCTACGCGAAGGTGCTGGAGCACCTGGGCGAGGACGTTCCCTACGTGCCGCTCTACGCCGAAGGCAACACCTACGCCTCGATCGATTACGACCTCGTCGAGTTCGGCAGCTTCTGGTCGAACATGCCGTGGGTGCTCAACGTCATCCCCAAGTGACCAAGTAAGGTGATCATGACCAACCTCGTACGGTGCGGCGCCGTGAGGACGCGCCCATGAGCGCCCGCGCGATCCTGCTGATGATCGGCAAGCGCCTGGTCGCGTTGGTGGTGCTGATCGCGATCCTGTCCTTCCTCGTCTTCTCCCTCGTCCACATCGCGCCCGGTACGGTGGTGGACGCCTACCTCGGCGGTAAACCGGCCACCCCGGAGCTGGTCCAGGCGCTGACGGAGCGGTACCACCTCGACGAACCGTTCCTCACCCAGTACTGGTTGTGGCTGCGGGACGCGCTGGTCTTCGACTTCGGCGAGTCCACGCTGACGACGCTGCCGGTGACGGACGAGATCGGTGCCCGCCTCGGGCCCTCGGCGTTCCTGGCGGTGTACGCCTATCTCCTGACGCTCATCCTCGGCGTGATTCCCGGCGTCGTCGCCGCGCTGCGCCAGCGCAAGACGCTGGACCGCGGGCTGGTGGCGGGGGCGGTCGTGGCGCTGAGTACGCCGCCGTTCGTCATGGGGATCCTGCTCCTGTACCTCTTCGCGGTCCTGGTGCCGGTCTTCCCGGCGGCGGGTCTCGGCGAGGGGTTCCTGGACCAGTTGTGGCACCTGACCCTGCCGGCGCTGGCACTCGCCCTGTGCGTCGCGGCGTTCCTCCTGCGTCACAGCCGAGCCTCGATGATCAAAGTGCTGGACCAGGACTACATCATGTTCGCCAGGGCCAGGGGACTCAGCCGGCGGCACGTCCTGGTCCGCTACGCGTTCAGGAACGCGCTGATACCCGTGGTGACGGTCTCAGGATCCCTGCTCGCGTTCTTCTTCGCCGGTGCCGTCTTCGTCGAGACGGCGTTCTCCCTGGGCGGCATCGGTGAACTGCTGGTGCAGGCGACCGAGACGAGCGACATGCCGATGATCCAGGCTCTGGCGATGCTCATCGCGGTGCTCATCGTGCTCGCCAACCTGCTCGCGGACCTCGCCTACGTGGCGATCGACCCGCGCATCCGGTTTGAAGGGCGGTCCGCATGACCGAGGCAGCCATCACGACGCCGCAGCGCCTCACCGGACGCCGCGTACGGCGCCGCCCTCCCGTCCTGATCGCCCTGTGCTTCGCCTTCATGGCGCTCGTCCTGCTCATGGCGATCGCCGGCCCGATGCTGGCGCCCCATGACCCGGCCCAGCAGGACGTGCTGGGCAGCCTGGCGCCCCCGGGCGCCGAACACTGGCTCGGCACCGACGGGCTGGGGCGGGACGTCTTCTCCCGGATGCTGGCCGGCGCCCAGTCCGCGATCCTGGGCCCGCTGGTCATCGCCCTCGCCTCGATGGTGTGCGGCAACCTGCTCGGGCTCCTCGCCGGGTACCGGGGCGGGATCATCGACTCGCTGGTGATGCGCTGGGTCGACCTGATGGTGGCGATCCCGTCGCTGCTCATCATCATCGTCGTGGCGGGCGCGCTGGGCGGTGGTTACTGGCTGGCGGTCGGGTTGCTGATCGTTCTCACGATCCCGACGGACGCCAGGGTCATGCGCGCCGCGACGCTCGAACAGACGCCTCGCCCGTACGTCGAGGCGGCCAAGACACTCGGAGTCACGGACGGCCGGATCATGGTGCGGCACATCTGGCCGAACATCGCCGCGGCCGCCGTCGCCAACTCGGTCATCATCTTCGCCGGATCCCTCGTCTCCCTCGCCGGCCTGTCCTTCCTCGGCCTGGGCGCCGAGCCGGGGACCCCCGACTGGGGCCAGATGTTGTCGGAGAACCAGCCCCTGCTGTTCACGAACCCGGTGGCGATCATCGCGCCGGGCATCGCCATCGCCCTCACCGCCACGTCCGTGAACCTGGTCGGCGACTGGATCTACGAGAAGATGTCGAGCCGAGGAGCAGGCCGTTGAGCCCCCACACCGAGCGAGTGCCCGCCTCCGGCCCCCCGGTCCTCGACATCGAGGACATGCGGATCGAGCGGGCCGGCACGGGCGACCCGATCGTCACCGCGCTGGACCTGCGGCTGGCCGCGGGCGAGAGCGTCGGAATCGTCGGCGAGTCCGGCAGCGGCAAGTCGATGAGCGCGAAGGCCCTCATCGGGCTCCTCCCCGAAGGGGTCGTCGCGAAGGGAAGCGCCAGGTTCGACGGCGAGAACCTGCTCGACCTGTCCGAACGGCAATGGCGGACGATCCGCGGCCGCCAGATCGGCATGATCATGCAGGACCCGTTCACCATGCTGAACCCGGTGATGCGGTGCGGGCGCATCCTGGAGGAGTCCCTGCTCGCGCAGCGGCGCCTGAGCCGCGCAGAACGGCGGGCCGAGGCGATCCGGCGTCTCGCCGAGGTCGGCATCACCGACGAGACGGTCGTCGACCGGTATCCGTTCCAGCTCTCCGGCGGCATGCGGCAGCGGGTCGCGATCGCCGCGGCGCTGGCGAGGGACCCACAGGTGCTGATCGCGGACGAACCCTCGACGGCGCTGGACGTGGTCACCCAGCGCGAGGTACTGGCCCTGATCAAGAGGATCCAGGAGGCGCGCGGGATGGCGCTGATCCTCATCACCCACGACCTGCGCGTCGCCTTCGCCACCTGCGACCGTATCCAGGTCCTGTACGCCGGCTCGCTGGTCGAGGCGGGCCGGGCGGACGATGTACGTGAGCGGCCCCTGCACCCGTACTCGCAGGGACTGTTGTTGTCCGAGCCTCCGGCCGACCGCCGGGTGCGGCAGCTCGTCGCGATCCCTGGCTCGGTCCCCTCGGCCGCCGAGGTGCGGGACCGCTGCTCCTTCGAGTCCCGTTGCCGCTGGGCCCGGCAGGTGTGCAGGGACGGGGAGCCACCGCTGGCCGTGGTCGGCGACGATCGGCGATCGCGCTGCGTCCGGCTGCCGGAGATCGAGGCCGAGATGGCCGCGCTGCTCAGCAAGGCCGAGGAGCGCGAGGACGGGCCCGCCGGCAGCCGCTCCGACGACGCGCTGATCGACGTGGTGAACATCCAGAAGGTCTTTCGGAGCGGCGGCCGTACCGTCCGGGCCGTCGACGACGTGTCGATCTCCGTCCGGGCGGGCGAGAGCGTCGGGATCGTGGGGGAGTCCGGGTCGGGCAAGACCACGCTCGCTCGCATGCTGGTCGGCCTGGAGTCGCCGACCGGCGGCGAGATCGTGATCGACGGCATCCCGGTCCGCAGGTGGCGTGACCTGACGACGAACGAGCGCCGCAGGCTCCGGCGGACGGTGCAGACCGTGTTCCAGGACCCCTATTCGAGCCTCAACCCCATGCGTTCCGTCGGCTGGGCGCTGAAAGAGGCGATCGTGACGCACGATCGCGGTGCCACGGGCGTCGAACGCCGGGTCGGCGAGCTCCTGGAGTCCGTCGGCCTCTCGCCCGGCTACGCCCGGCGCCGCCCGGCCTCGCTGTCCGGCGGCGAGCGGCAACGGGTGGCGATCGCGCGGGCGCTGGCGGTGGAACCACGGGTGCTCATCTGCGACGAGCCCGTGTCGGCGCTGGACATGTCGGTTCAGGCGCAGATCCTCAACCTGCTGCGGCAGATCAGGGCGGAACGCGGCATCAGTTGCCTGTTCATCACCCACGACCTGTCCATCGTCCGCCAGGCGTCGGAATACCTGTACGTCATGCACCTGGGCAAGGTCGTCGAATCCGGCCCGACCGAGTCGGTGCTCGACCATCCGCGGGACGACTACACCGCCCAGTTGCTCAGTTCCGTCCCGCGTCCCGAGGAGCAGTGGCTCACCACCTGAGAGGACACCATGATCAACAGTTACGTCGGTGGCGTCGTCTACGATGTCATGGCCCAGCACGCCGTCCCGGGCAACAAGGCGCAGGTGCTCAGGAGTACCTACCTGCCGCGGTGGCGGGCAGGAGGGCTGGACGCCGCCGTCGTCCAGGTCTCGAACTGGCCGTCCATCAACGCGTACTTCACGGAGTTCGACCGGTCCGAGGGCGAGATCACCTACTGCGCGACCCGGGCGGACTTCGACAACCGTCCTGCGGGATCGTTCGGGATCTTCCTGTCGCTGGAGGGCCATGGCGCCTTCGCGGGCGACCTCGAGGCTCTGCATACGCTGTCCGGGCTCGGGATCACGACCTTCACGTTCTCGCACAACCTGCAGAACCTGCTCTGCACCGGGAGCAACGAGCGGTTCGGCGAGGGCGGCTTCAGCCACCTCGGGAAGCAGACGCTCGGGGAACTCGAATCGTTGCCGATGATGATCGACCTGGTCCACATGTCGCGGGCCTCGTTCTGGGACGCGCTCGGCCTCTACGACGGTGACCTGTTCGTCTCGCACTCCAACGCCGACGCCCTGTGCCCGCACCCGCGGAACCTGACCGACGACCAGATCAAGGCCGTCGCCGAGCGCAACGGGGTCATCGGGCTCAACACCTTCCGCGGTTACGTCTCGCCCGAGCCGATGAAGGCGACGCTGTCGGATCTGCTCGACCACGCGATGTACATGTACGACCTGGTCGGCCCCGAGCACCTGTGCATCGGCGCCGACTACTGCGAGTCGCCCGTGGAGATGCTCGTGCCCGTGCTGGACATGATCGATCCGGACGGGGCCCATGGCATCAAGGGCCGGGGCCGCGAGCTCTACACGTACGGGCCCGAGGGGCTCGAGGACGCCGGCGACCTGGGCGCGATCCCGGCCGGGCTCGCCGGGCGGGGCCTGTCGCGGGACGAGATCGATCTCATCTGCGGCGAGTCCTACTTGCGGATGCTCGAGCGATCCCGCCCGTCCAAGCCCTAGGATATTGCACCAATGGGCTAGGCAATAAACGACCTAATGTATTGACGCTTTATCGGCCCAGCTCTTACGATCCACATAGCAGTCGCTCCCGTCAGCCGACGTGTTGGCGCAGGTAGGAGGGCGGCGCGCGCCCCATCGTCGATGCTCAGGGAGCCCCCATGCCCGACACCGCCACCAACGAGACGACCGCGTCAGAAGCCAACGGGGCGGCCGACGCCAAGCCGGTGGAGGATCAGCAGTTCACGACCAGGCACGCCGTGACCATCGGCACCGAGCGGATCGAGTACACCGCCAAGGTCGGCAGGATCGTCCTGCACGACGACGAGGAGCAGCCCGCCCCCAAGGTGGCCGTCTTCTACACCGCCTACCTGCGCGACGACGTGCCGTCGAAGCGGGACCGGCCGCTGGTCTTCCTGTGGAACGGCGGTCCGGGGTCCTCGACGATCTGGCTGCACATGTACAGCTACGGACCCCGGCGCGTGGTGTTCGACGGCGATCCGCTGTTCGACACCTCCCGATGGGAGCTGGGGGAGAACGAGCACTCGCTCATGGACGTGGCGGACCTGGTGTTCGTCGACGCGCCGAGCACCGGGTTCAGCCGGATGGTGCCGGGTGAGGACCCCGCGCAACTCCACGGTGTCGAGGCCGACGCCGCCGCGATAGGCGACTTCGTGACCGAGTTCGTCGCGCGCGAGAACCGCGGGAACAGCCCGATCGTGCTGTTCGGCGAGAGCTACGGCACGCTCCGCGCACCCGTCGTGGCCGACTACCTGCAGCGCGTGCCGGGCCTCTACGTCGACGGCGTCATCCTGCTGTCGTCCCTCATGGACGTGGCGGGAACGACCTTCGGCGTCGGCGTGAACTACGGCGCGGTCGGCCAGTTGCCCAGCTACGCCGCGACCGCCCTCTACCACGGGGTCATCTCCGGTGACCTGCCGGCGGTCGTCGCCGAGGCCGAGGACTTCGCCCTGAACGACTACTCCGTGGCCCTGCTGAAGGGGAACCGGCTCACCGGTGCCGAGCGCGAGCGCATCGCCCGGCGGCTCTCCGAGCTGACCGGCATCTCGGCGGAGTTCATCCTGCGGGCGAACCTGCGGGTGAACCTGTGGCGTTACGTCAAGGAGTTGCTGCGCGACCGGCACCGCACGGTCGGACGCCTCGACACCCGCTGGACCGGGATCGACTCCGACACCGCCGGTGAGGCGGCCGAGGACGACGCCAGCTACTCCGCGCCCACGGATCCCGCGACGCGGGCCCTGAACCAGTACCTTCGCGCCGATCTCGGCTGGGAGGCCGACCGTCCCCTCCTCTACCGGCACATCCGGCCCAGGGAGACGTGGAAGCACCGGGAGAGCGAGCAGACGGGCATCTGGACGCCCCAGCTCGAGGTCGCCACCGTCCTGCGCGCGGCCATGAACAGGTCACCCCACCTGAAGGTGCTCCTGCTCAGCGGCTACTACGACCTCGGCACCCCGTACTTCCCCGCCGAGCTGACCTTCGATCACCTGTACCTGGAGCCCGAACGGGCGCGCAACGTCACCAGGACCCGCTACGAGTCCGGGCACATGATCTACCTGCACGAGCCGTCCCTGGCCCGGACCCGCGCCGACCTGGTCGCCTTCCTGACCTCGCTGCGCGGGGTCGACGCGGCGTGACGGCCGAAGCGGAGACCGGCGCGCTGCCCGCGTCAGCGGTGTTCGCCGGGACACGGACGTTCAACTGGCTCCGGCGTGACGGCGACGCCCTGCTGTGGACCGAGGGCAGGCCGTCAGAGGCGCGGACGGTCCTGGTCCGCTGGGAGCCGGGTGGCGAACCGGTGGACCTGACCCCGCCGGGGCGCTCGTGCAGCAACATCGTCGGCTACGGCGGCATCCCGTACGGTGTCGCGCCGGACGGCGAGATCCTCGCGTGCGACAGCGTGGACCAGCGCATCCACAGCCTGCGGCGGGGGATCGCGGTGACGCCGCCCGCACCGGGAAAAACGGTCCGGTGGAGCGACTTCGTGATCGCGGGTGAGCACGTCTACGCCGTGCGCGAGCGGCACCACGACGACGGCCGGATCGCCAACGAGCTGGTCAGGGTCGGCCGCGAGGCCCCGCACGAGCAGGTCGTCCTCGATGGTGGCCACGACTTCGCCGGCGCGCCACGGGTCTCTCCCGACGGGTCCAGGCTGGCCTGGATCACCTGGGACCACCCGCGAATGCCGTGGGACGGGACGGAGCTCTGGGTGGCCGACCTCACCGCCCAGGGCATCGGCACGGCCACCCGCGTCGCCGGCTCCGCGGCCGAGTCCGTCGTCGAGCCGGTCTGGACCCCCGATGGTGACCTGGTGTTCCTCAGCGACCGCAGCGGCTGGTGGAACCCGTACCGGCTCGGTGACACAGAACCGCTGGTGGCCATGGAGGCCGACATGAGCGCCCCCCTGTGGTCACTCGGCCTGCGCAACCTCGACGTCTTCGACGACGGGCGGCTGCTGGTGAAGTGGACGATCGGCGGTGCCGAGCATCTCGGCGTACGCCATCCCGGCGGCCGCGTGGCGGAGGTCTCGACGCCCTACACGCAGTTCGTCTCGCCGACCGTCGTCGGGGACCGGATCGCCGTCGTGGCCGCGGGCCACCGGCACGCCCCTGCCGTGCTCCTGCTGGATCCCACGGCCGGTGGCAGGGGCGAGGTGATACGGGACAACGGCGTCGAAGTGCCCGGCACGATCGCGGTGCCGGAGGCGATCACGTACCCGACGACGGACGGCGCGGTGGCGCACGCGTTCTGGTACGCGCCGACCGTGCCCACCGACGTCCCGCCCCCGCTCATCGTCAACTGCCACGGCGGCCCGACCGGCCATGTCGTGCCGGTGCTCGACCCGCGGCAGCAGTACTGGACCAGCCGCGGGTACGGCTACCTGGAGCTCAACTTCCGCGGCAGCAGCGGCTACGGACGCGCCTACCGCGACGCGCTCAAGGGCACCTGGGGCGTGGTCGACGTCGACGACGCGGTCGCCGGTGCCCAGTACCTCGTGGCGAAGGGGCTGGCCGACGGATCGAAGCTGGTCATCCGCGGTCTCAGCGGCGGCGGATGGCTGACCCTGTGCGCGCTCGCCTTCCGCGACGTGTTCGCCGCGGGCGGCAGCATGAACGGGGTCGCCGATGCGTACGCGATGGCGAGGGACACCCACAAGTTCGAGTCCCGCTACCTGGACTCGCTGATCGGCCCCTTGCCGGAGACACGTGAGCGCTACGACGAGCGGTCGCCGGTCACGGCGGCCGGCCGGATCACCGCGCCGCTGATCCTGCTCCAGGGAGAGGCCGACGACGTCGTGCCCGCCGACCAGGCCGAGGCGATCGCGGCGGTCCTGCGCGAGCGCGGTGTCGAACACGAGCACCACGTCTACGCCGGCGAGGGACATCTGTTCGCCAAGGCGGAGAACCTCGTCCACGCCATCGAGGCCGAGCGGGACTTCTACGCCCGTGTCCTGGCCGCGCGGACCTCGCCGACAGCAGGAGGAGCGAAATGATCAACATCTATGTGGGTCCCACGATCGCGCACGTGATGCTGGGCCACGGGACCGACCGCCACGCCCAGATCCTGCGCGAGCACTACCTGGAGTCGTGGCGGGCCGGCGGCCTGACCGGGGCGATCATGCAGATCTCCGAGTGGAGCACGATCGGCACGTTGCTGTCCGAGGTGCGCCGCTCGGAGGGCGAGATCGTGTTCGTCCGCAACCGGGCGGAGTTCGAGAACCGGCCGCCGGGCTCGTTCGGCCTCTTCCTGTCGGTGGAGGGGTACGGACCGCTCGCCGGGGACTTCGAGGCGCTGTACACGCTGTCCGAGCTGGGTGTCACCGCGTTCACGTTCTCGCACAACACGCAGAACCTGCTCTGCACCGGCTGCAACGAGCGGTTCGGCGAGGGCGGCTTCAGCCACCTCGGCAAGCAGATCCTCAAGGAGCTGGAGTCGTTGCCGCTCATGGTGGACCTGGTCCACATGTCGCGGGCGTCGTTCTGGGACGCGCTCGACATCTACGACGGCGACATCTTCGTCTCCCACGCCAACAGCGACACCGTCTCTCCACACCGCCGCAACCTGACCGACGAGCAGATCAAGGCCGTCGCCGAGCGCAACGGCGTCATCGGCATCACCACCTACCGGGGTTACGTGGCGCAGGACCCGTACCAGGCGACGCTGTCGGACATGCTGGATCACGCCATGCACATCTACGGCCTGGTCGGCGCCGGGCACCTGGCGATCGGGGCGGACTACTCCGGCTCCCCGATGGAGATGCTCGCCGATGGGCTCAGGCAGGCCGATCCGGAGAATTCCTACGGCCTGAAGGAAGCCGGTCCGGATGTCTACGCGGTGGGACCGGCGGGCATGGAGGACGCGAGCCGGCTCGGCAACCTGGTCGCCGGGCTCGCCGAGCGGGGCCTCACCCAGAACGAGATCGACCTCGTCACCGGCGGCTCCTACCTCGCGATGCTGGAGCGGGCCCGGCCCGGGGAGGGTTCGCGGTGACGTCCGTCCGGGACGGGTCCGGGTACGACGTCATCGTCGTCGGCGCCGGCTCAGCGGGAGCGGCACTCGCCTCCCGGCTGACCGAGGACGACGGCCGCCGGGTGCTGCTTCTCGAGGCCGGCCCCGACTACCGCTCCGCCGACACCCCACCGGAGGTGCGCAGCATCGAGCCGATGATGATGCAGCCGACGGCGAGCCTCGCGGCGACCCACATGTTCCCCGGGTTGCGGGCGTCGAGGTCGGCGGCACAGCCCCCGTTGCCGTACCCGCGGGGCCGGGGCGTCGGCGGAAGCTCCGCGATCAACGGGCTCTTCGCGATCCGGGCCACCGTCGAGGACTTCGACGGCTGGGCCGCCCAGGGCTGCGACGGCTGGGGCTTCGACGCCGTCCTGCCCCTGCTGAACCGGCTCGAGGACGACCTGGACTTCGCCGGCGCGCCGTACCACGGCGGGGACGGCCCGATCCCGATCGTCCGTCCCAGGCAGGACGACTTCGTCGCCGTCGACGCCACCGTGGACCAGGTGGCCCGGCGGCTCGGTCATCCATGGGCGCCCGACCACAACGCGCCCGGCTCGACCGGGGTGTCGCCCTACGCCTACGCCGGGCGGGACCGGGCCCGGGTCTCGACCAACGACGCCTACCTCGAACCGGCCCGCGACCGTCCCGGGCTGCGCGTCCTGGGTGACGCGCTGGCCGACCGGATTCTGTTCGCCGGTGGCCGCGCGGCCGGCGTCCGCGCCATCGTCGGCGGCGAGCCCGCCGAGTTCCGGGCCGCCGAGGTCATCGTGTCGGCCGGCGCCGTCCACTCACCGGCGATCCTGCTGCGGTCCGGCGTCGGCCCGGCCGCGGAGCTGCGCCGGCTGGGCGTGGCCGCGGTCGCGGACCTGCCCGTCGGGCACGGCCTGCAGGACCATCCTTCGGTGGTGCTGTCGCTCGCCCTGCGCGAGGAACTCGACTACCGGGGTGCACCCCGGCGGGGCCAGATCTGTGTGCGGTTCACCACCGGGGTCGGCGACGAGGTCAACGACGCCATGATCGCGGTGACCGGCGCGCTGGGCATCGGCGTCCCGGCGGCCGGGGTGGTGGGGTGGGTCAACCGGGTCACCTCGACCGGCCGGGTGCGACTGGCGTCCACCGACCCGGCGACCGATCCGGTGGTCGACTTCGACCTCCTGTCCCGCTCCGACGACCTGCGCCGGTACCGCGCCGTGGCCGACGAGCTGCGGACGTTCGCCGCGCAACCGGAGTTCCGCAAGCTCACCGCCGCGATGACCCTCGGCGGTGCCGGCCCGGTCACCGCGGATCCCGCCGAGACCATGACCGACGACGAGTTCGCCCGGTTCGCCCTCGCCGTCGTCTCCGACACGGTGCACGCCGCCGGATCCTGCCGGATGGGTGACCCGCGCGATCCCGAGGCGGTCGTGGACCCGGCCGGCCGGGTGCTCGGGCTCGACGGGCTCCGGGTCGCCGACGCGAGCATCCTCCCGTGGGTGACCCGGGCCAACACCAACCTGACCGCGATCCTCGTCGGTGAGAAGGTCGCGGCATCGATGCGCGAGGAGAACGGCCCGTGACCGATCACGACTGCACGATCCGGGAACTGGCGGGAGCCACGGCGGCGGTCCCGGCCGTGAGCCTGAAGCCGATGCTTACGGACCCCGACACAGGGGAGGTCCTGCACCCGCAGCGCGCCAGCGCACCCGAGAGCGTGGAGCGGGCGATCGCGACGGCGTGGGCGGCCCATGCCGACGGCCTCTGGTCAGGTCTGGCCCGCCACGAGCGGGCGTCCGCGCTGCGGAACCTGCGGCAGGAACTGGCGTCGCGCGGCGACGAGCTGGGACGCGCCGACAGCCTGGACAGCGGCGTACCCCAGGCGACGACGACCGCCTTCGTCAAGGCCGTGACCGTGGTGCTGGAACGCGGCGCGACCCAGATCGAGGAGGGCTTCGAGCACGCCGAGCAGCGCTCGTCCGCCGGGGCGTGCGACCAGTGGCGACTGCCCTGGGGCCCGGCCGCCGTGTTCGTGCCCTGGAACGCCCCGGCCTCCCTCGCGATCGTGAAGACCGCCTACGCCCTGGTCGCCGGCTGCCCCGTGATCGTCAAGCCGTCGGAGTGGTCACCGCACTCTTCGGGCGGGTTCGCCGAGGCGGTGCGGGCCGCGCTGCCGGCCGGCGTCGTACAGGTCGTCCACGGCGACCGCGCCGTCGGCGAGGCGCTCGTCGGCGACGACCGGATCGCGGCCGTCTCGTACACCGGTGGTGTCAGGGGTGGTAAAGCCGTGGCCGAGACGTGCGGGCGGCTCCTCAAGCCGGTCGACCTCGAACTGTCCGGCAACAATCCGGTCGTCGTGCTGGCCGATGCCGATCCTGAGGCGGTCGCCGAACAGGTCGTCACGGCCGCGCTCACGCTGAACGGGCAGTACTGCGTCGCACCGCGACGGATCATCGTCCCGCGAGAGCGGGCCGACGCCCACCTGGCGGCGCTCGGGGCCGCCCTCGACGCCGTCAGGATCGGCGTCACCACCGACCCGGAGACACAGCTGGGGCCGCTGTCGCACGAGCCGCATCGGCGCCGGATCGACGAGCAACTCGCCGAGTTCTCCGCACGTGGCTGCGACGTACGCCGGTACGGGAAACCCCCGGAGTCGTCCGGCCACTTCGCGGCTCCCGCCGTGGTCCTCGCCGACGACGCGCCGGACCTTCGAGAGGAGATCTTCGGGCCGGTGCTCCTGGTGCGGACCTACCGGGATCTCGACTCGGCGGTCGCCATGGCCAACGATCATCCGTACGGGCTGGCCGGGTACGTGTTCGGCGCGGACCGGGACGTAGCGCGCGCGGTGGGCCGGCGGTTGCGGGCCGGCCTGGTGCGGCTGAACTCGGCGTACGGACCCCCGGACGTCGAGCCCGTGGCCGGCATGTGGGGGATCAGCGGTCTCGGTGAGATCGGTACGTGGCAAGGGCCGGCGTTCTTCAGCGGATCCCGCTTCGTCGGTTGATCCCGGGGTGTCGGTCATCGACGCGGTGGGCGATGGAGCCGGCCCTCCCCGCTCGCCGGGTAGCCCCGGTGGACAAGCGACGACAACACCCGCAATGGTCGCAGCCGCTGCCCTGATCGCGCTGCGAAATTCCGGCTCACAGTGCGAAACCGTGTTTTCGAGCGGGACAGGATGAGCAGGTGATGTCGAGTGGCTATCGGGAGCTGGGCGAGCACATCTCGGCTTCCATTTCCTTGATGAGGATGCTGATCGGGTTGTCCCAGTCGCCGTTGATGTTGGAGACGACCATGTGCTTGCCGTCTCGGGTGCCCATCGCGTATGTCCAGGACCCGTGGATCCGGCCGCCGTTGCCCCAGATCGTCACTCCGCAGGACAACTTCTGGGAGAAGACGCCGAGCCCGTAAGCGGTGTTGTCGATCCACTGCACGCCCTTGGTGGAGATGGTGGTGAACATCTCCTTTTGCTGCGTGTGCGGCAGCAGCCGGCCACTGAGTACTGCCCGATAGAAGGTGTGCAGGTCGCTCATGGTCGAGACGATGCTGCCGGCTGCCCCGGCCCAGGAGGGGTTCATGGCGGTGAGGTCGTAGGGGGTGGTGGTGTCCTCGCCGACCGGGAACTTGACGTAGTGCTGTGCGTGCGGCCGGCGCAGCTTCGTGCCTTCGCCCGGCAGGTACGTCTTCCTCAGGCCGAGCGGGCGGATGATGCGCCGGGTGATCTCTTCGGCGTAGGAGTTGCCAGTGACCTTCTCGATGATCATCCCGGCGAGCGTGTAGTTGGTGTTGGAGTAGCCCCAGCCCTTGCCCGGCGCGAAGGAGGGCGGGTTGGCCATGGCCACCTTTACGAGCTGCTCGGGGCGGTTGCTGTTGAAACGGCCCTTGAGGAAGGCGGTGCTCCACTGCTTGGTCGCCAGGGCCTCATCGGAGGTGTAGGGGAAGATGCCGCTGGTCTGGTTGAGCAGTTGCCGGATGGTGATCTTGCTGCCGTCATGACCGTTGCCCTTCACCACGCCGGGCAGCCACTTGTCCACGGTATCGTCCAGGCTGAGCCGACCCTCGGCCGCCAGCTTCAACACCACGACCGCGACGAACGTCTTGGTGGTGCTGCCGGCCCGGAAGTATTCCTGCTGCCGGCGCTTGCGGCCAGTCTCGGTGTCGGCCACGCCTGCCGTACCGAACCAGGACCTGTGGCCGTCACGGACGTCAGCGATGATGCCGGGCATACCGTCTGCCACGGCTTGGTCGAGTACCTGCTGGAGTTCGGCGTGGTCGTCGGCCACAGCCGATGACGCGTTTGCGGTCACGGCGACTGTGGCGGCGAGCAGACAGGCGGCCGTGCGGAGGATCTTAGTCATGGGTCGATCGCCCTTCCTTCAAATGGGTGTTGGTGCGGGGAAATGCTGTGGGCTGGCGGCCGCTGGTGACACGGTGGAGCTGGATGTCGCCGCGGGCGAGGTGGGCGTGGAACTCGACGGCGCCTTGCTCGGCGGTCACACTCAGGCCGTCCGCGGCCCGGTCCACCGTGACGTTCCCGGCGCCATTGCCGATCACTGTGGTGCCGATACTCTCGCCGACCTTGATCTGGCCGCGGGCGGTGGTGAGGGTGGCCGGGCCGCCGGCGGTGGCCACGGTGATGTCGCCGTCGTCGGTGGTCAGGCGCAGCTCGCCGGTGCGGTCGAGGTGGAGGTGACCCTGGGAGAGGTGAGCGCGTACCGTGCCCAGGCGGCCCTGGCCGTTGACGAATCCATCGCGGAGACCTATATCGAGCGCCGAGCCGCTGGGCAGCTCGACCGTCACCGTGATGCGGCCGGGCAGTGATCGGATGCTCGAGCGGTCCTGGACCGACAGGTGGCCGCCCACGTAGCTGACGCGAGCGCGTCCGGCGGCTTCGACGTCGGCCGCGTCGGCTGGATCGGCCGGCCGTACCTCGACGGTGGTGTCGGTGCGCCGGGTCGCGCTGATCCAGATGTCGGCCGCGGTTGATGAGACGACAGCGGCGATCGGCTCGGGGGTGTCAAAGGTGTGCATCGAAGTTCCTCCTCTCAACCGATGGAGATGCCGAACTCCGCTTCGATGATCTTGAACATGGGGTCCCAGGACTTCCACTCGGTGTTGGTGTGGACGGCGACGGTGTGCCGCCCATCGGGAGTGCCGACCGCGAAGAAATAGGAGCCCCAGAAGCTGCCGCCGATCCCGCGAAGCGCCCGGCCGCCAGTGGCCTGCTTGTCGAACTCGAACACGCCCAGGCCATAGCGGGCGTGCGGCATCCAGTGGCCGCCCTCGGTGGAGACGGTGGACCACATTTGCCGGTGCTGTGCGGGCGGCAGCAGACTGCCGGTGGTCATCGCGTTGAAGAAGCGGATCATGTCCGCCGTGGAAGTGACGACGTTGCCGGCCGCGTAGCCCAGGGAGGAGTTGAGCTCGGTGACGTCCAGGGGCGGCAGGCCGGGCTCCTCCATCAGCGATTGCCAGTTCTCCGGGGTGAGCGTGGCGGGGTCGGCGCCGTCCTTGAGGAACTGGTGGGAGTAGCCTCGCGGGTGCGGAGTGGGGTAACCGGTGTCCGTGGTGGGGCGCACGCGGGTGTGGGTCAGGCCGAGCGGCCGGGTGACTCTGCGGTCGACCTCGTCGGCGTAGCTGTTGCCGGTGATCTTCTCGATGATCGCGCCGGCGATGTAGAAGCCGCCGTTGGCGTATTCGAAGCGTTCGCCGGGCGCGCCGACCGGGGGCTGGGACACCGCCACCCGCAGCAGTTCTTCGGTGCTGAAGGTGTCGAAGCGATGCTTGGCGAACCCGGAGCGGGTGGCGTAGCGGTGGCTGACCTCCGGTGCCAGGCCGGTGGGGAACAGGCCGCTGGTGTTGCTGAGCAGGTGCCTGATGGTGATCTTGTCGCCGTTGTAGCCGTTCACATTCAGCACACCGGGCAGGTGGGCGTTGACCGTGTCGTCGAGGTTGAGGCCGCCCTCGGCTTCCAGAGCCAGGAGGGTCGCGGCGGTGAAGGCCTTGCCGCTGCTGCCGGCGTGGAAGTACTCGCCCGGCCGGCGCGGGGAGCCGGTCTGAAGGTCGGCCACGCCGGAGGTGCCGAACCAGGTGCGGTCGCCGTCCTTGACCTCGGCGACGATGCCGGGAATGCCGACCTCGGCCACGGTCCAGTCGAGCACCTGCTGCACGCTCTCATGCATTGTCATCGCACTGCCTTCCGGGTGGTTCTGCTGTACGTTCTCTACGGTGTCCACCGGCGCTTACAGGCCTCTTAGAACGCTCTTTTAACCGGCACGGCGTCACTTTCAGCGGTACGTGCGCGTCTTTGTGCTCATAGCCTTTGTGCATGTGGATTGAGGTGCTGGGATCGGTCCGGGCCTATGCCGACGATGGTGCGCCGATCGAGGTCGGCGGCGTCATGGTCCGAGCACTGCTGGCCCGGCTGGCTCTGGCCGAGGGCGAGATGGTGTCGGTCGACGCACTCGTTGACGGCCTGTGGGGGGAGCATCCGCGCGGGGGCACCGTCAACGCCCTGCATGGGCTGGTGCATCGGCTGCGCAAAGCTCTGGGCGAGGCCGAGGTCGTAAAGAGGGTGGCCGGCGGATACCGCCTGCACGTATGCGCCGAGAACGTCGACGCGTGCCGGTTCGAGGAGAAGGCGAAGCGGGGTGGTCGCGAACTGGCCGCGGGTGACGTACACCGAGCGGCCCCGCTACTGGACGAGGCGCTGGCGCTGTGGAGGGGAGAGGCGCTGGCCGACGTGCGTGACGCCCCCTTCGCCGGTACGGCCGGCGCACGTCTTGAGGAGCTGCGGGTCTCGGCCATGGAGGACCGGTTCGAGGCGGAGCTGCGACTGGGCCACCACGATGAGATCCTGGCCGATATGGCGGCGATGGCCGCCGGTCACCCGTTGCGGGAACGGCTGGCCGGACTGCGCATGCGAGCGTTACACGCGGCAGGCCGCCAGTCCGACGCGCTGGCCGTCTTCGAACAGGTCCGCGCCACGCTCGCCGAGGAACTGGGCGTCGACCCCTCCAAGGACCTGTGCACAACGCACCTGGCCGTGCTGCGGGGTGAGCGGGAGAGCCCCGAGGCGCCACAGGTTCGGCCGCACGCGGTGCCAGGACGTCTGCCCGCCCAGCTGACCAGCTTCGTCGGCAGGCAGGAGGAGCTGAGGTTGCTGACCGGGCTGCTGGAGTCCTCCCGGCTGGTCACCGTCGTGGGCCCCGGAGGAGCGGGCAAGACGCGGTTGGCCGTGGAGGTGGTGCGCCGGCATCGGGCCCATCAGCGCGGCAGGGCCTGGCTGGTCGCTCTGGCAGCGGTGAACACGGCCGACGGGCTGGTGGAGGCAGTCCTGAGCACGCTCAGCCTCGCCGGAGCCCAGCCGGCCGGCACTCCACTGGAGCGGGCGGTCAACCTGCTCTCCGGTGGTGAAGGCGTGCTGGTTCTGGACAACTGCGAACAGATCTCCGGAGCCGTCGCGGAGTTCGCCGGGCAGGTGCTGGAGCGCCAGCCGGATTTGGCCATCCTGGCCACGAGCCGGGAACCGCTGGAAGTCATGGGTGAGGCGCTGTGCCGCCTGGGACCGCTCGGCCTGCCCCCGGCGCACGCGGATCCCGATCGTGCCTCCGCATCGGCTGCGGTGCGGCTGTTCCTCGACCGGGCGGCAGCCGTACGACCCGGCTTCGCACTGGATGCCTCGACCGCGCGGCCGGTCGTGGACATCGTGCGCCGGCTGGACGGACTACCGCTCGCCCTGGAACTGGCCGCGGCACGACTGCGGACCATGAGCGCCGACCACGTCGCCCAGCGGCTGGATGACCGTTTCCGGCTGCTCAGCACCGGCAACCGGACCGCCCAGCCCCGCCAGCAGACGCTGCATGCGGTCATCGAATGAAGCTGGGATCTCCTCACCGATCAAGAACGCACGCTGGCCCACCGAATGTCGATGTTTCCGTCGAAAACCGGCGTCGCGGCGATTGAGGCGGTCTGTGCGGATGAGACCCTTCCGGCGGGCGAGGTCATGTACGTGCTCGAGTCCCTGGTCGACAAGTCCGTCGTGGAGCAGTCCGAAGACGCGTACCGGATGCTGGAGACCATCCGCACCTACGCGGCGGACAAGCTCCGGCGTGCGGGGGAAGCCGAGCCCGTCCTGCGCAGGCTCATGCGGCACTTCGCCGACCTGGCCGAGGAGCACGAGCCGCTACTGCGCTCGGACCAGCAGGCAGCGTCGCTGCGGGTGTTCCAGGCCGAGTACGACAACCTGATGCTTGCCCTGCAAACGGCCATCGACGGCGGCGACGCCGAGACCGCGGCCCGAATTCTCGGGCCGCTGTACTGGTACTGGGTCATGCTCCGCTACGACGCGCGGGCCGACGCCTACGTCGCCAAGGTCGCCGAGTTCGGCGACGCGCTGCCCGCGGATGCCCGGGCCGCGTTCACCGCGATCCACCAGGTGGGCGTCGAGGGCGGGCCGATCGCCGACCCCGAGCGGCTGCGTGCGCTCATCGACGACTGCGCGCGCACGGGCGCGCTGCGCCGCTATCCGATGTTGTTGACGATCGTGCTGGTGATGGCGGCCATAGTCGGGCTGGATGAGCTGCTCGATCAGGAGATCGCCCGGGTACGCAGCGGCTCGGACCGCTGGGCGATCGCCTGCACCTTCATGATCGAAGCCATGCGGCATCGCGAACGGGGCGAGCAGGCGGGTTCCGCGAGCGCGATGGCGGCGGCGCTGCACGCGTTCGAGGAAGCGGGCGATCGGTGGTGGACGGCGAAGGCGCTGTACGGCCTGGCCCAGATCCACGCCACCGCCGGCGACCACCACCAGGCGATCACCGCCTACGAGCGCAGCCTCACGATCGCCGCCGACCTCGGATCACAGGATGAGGTCTCCACCCGGCTCGCGCTCGCCACCGTACGCATGCGCGCCGGCGACCTGACCGGCGCCAGGCATGACATCGAAACCGCCGAACGAGCGGCCTTGCGGCGTGGCCAGCCGGTGCTGGAGATCGAGTTGCTTGGCGCCTATGCCGAATTGCACCGCCGCACCGGAGAGGTCGAACGCGCCGATCACGAGCTCGACCGGCTGGAGACACTCGCCCGGAAGCTGCCCCAGCCGGCCGGAATCACCGCCGATCGGGTGGCCCCTGCCCGGGTGGCCAATCTTCTCGCCGCCGGGGATGCCGTACGTGCCCGCGAACTGCTGCCCCGCGCCGTTCAAGCGGCGCAGAAGAACAGGGACGCCGCCTCAGCCGCTCAACTCCTGGCCAGGCTGCTGTTCCTGGAGGGTGACCCGGCCGGCGCGGCCACCGCACTTGGCCTGAGCCAGGCCATCCGCGGCACCTTCGACCACGGCGAAATCGAACTGCGTCTTCTCGCGGAGATGCTCGCGGAACGCCTCGGCCCTACCGGCTACGACACCGCCTACCAGCGAGGCGCCGGCATGACACCACACGAGGCCACCCACCGCCTGACACAGCTACGTGTACAAGTCCCAGATTGACAGACGAAGCGGGCGGTGCCTGGCGCTGACCGGGCTCGGCGTGACCGCCTTCACCACGAACCGGGAGGCCGCGATCACGTGGATCGACTGGGTGACCTCGCCTGAGGGCGCGGGTGCGGTGGCCAAGGAGTCGCCCGACCTGCCCGTCTGTGCGGTGCCAAAACTCGTCCATGGCATCTGACCTGGCCTTCTATCCTCGGCACTCGTGTTTCTACGCCTGCTGTATCTGATGATGGTCCGGTTGTTCGGCTGGTTGTCGCTTCTCGCGCGAGGTGACGCCTCCAAGGACGTGGAGATCTTGGTGCTGCGTCATGAGGTCACCGTCCTGCGTCGTCAGGTCTCCCGGCCACGACCGGACTGGGCCGACCGGGCGCTGCTGACCGCACTGGCGCGGCTGCTGCCCACGCGGCTTCGCCGCCATCGGATCGTGACGCCGGGCACCTTGCCGGCCTGGCACCGCCGTCTGGTCAGCCGACGCTGGACCTACCCGAACGCGACCCCGGACGTCCGCCAATCCCGGATGAACTGCGTAACCTGGTGATCCGAATGGCCGACGAGAACCCACGATGGGGGCACCGGCGGATCCAGGGCGAACTGCTCGGCCTCGGCCATCAGATCGGGGAAGGCACCATCCGCCGCATCCTCACCGCGGCCGGCCTCGGCCCAGCGCCACGCCAGACCTCACCTACCTGGCGACACTTCCTCACCTCGCAAGCCTCCGGCATCCTGGCCTGCGACTTCCTGCACATCGACACCGTGTTCCTCAAGCGCCTGTACGTCTTGTTCGTCATGGAGATCGAGACACGCCGCGTGCACGTGCTGGGCGTCACCTCCAACCCGACCGGCGCATGGACCACCCAGCAGGCCCGGAACCTGCTGATGGACCTGGGTGAACGCGCCGGCGCCTTCAGGTTTCTCATCCGGGACCGTGACGGCTAGTTCTCCCGCTCCTTCGATGAGGTGTTCACCGCCGCTGGCGTGCGGGTCATCAAGACGCCCGTCCGGTCACCACGAGCGACCGCGTTCGCCGAACGGTTCGTGGCAACGTTATGCCGTGAGTGCCTCGATCACCTGCTCATCCATGGCGAGCGGCACCTGCGCAAGGTCCTGACCTAGTACGAGCACCACTTCCACCATCATCGCCCGCATCAGGGCCGTTCCCTCCACCCGCCCTTGCACAACCCCAGCGAAGTGATCGACATGACCTCCTGGATCCACCGCCGAAGGACCGTCACAGGACTGATCGGCGAGTACCGCAGAGCGGCCTGATCACCCGGCAAACGCCCAGATCAGCAGCAGGATCCGCGTTTTGGCACCGCACACGGCAGCGACGACGGCTCCGCTCCCCCGTGTGGGGGAGCGGGGTCACCACGTTGGGGGATGCTGCCTGACCGACGCCTCCAGAAGGCTCGGCAGTACCGAGATTGGACGGTTGAGGAGGTTCGGGTGCGAGTGGGACGGGATCCGGTGGACGTTCCGAATGTGGGTGCGCGATGGAGCCGGGTGCGCATGCTCGCCGGCTATGGCGCGGCGCTCAGCATGGCGTTGTATTTGGCCGTCAAGATCATCTGGATTGTTGCAGGGCTGCTCGGGCCGGCTCCCGACGGGTACGGGACTGCCGACTGGGTGATGCTGAACGTCGTCACCGTGGTGATGGCGGCGACCGGGATCGCGCTCGGGCTGGCGCTGGCTCAGCCGTGGGGCCGTCGACTGGCGGCCGTACCGGTGATCTTCTTTTCGTGGGTGGGCGCGGGCTTTCTGGTCCCGATGCTGCCGTACGTGGTGATCAGTAGTGTCCTCGGGGGCGACGGGAGTGACGGTTCCGGCTCGGCCGCGCGGGGGGAGGAGATCTTCATCGCCATCGGCTTCGCCGGCATGGCCGTGGGACTCGCCGTGGCCCTGCCGATCTACCTGAGGGAGCGATGGCCGCGGCCCTTCCTGGGCCGGGTCGGAGACGGCCGCACACATGCATCGGCGCCGGTGACGGTGGCGATGGCGGTAGCCATCGGACTGGGCTTGCTCTGGTCATCCTGGGCGCTGGGCGGCACGCTGGGCCTCGACCCGGCTCATCGCGATCAGTTGGAGCTCAACGATCGGTTGTTGAGCGGGAGTTCGGGGCTGTGGGCACTGGTGGGAGCCTGGAGCGTGTGGACGCTCACACATCGTCGCCCCGCCGGACTCCGGCAGTGGGTCCCGATGACGCTGGCCCTCGGGGCGTCCGGCTCGATGTTCGCGTGGAGCGGTTGGAAGCTGCCGGTGGTGATTCTGCGGCCTGGGGGGTTCGTGACCGGCGAATACACGGTGGTCGCGATTGCCGAGCATATCTTGGGCATCAGTGTGGGCTTGGTTCTCCTGGCCGCCATCCTGAAGGCCGCTCGCGGGCACGACGCTCGCGACGGGAGGCGGCCGCCTGCCGATGCTGTCTCGCGCAGCCGGGTGAACCGCCCCGGCTTTGATGGAGACCTCAGCGGTTGATTGCTAGGGCTTCGTTGAGGTGGTGCTGAGCGTTGTAGATCGCCTCGAACTCCTCGGGCGGGAGGTGTCCCGCTCGAAAACACGGTTTCGTGCTGTGAGCTGGGGTTTTGCTGCGTGATCAGGGCGGCGGCTGCGACTGTCGCGGGGTGTTGTTGTCGCTGGTCTATCGGTTGGTGAGGGGCTTGTTCGGCCTCCGCCGCCGGTGGGCGGAAATCTTCCCAGTCACCCCGGCGACGCTCTTGCGCTGGCACCGCAATCTTGTAGCGCGTAAGTGGACCATCACCGACCGGCGGCGCCCGGGACGGCCCGGCACCCGCCGGCCGGTCAAGGCACTGGTCATGCGGATGGCGCGGGAGAACCCGACCTGGGGGCACAGAAGAATCCAAGGCGAGTTGGCGCGCCTGGGCTACCCGAACGCGGCCTCCACCGTGTGGGAGATGCCTGCACGCCGCCGGTGTCGATCCGGCACCCCGTCGGACCCCAGACATCGCAACGCAGCCCGCCCGGGACGTGACCGATCTCAGCGACCTGCGATCCGTTCGCCGAAAACCCGTCGCCACCGGCATGATCAACGAATACCGCCACGCCGCATAACCGCAGCTCAGGCCACGTAACTCAATATTCGAGCGGCACAGGGGTACCAGGGCGGCTCCACCCTGCTGTACCGCTACCTGGGCCAAGGACGCGCCGAAGAGGCCCAGCCGCCGCCCTCACCCCGCCGTGCCGCCATCTGGATCATGACCGACCCGGCCTATCTCGGCCCCGGCCACACCACCCGGCTGCAGGAAGGACTCGACCGCTGCCAGGAGCTGGAGCAGACCACCGAGCACGTACGCACCTTCGCCGACCTGCTCACCCAGCGCCAGGGACACCGGCTCGACGACTGGGTCAACGACGTCCGCGCCGGCGATCTCCAACCTCTGCGCTCCTTCGCCGAAGGACTGCTCATCGACCACGACGCCGTCATCGCCGGTCTCACCCTGCCCTACAGCAACGGCCCCACCGAGGGCGTGATCAACAAGATCAAATTATTGAAACGGCAGATGTACGGGCGAGCTGGTCTCGCCCTGCTCCGCAAACGAATACTTCTCACCATTGCTAGGAACTGAGCGTTACCACGGGAATCTTGGCAGAGCCCCTGAAGTGACAAGCTCTGGACACACCCGATCAGAGGGCCGGGGTCACCATCGGGATTGGTCGGGGCCGTGCGGTCGGACGTCATAGGATCGGCGCGTGAGCAGTTGTCCGGGGATGTCTCCGGAGGTGTTGACGTAGTAGTCCTTGATCGCCGTCTGCCAGTCGCCGGTGGTGATCCGGCCCTTGCGCGACAATGTGGCGAAAAGTTGTTTGGCCTGTGGCAAGGCGAAGCCGATTGCGGTGATGCAGGCAAGGAAGTCGGCGGGCTCGATGAATCCGTCGTCGTTGCGGTCCGCCACAGAGGCCAGGGCACGGGCATAGGGCAGGCCATAGGTGTCGAAGTGGTCGGCGTCGGGAGCGACTGCCGCGTACCTTTCGAAGGTCACGGCGCTGTCTTGCTCGTTACCAGACACGTCGGTGAGTCCCTGCCAGTACAGGCGGCACCCGTCGATGAGAGCATGGGCCTTGTCTGAGTCCTGCTCCGCCCCGAGGGCATGGAGCACTCGTTCCGCCAATCGTTCGAAGTCCTCCATCCGTAGACGGCCATCTCCGGTGGCATCCAGGAGTGAGAAGCGGGCCCGCAGGCGAGTCAAGTGGAAGGTGGTGTCCTGTGACATGGCATGCCTCCTCGGAGCGGGCGGCGGCTGCTGACCATGTTACGATCACTCACCGTCCGTTAAAGTTACTTTGAGTAATCGACACGTTTGGAGTCAAGAGCAGTTGCGAGCTCCGCTGCCGCTGACGGCGAGATGACCAAAGGGGGCCCTGGGAACCCGGATGGAAGCTGTCGTGGTATCAGCGAGAGTGATACTTCTGCGCCAGAGCCTGTCGTCGCGTTGCCGCTGTCCTTGCATTCCGAGCCGTGCAGGCTGGGTGGCCGTGCGCTCCGTTCATCCAGCACATGGCGGACGACCGCAGACTATCACCGCGGTGACCGAGGCGCCGCGTTGTTGATTACCGGCTCGAAGTCGGAGCTTCGCGATCCGGCGTTGGTCTTGATCAGCTCACATCAACGCGGTTCACAGGATGGTCGGTGAGATTGCGGCGGGATTGTAGGTTTCCCAGATGAACATGAGGGGCGCGTCGCCGACCTGGACGAGGTATGCCTTGGACGCGGCATCGAGTCGGGCGTTCCAGCTTGTCAGTCCTGTGACGTGGCAGCGGCGGCTGTGATCGAGGGCGTGGGCGATGAGGTTGAGCCCGATGGGTCGGGTCGGGTTGGTGAGAACGCGCCGCACGAGTGGGTTGTTGCCGGAGGCGATCACCTCGTTGCGGGAGACCGGTGTGCCGTGCTGATCAAGCAGGAGTGAGCGCCGGACGATGGCGGTGGTTTTGTCGGCGATCTGCAGCTGTGACCGCAGGTCAGCGGGCAGGCGCGTCGCAGGCTGGTGGGTCAGGCTTGTCAGGTTCGCCTTGATCGATCCGCCGGTCAGGGCTTGGAGCAGGAGGGTGGTCGAACCGTCGCTGGCCAGCAGCACGCGGGTTAGCGCGCTCATGAAGTGGTTGATCGGCACCGGCCGCACTTCAGCAGGCAGATAGGGTTGGCTGCGGCGCGTCAGCAGGTGGCTGCCGCCGCTAGTGTCCTGCCTGGCGGAGCCATGCTCCTCGCCGACGGGAGCGTGACCGAGGCGAGCCGGTGCTGATTGATTTGGCATCATGCCGACCGATGTTCGAGCAGGAACTGGCCGGGAGTGTACGCCGTGTCGCTGAGATAGAAGTCCCTGATCGCCGTCTTCCAATCTTCGGTGGTGACGGCGCCGTCATGACTCAGTTCGGCGTAGGTCCGCTCGATCTGCGGTATGGCGAAGCCGATGGCCTCCATGCAGGCCAGGAAGTCGACCCGTTCGACCTGGCCGTCGTCGTTCACGTCGGCCAGCGAGGTGAGGGCGCTGGCATACGCTCGGCCGTAACGGTCGAAATGGGCATTGTTGGGGATGACTGCCGCGTACTTCTTGAAAGAGACGACATCGTCGTCGCCACCGCCCGCCATGGCGGCCAGTCCCTGCCAGTAGATTCGGCAGCCTCTCCGCAGCGCTATGGCTCTGGCCGAGTCCCGCTTGACGATGAGCGCGTCCAGTACGCGTTCGGCCAGCAGGTCGAAGTTCTCGGCCCGCAGGTGGCCGTCGGCGTTGATGTCAAGGAGTGAGAAGCGAGTCCGCAGTCGGGCCAGCCGCGATGTGGTGTCGTCGGGCATGTCGTGTCTCCTGGTGGTAGCTGAAGGGCGGGCGGCGGAGGCGCGCACAGATAGGGATCATCTCCCTCAGGCTTAATTACTATAAGTAAATATACTGCTACGCTAAGTGATATCAAGGGTAGATTGAGAAGGCCGTCATGACAGCAAGTGAGAGGGGGCACAAGTGCCTCGATCAGCACCGGCTTCACCCGACCCCACCTATCTGCTCGGCTCGTCGGACGCCGAGCGGCGCCGCTTGCTGGCCCAGTGCGGTCTCCTTCGCGACGCCGCGCGTCAGTTGCTGGACCGGCTGCCGCTCGCCGAGCCGGCACGCGCCATCGACGTCGGATGTGGCCCTCTGGGCGTGCTGGACCTTCTCAGTGACAAGGTCGGCCGATCTGGCACCGTTGTTGGCCTGGACAACGACGAGCGAATGATCGACTGGGCCGCGAAATCCATCGCCGAGCTCGGCCTGGCCAACGTCACCACCACGCTGGGGACCCTGCCCTGCGATGACGAGCTGCCCTTCGATCTGACGCACTGTCGGCTCCTGCTCATCAACAGCGCTTCCCCGGAGGCACTCGTGGCCTCGATGGCCGCCGCCACCCGTACCGGAGGGTGGATCGCCATGCAGGAGTTCGACTGGGCCGCCTGGCACTGCGAACCTCCCCACCCCGCTTGGGACGAACTCAAATCCCTGCTCGTCTCCGTGTTCGGCGGCGACGTGCACATCGGAGCCCGGCTGCCGACGCTGCTCCGCGAGGCGGGTTGCCAGGACGTCCAGGTCGCGGCGCACGCCTTCTACTGGCAGCCCGGAGACCTCTATCAAACTCTGCTGCTGTACTTCGCCGACCTCTTCGAAGAGCGGATCAGGGCCTGCGGAATCGACCCGCGCACCCTGACCGGCATGACGCACGAACTTGGCCGGCATCTCGCCCGCCCGACCACCATCGTGCGCGAAAGCCTGCTGGTGCAAGCCTGGGGACGCAAAGCCTGACACCGCCATCCCCGCACGCTGTTGACCGCCCCCGCCAAGTATCTGCCCCTGCCCGAGATGTCACCGAGCGCGTGTATAGGCTGGGCGGGCAATCATCGCGATCACTGGTTCAAACTCCCAAGCCTGGGCTCGGAGTTCCGCAGTTCCTGGCGGCGCTGGTGACACGGTGATGGGCAACAGGCCAGGCAAACGGCGTCGGCGGTGGTCCGGTCGCGTCCGAGATGCGGTGTAAATGTGAGCGAGCGTAGGTTGCCGTGCTGAACCGACCAAAGTTCGCACAGCGCAAGGACCTACGCTCGTGGCACGCACACTACCGCCCGTTCAGGCCATCCCCGCCGAGATCGACGCCCTGTTCACCGAAGGTCGTGATCTGGTCGAGGTGATCGAGGACGTCGCCCGGTTCGGCGCCCGCTTGATCATCCAGACCGCCGTCGAGGCCGAGGTGGACGCCTTCCTCGGCCGCGCCCGCTACCAACGCGCCGCCGCCAGCGACGGAGAAGAGACGACGCCTGGTGCCGGCGCGACCTTGCCGCGGTGGAGCTGGACTACCTGTTCCTGGACGCCTCGTACACAAGGCAACTATTTCCTCACTTGGAGAGAACAAAAATGTTGCCCCGACTCATGAGCAAACTTCTACACTCAGGGTAATCATTCATATGCGTTAAGTGATAACGATGCCTATGGTGATCCCACCTGCTTGCTTGACGCCGGTCGTCCGATCGGCTTTCACCGCTGGCTGACCGAGGTCGAGCAGTTCACGCAGGCGCCGGTCGAGCGGCCGGAGCCGAGCCGACCTCCGCCGGCCGACACCAGAAGGGGAATCGATGTCTGCACAGACGATGGCGTACGCCTATGAGGCGCCGACAACACAGGAGAAGGATCAGGTTCACGCGCTGATCGGTCAGCAGGAGCCCCACAGCGGTCTGGAGCACTCACCGCGAGCAGGCATCCTGATCCTGCTCCTCGTCCTGTCGGCCGACCCGATCGGTGAGGAGCCCGTCGAGGACGCCTTCGACGGGATGATACAGAAGCTGGCGCACGCGGCGGCGGTCTGAAGGCGCCGGCCGATGCCGATTACCGCCTCGTCCGTCCCCGGCACGGTCGAGCCTGCCGTCCAGGCGCTGGCGAGCGAGTTGCTCCGCGCGCTGGATGACCAGGAAGGCCACGCCGGCGGTGATCACCTGGACCGGTTTGTAGATGCTTGGGATGATCGGTCCCGCGGCCTGGCAGCCGTACGGGTGCTGGGCGCGGACGTGCTCACCCCGTCCGCCTTGCGCGGCGCGCCCGCCGGGGGCGCGGACGAGGCGGTGGTGCGGGCCGCGGTGCGGGCTTACCCCGCACCGGCCGGGCACTCGCGTGGGGCGACGCTGTGGAACGTCAGGGACGCGGCGCTGGCGCGGGTGCTGGTGGCGGCGGGAACGGACGTGACGGCATGGGAAGGGCTGGCCTCGCCGCGGTCGCCCGGGTGGCTGCCGGACGGGCAGTGGCTGCCGCTGGCCGCCGACCTGTCGCGGCTGGCCTGCGCGGCGCACCCGTGGGCGGACGCGGCCCTGCGCGAGCGGGTGGCGGCCCGGCGCCGGGATGTGGCGCGGGGGCTCGCGCGGGCGCTGCTGCGCCGGGATCTGCTCGGCGCGGCCGGTCTGGCGCGCTGGCTCGCCCTCGACCGCGCGGGCGACGACGAGCCCATGGTGGAAGCGGCGCTGGGCCAGTTGGAGATCGTTGGCACGGGCGATCCACGCGTGCTGCTGCAGTGCGGCATCGCCCATCGCCTGATGACCCGCGCACCGGCCTGATCAAGGGCCCCTGACAAGTGTGACGAGGAGACAGGCAGCCCATGGTGACGAGCGGCGGACAGGCGAGCGACGTGGACGTGGTCGCGGTGCGACTGGCCCGACAGGTCGGCGAGAAGGCGGTGTCCTGGCTGGGCACCATGCGAACCTGCTTCCGGCTGGAACGCGACAGGCCCGGACAGGATCTAGACAACGGTGCGCTGAAGTCCCTGGCCGAACTGGCCCTGGCCGGTGAGATCATCCGCCGGGAGGCGGTGGCCGGGCCGCACTGCGCGCGGACCGCCGAGGGGCTGCTCGAATTCGCCTGGCGTGAGCTGGACGAGGGCGAGGTGCTGTATCGGCTGCAGGCCGGCACGCCGGCGGCGACCCACCCGATGGAGATGTACGCCTCCTTCGCCGCCACCGGTCATCGCCATGACGGCCTGGACCGGCTGACCACCCATCTGCACGGCCTGCGCGCCTCCCGGGTGAGTGAACACGTGCCCAACCGGCGGCTGGCCGTGGCTGCCGTGGCCGCCAAGATCGGCTTTCCCCTCCGCGACGACCTCGCCGCCCTGACCGGCCGCACCTGGCTGGGCGGCATGCCCGAACCGTGGATGCTGGACCTCGCCAACGCCTACGGTCTCACCCACACCGTCTTCCACCTGACCGACTACGGTGACCGCCCCGAAGGGCTGCCCGGCCCCCTTCAGGGCTACCTGCACCAATGGTTGCCAGTATGGGTGGAGGTGTACCGCGAGATCCGCTTCTGGGACCTGCTGCTGGAACTGCTGATCGTCGGCACCTGCCTGAAGCGCCCCCTGTTCTTCCCCGCCGTCTGGCCGGAGGTCGCCGCGGCCCAGCAGGCCGACGGCCTGATGCCCAACGGCGTCACCACGCCCCCCGCCGATCCTCAGGCCGCCTGGGTCAACCACCGCCACCCCACCATCGTCGCCGCCATCGCCGGCACCCTGACCCTCTCCCGCGCCCTCACCCGGGCCACGCCGGGCGAGAGCACCTCGTGAGCGGCGCTCCCACCGGCCTCGCCGCCCTGCTCGGCGCGACCGTGCACGCGCTCGTCGAGGACGAGCACGCCCCCGCAGCGGCCGGCGCCGCCATCCGCGGCCCCGAGCAGGCCGTTATCACCGCCGGCCACCACACCTGGCCCGCCACCCGCCGCACCCGCCCAGGCCCGGCACCAGCCCCGGCCGCTGAGGTGACGCCCAGCACGCTGTTCGCGCTAGGCTCGATCACCAAAACCTTCACCGCCCTGCTGCTGGCCGACATGGTCGCCGGCGGGATCGTCGGTTACGACGACCCCGCCCACGTCCACCTGCCCGCCCACGCCGCGCCCCCGCGCGGCACGGCCATCACTCTGGCGGGCCTGGCCACGCACACCGCTGGCCTGCCTCACTTCCCGCTCTGCCTGCGCCTGCGCGCGCTGCGGCACTGGCGCGACCCCTACGCCCGGCTCGGCGTGCAGGACCTGCACCGGGCCACCGCCCGGCTACGACCCTGCCACGACCCCGCCACCCGGTACTCCACCTTCGGCATGGGGCTGCTCGGCCACCTGCTGGCCCGCGCCGCCCATCTGTCCTACGCCGACCTGCTCACCCAACGCGTCCTGACCCCCCTGGGGCTGCACGACACCACCATCCCCACCGACGACGACCTGTCCCGCCGCGCCGCCGGCGGACACCGTCACCGGCACCCGGTCCCGCACTGGCACCTGGGCGCCTTCGCCGCGGCCGGCGCCCTGTACTCCACCACCGCAGACATGCTGCGCTACCTGCACGTCCAACTGGATCCAGGCTCAGCGCCCGCCCGGTTGGCCACCGCGATCGCCGCCACCCACCACCCGCCCCACGACCACCCGCCCCACGACCACCCGCCCCACGACCACCCGCCGCAGGCGCCCGACGCGATGGGGCTGGGCTGGAACGTGCGTGCCGTGCAGGGACACACGCTGCTGTGGCACAGCGGCGGCACCGGCGGATTCACCGCCTTCATCGGCTTCAGCCCCGGCGCCGCAGCCGGCGTGGTGCTGCTCGCCAACACCCGGCCGTCCCGCCCTCAGCCCGTCGTCCGCGCCGCACGCCGGCTCTTCAAGGCCGTCGCCTTTCCCTGACCCACCACACCCGCACCTGGCCGGAGCGGGCAGGGCCGGAAGGGGCGGTCAGATCGGCGTGGCGGGTGCGGTCATGGTGTGCTCGGCGACCGGATTGGGGAAGCCGTAGGCCTGGATCGGCACGCGCGCCGGATATAGGCCGATCGCGTCGTCGTTGTGGCCGGTCGCGTAGGCGAGCCAGCCCGAGTAGAGCCCGGCGCACGCCCGTATGTCGATCTTTCCCCAATGGTCGGGTGGCACCTGCAGGCGGGTCGTCTCGGAGTGGGCCTTGGCGACTTCGGTGGTCTGTGAGGTGGAGATCGACCACTGCATCGTGGCGGTGCGATCGAGCTTTTCGCCGGGGGTGGTGATGCCCGCGGTGGCGGTGAGGCCGAATTCCCGGCCGTCGGCGGTGGTGGAGGCGACGGTGATGGTGACCGTGTCGGTGTACTCCTTGCTCACTCCCTCCGGGCCGCCGGAGACCGGGGCGGTGCCGCACACGTAGGGGGCCACCGAGACCAGGGTGCCGACGAACGCGGCCGGGCGGCTGGCCCGCATCAGGTCGCACAACGCGGCCAGCGCGATGGTCGGCCCGGCCCGCCCATAGGCGTTGCCCAGCACCAGACGCTGGGTGCACCGGGTGCCCACCGGGTAGCGGGACCAGTCGGTGTGGATGACCGAGACGTCGGCGGGGTCGAAGTCGCGACCGCCCCAATGACCGGCGGTGTGCCGGGCAAGCCGCCGATAGGCCTCCGGCAGCGGCATCTCGGCCTCGATCTCGCTCCTGGTGACCTGGTTGTCCCAGGCGGGGCGGACCAGTCGTGGAGGGAACCGGCGAGGATTGGACGCGGTCTGCACGACGGGCAGTCGTCGCAGGACCACCGAAGGCAAGGGCTTGTAGCCGACGTCGGTATCCGGCGGCAGGCAGTTGTAGACGCCGACGGTGATCGCGCCGTAATGGTCTTGGTGGTAGCGGGGGCTCACTCTGAAACTCCTGACGTGTTGCAGGCCGCACGTTGACGTCCTACTACCTAGTGTAATCAATTGATTACAATTTGCTGTTGGCGAGTTTGTGCCGTTGGTCACGGTGCGCAGCTCACACTCGTCAGAGCCCGGAGGGGCTGTCGGCGCCGGAACAGCCGGACACTGGTCCCTGTGGTCAGGTCTCTGGTCAGATGAAGCGATCGTGGCAGGCGGGTTATGGGGACATGTCCGGGCAGACGTACCGGACCGTGATCTTTCCTCCGGCCTGGCCGGTGGCGCCGATCGCGGAACTCGGTAACGACGGATGTCTGTCCCAGGCGCCTGAAGGAGCGAGCCTTACGGGGTGTCCGGTTTCCGCACGCGGGAGACGGTCGTCACGCAGGCCGGTCCGCAGTAGCGGCGTCGCCCGACCGGCTCGGTGGCCAGGCGAGCGCCGCACCCGTCGCAGAAGCTCGGGTAGGGGCGATCCCACTGCGCCTGCGCCGGTTTTGTGCGAGGGGTGTCCAGGTCCTGCGCACGCGCCGTTCCGGCTCGGCGTGGTGGCCGCCTCTGGCCGCGAACTCGCCGACCGGCTCACGGCTTTCGGTCGGGACGGCCAGGCCGACGGCCTGGCCGAGGGCATCCCGGTGCTGCCCGAGCAGCATGGCGGCACGGTGTTCGTCTTCACCGGCCAGGGCTCGCAGTGGCCCGGCATGTGCCGCACCCTGCTGGAGGGCGAGCCGGTGTTCGCCGGCGTGATCGACGAACTGGGGCCGCTGATCGCTGCGGAGGCCGGGTTCTCGTTGCGCGCCGCGCTCACCACGCCCGGCTAACTGGGCGAGGTGGATCGCATCCAGCCGACGCTGTTCGCGGTCCAGGTCGCGCTGGCCGCGCTGTGGCGATCCTGGGGCGTGCACCCGGCGGCGGTCATCGGCCACTCGATGGGCGAGGTGGCGGCCGCCGTGGTCGCCGGCGCCCTGTCGCCCGCCGACGGCGCCGCCGTGATCTGCCGCCGCTCCGCGCTGCTGCGCCAGGTCACCGGCGGCGCGATGGCCTCGGTGCTGCTGTCCGCCGCCGACGTCGAAGCCGATATTGCCGCCGCGGGCGCGGATCGGGTGTCGGCCGCGGTGATGACCGCCGAGGCCTCCACGGTGATCTCCGGAGACCCGGACCAGATCGCCGCGCTCGTGGAAAACTGGCACGCCCGGGAGGTGGCCGCGGCGCTGGTCGAGATCGACGTCGCCTCGCATTCGCCGTACATGGACCCGATCCTGGACCGCCTGCGCGGCGCGCTGGCCGGCCTGGATCCGAGCGGGCCGGAGATCGCCTTCTACTCCACGGTCACCAGCGACCCGCACGACCAACGGGCCCTGGATGCCGGCTACGGGGTGGACAACCTGCGCCAGGTCGTCCGGTTCTCCGGCGCCACGGGGGCGGCGCTGGAGGACGGGCACCAGCTGTTCAACGAATGCACCGCGCACGCGGATCCCCGCGCTCATCCGGCTCGACCAGCACCAGCAATGCCGCCCGTAACTCTGGGTCGGTCTCGAGCAGCCGTTTGCGGCCGCTGCCTGGGCGGCGTGTTCGCCCCAGCGGCTCAGCGCCAGCGTCCAACTCGCCAACGCCCCCGTGACACCGTCGCCTCTCGCACGCCCGCGGCCTGGGCCACCGCCCGGATCCCACCACGCCCCAACACGCGAGCCTTGGCGCCGAGCAGCAGCCGGCGTTGCCGCTCATCCAGATGCGGCAAGATCGCCTCAAGCTTCGCAGCCAGCATCGCCACGGTCTCCGCCGATACGCTCAATCAGACCATCGACCGCGAACCCTGAAAGCTAGGGGTTATTTCTCTGCAGGTCCTTAGTCGACGGTTTCACACAGATCTGCGAATCAGCAGTTGGCCAGGGGTGTCGGCGGAGGCATTGACATAGTAGTCCTTGATCGCCGCCTGCCAGTCAGCGTTGGCGATCAGGCCCTTGGGGGACAAGGTGGCGAAGAGTTGCCTGACCCGTGCCAGCGGGAAGCCGATCGCCGTCATGCAAGCGAGGAAGTCGCCCGGTTCGATGTAGCCGTCATCGTCGCGGTCGGTCAGGGCGGCCAAGGCGCGGGCGTAGGGTTGGCCGTAGGTGTCGAAGTGGTCGACGTCGGTGGCGGCTGCGACGTACTCCCCGAAGGTGATGCCGTTGGCCGGCTCGCCGTCGCAAGCGCTGGCGAATCCTTGCCAGTACGTGCGGCAGCCGTCGACGAGGGCGCGGGCTTTGGTCGAGTCCCGGTTCACTCCGAGGGCGTTGAGGACCCGTTCCGCCAGCAGGTCGAAGTCTTCGGCTCGCAGGCGCCCATCTCCGGTGGTGTCGAGGAGTGCGAAGCGGGCTCGGAGGCGGGTCAGGTGAAACGCGGCATCCTTTGACACGTCGGGTCTCCAAGGTGGGGGGATTGATCAACAGCCATGCTATGCACACTCAGTGTCGCCGTTCAATTACTCTGAGCGTTTGTCTGTTTCGTGGCTGAAGTCTCACACAGCTCCAGCATCGACTCGTTGGCCAGCCGAGGCCGACTTCCCGGCCTGCATGGCGGCGATCGGCTTCGCCGAAGCGGCGGTCGAGCGGATCTACGCCGGGCTGAGCTTCGACCATGAGCTCGTCCTAGGGATCTTGGTTGGAGCGCAGAAGACCTTGTTGCTCAGGGTTTGTCACGGTGTCCGGGGGCTGTGCTGAGGGCGAGCAGGGCGAAGATGTCGGCGAGGGCCGGGATGTCGTACAGCAGGGGCCGGGGGCCGGCCTGGTCGGCGCGGCTGGTGTAGCCGGCATCGGGCTGCTGGGCTGCGAGTAGGCGGTCGAGGGCGCGGTGCAGGGCGGGGCTGACGACGGGTGCGGGTTGGGTGGTGAGGGCGATGACCGCGTATGAGGTGCTGATGGGGTCGCTGGTGTCGCCGGGTTCGTGGCCCCAGCCGCCGTCGGGTTCCTGGATGTCGATGAGGTGGCGGATCGCGCTCCGATGGGCGATGTGGGCGGCGCTTCGCAGGGGTGCGGGTGCGGAGGGGGTGAGGCCGGCGAGGGCGAGCGTGGTGCGGTAGAGCGCGTTGGTGGCGGTGCGACTCCAACTGCGTTCGATGGGGTGGCCGGCTTGGAGGAGGAAGGCGACGGCCCGTTCGATGTCGGGCCGGCGTGCGGGGTTGGATGCCAGTGCGTTGATGGCGCCGGCGGTCATCGCGATCTCGGACGGGGCTCCGTGGGAGAAGGTGGGGAAGCCGCCGTCCGGGTTGCGCTGGGCGAGGAGGTATTCCTCGGCCGCCGTGATCGAAGCCGCCGTGATCGAAGCCGCCGTGATCGAAGGGGCGTGCCGGAGTGGGGCCGCGGCGCGCAGGAACTCGATCGCGTAGGAGGTGTCGTCGACGTCGCTCTGGGTCACGCCACTGGTGAAGCCGAAGCCGCCATCAGGGTTCTGCCGGATGGTCAGAGTCTCGGCCATGGTGGCGATGCGGGGATCGGCCGGGAGGGCACGCGTGAGGGCGAGGCCGGCCACAGCGGTGGCGAAGACATCGAGGCCGGTGACGAAGGGCAGCCCGGCGTCCGGCCGTAGCTCGGCGGCGATGCGCAGCAGTGTCTGACGGACGGCGTCGCGGTGGGCGGGGTTCTTGCGCAGGGCGAGCAGTGCCTGAAGGCGGGCGAGATGGTTCGCCTGCCAGGGCGGCCCGGGCTGCAGGGCGACGGTCAGGCGCGACCAGTCGTCGCGGGTGGCCAGGTGGGGGGTGGCCATGGCCTTGAGGGCGAGCATCTGGAGCTGGAGCCAGGCCTGGTGGCCATGAGTGGTGCCGAACTCGGCGGCGGGCAGGTGGTGCGGGTGCCGGCCGTCGGTGACCTCGGTGAGCAGGGTCTGGAAGGTGAGCAGCTTGCGGGGGCCGCTGAAGTGGTCGAAGGCGGCAAGGGCGGCGTGGACGGTGGTGTCGACGTCGATCGGGGCGCCACCGAGTGCGGCGTGGGCGAAGGCGCACTGGAGGGCGTCGGGCGGGTCGGTGTTCAAGGTGCGCTTGAGGTAACGGCGTGCCCGGCCGACGCCGTCGGGCGTCAGGTTTTCCTTGTTGAGCAGGGTGAGCAGGAGCGCGGTTTCCAGGACGCGGGGGGCGCAGGGCGCGTGGATCAGGCCGTCGGGTCCGAGGCGTTCCAGTACGCGGTGGGCGAGACGGTCGCGCCGGGCGGGGAGGTGGGGGTGCAAGGGGGCGCTCCGGTCGGTTCGCGGCGGGTTCACCCGAGGAGCCGTCGCAAGACCGCGAGGCCGACGGGAACGACGGGGTGAGGCGGTGCGGCGAGGAAGCCGGTGACCGGCCACAGGGCGTGGTGGGCGATCTCTGCGGGGTTGGGGAGCAGCGGTGGGACCAGGTCGGCCGTGTGGACGGCGAGGTGGCAGGGGCCAACGGGTGAGGAACGGGTAAGGCGGAGCCTTTCGACGGGTTCGGCGTGGAGGCCGAATTCCTCGGCCAGCTCGCGCCGGGCGGCCTGCCGGTAGGTCTCGCCCGCTCTGACGGAGCCGCCGATCAGGACGTCGTGATGGCCGGCGAACACGGTGGCCGTGGCCGGGCGGCGGTACACCAGTACGTGTCGGGGAGCGGCCAGCACGATGGTGGCGGCGACGCGATAGTGAAGGCCGGCCACGCCCGATTGGCCGCGAGGTCCGCGGCGCACGATGCGGTCGTCGGTGTCGACGTAGTCGATCAGCTCCGTGCGCTGCATGCAGTTCCACCAGGGTCTTTGAACTTAAAGTAGCGTTACTATTACTTTAAGCTATGATGAGGTCGTCCGGATGGCGTCGACAGGAGATGCGCCGTGGCCGCAGCAGCCCCCGTCACCGAAGTCCCGGAGCTGGCCGAGGCCGAGGTCATCCGATGGCGGACATCGGGCGCGCCGGTCATCGACCTGCTGACCCGCGCCCGAAGGCTCGGGCCCGTGGCCGCTGTCCGCCTCGGCGAGCAGCGGTGGGTGCTGGTCACCGGCGCCCGCGCCGTCCACCACGTCCTCGCCGCCCGCCCGGAGCGCTACATCAAGCGCTCGCACCGCCTGAGGCGCCTGCTCGGCAACGGTGTCATCACCGCCGAGGGAGATTTGTGGCGCGGCCAGCGGCGCCTGCTCCAGTCCCAGTTCACCGTCCAGGGTGTGCGCCGCTACGAGCAGTTGATGCACCAGGCCGCCCAGGACATCGCCCACGCCTGGACGGACGTCGCACGCAGCGGACGACCACGCGACCTTACTGCTGATATGCGGCGCTTCTCCCTCGACGTCATCTGGCGCGCCATCACCGGCCAAGCCCTCGATCACACCTCACACCGGCAGTGCCTGGCGGCCGGACGCATCGTCGCCGCAACGGCCGCGCTCGGCCCGACCGCCGAAACTGCCTGCCCCGACCTCGGCGACGATTTCGCCGACGTCGAGACCGTCGCCGAACGCGCGATCGCCGCCGCCCGTACCAACACCGCTCCTGGTCTTCTCGATGGCCTGCTGAACGCCGGACCGTGCGACCAGACCAGGCAACTGATCCGCGACAACATCGTCACCCTCCTCGTCGCCGGCTACGAGACCACAGCCGCCACCCTCACCTGGCTCCTGCTGCACCTGCATGACAACCCCGGCCGGCGCGACTGGGCGCTCGACCGAGGACCGGCAGGCTCACCCCGGCGAACCGAGGCGATCCGCGCGCTGATCAGCGAAACCCTCCGCCTCTACCCCACTGCCTGGCTCCTGCTCCGCCACGCGACCCGGGACGACACCCTCGCAGGCCACCGCATCGAGGCCGGGACCATCCTCGCCCTGTGCCCCTACCTCACCCACCGCGACCCGGATCTGTGGCCGGACCCCTGCTTGTTCAGGCCCCAGCGCTTCATCGACCCGCCTCGGCGCCCCGTGCCCGGCGCGTACTACCCGTTCGGCCTGGGCCCCCGTGCCTGTCTGGGAGCCCACTTCAGCCTGACAGAGATGACCATCCTCGCGGAAACGTTGCTGCCCGCCTTCGACTTCACGCTTAACCAGGCCACGCCCCGGCCCACCTTCGGCATGACCATCCACCCCGACCGCCCGCTCCTGGCCGACGTCATCGAGCGGCGACTTCGCCCTTGAATCACGGGGGTGTGAGAAACCTGCAGTAACGGGTGGCGGCGGTGCTGAATGGCCGTTCGCTGCCCGAACGGTCGCGAATGCGGGCGTATCCGGCGCGCCCCATCTCCACGAGGAACGGCCGGTCGCTCTCGGCCAACCGGACGAATGTGGTCGCCCAGTAGCGCGCATGCTGATCGGTGAACGCCATGTCCGGTGAGAGCCACATCGGAGCCGGGCAAGCGGTTTGCGCCGCCCGCAAGCCAGGTGACCGGGGCGGCGGTAGACGCATGTCCAGGTCCGGTTTCCTGCCGTCCGTACCGGTGGTCACGAGGCCGTTCTCCCAGGTCCAGATGGGGAACAGGAAAACGGGCCAGATCATCGCGGCGGCCAGCGTGGCGATGGCGAGGGTGCGGCGCAGCCAGGAACGTGGGGCCGGGGGCGGGCGGCGCCGCCGGGCGGCGGTGAGCAGCCGGATCGGCACCCGCAACACCCCGGCCAGTGCGGCGCTCAGCAGCCCGGCCGCCACGCCGACGGCCGTGACCGCCACCCAAACCGCACCCAGTTGCCGGAGGAGAAGATCCCCCAGGCAGCCGTTCCGCTGAACGCAGACGACCAGGATCGGCTCGGCCAGCAGCACCGTGACGACGGCCAGGCCGGTGGTGACGGCGGCCAGGGTCGCGTGGGCGAAGCCCAGCAGGTGCATCCCGCCGATCGTCGCCGCGGTCAAGGCCGCGAGAACGTCCATGAGGGCCAGCCAGAGCGTCAACCGGGCGATGGCCTGCACGACGCGGTCGTCACCGGGATTGCCCGCAAATATGTCGATCAGCAGTGGGCCGGGGATGATGACCTCGGCAGCCAAAGCCGACAACGCGAACATCGCCGGGGGGACCAGCGCGGCGAGCGGCCGGATCCGGGTGGCAGGCAGAACGGCCGGCGTCCGGGTGTCCAGCCACAGTGCTCGTCCGCGGCTCGGTTCCCTGTGCCTGAACCATGCCGCGAGCGGGTAGAGCACGGCGACGAGCAGCGCGGTGAGCGGACCGACGTCGAACAGATGGATGCCCAGCGCCACGAGCCCGTTCTCCAGGCTCCGCGCCTCCTGGGCCACCTCGCTCGCCTGGATCCAGGCGCTCAGCCAGAGCCCGGAGACCAAGGCGGCGGGTATCAGGGCTCCCAGGTAGGCGGGGCGCAGGGAGCGAGCGCGGGCCACCGGCAACCACACGGTGGCCGTGACCGCTGACCAGCGGCACAGCATGACGGACAGGAACAGCAGGATCGCCATTATGGCCAGACCGCTCAGCGGCGTGCCGACCAGGAACTCCAGCCATGATCGTCCCATCTGCGACGGTGCGGCCAGAAGTCCGGCGAGCAGGCCCGTACCCAGCGCACAGCCTGGTAGGACGCCGTACGGCGGCCGGGCGCCGGACGCCATCGCCCGCAGCGCGGCACGATAGGCGCCCGCGAGCACGATGGCCATGCAGGGAACCGCGTTCAGCACGCCGGCCAGCGACATCACCAGGCGCCCTTCCGCAGGGGTTCCGCCGAACCACAACTGCAGAATCTCCGTCAGGTAGGCGGTGCCGATGCCGAACGCGAGCCCCGCACCGAGGGATTCGGCGGGCAGCCAGCGCATGAGCTCGCCGGGACGCTGGACGATGGCGGCGCGGTAGCTGTCAGCAGGGTGCAACGGCAGCATCGCCTGCACCCAGGAGCGCCGGCGCGGCAAGCGAAGGGCCGGCGGCTTCCCGGCCATGACGACCCTGACGTCGGCGTAGCTTTCCCGGGCTCGCAGCACGGCCGCGGCCAGAACGAGCACCAGTACGGCGGCTGCCGCCGTTCGTGACCCCACCTCCAGCAGCCGCCCCGGCTCGCGGAGCGCCGTGTGCAGGACCAGGGCCGGCGCCACCAGCCCGCAGAACACCCACACCGAGGCCAGGGTGATGGTGGTGAGTTCGATGTCCCGGTTGCGTACGTGCGCCAACTCGTGCATGACGACGGCCCGCAACTCGCGGCTGTCGCCGCTCTTCCTGGCGCGATGCAGGGTGCCGATGTTGAGACGCAGGTAGGTACGGCCGAAAGAGCCGAAGGCCCGGCCACCCGGCGCGCCCCGGTTGGGGTCGAGCAGCAGGATGGGCGGGCGGGTGACGCCCTCGGCGCGGGCGAGCCTGCTCACCAGCGCGTGCAGTTCGGCGTAGGCCGCGGGATCGGCGTGCCGCAGATTCTGCCGCTTCCTGGTCAGCCGAGGCCGTACCAGGCTCAACAGCACAACCGCTGCGGTCACCGCGGCCATGGCGGCCAGGCTCGCCACCGCGCGCTCCAGGGAGATCTCGCGCACGCACATCAGATACAGCGGGCTCAGCCGCTGCGCCGGCATACCGGCGGCTGCGGCGGCATCGCCGGTGATGTTGCATCGGGTGTACCGCTCCAGCCAGGTCAGGACCTGGTCGAAGGAGGATCCGGCGGCCCACAACGTGATGACGACCAGCAGGAGGAAGCGAGATGTCGTCGCGGCTGGAAGCAGGAAAGGGCTGATCCGGCCGCCGGCCGCGGTCAATGCGGTGGCGTCCAGTCACGGCGCGCCCAGCGTTCCAGCAGGCGCCGGCTGACCTCGTCGGCATCGTCCCGCGCGGCCTGGCGCAGCGCCTCGGCGACCTGCTCGCGTACTGCCTGCTCCAGCTCCGGCGGCAGCTCAGGGAGCGGGTCGTCCGGGTGTGCCCGTTTGCGGCGCTTGAACCAGCTTCGCCCCCTGCGCGCACCACTGACCAGCATCTCCGTGGTCAGCCCGCCGACGACGCCCCACAACAGGTTGACGAAGACCGGATCGGCGAGGTCGATGCCGAAGGCGCCAGGCTCCTCGCGCGTCCGACGGGCTCGGCGCGCCGCCGCGGGAGAGCCGAAGTAGGCCGTGGTCATCAGGTCGAAATCGGGGAGTTCCTCGGGTGCGAACTCGGAGACCAGCGAGCGGACCAGAGCCCGCCGCTCGCTCATGGGGGAAAGCAGCACGCGCCCTCCAAGCGTCAGAACCGTCGAAGACGAGACGGAGCCGCCCGAAGGAGGCACCCCGTGTCGTCCTCCAAGTTACGCGGAGAGAAAGCGCACGACTTCAGTAAGTCACGAAATTGCTGGCTCGTGCAGGGATACTCTCCGCGAATGACGCGCAACACTCTGCTATGTGTTGTAGTCCTAAGCTGTCAGCCTGTGGGTTCGTGAAGACGATCTGCTCGACCTGGTATACGAGTTCTTCGCAGTCCGGGTCTTCAACGCCCCATACATCGAGGCGCTGCGACACCAACTCCCTCAGAAAGCCTCACAAGGCGAGGCACCCAGCGACCGGCTCAAGAAAGAGCTCCGTGATCTTGGGAAACGTCAGGACAACATCCTCGCCCGGATCGAAGAGCAAGAACCCACCGGCGATGAGGAGATCGACCGGGACTTCCGCGAACCCGGCGACCCTACCCACCGGCACTGCCGGCCAAGGTGTGGATCAACCAGCCACCCGCGGCCTCCGAGACGGGCACCTCGCCACAAAGCACGCAAGTAGCCTGATGTCTCACCAGGTTTGACAGGTTCCGTCTCTGAGAGGGCCGGGGGGTGAGACTCCCCCCGGCTACTCACTGGGTGGGGTATGGAGTGGTAGGATGCTCGGGGCTCGAACCCGGAACCTACGGATCAAAGCGGGCCGTGACGCGCATGTGCAGGTCCTTGGGCCGGAGCCCAAGACGTGGCTCAGCCTCGCATGCGCCGTCGGCCATCCGCCGCAATCGCCAGCGGCTGGCGATCATGGCCAGTGCCGAGCATGCCTCGGTGACACCGAAGTCGTCTCCGATGCATTTGCGTCCGCCCCCGCCGAAGGGGATGAAAGCTTCCCTGATGGGGGCGTCTCCGCTCTCGGTCCATCGATCCGGATCGAAGCGCTCGGGGTCGGGGTGCAGATCCGCGCGGTGGTGCAAGAGATAGGGACTGTAGATGAGCGTGGTTCCGGCGGGGAATGACTGACCGGCGAGTCGGGTCGCGGTTCTGGTGATCCGGGTGAACATCCAGCCTGGTGGGCAGATGCGAAGCGTCTCAGTGACGATCTGACCGGTGAAGGGAAGCTGGGCAAGGGGAAGGTCGTGGTGCGCGGGTCGGCCCCTGAAGACCCCGTCGACTTCGGCGTGGAGCCGCCTTTCTGCCTCGGCGTCGTCGGACAGGAAGGACAGGGCCCAGCTGAGCACGTTGGCGGTGGTCTCTACGCCGGCGATGAAGAAGGTCATGATTTGATCGACGAGTTCGGCGTCGGAGAATCCCCGGCCGTCGGTTTCGTCATCACGTTCGGCCAGCCAGATGGTCAGCAGGTCATCGCCTTTGGAGCCGATGAGGTCTTCGGAGCGCCGCTCGGTGACGGCCTTGGCGACGGTGTGGCGAAGGCCGGCGTTCGCCCGTTCGTATCGCAGGTTCGCGGCGGTGGGCAGCCGACGCAGGAGCGCGGGCAGGAACATCCGCCAATAGGTCAGGCTGAGGATGTCGTGAAGATCTCGCGTGGCCCGTGCGATGGCTGCGGTGCTCAGCGATGTGCTGAACATCGTCGCCAGCACGACCCTCATGGTGATCTTCTGCATCTCGGCCAGGACGTCGATGGTCTGCCCGTCGTTCCAGCCGTCGATCGCGCCGGCGATCTGCTCGACCATGATCCGTGTGTAGGCCGGGAACCGGGAGCGGTGGAAGGCCGGCTGGGTCAGCCGGCGCTGGCGTCTGTGCTGCAGGTGCGAGCACGTGATCAATCCTCTGCCGACGGTGGCCGCGACCCGGTCGAACAGGGGCCCGCCTTTGTCAAAGGTGAGATCGTCGGTGAGAACCCGGTGGACGAGGTGGGGGTCGCAGACCACGATGGCAGGGAAGAGGCCGATCCGGATCCGCACCAGATCGCCGTGCGCCGGCAGGGTCCGCAGCAAGCGCAGCGGGTCGCGTACCAGCGGGATCGCATGGCCGATGAACGGCAGGGCACCGGGCGCCTCGGCGAGAGGCCGGTCGGTTTTCATGATCCTCTCCGATCGGGTACGGGGTCGATGCGGGAGACGCCGGTTGACTAGGGAGCTTCGCCGGGGACATAAGGACGGGTGAGGAGTTGCGTGACGCTGGTGAGGTTCAGGGTTCCGAGCAGGCGGGAGATGTTGCGTTCCGCCGCCATCGACAGCAGCACGCACAGTGCGATCGTCGCCCGGCGCTTGCCGTGTCCTTCGCGGCTGGCGGCCAGGCGCAGGAGACGTAGGAGTATGTCGTCGCCGGCGCGGTCCAGGTCGGGGATCGCCGTGGCGTCTCCGCAGTAGGCGAGGTCGATGGCCAGGCCGACCCAGCGATCGAAGGCCTCGATCGTCGGCCAGTCGACTTCCTGGGCGTCGATCGAGGCCAGGGCGTTGTCCGGGACGCGCACTCGTCTGGCGGTGAGGGAAGCCGGGCAACGTGCCGGGCCGCCTTGGATGAGATCGGAAAGCGGCCGGGTACGGCATGTGGTGCAGACGTCGATTTTCGCCCGACAGGCCCGGTGCCACGCTTCACGGGATGGCAGATGGGCGCCGTGCGGATGATGCCGGCACCATTCATCGATCACTGCCGGGTCCACTTGATGGGTTGCTCCGGTGAGCAGGTGGCCGGCGTGGTAGCGGGGGGCGAGCAGGGCCCACAGATACCAGGCGAGCATGCCCAGCTGTCCGGATGACTGGTCGGTGCCGGACAGGATGCTCGTGGTGGTGTTCATCCAGGCGCCGGACAGGGCGAGATAGGCGTGGCTTCGGTCGGCGCCCAGAGCGTCGAGCCTGCCGACGAGGTAGCGAGCCTGCGTCAGCGGATTGTCGTAGGCGCAGTCGTAGTGCAGGTCGAAGAGATTGGCCGTCCAGAGGCTGAGACTCATTTCGCTGAGTTCGCTGAAGAAATCGTTGCGCCCGTGCCAGACGTACACCGCGCCCCCACAGTTGTAGGCGTTGCACAGCCACCACAGGTCATCGGTGATGTCCATCTGTGTGCCTGCGCGGTGAGGGTCCTTCTCGTTGCTGGTTGATTGGCGTTGCGCGCGAGAAACCTGCAGGTCGTGGACGAGTTTCTGGAGATCGATGTCCATCGCGCCCGCTACGACCTCGGCCATGGTGAGCGTGTTGCGGGGCCGGTGACCGTCCGCCGGGGAGCCGGTGGCGGGCAGGGGGATGTCGGGCACCTGCCCGGCCTCGTCGATGAAGAGGTCGTAGTCGCCCGTGCCGCAGAGATACCAGGCCCTCGCGTCACGGTCGGCATTGCCGTAGGTCAGCGTCCAGCCACCGCTCCAGGCGTAGAGCGTGGTGGCCGTGTTTCCTTCCCGCCAGCCAAAACCCAGCTCTTCGCACAACTCCTTCCAATCGTCCGGCGGCGTGAAGTGAGACACGCCGAGATCCTTGGGCGGGAGTACGCAGGCGGTGCTGTCGTGTGACGGTGTGGAATCTTCGGCGATCGCTATGTTGAGCAGCCCACTGCCTGGCGGAATCGGGACCGGACGGGAGCGGTATGCGATGGCGCTGGACGCGCCGGTGAGGACGTTCATCAGCCAGACCTTGCGGGTGGCCGGGTCGTCCAGTACGGCGGTGTGGGCCGCCCACGCGGTCATGGCCCGAAGGAACGGCTGGAGGCCAGAGTCTTCCAGAGCCGGACTGGCTTCGGCTCGTGTGTGCTCCTCTTCGTCGTCCAGTTCGATGCCTTGGCGGAGTTTGCTGTCGAACCAGAGCCGGGTGGCGCAATCGCGGATCATCTGCTCGATCCCGTCGATGTTCTGTCCCGCGTCATCCGGTCTTGCCCGCAAGCAGAACTCGATGAAATCCGCGCGCCGCGGCCAGGCCACGTGGATGGGGCGAGAGGGCTCAAGCAGGGCAAGCCCGCCCCGTTCATGGGCCAGGGCGGCACTTGGCGGCAGTACGCGGTCGCTGTCGGTAAGGGCGGGTGCACCGGTCATGGTCTTCTCCTCGGGTGCTGTGGTTGCCTGGTCGTGGAGGGTGCGACGCGCGCCGTGGTCACCTGCCGGGATCTGGGCCGATCCGGGGTGGTCGCGGCGGATCAGCAGAACATGGGGGACCATTCGCCCGTTGGGCCGGTGTAGCGGGCTGCCGGGTCCGCCGCCCACCAGAGTCGGTCGAGGGAGGCGAGGATCGTGTAGGTGCTGAGCGCGTCGAGGCAATGGACGTCGGAGTACTTGCCGCGGTAGGCCGCCTCGATCATGGGGACCCGTCGCTGCCAGGTGGCGGCGTCGTAGCCCCGGCAGCCCGGACAGTCGCGGAAGTGCGCCAGGCAGCTTCGGAGCAGGTGGTCGTGGCGGGCCTTGTCCTGGCACCGGGAGCGGAGGTCGTAGTCGTCGGGTGCCGGGCCGGGCAGGAGCGGGTTCAGGCTGTTCAGCACCGGATCGCCGTAGGGGTCGACCTGGGCCCGGCGGTGCGGATCGGGGCCTGTCAGGTGGTCGAGGAGGACATCGGCCTGGTAGCGGGCCATGTAGACCTGCCAGATCAGCAGCCGACCGGCGATGTGCATCGCCCAGTCGGCCCGGTGGTCGATGGCCCAGGCCCACACGTCGGTGCAGAAGCGGCGGATCATGTCCACGCTTTCCGCGCCGGTGTGGGTGCTGACGAAGGTGAAGGTGTTGTAGGACTCGTTCGCGAGGTTGTCGTGGCGGCGGTCGCAGGCATCGTGCGTGACCATCGCGGTGAGGGCGACGGCATCGATGGTGTCGTCGTCACCGATCAGCGGGCCCTGCTCCAGCCTGGCCTGAAGCGTCAGCGCCCTGGCCGCGCCGTTGATGACGCGGTAGCGGATGGTGCGCAGCTCGTCATCGGGAACGCGCAGGTGGTCGGCCTTGGGATGGAGGACATCGAGGTAGATGGCGTGGGCCGACATGAGCCAGGCGTCCATGATCTTGCGTTCCTGCCCGTCGGCCGCGTGCTCACGGTGGACGTGATCGATGTACTCGGTGACGCGTTGTGCGGTGACGTCAAGCGTCTCGGGCATCTGCTCGCAGAAGTGGTAGTAGTCGGCGAAGGAGTCGAACAAGCTGACCGAACAGGAGCCGTGCACGCACTGCCGGCACAGGCGGTTGTTGTCCATGAGGCACCAGGCGTATCCGTAGGTCTGTTCGGCCACCGCGTGCCAGAAGGGGGTGTCGGGCACGGGGATCGCTTCGGTCATGGCCCGCAGGAGACTCGTGCCGCGGGCGACGAACCCGTGACGGCGCGGGGCATCGACGGCGAGGGGGAGCGCGGGGAAGTCCTTCGAAGGGCGCGCTTCTGCCCGGTCCTCTTCCAGGGGAACGTCCTTCCTGCTCGGGTCATAGGTGCCCACCGGGGTACGGGGGTCGAACAGGCGATCCCCCATGACCGGAACCCAAGCTCTGCGGAGTTCGGGGATCCGCCGCACGTCGGACGCGAGCCGGTCTGGAGTCCCCGCGTCGGGGCGGTAGAGGTCCGGCCCGAACAAGGCCGTGTCGATGGAGGGACCGTCCTGGCTCGAGGGGCTCTTGGCCATGCTCATCGCGTATCCGTCTCCGTTCCATACTCGCTTGCTCCGGCGCGTCGGCCACCGCTTGTGGGTGGCCGACGCGCGTTATCGGGTTCGCTCGACGGCTCTTTCGGCGAGGCCGAGCAGCGCCTGCCGGGCCTCTTGACGGATCGGCGCGCCGTGCAGCGCGGCGAACGCGCGTTCGGTCCGACGGCCGATCATGTTCTCGGTGTGTTCGAGCGCTCCGGTGGCGGCGATGATTTCGCGCAGTTCCGCCGCGCCGCCGTGGCCCAGTTCTGGGTCGCCGTACAGGGCACGGATGCGGGCCCGCTGCTCCGCTGTGGCATGTCGGACGGCCTGGCCGATCAGGACGGTGGGCTTGCCCTCGTGCATGTCGTCCATGGCGGACTTACCGGTGACGGCCGGATCCCCGTACACGCCCAGGACGTCATCGCGCATCTGGAACGCCTCTCCCAGCGGGATCGCGAACCTGGAGTAGGCACCCAGCACCTCCCGTCCGGCTCCCGCCAGCGCCGCGCCGAGATGGAGTGGGCGTTGCACGGTGTAGGCGGCCGTTTTGAGGCGGGCGATCGTCAGCGACCGCCGCACGTCGCCGTCGCGCCGGGCGGTCTCCAGCACGTCCAGGTACTGTCCGGCCACGATCTCGGTACGCATGAGGTCATAGGCCCAGCGCCCGCGGGCGAGCCTGCGCGCGTCGAGGCCGCTGTGGTGGAGCAACTCGTCGGCCCACATCAGGCACAGGTCGCCCAGCAGGATGCCGGTGGCCGTGCCGAACGCGCCGGGCGGACCGCGCCAGCCGTTCCTGACGTGCTCCTCGGCGAGCAGGCGGTGCATCGCCGGCCCGCCGCGCCGGGTGTCGGCGTCGTCCATGATGTCGTCGTGGATCAGGGCGAAGGCGTGGAAGAGCTCAAGAGAAGCCGCGGCGGACACGATCTGCGGACAGTCCTCACCTCCGGCTCCGCGCCAGCCCCAGTAGCAGAACACCGGGCGGACACGCTTGCCGTCGCGCAGCACGTACTCGCGTAGACAGCCGAGCACCGAGCTCAGTTCTTCCGCGCCGGGCGGCGTGCTCTGCCCGTCGAGGAACTCGGCGAGCGCCACCTCCACCCTGCCTGCCAGGTCTGCCGGTCCGTCGTTCATGACGCGGCCCGGCCGATCGCTCCCATGGGTTACTCCTCTGGGGAAGAAGGTCGCAACCGTTCCACCATTGGCGTCGTCGACGGCTGCCGCGAAGGGATGTTCCACCGTACGGAACACCCGCCGAGAACACGGCTACGGTCGTGACCTCGGCGCGCACCCTGTGCCGGCTCAACTTCGCCGGACGTCCCGCACGGTGGAACGGTTGCTCGCGCCGTCCATGCCCGGCGCACACGGTGGAAGGGCTTCAGCCTTTCTCACCTGTAGGAATGCGTCATGGGAGACCAGCCGGCCGGCGCCCCGGGAGTCCGGGGCGCCGGCAGAGATCAGCGCTTCGCCGTCCGGCCTGCCACGCCTGCCGGAGACTCTGTGCGGCCCCAGCCTCACCAGCCAGAACCCGAAGGACGCGGCGCCCTTCGAGCGGGACCGGGTGACGCGAGGCCGGTGGGGATCGGGCAGGCCCACGGCAAGGTGATCTTGCTTGGTGAGCACACCGTGGTCCACGGGACACCGGCCATCGCACTGCCGATCGCAGAACTCACCGTGACCGCGCTGGCTCGTCATCGAGGCCGCCCAGCGCCGCCGCGGGACGGCATGGCAGCCCTCGCCGCCACGGTGGATGCCGTGGTCGGCGCGGCACTACGGGGATGCGGCCAAGCCGGCGGTATCGCGCGTGACGATGTGCCCACGGTGGAGTTGGGCCGCACCGTTCCAGCCGGGCGTGGCCTTGGGTCCAGCGCCGCCTGCGCGACGGCGGCCGTGCGCGCCGTGGCCGATCTCTACGGCACCCCCCTGGACCGCGATGAGGTGTACGACCTCGTCCAGCGCAGTGAGCACCGTATGCATGGAAGGGCCAGCGGGGTGGATGCCCGCGCGGTGGCCATGGACGGCCCGATCTGGTTCGCCGGCGGGGCGGCCCGGCCCCTCACCTTCGCCGGGGAAGCGACGTTCGTGGTGGCTGACACCGGTGTTCCGAGCCGCACGCGCGAAGCCGTCGCCCGCGTGCGCGCGATGCTCGACGCCGACCCGCGCCGCGCGCGGCGCCTTCTGTCCCGGGCCAGGACGCTGGTCACCGCGGCGGCGGACGAACTGGTATCCGGGCAGCTCAACGTGCTGGGGCAGCACATGCTCGACTTTCATGACCTGCTCTGCCAGGTGGGGGTCACCACACCGGCCGTCGATCGTCTGGTGGCCGCGGCGCTGGAGTCTGGGGCGCATGGCGCCAAGCTCACCGGCGGCGGGCTCGGCGGCTGCGTCCTGGCGCTGGCCGGATCGCCCGGCGACGCCGGGCGGCTGCGGGCAGCACTGCGGCACGCCGGGGCAGGCGCGACGTGGACGGTCTCATGCGGGCGGGCGTCATGACGGCGACCGGCGGACGTGGTGTCACGGCTCGGGCATATCCGAACATCGCGCTGGTGAAGTACTGGGGCAAGCGGGATGAGAAATGGATGCTGCCGGTCACCGGCAGTCTGTCCATGACTCTGGACCTCTTCCCCACCACCACGCGTGTCGAGCTGGTTCCTGATGCCGCCACCGACGTGGTGCGATTCAACGGTGGATCCGCCGAAGACGTGACCGCCGACCGGATCCGCCGGTTTCTGGAGGTGGTACGGGCTCTGGCGGGCCGGTCGGCACACGCGATCGTGGAGTCGGTGAACACGGTGCCGACCGCGGCCGGGCTGGCGTCATCCGCGGCCGGGTTCGCCGCTCTGGCCGTCGCCGCGGCCTCCGTCTATGGACTATGCCTGGATGGCCGCGCGCTGTCGCGACTGGCCCGGCGCGGATCCGGGTCGGCTTGCCGGTCGGTGTTCGGCGGCTTCGTACAGTGGCACGCCGGCCTCGCCGAAGGCCGGATGGGCGACAAGACGTCCTACGCCGAACCGGTGCCGGTCGGCGCGCTGGACCCGGCGCTGGTCATCACCGTGGTCGATCCCGGGCCCAAGAGGGTGCCGAGCCGGCAGGCGATGCGGCACACGCAGGCCACCTCTCCGCTCTACGGAGCCTGGGCAAGGGCCGGCGAAGCAGATCTCGGTGAGCTGAGGCGGGCACTGCGGCAGGGCGACCTCGACAGGGCCGGGATGATCGCCGAACGCAACGCGCTGGGCATGCACGCGAGCATGCTCGCCGCCCGCCCGGCCATACGCTATCTGACCGGCGGCTCCCTGGCGGTGCTTGACCGGGTGGCGCGCCTGCGTGAGCAGGGCGTGCCCGCGCACGCCACGATCGACGCCGGGCCGAACGTCGCCGTGCTGTGCCCCCGCCAGGACGCCGCCGGTGTGGCACAAGAGCTCGGCGCGATCGGTGACGTCCAGTCGGTGCACATCGCCGGGCCTGGCCCGGCCGCGACCGTCTGCGGCGGTGAGGACCGATGACGATGTTCCGGGCGCCGGGGAAGCTGTTCGTCGCCGGAGAGTACGCCGTCCTGTGGCCCGGCCATCCGGCCGTCCTGATGGCCGTCGATCGTTACGCCACGGTGACCATCGCCGACACGGCCGGACCCACCACCTTGACCTCGGACCTATCGGGCGGGCTGGTGCTGCGCTGCGAGCGGGTGGACGGGCGGCTCGCTCCGGCAGAGCCGGCGGCGGCCGGACCACTGGCGTTCGTGCGATCCGCCGTCGACGTCGTGGAGCGACTGGCCGCCGAACACGGCCGACCTGGCCGCCCGTTCCACCTGTCGGTCGCCACGGACCTGACGGCCGGGGACGGGCGCAAGCTCGGCCTCGGATCCAGCGCCGCGGTCACCGTCGCGACCTGCGGCGCGCTCGCGCGTTTCTACGATCTGCGATTGAGCCGCGCCGACCTGTACCGGGTGGCGATGCTGGCGACCCTGGCGGTCACCCCGGACACCTCCGGCGGCGATGTGGCGGCCGGCGCCGTCGGAGGCTGGCTCCTGTACTGCGCGCCCGACCGGCAACGCTCGCCCGGACTCACCGGCGACGCCGCATGGGGAACGGTGAGTGGCGCGCTCAGCGCCCCATGGCCGGAACTGGTTCTGCGTCCGCTGCCGACGCCCCGGAGCGCGTGCCTGGAGGCCGGCTGGACCGGCCGGCCCGCCTCCACGACCGGCTTGCTCGGACGGTTCCGCGATGACCCTGACGGGTCCGTCGCCGGGCGGCATCGCGCGTTCCTGGCCGCGAGCACCACGTGCGTCTCCCTCCTGGCCACCGGGCTGATGGGAGGGAACGTCGGACGAATTCAGCAGCAGATCAGGCGCGCCCGGGACCTGCTGTCCGAGCTGGACCGCCGGGCTTCGCTGGGCTGGATGACCCCCCGGCTGCGCGCCCTGTGCGAGGTGGCCGAGGCTTTCGGCGCGGCTGCCAAACCGTCGGGCGCGGGCGGCGGTGACTGCGGTATCGCGCTGCTCAGGGGCGACCAGTCCTACGTGCTGCCGGAGCTGCGTGAGCGCTGGATCGCAGCCGGGGTCCAGCCGCTCGCCCTGCACCCGCACCCCACCCAACAGGACACGCTATGACCACGAACCGTAAGGACGACCATGTCCGTCACGCCCTTGACCAGCAGCGGCACGCCGACCAGGAAAACGACTTCGACGACGTGCGCTTCCTGCACCACGCGCTGGCCGGCATCGACGACAAGAGGGTGGATCTGACCACGCGGGCGCTGGGCCTGACCTGGCCGGCCCCGCTCTACATCAACGGCATGACCGGAGGCAGCACCGCCACCGGAGAGATCAATCGAGGGCTGGCCGCGGCGGCCCGCGAGTCGGGCGTCCCCATCGCGTCCGGATCCATGAGCGCCTACCTGCGCGACCCGGACCTGGCCGGCAGTTTCCGGGTGCTCCGTGAGGAGAACCCCGCCGGGACAGTGATCGCCAATCTCAACGCCAACGCCACGGTCGACCAGGCGCGCCGGGCCGTGGACCTGCTCCAGGCCGACGCCCTGCAGATCCATCTCAACGCGGTACAGGAGATCGTGATGCCCGAGGGGGACCGGGACTTCGCCGCCTGGCCCGCGCGGATCGAACGGCTGGCCGCCGCCCTGGAGATCCCCTTGATCGTGAAGGAGGTCGGGTTCGGCCTCAGCCGCGAGACCGTCCACCGTCTGCGGGACGCGGGCGTGACCGCGGCGGACGTCGGCGGGCGTGGCGGAACCAACTTCGCCCGCATCGAGAACGCCCGCCGGCCGGACGGCGACTACGCCTTCATCGCCGACTGGGGCCAGTCGACGCCCTGCTGCCTGCTGGACGCCGCGGGAATCACCGGCATCGACCTCTTCGCCTCCGGCGGCGTCCGTTCCCCCCTCGACATGGCACGGGCGCTGGCGCTCGGCGCCGTGGCGGTCGGCGTCGCGGGACGGTTCCTCACCGTCCTCGCCGACCACGGCACGCAGGCGCTGACAGAGACGATCCGCGGCTGGCTCGACCAGCTCCACCAGATCATGACCGTGCTCGGCGTGTCCGCACCGGGCGAACTGCGTGGTTGCGACCTGCTGCTCAGCGGAGACGTCGCACAGTTCTGCCACGCCCGTGGCATCGACCCCGCGCCCTACGGCTCCAGGAGGACCCGCACATGACCCAGCACCTGGACCAGACGTCGGCGGCCGTGCCCCTGCGATGGGTGGGACCGATCCGGATCACCGGCAACATCGTCAACGACGAGGTGAACGTCCCCCTTGCCACCTTCGAGTCCCCGCTGTGGCCCTCCGCGCAACGCGGCGCGCGTACCTCCACGATGACCGATGACGGGATCGTCGCCACTCTGATCGACGAGCGGATGACCCGCTCGATCCTGCTGGAGGCCGACGACGCCCCGACCGCGCACCGGGCGGCCCAGCACCTCGCCGCCTCCCTCGACCAACTGCGGAAGGTGGTCGCCGGGTCCAGCCGGTTCGCCCGGCTCCTGTGCCTGCACCACCAGATCGCGGGCAATCTGCTCTTCCTCCGCTTCGAGTTCGCCACGGGCGACGCGGCCGGGCACAACATGACCACCCTGGCCGGCGACCACCTCATGCGGCACATCCTCACCACAGTGCCCGGTCTGCGGTACGGCTCGATCTCGGGCAACTACTGCACCGACAAGAAGGCCAGCGCCGTCAACGGCATCCTCGGCCGCGGCAAGAACGTCATCGCCGAAATCCGGCTGCCGGGCGACGTGGTCGAGAAGAAGCTGCACACCACCGCCGCCGCGATCGCCGGCCTCAACGTGCACAAGAACCTCATCGGCACGCTCCTGGCCGGAGGGATCCGATCAGCCAACGCCCACTACGCCAACCTGCTGCTCGCCTTCTATCTCGCCACCGGGCAGGACGCGGCCAACATCGTCGAAGGCTCCCAGGGCATCACCCACGCCGACGACCGCGACGGCGACCTGTACTTCTCCTGCACGATTCCCAACATCATCGTCGGTACCACCGGGAGCGCCAAGGACCACGGCTTCATCGCCGAGAACCTGACCCGGCTGGGCTGCCGGGAGGATCGTGAGCCCGGCGCGAACGCCCGCCGCCTGGCCGTCCTGGCGGCCGCCACCGTGCTCTGCGGAGAGCTGTCGCTCCTGGCGGCGCAGACCAACCCCGGCGAACTCATGCGCGCCCACCTCACCTACGAACGCCGTCCCCGAGACCGCGAAAGCAGGACGTCATGACCGAGCCCCTCATCGGCATCCACGACCTCTCCCTGGCCACCGCCCACTATCGCCTGGACCACGACGCGCTCGCCCGCCACCTCGGCGTCGATCCGGCCAAGTTCCACGTCGGCCTCGGCCAGGACGCGATGAGCATCCCCGCGGCCGATGAGGACATCGTCACCATGGCGGCGACCGCCGCCCAGCCGATCATCGCCCGGCACGGCGGCGACCGGATCCGCACCGTCCTGTTCGCCACCGAATCGGGCGTCGATCAGTCCAAGGCCGCCGGGCTCTACGTTCACGGCCTGCTCGGGCTGCCCACCACCTGCCGCGTCGTCGAACTCAAACAGGCCTGCTACTCCGCCACCGCGGCCCTGCAGTTCGCCGCCGCGCTGATCGCCCGCGAACCCGCCCAGCAGGTCCTCGTCCTGACCGGCGACGTCGCCAAATACGCACTCGGCTCCACCGGCGAGCCCACCCAGGGCGCCGCGGCCGTCGCCATGCTCATCACCGCCGAACCCGCCATCCTGCGCCTGGACACTCCCTCGGGCCTCTACTCCGACGACGTCTCCGACTTCTGGCGTCCCAACTACCGCACCGAGGCGGTCGTCGATGGCAAGCTGTCTGTCGAGGCCTACCAGCACGCGATCGAACAAGCCTGGGCCGACTATCGTTACCGGGGCGGTCGCGACCTGTCCGAATTCGCCGCGTGCTGCTATCACCAGCCGTTCACCAGGATGGCCTACAAGGCGCACCGGCACCTGCTCCATCACGCGGGCTCCGACGCGGCGCCCGGCACCGACCTCGACAGTGTGCTCGCCGCCGGCACCATCTACAACCGGGCCGTCGGCAACAGCTACGCAGCCTCCGCCTACGTCGGGCTCGCCTCCCTGCTGGACCATCGCGACGATCTCGCCAACCGGCCGATCGCCATCATCAGCTACGGCTCCGGGAGCGTCGCGGAGTTCCTCAGCGGCGTCATTGAGCCCGGCTACCACCAGCACCTCAGGTCCGCCGCCAACGCCGGGGCGATCGCCCGCCGCCGTCCCATCACCTACGCGCACTACCGCGAACTGCACCAGGTGGAGATCCCGGCCGACGGAGGCGACCACAAGATCGAGCAGGAGAGCACCGGTCCGTACCGGCTGGCCGCACTCTCCGGCCACCGAAGAATCTACGAGTCAGCGGAAGGCCGACATCATTCATCGTCTCTCATCCAGGGGAAATGACATGCGCGTCGGAATAGTCGGAGCCGGACTGTCGGGGCTCACCCTGGCCTGGCTCCTGGCCAGCAGATGCCGGACCGTGGTGCTCGAATCTCTCGACCGGATCGGCGGCACGATGCGATCGGTCCATGTCCGGACCGGTGAGGGGCAGACGACGCTGGACCTCGGAGCGCAGGACATCTCCCCGGACCTGTTCCCTGCGCATCGCAGGCTGCTGTCACTCCTGGGATTCACAGACGGGCAGTTCGTCGACTGCCCGGCCTCGCTCACCGTGCTGAAGGCGGGGCTGAAGGAGCCGTTGCTGGTCAGCCCGCACACGCCCGAGCCGGCGTGGCGCCGGGCCGAACGGCTCGGGCCGGCGTGGCACGCGCTGAACCTCTACCTTCAGCGGGCGGCCGAATGGGATAAGGAGGACGTCAGCTGGGAGCGGCCGCTGGCCGATCTGGTGGAGCCCCTGCCGGTCAGCCCGCAGATCAAGCACGACGTCCTGTACGCCCGTCCGGCCTTCCTGTTCTGCTGCGGCATCGAACGGGCCATGACCCTTTCGGCCCGCGCCGCCGCCGCCTTCTACGTGAGCGCCGCGGGCGAGCCGAGCTGGCAGCAACTTGTCACGGGCCTGGAGAGCGTGGCCTGGGCCCTGGCGGCGCGTACCCCGGCCGCGACGATCAAGACCGCGGCCGGCGTACGGCAGATCCGCCGGTCGGACGGCCGCTACGAACTGCTCGACACGACCGGCGAGCGGCACATCGTGGACGAACTCGTCCTCGCGGTGCCGCCGTGGGAGGCGGCGAAGCTTCTGCATCCGCTGGCTGGAACGCGGGAGGTACGCGACGTACTGGCCGCTTTCGAGCCCGTCGACACCACGTACGCGCTGCACCTGGACCCCGCCTACCTGCCCGAGTGCCGCGAGCAATGGTCGACCAGCACATTCGAGGTGCACGACGGCTGGAGCGAGAGCACCGACTGGTTCGGCCCCGGCAGGGGCGTGGAGGTGTTCAAGAGCCAGCTCACCCACCGCGACCGCCTGCCCCAGCAGATGGTGCTGCGCGAGGACTACCGGCACCTGCTCATCACACCGGCCGCCGTCCGCGCCCAGCGCCGCCTCGCCGCGCTGCAGGGACGGGAGGGGCTGCATTTCGCGGGCCAGTACACCACCTGGGTCTCCAGCCAGGAGTCGGCCGTGCGGTCGGCCGTCGAGGTCGCCCGGCGCCTGGCCCCGCGCTCCGGCCGCCTCACCGACCTGCTGTCCGCCGCACCCGATGAGGGGGTTCGCCGTGCGAGCCGTACGCTTCCACCGTCACGGTGACCCGGCCGCCGTCCTGTCCGTGGACGACGTGCCCATCCCCGCCAAAGAGCCGGACGACCTGCTCGTACGGATGACCACGCGGCCGATCAACCCCTCCGACCTCATGTACGTCCGAGGAGAGTACGGACGCAGACCGCCGCTTCCCTCGCCCGCGGGGTTCGAAGGCGTGGGCGTGGTGGAGCGGCAGGACCGCGCGGGCACGTACCGTGAAGACACCCGGGTCGCCGTGGCCGCGACCGGCACCTGGCAGGACTACGTCAGCGCCGCGCCCGGCGAGCTGATCCGGGTCCCGGACGGCGTGCCCGACGAGCTGGCCTGCCGGCTCACCGTGAACCCGTTCGCGGCGCGCCTGCTGGTGGACTCGCTCGACGTGCCCGCCGGCGGATGGCTGCTGCTGTCGGCCGGCGCGTCGGCCGTCTGCCGGATGATCCTGGCGCACGCCGGCGAACGCCGGATCCGATGCCTGCATCTGGTAAGGCGGCCGGAACAGGTACTCCCGCTTCGCCGCCTGGGAGCCGACGAGGTCATCGACACCTCCACCGGGGCCTGGGCCGAGCGGGTGCTGGCCGTCACGTCGGGCGGGGCGAGCGCCGCGATCGACTCCATCGGCGGCACGGTGGGCGGGAGCCTGCTCGGCTGCCTGCGCCCCGGCGGCGAGCTGATCGTGTTCGGGGCGTTGTCCGGGGAGCCGATCCCGGTACCGCCTCGTGAGGCCATCTTCTCCTCTCTCACCGTGCGCGGGTTCTGGCTGCCCGAGCGGCTCGCCGCGCTGGGAGAGCCCGATCGCGCCCGCCTCATCGAGGAGGTGATCGAGAACGCCGCGGACGGGCGGTTCGACGCCGAAGTGGCCGGACGGTACGCGCTGGCGCGGGTCAAGGCGGCCGTGGAGCACAGTGCGCGGACCGGCCGCACGGGAAAGGTGCTGCTCACCGACCACCCTCCCGCGCCGCAACCCCTCGCGTGAACGCTGACCCGCATTCCGAACGACGAAGAAGGGGACATCATGAACGACCTCATCATTCCGTGCATCGATGTGGCCGGCGGCAGGGCGTCACCGTCCTCGGGCATCTCCGAGCTGTCCGACGCCGCCGACGCCGTCGAGATCGCCTCCTTCTACCTGCGTGACGCAGGTGGGCCGATCTTCGTGGACGTACAGGAGCCGTGGACGAACCACGAGACGTTCCTGCCCCTCATCCGGGCGCTGAACGAGACCGGCGGTCAGTTCTGGGTCACCGTGGACAACGGCTACATGCCCTCGGCCGATGCGGCCGAACTGCTGCTGAAGGCGGGCGCCGCGGCTGTCGGGCTGAGCACCACGTCGGTGGAGCACCCGTCCGTCCTGCACACGCTCGCGCAGCGGCAGGGCCCCGACCGGGTCCTGGGCGTCATGAACGTCGCCCGCGCCGGCGAGGGCCGATGGAACGTGGCCATCCGGGGCGGGGGACAGGGGACCGACCTGGACGCCGTGGTGTGGGCGAAGATGCTGGCGGACCTGGGCGCCGGGCACCTGCTGGCCAACAGCCTCGATCGGGAGGGCACCGGCAGTGGCTACGACCTGGAGATGACCTCGGCCATCGCAACGGCGGTGAGCGTACCGGTCATCGCCTCGGGCGGCGCCGGCACCGTCGAGCACCTGTACGAGGGCCTCACGGTGGGAGGGGCCCGGCATGCCCTGGTCAACAACCTCTTCCACAGTGGCGCCGCGACGGTCGGCGAGGCGTACGAGTTCCTGGACAAGGGCGGGCTCCGGGTCTCGCCGGAAGGGACGGCCGAATGAACTCCGGCGGCCTGGCCGAGGGGCCTGCCGCCCGCATGAGGATCGCCCGTCGTGCGACCTCCGCCGCGCGATCTCCTCTCGGTCCCGGCCGCCGGGGGCCGGGTGACGGTCGCGCGGGCCCGGCCTGTGAGATCAGCGCACGGCTCCCTTCCGGGCGGCGGCGCCTCGCTCGTGAAGAGACGGCCACGACTCCAGCCCTGTTCATCCCCGTCCGGCAGTGCCGGGTGGGCGTGTCGCTCCGCCTGTTCAGTACGGTGGCCGGCGAGCGGACCGCCGTGGCGTTCACCTCGTCCATGCGGTTACGCAGTGTGCTCGGCGCGGGCCATCCCTGGGTGCGCCTGGCAGAACCCGCTCTCCGGGGCCTCATCGACGACTTGGACGTGAACACGGTGGTCGTCGACCCCGCCGCGGCGCGAGGGCCGCGCCCCGGCGTACGGCGGCCGGATGTCAGACCCGCGTCAGCTCCGTGTCATAGCCACGGGGAACGGCAGACAGATTCGACGAAAGGAAGGTTCGCACCATGACCACCACCCAGGAGCTCTCCCTGGCGACCTCCAGCGTCGCCGAACTCCAGCGGCTGCGCGACCGCTCACCGGTCGGCAATCACCTGCTCGACCTGGCCGAGGTCGGCGGGCTCAGCGTGGAGCACCTGCGCCGGCTCGTCGGGATCGAACTGCGGTGCCACATCGCGGAGCTGGCGGCGTACGGCATGGTCATCGCCCGCTTCTCCGACAGCCCCATCGTCGGCCTCTACCTGGATGTCGCCCGCCTGGTCCACGAGGCGCACCCCAAGCTGCTGGCCTGCGTACGCCCGCTGGGCATGGATCCGGGAACGGCGGGAACCTGGCCGTCCGGTCCAGACGCGCAGGCGTTCTGCGGCTACATCTCCTGGCTCGCGCTGCACGGCGGCCAGGCGGACAACGCGCTGGCCCTGCACACCGACATGACGGTCTACTTCCCCGGCTGTCTCGCCCTGCTCGAAGCGGTGCAAAAGCAGGGACTGGAGGTGCCCGAGGAGTTCGTGACCTACTACGAGGGCGGCCAGTCGGACGAACTGGAGCGGCGCGCCCTCGAAGTCGTCGAGCACGGACTGCGGCGCGGTGAGGACGAGGCCACGGCGGTGACCCGGGCCAGACACCTGGAAGAGCATATCGGCAGCTTCTGGAAGGCCGCCGCACACCTCGACTGATCTGGAGGGAAACCGAATGAGCCTGAAGGACTGGAACGCGACGGCGCGCCCCTACCCGCGCGACGCGGTGCTGCCTGAACTGTTCGACGTCCAGGCGGCACGGACACCGGACGCGCCGGCGCTGACGGGTGGCGGCCGGACACTGACCTACCGGGAGCTGGCCGACCGCGCTGACGCGCTGGCCAGGGTTCTGCGACGGTCGGGAGTGCGTGCGGGCACGCCCGTCGCCCTGACGGTCGAGCGGTCGCCGGAGGCCGTCGTGGGGATCTGGGCCGTGCTCAAGGCGGGTGGCGCGTACGTGCCGCTGAACCCGGGAGACCCGCCGGCCCGGCTGCGTGCGATGGCCGGGCGGCTGGGCATCGCGCACGTGGTGACCTGCGCGCGCCGGCGTTCCGTCCTGAACGCGCGGCACGTGCTGCCGCTGGACGAGCCGACCCCGAGCGCCGATCCGCTACCGGGGAAGGTGGCCTCGGCGACCGACCCGGCCTACGTCATCTTCACCTCCGGCTCCACCGGGGTCCCCAAGGCGGTGGCCGAACCTCATCGCGGCCCCGTCCGGCTGGCGACGGGCACCGACTGCGCCGCGTTCGGCCCGGATGACGTCGTCCTGGCGACCGCCAACCCCACGTTCGACGTGTCCTGCTTCGAGATCTTCGGTGCGCACCTGAACGGCTCCCACCTGGTCATCCCCGAGCGGGAGTCGTTGCTGTCGCCGCCGGACCTGGCCCGCGAGCTGCGGGACAGCGGCGCGACCGTGTTGTGGCTCAGCGCCGGGCTGTTCCACCAGCTCGGCTTCGCCGAGCCGGGCATGTTCGCATCGCTGCGCTATCTGGTGGCGGGCGGGGACGTGTTGCATCCCGAGTGCGTGCGCGGCATCCTGGCGGCCGGCCCGCCCGCACACCTGGTCAACGGCTACGGCCCGACGGAGAACGGCACCTTCTCCAGCGCCTACGAGGTGGCAGATCTGCCGCCGAGCGCCCAGAGCGTGCCGATCGGGCGTCCGATCGCGAACTCCACCTGCTACGTGCTGCGCGAGGACGGCAGTCCGTGCGAGCCGGAAGAGGAGGGCGAACTCCACGTGGGCGGCGACGGCGTGGCCCTCGGCTACGTGGGCGACGAGGAACGGACGGCCGAACGTTTCCTGCCCGACCCGTTCCTGGGCGGAGAAGCGCGCATGTACAAGACCGGTGACCGGGCGTTGTGGCGGCCGGACGGCGTCCTTGAGTTTCTCGGGCGGCGTGACCGTCAGGTGCAGGTCAGCGGCTACCGGGTGGAGATCGGAGAGGTGGAGGCCGGTCTGGCGGCCCATCCCGAGGTGCGTGAGGCCGCGGTGGCGGTGCGGGAATCCCAGCGGGGCGGCAAGGCCCTGGTCGCGTGGGTGGTGCCGCGTGAGAAGGTGGATCGCCGTTCGCTCGCGGGACGGGTGCGGGCGTTCCTGCGGGACCGGTTGCCCGCGTTCATGCTTCCCGGGAAGGTGGCGATCGCCGACGACCTGCCGCTGAACAGCAGCGGCAAGGTGGACTCCCGCGCCCTGGCCGAGCCCGCCGGCGAGCGGCCCGGCACTCTCGCCGATCCTCCGCGCGGCGAGGTCGAACAGCACGTCGCGCGGATCTGGGAGAATCTCCTCGGGGTGCCGCTCGTGTCCCGTACCGACGACTTCTTCGAGCTCGGGGGTACCTCACTACAGGCCGTCCAGATCGTCACCGCCCTGCGCGCGCGACCCGGGCTGTCTCATCTGCCAGGACCGGCGCTGGTGCGGGCGCTGCTGAAGGCCGCGACGCTGGATGAGTTCGCCGGCCGGGTGGAGGCCCTGCGCGGAGGCGCGAGCACGGAGGACGAACAGGTGGATCTCCTACGGGAGTCCCGCCTCGAACCGGACATCCGTTTCGACGCCGCCGTACAGGAGCGCGCCGCCCGCGGCATCCTCCTCACCGGGGCCACCGGATTCCTGGGCGCCTTCCTGGTCCGCAGGCTGCTCGACGCCACGGATCTGCGCCTGTCGTGCCTGGTGCGAGCCAAGGACGGTGACGACGGGCTGCGGCGGATAGGCTCGGCCCTGCGCAGGTACGGCCTGCCGCTCACCGGCCTCGACACCCGGGTCGTCCCCGTCCCGGGCGACCTCGCTCTGCCCGGACTGGGTCTCACCCGGCCGGAGCTGGACGAACTGGCCGATCAGACGGACCTCATCCTGCACAACGGCGCGCACGTGAACTTCGTCTACCCCTATGTCCGGCTCAAGGACGTCAACGTCGGTGGCGTGCGTACGCTCATCCGGCTGGCCGCCTGGGACAGGCGCGTCCGTCCCTTCCACTACGTGTCCACGGTGGACGTGCTGGGTGCCGCGGACGGCGCGTGCGTACGTGAGGACGATCCGCTTCCTCATCCCGAACGGCTCCGTCAGGGGTACGCGGAGACGAAATGGGTGGCGGAGGCCCTGCTGCGCGAGGCCGCCGGTCGCGGGCTGCCGGTCGGCGTCTACCGGCCGTACGAGATCACGGGAAGCCGCGTGAGCGGCGTGTGGGACACCGGCACCATGATGACCGCCCTGATCAAGGCCATCGCCGACACCGGGCTCGCACCCGACGCGCCTGCCCGGCTGGACTTCGTCCCGGTGGACCACGTGGCCGAGGCCATCGTGGAACTGGTGTCAGGACGGCCCGCGCGCACCCTCACCTGTCACCTGGCGAACCCGCGTGCCGCGGGCCTGCCCCTCCTGGTCGAACGGCTGCGGTCGCAGGGCTTTCCCGTCCGGGTGTTGCCCCGGGAGGTCTGGGTACGGGAGATGGAACGTCTCTGCGCCGCAGATCCGGCCATGCCGCTGGCCGGCTACATCACGCTGCTCACCGGTGCCGGCCCGGATGACGGGTCCGCGCCGGGCCGGCAACTCACCGGCGCCTTCCCCCTGCCGGACCTCACGAACCTCGCCAGGGCGGTGCCGGACGTCCTGGCCGGCTGCCCTCCCGTGGACGGCGGATTGATCGACCTTTATATCGGATGGCTGCGGAGAATCGGTTACTTGAATGACGGGACAGCCGCGCCTTCCGGAACGTATTCTCCACGCCGGCCGCACAGATAAGTTAGTATTTGTATCGAGTGCGCGTGGAGATACAACAGAATCGATGCTGGCGAATATGACCTCCTTCAACCTTTTGGGCCCCTTGGAAGTCAGATTCGACGACGACCGGATACCGATCACCGGCCCGAAGAAGCGGTCTCTGTTCGCCGCGCTGTTACTCCATCACGGCGACGTCGTGTCCGTCGACGACCTCATCACCGAGCTGTGGCGGCATGACCCGCCAGGACAGGCGGCCAACGCACTGCACGCGCACGCGTCCCGGTTGCGGCTGTGCCTGGGGCGGTGGCGGGAGCGTTACGGGACGCAGGTCGCCCTGCGGACCCGCTACCCCGGCTATTCCCTGCACGTCCCGGCCGACCAGATCGACCTCGTGCGATTCGACGCGCTCTGCGCCGAGGCCCACACACGGCAACCGGCCCACCAGGACCAGGCCGCCGGCCTTCTGCGTGAGGCGCTGGCGCTCTGGCGTGGCCCGGCGCTGCAGGACGTGCCGAGCGGGCCGATCAGGGACCGCGGCGCGCGACTTCTGGAGAGCCGCCGGTTGCTGGCGACCACCAGCCTCATCGAGATCGAGATCGAGAGGGGCGGGCACGTCGAGATCATCCCGAGTCTCGAGGCGCTGGTGTTGCAGCATCCTCTCCAGGAACGCCTCTACGGCCAGCTCATGACCGCGCTGCAGCGCGCGGGCCGGCCCGCCGACGCACTCGGGGTCTACCAGCTCGCACGTGCCTGCTTCGCCAGAGAGGCCGGGCTGTCGCCCTCGCCCGCCCTCGAAAGGCAGATGCTCAGCATTCTGGACCGTTCATCGAGATAGCGCCTTTCGGGAGTGGTACACAGCCGGTTTCTCGCGCGTAAGGCGCGTGTCACCGCGCGATCAGGCCCGCGTCAGAACGGGGTGGCAGTAAGGAACACCACGACCTGACAGGAGGAGACATGTCCACTTCGGCATCCAACGCCGCAGACGCCCGCCGACTCGTCCGGACAATCGCCGAGGGGGAGGAGTCGTACGCTGAGAACCCGTTCCTCGGCAGGATCCGCTCAGGCCAGGCCACTCAGGAGGACACGCGCAGGCTCGTCGAGGCGGAGCTGAGGCTGATCGACACCGAGGCCGCCGCCTACGGGGCGATGGCGATGCGTTTCTACGCCAAGCCCCAGGACGTCTACTGCACGCGACTGCTGGAGATGGTGCAGAACGCCAAGCCGCGACTGCTGGAGGCGGCCGGGTCACTGGGCGTGGACGTCAGGGATGCCTCGCCTCACAAGCGCTCGGAACTGACCGAACATGCCTACGGCTGCTTTCTGAGCTGGCTGGCGCTCAACGGCGACCGGGCCGCTATCGGGCTCGCCTCGTACGTGGACGTCGAGTCGTACTACCGCACGCAGAACGCGCTCGCGGCGTATCTGCGCGAGCCTGGCCGTGACACCACCCCGGAGATTCTGGAGTACTACCGCCACGTCGACGCCGGCGTGCTCCGTGAGGGGGCGCTGGCCTTCGCCCAAGCCGGGCTCGACGAGGGCGGCGACCCTGACCGGGCCGTGCGCCTCGCGGGCCTGATGCGTGAGGCGCTGCGCGAGTTCTGGACCGCGGGCCGCCCGCAGCCGCACGAGCCGGGGCCACCGGCTGATCACCCCTCCGAGCCGCTGCCTTGACTCCCGGATTCGCGGGCCTGCGACGAGATGACGCTTGCGCACCAAGGCGACCGGACATGGAAGACAGATCAAGTCGACCTCCCGCAGAGACGATCTCCTTCGATCTGCTGGGACCTCTCGAAGTGCGGCTCAATGACACCAGGTCGGAGGTGACAGGCTGGAAAAGGCGTGGTTTGCTCGCGGCCCTCTTGCTCAACCACGGCCGCGTGGTGCCCACGCAGGACCTGATCACGGAGCTGTGGTGCGGTGACCCACCCGCCGGGACGGAGAACGCCCTGCACGCCCACGCGTCGCGGCTGCGCGGAATCCTGCGGGCTTGGGACCGGATCACCGAATCGCGGGTCGCGCTGCAGACCCGCCGTCCCGGCTACGCCCTGCTCGTCCCGGGTGATCACATCGACGCGGTGCGTTTCGAAGCGCTGTGCAAGCGTGCCGATCACGTGAAGACGGCATCGCCGGGGCAAGCCGTGACCCTTCTGCGCCGGGCCAGATCTCTGTGGCGAGGGTCCGCACTTCAGGACGTGCCGCACGGCCCGATCAGGGACCAGGGCGTCAAGCGGCTGGAAAGCGGGCGCAGGCTCATGATGATGAACCTCATCGAACTCAACCTCGGCTTGGGCAAGCACGTGGAGATCATTCCTGAGCTTGAGGCGCTCGTGCTGGAGAACCCGCTGGAGGAGAGGCTCTATTCGCAGCTCATGGAGGCGCTGCAGCGGGCGGGCAGAGCGGGCGACGCGCTCGGCGTCTATCAACTGGCCCGCGTTTCCCTGGCCGAGCGGACGGGGTTGTCACCGTCACCGGCACTCGAGCGGCAAATGCTGAGGATCCTCGACCGCAGGGCACGATGATCTTTCGGCCGGAAAGAATTGTTAGTTGGAGAAACTATCGGAGGCGATGTTGCCGTGGCAGGGTCATCACCCACTTCGCCGAGCGCTGTAGACAAAGCGATGATCATACTCGGATATCTGGCACGGAAGAGCATGCCGGTGAAACTCACGGAAATCGCACGCAACACGAAGCTGGCGAAGTCCACCGTCCATCGGATGCTTTCCCGGCTTGAGACGCATGGCGCCGTCGCGCGACAGGGGAACACCTATACCCTCGGTGAGAAGATCCGCTCCATGGCCATACGGGGCGGCCGTCCCACGTGGCGCGCGGAACGCCGGCTGGTGAGGCTGACCATGCCGTTCCTGGCCGAGTTGTTCACCTTGACCCAGCACGCCGTCAGTCTGGCCGTGCTGCGGGAGCAGGCCGTCCTCTACCTCGAGACGCTCTACCCGCCCGCCTACACCTCCCACATCCTGCGCACCTCCGCGAACGCCCCGGCGTACTGCACCGCTGCCGGCAAGATCCTGCTCGCCTGCGATCCGGGCGCGCGATACAACGCCTCCCGCCCGGGTGAGCTCCAGCCCCTCACAGAAAGCACGATCACCGATGGGCGTGAGCTGGAGCGGGAGCTGAACGATGCGCGGGCGCGCGGGATCGCCCTGTGCCGGGGGGAGTACCTGCACGGGTATGACGCGGTGGCCGCCCCGATATTCGGCCGGGAGGACAAGGCGATCGCCTCGATCACCGTTTCGGCCCCCGCAGCCCTGCTCGACCTCGATGCCCTCGTGCCGCTCCTGCGTCAGAGCGCCCACTCGGCCTCGCTGTCGGTGCGCAGCCGGGGTCGCCTCACACCGGGCCTGTCGCATTTCTCGCGTCGCGGCCCGGGCAGCGCTCACAACGCCGAATAGCGGCACGCGCTCGCCGGAAGATCGGGGCCCGCACACGACGGGTGCTAATCGCGCCGATACAGGGCGTTCACGCACGTCAGGGTTTCGTCACGCTGATGACCGCGTTGGCGCCGGGCGCGGTGAAGCGGTCGACGGTGCCGGAGGCGAACCCGATGTCCGTCAGCCAACCGGTGAGCTCGCCCGCGGTGAAGCTGCGTCCCCAGGTCCAGGCGAGCATCGCCAGCCCCATCAGGGCGGCCTCCGGCGGGCCGTCCCGCTCCTCGTTCAGCAGGAGCTCACAGATGAGCAGCCGCCCGCCGGAGGGCAGGGCGGCGTGGCACTTGCCCAGGATGGTGCGGACGTCGTCGTCGTTCCAGTCGTGCAGGACCGACGACAGCAGGATCGTGTCGTAGCCGCCGGGCAGCCGTGGCTCGGCGAAGAAATCGCCCGGGATCAGCGTGATCCGGTCCGCCAGTCCCGCCTCCTCGATCTTGGGGCGGGTGAGGTCGCACACGAACGGCAGGTCGTACACCGCGGTGCGCAGGCCCGGATGGCGGGCGCACAGTTCGATGTCGAACGCCGCACCGCCGCCGCCCACGTCCAGCAGGGCCTTGGCGCCCGACAGGTCGAGGGTGTCGGCGAGCACCGAGGCGGTGGAACACGAAAGCGCGCGCATGCCCTCCCAGAAGACCTTCACCATGTCCGGCGCCATCCCGTCGAAGAGCGAGGTCCGCTTCCCGGAGTCCCAGACGGTGGGACGGTCCTCACGCAGCGCCTCGTCCAGCCGCATCCAGCCGGGATGGTCGTGCTGGTCGAGCACCTCCACCCAGCCGCCGAAATAGTCCCGCCGGGTGCGCACCAGGTATCGCTCCGCCACGGGCGCGTTGACGTAGCCGCCGGGCGCGCGGTGGAGCAGACCCAGGCTGGCGCAGGCCACCACGAGCGACTCGGCGGGACGGCGGCGCAGGCCCGTGAGCCGGGCGATCTGCTCCGCGGACTGCGGTGGTCGGCCGGACAGTCTGGTGAACAGGTCCAGGTTGTTCGCGGCGGTCACGGTTCTGGACATCCAGACCCCCGACATCATTTCCATGATCGGAAGGGGAGTGTGGGCCTGGGATGTGGGTTCCGGCACGCTGCCTCCTCGTGCTAGGGGCCTGCAAAGCCCGACGATCGGGCCACTGTGTCTGAGCACGGAGACGCCGGTCATTGTCGTGTTCCGCCCTGTGGGACAGCGCCCGATCATCTCCGATCGGCCGGCGAGAACGGGGGCCGCGAAGGGATGTTCCACGCGACGGAACGTGCTTTTGGCCCGTGCTCCGGTGCGTCCTACGTTCGCGAGACAGCTGATACCGAGATTCGCTCCGCTCGCTCCTCGAAGCGAAGCCCGATGCGGAAACGAGGATCCACGAATGGCGTCACACGCGTACCTGACCGGCACGCGTCCGCTGCCCGCGGCCGCTTATCTGAATCTCCTGTACCTGCCCGTGCCAGGCGCCCGGTTCCGCGCACGGTGTGACTCTCCCGTCGGGCGGGAATCCGGCTCCGCTCCGCCACCCGCGCCCGGCGATCCCGACATCCGCGTCCGCTACCGCTGGATCCTGGGCCATCATGCGGCCTTCATGGTGTGGCGGCTGATCTCGGAGAGACTGGAGTCGATCGCCTCGGACAACTCCCCGAACCGTGCCGACGTCACCGACGCGGCACGGCTCCACGACATCTACGCGGCGCTGTTCGTGTACACGGGCAGTTGCTCGCCGGAGCGTTACGCGGCCACGGTGCGGGCCGACATGCGCGCCTGCCATCCGGCGTTCAGCGGGGAATGGGCTCCCGACCACGCGCCCATCCGACCGCTGCTCGACCGCGTGCGCGCCGCCCACCCGCGTCGCCGCCTGGAGCCGTTGCCGAGCGCTGTCAGGGACTGCCACAGCGTCCACCGGGCCATCGCCGACCGGCTCGTCCCTGAGGGCGGCTCGCTGCTGAGAGACGCCGGGCGCGAGCCGGGACAGCCGCCCACCGAGGTCGAACACACCCTTTACGACGGCTTCTTCCGGGTGGTGCGCCGTCCCACCTGCCGCGCGTGCTTTGACTCCCAACTGCTGGACAGGACCGAACAGATGCTGCGTGACCTGGCCGCGCACGGCCTCACCGACCGGCGAGGGCCACGTCCGCCCCTCGGCGCGGCAACCGTCCGGAACCGGATCGAGGACCTGTCCCGTTTCGCCGCCCACCACGGGAACGCGAGGCGCGTGCGATGAATCCGGACTTCAAGAACATCGTGATGACGCCTGACCTCTACCGCTATCTGCTGGCCCAGGCCGAGCCCCCCGGCCCCGTGCAGCGCGGGCTGATCGAGCGCACCCGCGCGCTGGGCCGTCCCGCCGAGATGCAGATCCCCCACGAACAGGCGATTCTCCTCACCCTGCTCACCAGGCTGACCGGAGCCAGGCTCGTCGTCGACGTTGGGACCTTCACCGGCTACTCCACGCTGGCCTTCGCCCTCGGGCTGGCCGCCGGTGGCCGGGTCATCACCTGCGACGTCTGCGAGGAGTGGGCTGACATCGCCCGGGAGTCCTGGCGCGAGGCGGGAGTGGCCGACCGCGTGGACTCGCGCATGGGCCCGGCGGCCGAGACGCTCGCGGCGCTTCCCGAGGAGCCCCGGATCGACCTGGCCTTCCTCGACGCCGACAAGCCCGGGTATGCCGGGTACTGGAAGCAGTTGGTCCCCCGGGTCCGAGCCGGCGGTCTGTTGCTGGCCGACAACGTCCTGTACGAGGGCGAAGCCGCCGATCCCGAAGCGGACGGCAACGGGGCCGCCATCCGCGTCTTCAACGATCTGGTACGAGCCGATCCGAGGGTGGAGTCCGTCGTGCTGCCGATCGCCGACGGGCTGACCCTCGCCCGCAAGGTGCACGACGACGACCTGCCGGCCTCGGTCTGACCGCGTTGCCCCTGCTGTCCCGTTCTGTGGAACTTCCGTTCGCGTTCCGTACGCACGGATGACACGGTCGGTCGGCAAGCGGGTGACGGTGACGGAGCCCGATCGGCAGCAACGAGGAGGCGTTGCCGACATGCGAGCCGCAGTGCGCAGCGAAACCGGAGGCATCCGGATCGCCGAGGTGCCGGACGCGAGAGTGCACGCGCCGACCGACGCGGTGGTCCGCGTCGTGCTGGCCGCCGTGTGCGGCACCGACCTGTGGGCTTACCACGGCGAGGATGAGATCCCTCCCGGCCCCCGGGCGGGCCACGAGTTCCTCGGAGTGGTCGAGGAGACCGGTCGTGACGTGCGGCGCGTGCGGCCCGGCGTGCTGGTGCTCGCGCCGTTCATGTGGTGCGACGGCGTCTGCCCGGCCTGCCTGGACGGCCTGACCACCTCGTGCCAGGACGGCGGGATGTGGGGCGGGGATCACGATGGCGGGCAGGGCGAGGCGGTACGAGTGCCGTTCGCCGACGCGACCCTGCTGGAACTTCCGCTGGAAGCGGACGACGAACGCCTGCCCGCCCTGCTGACCCTGGCCGACGTCATGGCCACCGGGTTGCACGCGGTGAACGGCACCGGCACGGGACCGGCCTCGGATGTGACGGTGATCGGCGACGGCGCGGTGGGACTGTGCGCGGTGCTGGCCGCACGGCGAGCCGGAGCCCAGAGGATCATCCTGCTGAGCAGACATGACGACCGGGCCCGCGTCGGCGAACGTTTCGGTGCCACCGAGGTGGTGGCGGAGCGCGGCGAGCAGGCCCGCGCGCGGGTGCTCGACATGACCGGCGGGCGTGGCACGCAGGCCGTTCTGGAATGCGTCGGCACCCAGGACAGCGTGGACACCGCGCTCGGGCTCGCTCGCGACGGCGGCGCGATCGCCCTGGTGGGCGCCCCGCACGCCGCCCTTCCGGGAACCGAGCAGATCTTCATGCGCAACCTCACGGTCACCGGCGGCCTGACACCGGCCCGCGCCCTGATACCGGTGCTGCTGGAGGAGGTCATGTCCGGCCGGCTGAACCCCTCGCCGGTCTTCGACCTGGTCGTGGACCTGGACGGAGTTCCCGCGGCCTACCGTGCCATGGCCGGCCGCTCGGCGATCAAGGCGCTGGTCCGTATCTGACAAGGGAGCCTCGGCATGACCATATTGATCACAGGCGCTTCGGGGAACATCGGCGGCGGCGTCGCCCGCCGCCTGGCCGCCGCCGGACGGCCGATCGTCCTCGCCGCACGCGATCCGGGCTCGGTCACCGCTCCGCGCGGCTGCCCGCCCGACATCCGGCGGCTGGACTATGACGATCCGTCGAGCTATGAGGGTGCCTTGCGCAGGGCGACCTCGGTCCTGCTCATCGCCCCTCCGGCCGATGCTTGCGCCCACGAGCGGATGCGACCCTTCATCCGCGCGATGACCGTGTCGGAGGTTGCCCATGTGGTGGTCGTGTCCGCCGTGATGGCGGAGACGGATGAGGACTTCCCGCTCAGGAGGGTTGAGCGCGAGGTGGAGAGGGCCGGCCACAGGTTCACCCATCTGCGTTCCCAGTGGTACATGAACAGCCTGACCAGCGGCGTCTTCGCCCCGATGGCGGCGGCGGGGGAGATCGCGCTGCCGGCGGGCCACGGCCGGGTCGCCTTCGTGGACCCGGCGGACGTGGCCGGGGCGGCGGCCGCGGTGCTGACCGAACCGGCGCGGCACCACGGGCGGGCGTACGCGCTCACCGGGCCGGAGCCCTTCGACTGGGCGTGCGTCGCCGAGATGTGCTCCGAGTTCTTCGGGCATGCGGTCCGTTACCTGCCGATCACCGATGACGCGTACCGGACGGCCTGCCGCGGAGCCGGGATTCCCGCCCCCGTGGCCGAGTTCCTCATCGGCCTGTACACGGCGATCCGCGCCGGCCATGCCGCCCGCACCACCACGGCCGTGCGATGGCTGACCGGCAGGCCACCCCGCGGTCTGCGCGAGTTCCTCACCGAGGCCGCCGCGGTGGGGGCGATCCCCGGCGCGGGTACCCGGCCGGTGGATTCCATGGGAGACGGGCGATGACCATGGTCACCATCGGGCACTCCTCCGTCCGGCTCCGGGGCGGCACCGCTCTCGTGACCGGTGGCGGGCGGGGCCTGGGCCGATGCTTCGCCGACGCCCTCGCCTCCGCCGGCGCCAATGTGGTCCTGACCGGCCGCGATCCCCTGACCCTTGACGAGGCCCGGACACGGCTGCGGGCCCGCGGCGCCGTCGTCCTGGCCGTGCCCGCGGATCTGACCTGTGAGCACGCGATGGAAAGGGCCGTGGAGAGGGCGTCGGCCGCCTTCGGCGCCATCGACGTCCTGGTGAACAACGCCGGAGTGACGGGACCGCGCGGCCCGTTGTGGGAGGTGGACGCCACGCACTGGTGGCAGGCCATGGAGGTCAATCTGCACGGTGCCATCCGCGCCTGCCGCGCCGTGCTCCCCGCCATGGTCGAACGGCGCCGTGGGCGTGTCATCAACGTCGTGAGCGCGGCCGGACGGCACCGATGGCCGCACGCCTCCGCGTACTCGGTCTCGAAGGCGGCCGTCATCAAGGTCACGGAGAACCTCGCCGCGGAACTGCGGCCGCACGCGGTCGCGGCGTTCAGTTTCGATCCCGGGCTGGTGGACCTCGGCATGACACACGATCACCTGGAGCGGGGGGCCGTGGGCCACCGCTGGTCCGACCAGATCTGGCGGTGGCTCCGCACCCAGCGGCGGACCGGCCACTTCACGCCGCCGGAGCGCGCCGCGGCGGCGCTCGTCCGGCTCGCGGACGGCTCGGCCGACTCGCTATCCGGGCGCTACCTCACCGCGGATGACGACCTCGACTCCCTGCTGGGTGAGCAGAAAGACGGTGAGAGACGATGATTCCCCACACGAACCTGTGGACCAGGACCTTCCTCGGCATGAGCCGGGCCGCCGCCGATCCGTCCGACCTGTACTTCGGCTTCATTCTGCGCGGTCGGGGACCCGTCCCGGACGTGGAGGAACTGCGGCGGCAGGTGGACAAGCGGCTCGCCCTCATCCCCGCGCTCACCCGCGTTCCCGAGACGCGCGAGGGGGACGTCACCTGGCGGCCGGACGAGGCGTTCGACCTCGCCGGCCACGTTCGCGCCCATGGGCCGCTCACGCGCGGTGTCGCCCCCCAGCGTTCGCTCCTGGCCTGCGCTCCGGCGTCGCCCCCGCAGATGTGGGGCCTGTGGGTCCTGCCCGGTCCCCGGGAGGGGCGGTGGCAGGTCTGCTGGCTCAGCCATCACGCGTTCGGGGACGCGATGGCGATCGTGCGAATCCTGCGCGTGCTGTTCGGCGATGAGGACCCGCCGGGCCCGGTGGCGTCGTCCCGTCATCGGCGATCTGGCCGTGCGCGGGCGATCGGCGCGGCGGGCCGGATGCTTCCCGGTCTTCTGGCCACCTACCTGCCCGGCGAACAGTGGCCCCCGATGACCTCACCGGCCGGCGCGGTACGCGGATGGGCCTACGCCCAGGTCCCGTTCGCCACCCTGCGCCGGGTCGCGGACACGAGCGGAGCCACCGTGAACCAGGTGCACCTCGCGGCGATGACAGCCGCCCTGCGCGGACTGGAGACCGACAACGGGCGCAGGCCACGCGGGAGGCTGCAGGCCTGCATGCCCCTCGACCTCAGAACCCCGGGCCAGGACGACCACACGGTGGCCAGCCGGCTCGGCCTGATGCGCGTCCCGCTCGCCTGGGCGCGGCCGAATCCCGCCGGCCGGCTCGCCGCCGTCGTACGCGCCACCCGTCCGCGCAGGATCGGCCGCTGGAAGCGCGCTTGGCGAGCCCTTCTGGCGGACGCGCCGGAGCCGATCGCGCAGTGGGCGCACAGACGCATCGGCGACCCGCGCAACACCAAGTTGACCGTCTCGGCGGTGAACGTCCCCGGTGCGCTGGCCGTCGGCGGCAGCCCGGTCACCGAGATCGTCCCGCTACCCTGGCTGCCCCCGGGACACGCCTGCTTCACCCTGCTCGCCACCTACGCGGGGACCACGACCCAATCCGTGCTGACCCATGGAGGAGGCTTCGCTCCCGGCCGCCTGACGACCCTGTGGGCACGCGCCGTCGACGACCTCGCCGCCACGTACGAGGGTCGCCCTCACGCGCCGGAAAGCAGGCGATGACGATGCCAACCGCCATGGAACCGAGCCGCGTGCCCCTTGCCCTGGGCGGAGGAACCCTTGAACCGGCCGAGGTGGCCCGGTTCGCCGAACGGCTCTCCGAAAGAAGATTCGTGCTGGACGAGCGGGCCGCCCGGCGCATCGACGCGAGCGCCGCCCTACTGGGGCGGCTTGTCGACGAAGGCCGGCCGCTGTACGGAGTCACCACCGGCTTCGGCGACAGCGCACGCAGGGTGATCCCTAAGGACCAGGCGGAGGCCCTGCAACGCGCCGTGCTCAGTTTTCACCTGGTGGGAGTGGGGCCGCCCGCGCCGGCCGAGGTGGTGCGGGCCGCCATGGTGATCCGGGCCAACTGCCTGGCCCAAGGTTCGTCGGGAGTCCGGCGCTCACTGATCGAACTGCTGCTGGCCTGTGTCGCCGAGGACCTGCTGCCCATCGTCCCTCAGCGCGGCTCGGTCGGAGCGAGCGGAGACCTCACTCCGCTCAGCTACCTCGCCGCCATGCTGGCAGGACGGGGCGAGGTCACGGTTCGGGGGCAACGGGGACCGGCCGATGACGCGCTCCGGGAACACGGGCTGCGCCCCTGGGAGCCGAGGCCCAAAGAGGCACTGGCGATCGTCAACGGCACGTCGTTCTCCTCCGCGTACGCCGTCATCGCCCTGGAGCGGGCGGCTCGCCTGTCCGTCGTGGCCGAGCTGTGCACGGCCGTGGCGTGTGAGGCCCTTCGTGCCGACCGCGGCCCCTACGATCCGGTGATCCACGAGCACAAACCGCACCCGGGGCAACAGGCGTCGGCAGCCGGCCTCACGGCCCTGCTCGCCGGGCCCGGGCTGACCAGGGACCATCCCTTCCCGCTGGCCGGGGAGCCACGGGTCACCGGCGACCGCGTCAGGGATCTCGGCTCGCCGATCCAGGAGCCCTACTCGCTGCGCTGTGCGCCCCAGGTGATCGGTGTGCTGCGCGACACTCTGACCTGGGTCCGGCGCTGGATCAGCGTGGAGATCAACTCGGTCGACGACAACCCGCTGGCCGATCCGGACACCGAAGCGGTCTACAGCGGCGGAAACTTCTACGCCGGCCACATCGGGCAGGCAATGGACGCCTTGAAGATCGCCGTGGCGAACATCGGTGACCTGCTCGACCGCCAGTTGCAACTGCTCGTCGACGAGAAGTACAACCGCGGCCTGACGCCCAACCTCCATCCCCACCACGAGGGGGACGATCCGGGCGCCGGCGTGCGATTCGGCTTCAAGGCGGCCCAGATCACCTGCTCGGCGCTGACGGCCGAGGCGCTCAGATCCGCCGCGCCGGCCACCGTCTTCTCCCGCTCCACCGAATGCCACAACCAGGACAAGGTCAGCATGGCCCCCATCGCCGCGCGGGACGCGTACGCCGTCGTCGACCTGGTCGAGCACGTGGCGGCGACACAGTTGCTGGCCGGCTGCCAGGCCATCGACCTGCGGGGGCCGGACCGGGCCGCGAACGCCGTCCGGCGGGCGCACCGCGTCGTCCGGGCCCGTGTGCCCGCTCTGAGCGACGACCGTCGCATGGACACCGACATCGCCGCCGTTGTCGGCCTTCTCCGCACCGGCGCCCTCGACTTCACGAGACCATTCCCCGACACGGGTTTCCTGCGCACGGACAACGACGACGCTGACCGTACGACATCATGGCCTGACCTCAGATCTCGCAACAGCCACCATGACCACGAAGGTTAGCTAAGGGTGGCGAACGGTGGAGTCTTCAGTTGCCATGTCCGTTCGCGGAACATTCAACATTAAGCCATGCAATTACTATAGGTAGTCAATCGACTACTTATAGGAGCTTCCATGGCGGCTCGGGAGCGTCCCGGCGGCGCGGTGCCTATGACCGATCTCTTCGCCCGGCTGGACGCGCCGGCGCGTCTCATCGTCACCGGCGACATCGCGCAGGTGCGGTGGAACCCTGTCCCGCTCGAAAACACGGATTCGCGCTGTGAGCTGGGGTCTTGCTGCGCGATCAGGGCGGTGGCTGCGATCATCGCGATGTGGTGTTATCGCTTGTCTACCGGTTGGTAAGAGGCTTGTTCGGCCTGCTGACGGTGCTGGTCCGTTGTGATCTGTCCAAGGATGTTGAGCTGCTGGTGCTCCGTCAGGAGAACCAGGTGCTCCGCCGGCAGCGCGGCGGTCAGCCGCAGTGGAGTCACGCCGACCGGCTCTGGCTTGCAGCGTTGTCGCGGCTGATCCGCCGCCGTCGATGGGCGGAAGTCTTCCCCGTCACGCCAGCGACGATCTTGCGCTGGCACCGCACCCTCGTGGCACGTAAATGGACCTTCCCCGACAGGCAACGCCCGGGACGTCCCTGCACTCGCCGGCCGGTCAAGGCACTGATCATTCGGATGGCGCGGGAGAACCCGACCTGGGGGCACAGAAGGATCCAAGGCGAGTTGGCACGCCTGGGGTACCCGATCGCCGCTTCCACGGTGTGGGAGATCCTGCACGCCGCCGGTATCGATCCGGCGCCCCGCCGGGCCAACCTGGCGGCAGTTCCTGGCCGCTCAGGCCCACGCGATCATCGCGTGTGACTTCCTGGTGGTCGAGACCGTGCTGCTCAAACGGCTGTGTGTGCTGGTCTTCATCGAGCACGGCACCCGGAAGCTGCACCTGGCCGGAGTAACCGCGCACCCGACCGGGGTATGGACGGCGCAGCAGGCCCGCAACCTGGTCATGGATCTGAGTGACCGCATCGCCGGGCTGCGGTTCGTGATCCACGATCGCGATCCGCTCTTCACCTCCGCCTTTCGGGAGGTCTTCGAAGCTGAAGGGCTGCGGCTGGTCACCACGCTGCCGCGGACGCCGAGGATGAACGCCATCTGCGAGCGGGTCATCGGCACCCTACGCCGCGAACTCCTGGACCGGATCCTGATCCTTGATGAACGCCACCTGGCACTCGTGCTCCGAGAGTATCTGATCCACTACAACGGGCACCGGTCGCACCAGTCCCGACAGCAACGTCCCCCGGACATCGCAACGCAGCCTGCCCGCGACGTGACCGACCTCAACGACCTACGATCCATCCACCGAAAACCCGTCGTCACAGGCACCATCAACGAATACCACCACGCCGCATAACCGCAGCTCAAGCCACGCAACTCAATATTCGAGCGGCACACGGTCTCAAACTGGCGGTCCCCCCTCGGTCCCCCACCCCACCGGCGGATCACCCCGAAGCGATGACCCGCCTTATCATCGCAGGTCGGAAGGGGCGGGCCGCGAAGAGCCGGCTTTGCCGTCCGCGCGGCCCGGAAGCAGAGAATCCGCAGGTCAAGCCCTAGGAGAGGACCTTCGCCAGCTTCCGCCAGTCGACGAACTTGAAGTTCGTCACCTCACGGTCGCCGTCGCCCGGGGCGTCGGCGCCGTCATGTACGACCAATAGCCCCTTCGGGAACGTGCCGCCCAGCGGAGTGCTGGTGACCATCGCGCCGTCGCTCGCCTCGGCCCCGTCCGCCCGTGGGCCGGCCGCGACCCGGAACTGGGCCAGGTGGCGGTTGCTCGCGCGATCGTAGACGGCGAAGGTGTCGTCGCCCTGGCTGGAGGCCAGCAGGTAGCCGTCGCGCCCGTCGGAGTAGATCGTCAGGCCCTCGGCGTCGGCCGACAGGTGCTTGCCGCCGAAACCGCGGTCCTGGCCCGCCACGCACTCCTCGGTGGCCGGGTCGTAGGTGTCCTGCCTGCCGAACTCCCTGACCTTGTCCATCAGCACGGGCCGGCCGGTCAGGTCGGCGCGCAGGCGCCAGATGCCGACGTCCTCCTGGGCGGCGTACAGGATGCCGCGGGCGTGGTCCACGACCATGCCCTCGACCTGCGGCAACTCGCCGGGCTCGCCGCAGGGGATCCAGGTGGTGCCGTCGGGGAGGGGGAAGGTGGCGGGAAGGTCCAGGGTGCGGACGCGGCGGTAGGTGACCTTGCCGCCGGGGGCGGCGGTGAGCTGGAGGAGGCCGAGCCTGGTCTCGTGGCGGCGGCTGACCAGGACGCGGGTGCCGCTGACGGCCAGCCCGTACGCGGTCTCCGCCTCGTCCACCTCCTCCTGGGTGGTGTTGAAGACGAACGGCACCGAGGAGGCGGTGATGTCGGTGAGCGGCGGCTGCCCGGCGGCGGCCTTGGCGGGGTCGATCAGGTAGACGCGCAACTGGTCGCGGCCCCGGTCGGAGGCGACGGCCAGGTCAGCCCTGGCGCCCGTGGACAGGCGGAAGCCGTGCACGAGGTCCACGTTGTTGAGCCGGCCGGGCTCGTGGTCCGGGCCGGGGGCGGGCTGGGCGGGAATGTGCTGGAGCTGGGCGCCGGACAGGGCGTAGGCGTACAGGCCGCCCTCTTTGGCCGTGGTGATCACGACGCTGCTGCCGGGGCGGGTGGGGTGCACCCAGATGGCGGGGTCGTCGCCGTTGGCGCGTCCGCCGGCCTCGTCGTCGTACAGGGCGGGCGTCTCGGTGGCGGCCGTGACCGTCGCGGGCTCGCCGCCGGGTCCGGCCAGGGGGGTGACAAGCAGGAGGACCGTGGATAAGAAAGCACGCACAGGCATCTCCTCACGATGGTGGTTCACGCTGACCTCAGAATGAACGTCCCGTGTATAAGTCAGCATGTCTATACAAACAGATGATATTGGGGTAGAACCAGGGCTAGCCCGTTCGTCTTGGAGGTGTCCGATGAGACGTGCCCCTATCGTGCTGGTCCTGCTGGGCGTGCTGACCGTCAGCGGTTGTTCCTCGTCGGGAGCGGGCGGAGGGCAGAGCGCGGCCCCACCGGCCTCCTCGGCGCCCGCCGCACAGGGGGACGGGGCGAACTTCGCCGTCATCACCCACGCGGCCCCGGGCGACTCCTTCTGGGACGTGGTCAAGAACGGCGCGGAGGCCGCCGGCAAGCAGTACGGCGTGCGGGTCGCCTACCAGGGCGACGGTGACCCGGCCAAACAGTCGCAGCTCATCGACCAGGCCGTCTCGGAGAAGGTGGACGGCCTGGTGGTGTCGATGGCGAACCCCGACGCGCTCAAGGAGGCCATCGGCAAGGCCGTCGCCGCGAAGATCCCGGTCGTGACGATCAACTCGGGGGCCGACTCCTCCAAGCAGTTCGGCGCGATCACGCACGTCGGCCAGTCCGAGGACGTGGCCGGGCGCGGCGCGGGCGAGCAGCTCAAGGCCGCCGGCGTCAGCAAGCTGCTGTGCGTGATCCACGAGGCCGGCAACGTCGGGCTCGACCAGCGCTGCAAGGGCGCCGAGCAGACGCTGGGCGGCACGGTCGAGCGGCTGCAGGTGGATGTGAACAACCTGGCCGACATCACCTCCAAGGTCGCCGCCAAGCTCCAGTCCGACCAGCAGGTCAACGGCGTGCTGTCGCTCAACCCGGCCGTCGCGATCGCCGCCAGGGACGCCATCAAGGACGCGGGCTCGCAGGCGAAGCTGGCCACGTTCGACCTGTCGGCGGACGTGGTGAGCGCGATCAACGACGGTGAGGTGCTGTTCGCGGTGGACCAGCAGCAGTATCTCCAGGGCTACCTGCCGATCACCTTCCTCAACCTGTACAAGGCCAACCTCAACACCGTCGGCGGCGGCCTGCCGGTCAACACCGGGCCCGGGTTCGTGACCAAGGACAACGCCTCCCAGGTGGCCAAGCTGGCCGAGGCGGGCACTCGATGACGGTTGCCGCCGACGAGCGGGTGGCCCGGGTCGGGCTCGCCCGCCGCCTGCTCATCCGGCCCGAGCTCGGCGCGGTGGTCGGGCTGGTGGCGGTGTTCACGTTCTTCGCCGCGCAGTCGCCGGTGTTCCGCTCGCCGGACGGCATCGCCAACTGGCTCGATCCGGCCGCCACGCTCGGCATCATGGCGGTCGCGGTGGCGCTGCTGATGATCGGCGGCGAGTTCGACCTGTCGGCGGGCGTGCTGACCGGGACCAGCGGGCTGATCCTGGTGACGCTGGCCACCCGGTTCGGGTTCAACGTGTGGCTGGCCATGCTGGTCGGGCTGGTCGTGGCGCTGGCCGTCGGGTTCGCCAACGGGCTGATCGTCACCAGGACGAAGCTGCCCAGCTTCATCGTGACGCTGGGCACGTTCCTGATGTTGCAGGGGATCAACCTGGGCGTCACCAAGGCGATCACGGGGACGGTTCAGGTCAGCGGGCTGCGCAGGGCCGAGGGGTTCGAGGGGGCGAACGCGATCTTCGCCGGCACGATCGAGATCGGCGGCACCTCCTTCCGGGTGGCGATCCTGTGGTGGATCGTGGTGACGGCGCTGGCCACGTGGGTGCTGATGCGGTCGAGGGCGGGCAACTGGATCTTCGCGGTGGGCGGCAACGAGCAGGCCGCCCGCGCGGTGGGCGTACCCGCCGCCCGTACGAAGATCGCGCTGTTCATGACGACGGCGTTCGCCGCCTGGCTGGTCGGCTCGATCCTGGCGCTGCGCTACACCTCCGTGCAGGCCAACATCGGCATCGGGCAGGAGTTCATCTACATCATCGCCGCCGTCATCGGCGGGTGCCTGCTCACCGGCGGGTACGGCTCCGCCATCGGGGCCGCCATCGGCGCGGTGATCTTCGGCATGGCGGACAAGGGCATCGTGTTCCTGGGCTGGGACGCCGACTGGTTCAAGTTCTTCCTGGGCGGGATGTTGCTGCTGGCGACGCTGGCCAACCGCCTGGTACGGCGCTACGCCGAGGAGGTCAGGCATTGATCCTGGAGACCAGGGGCATCGGCAAGACGTTCGGCTCGGTGCTGGCGCTGCGGGAGGTGTCGATGAGCGTACGGGCCGGGCAGGTCATGTGCGTGCTCGGCGACAACGGCGCCGGCAAGTCCACGCTCATCAAGATCCTCGCGGGCGTGCACCGGCACGACACGGGCGCCTACCTCGTGGACGGCAGCGAGGTGCACCTGTCCAGCCCCCGCGACGCGCTGGAGCGCGGCATCGCCACCGTCTACCAGGACCTGGCGATGATCCCGCTCATGTCGGTCTGGCGCAACTTCTTCCTCGGCTCCGAACCCAGGAAGGGCCTGGCCTTCGACGTGGCCAAGGCGCGCAAGGTGGCCCGGGAGGAGTTGCGGGCCATGGGCATCGACATCCGCGACGTGGACCAGCCGGTCGGCACGTTGTCCGGCGGCGAGCGGCAGTCGGTGGCCATCGCCAGAGCGGTGTACTTCGGCGCCCGCGTCCTCATCCTCGACGAGCCCACCTCGGCGCTCGGGGTCAAGCAGGCGGGTGTGGTGCTGCGCTACATCGCGCGCGCCCGCGACCGGGGCCTCGGCGTCGTCTTCATCACCCACAACCCGCACCACGCCTATCCGGTGGGGGATCGGTTCCTGCTGCTCAACCGGGGCGCGAGCATCGGCGAGTACGGCAAGGCCGACATCACCGCCCAGGAGCTGACCACGCTCATGGCGGGCGGGGCGGAGCTTGAGGAGCTGGCTCACGAGCTGCGACGTGAGTGAGGCGGGCTTGGCCGTCATTTGACGTGTCGGGGCGGTCGCCTCTACGGGGGAGCAGGAAGATACATCCTGGTATGCCTCTCAGGGAATCTACAATGTAAAGGCGCCGGGCATGGAGTTGTGGCCGGGGCGGCCTCCGGGGCCGTTATTACCCTCCGAAGGCCGGCCGTACGTGCCGCCCGCCGCGGGCGGCACGTACGGGCGCATGGCATGCTCTAAGACGGCATCCCCGTGAAGGAGGAACCCGTTGCCCGCTCCCCAGTCGGACGCCAGGTTGCTGGCGGTCAGCGACCTGCACATCACCTACCCCGAGAACAGAGCCATCGTGGCGGAGCTGAAACCGATCACGCCCGGCGACTGGCTGCTGGTGGCCGGGGACGTGGCGGACCGGGTGGAGGACATCACCTGGGCGCTGCGCAGGCTGGCGGACCGTTTCGAGCGGGTCGTCTGGGTGCCGGGCAACCACGAGTTGTGGACGATGCCGGATGAGTCGCCGGATCTGCGGGGAGTGGCCCGTTACGAGCATCTGGTGAGCGTCTGCCGGAGCCTGGGCGTGATCACCCCCGAGGACGCCTATCCGTTATGGGAGGGGGCGGGCGGTCCGGTGCGGATCGTGCCGCTGTTCCTCCTGTACGACTACACGTTCCTGCCGGCGGGCCACCACACCAAGGCCAGCGCCCTGGAGTACGCCCACGGCACCGGCGTGGTGTGCACCGACGAGTACCTGCTGCATCCCGACCCTTACCCGACCCGCGAAGCCTGGTGCCGGGCCCGCGTGGAGTTGACCGGGCGGCGGCTGGCGGAACTGGAGGACGACGGTGTGCCGCTGGTGTTCGTCAACCACTATCCCCTGGTACGCGAGCCGACGGACATCCTGCGTTACCCCGAGTTCGCCCAGTGGTGCGGCACCACCGCGACCAGGGACTGGCACCGCCGTTACCCGACGGCCGCGATGATCTACGGTCACCTGCACATTCCCCGCGTCACCTGGTACGACGGCGTCCGCTTCGAGGAGGTCTCCCTCGGCTACCCCCGCGAGTGGAAGCGCCGCCCTGGCACCCGCCGCCTGCTGAGGGACGTGCTCCCCGAAGCCTGACGCACCACCCGGGACCCGGCCGCGCCTGCGGGGATGGAGCGGGGGCCGCGCGCGTGGGAAGATGTGCGCCGCCGGGGTGGGAGGAGCGGGGACATGCGTGGTGCGGTGACGGGGAGCGTGGCGGTCGCGATTGCCGTCCTGGCCGCCGGATGCGGCGCCTCCGGCGCCACACCGGCGCAGCGATCGGAGCCTGCCGCTCAAGAGCCGGAGAGCGCCGCATCGGCTGAGCGATCGGAGCCGGCCGCTCAAGGTTCGGAGAGCGCCGCGCCGGCGGACGGCCCGGTGGTTTCGCTGACGTTCGACGACGGCCTGGAACGCCAGGAGCAGATGGCGCGGGAGCTGACGGAACGCGGCCTGCCGGGCACCTTCTACGTGCACAGCACGCGCGTCCAGGCCCCCGGTTACCTCACCCGGGCCAAGCTCACGGCGATGGCGCGGGCGGGCCACGAGATCGGCGGGCACACCCGAACGCACGCCCGCCTGCCCGAGTTACACCCGGACGAGCAGCGCAGGGAGGTGTGCGGCGACCGGTCGGGCCTGACGGACCTGGGGTTCGCGCCGAGGTCGTTCGCCTACCCCTTCCACGCGGTGGACGCGACGGCCGAGAGCGTCGTCGAGGAGTGCGGTTACAACAGCGGCCGCGGCAGGGCGGGCGTCGCGGGCGAGCAGCGGGCCCCGGCCGACGTGTACAACCTGGGCACCCCGCTGTCGGTCGGCTCGCGCACCACGCTGGGCGAAATCCAGCAGTACGTGCAGGCGGCCGAGCAGAGCGGCGGCTGGGCCATCCTCGTCTTCCACGACTACTGCGACGACTGCGGGTCGCTGGGCGTCCGGCCCCAGGTCTTCACCGGCTTCCTGGACTGGCTGAAGGGCCGGTCGGTCGCCGTCAGGACCGTCGGCGACGTCATCGGCGGCGACGTGCGGCCCGTCCCGCCGCTCAAGCCTCCGTCGGTGGTGATCAACGGCTCGCTGGAGAACTACTTCGGCAAGGAGGGCATCCCGGACTGCTGGCAGCTCGACGGCCGATCCACGGGCGCGACGTGGGGCCGGGTGGATCAGCCGCGCACCGGGCGCTGGGCAGGGCGTGTCACGGTGACCGCGGGCGACCCGGGACGGCTCAGGCTGGCGATCAAGCAGGACGGCGGCGAGTGCGCGCCCAAGCCGGGCACGTTGTCGGTCTGGTACGTCTCGACCGCGCCGGTGCGCCTGACCTTCAGCCGCCGCTCGGCGGACGGGACGTGGTCGGGCTGGAACCAAGGGCCGGTGCTGCCCGCCTCGTCCGCCTGGCGGCAGGCCACCTGGACGCCCTCCGCGGCCGGCGCGGCGGGCGTCAGCTTCGGCCTGGTGCTGGCCGGGCGGGGTCAGGCCACCTTCGACGACTTCGCGGTGCGCTGACTCAGCTCAATGCTGCTTTCGCGCTGCGCTGGAGCACGTTGGCGAAGGCGGCCAGGGCGTACTCGGTCGCCGTGCGCTCGCGTACGAGCTGGGCCGTGCTCATCAGCGCGGTCCGGAAACCGGAGTCCGTCAGCGCCCGCCGCGCCAGGCCCGCCGCGGCCGGCCAGTCGCCCGGCGGGTAGAGGGCCTCCTCCGGCAGGATCTCCGGCAGCGCGCCCACCGCGGGCGCGATCACCGGGCAGCCCCGCACCAGCGCCTCGGCCACCGACATGCCGAACGACTCGTCGGTCGTCGTCGAGACGGTCAGCCCGCCGTTGGCGGCGATGGCGGAGTAGAGGGCGGGCATCAGGTCGTAATCCACGCGCGGCAGCCAGCGGGCCGAGCCGAGCGCGGGGGAGGAGGCGAGCTTGGTGGTCAGCGCCGCCACCTCGGACTCGGGCGCGGTGTAGCCGCCGACGAGCAGCGGCGTCACGCCCGGCGTGGTGGTGGCGACCTGGTCGAGCAGGTCGGCGGCGGCCCGCCAGCGCTTGTGGCCGTCGAGCTTGCCGATCCAGGCCACGGGGGTGGAGTCGAGCGCGGGCGGCACGGTGTCGGCGTACCAGCGCTGGTCCAGGCAGTTGGGCACCACGCTGATCGGGGACAGCCCCAGCGCCCCGAGCTTGGCCCGCATGTACTCGCTGACGGTCACGATGTGGTCCGGCACGACCGCCAGTTCGCCCAGGTAGGACAGGTTGGCGGTGGTCGTGTGCACTTCGAGGATGAGCGAGCCGGGCGAGCCGGCGCGCTGCCAGGCGGACAGGAAGCCGGGGCTGTCGATCACCACGACGACGTCCGGGTCCGCCTGCCGGATGGCGTCCTCGCGGGCCTCGTCGGTGGCCGTCACCCGCGCCACGCCCGGCGGGAAGTGCGCGACCATGCCGTGGTCGGACTCGTACAGCACGCCGATGTCGTACTCGGCGGAGAAGTGCGTGTAGCGGTTGAGCAGTTGCGTGGACACGCCGCCGATCACGCCGTACCGATAGCAGAACAGCACCTTCATCGGCACTCCAGCAGCGTCATCAGCCCCTCGCGGCCCTTGCGCGAGATCCGCTCGGCCATCTCCGAGTACGCCTCCACCCGGCACTGCCAGGTGTTGTCCGCCAGCCACTCCCGCACGTCAGGGCCGAGCACGGAGCCGGCGACGTCGGGGATGGCGGCGACGAACTCCGCCGCCGACTCGGTCACCCGCACCCCCGGATAGCCGGCGCACTGCGGGAAGTAGGTGGTCAGCACCGGCAGCCCGAGGTGCAGGTACTCGTAGACCTTGATCGGATCGACCGCGTCGGCCAGTGCGCCGTTCTTGAACGGGATCAGCGCCAGCGCCCAGCCGGTGCTCAGCTCGGCCAGCTCCCGGTGGCCGAGCAGGCCGAGCAGGCGCACGTTGTCCGGCAGCTTCAGGTCGGCGGGGTTCTGGTGCCCGGCCAGCTCGAAGGTGAGCTGCGGATGGGTACGGGCGGCGCGGATCAGCAGGTCCCAGTCGAACCACTTGTCGGTCAGGTGCCCGAAGTAGCCGATCGTGGTGGCGTCGTCCCTGCGCGGGGACGGGGGAGCGGGGAAGGCCGGGTCCAGGGCGTTGGCGTTGACGGCCACCCTGCGCCCGCCCAGCGTCTCCATCTTCCTGGCCAGCGGGGCGGAGACCGCGGTGACGACGTCGGCGTGGGCGACGACGTAGCGCTCGTAGCCGGGGTGGTACCACTTCGCCATGCCGATCTTGGCGAACTCCTCCCAGTCGTCGCGGGCGTCGTAGATCGTCACCCAGCCGTGCGTGGCGGCGTGCGTCAGCGTGCGCACCATGGCCTCGTGCGGGAAGGAGGCGAACAGCAGCTTGCGCTTGCCGCCGAAGTCGGCGGCAAGCACCTCGTCCAGCAGTTGCGGTGTGACGTCGATCGGGCTCTGGTACAGCAGCGGGTCCGGATGCTCGGGCAGCGGGTCGGTGTCGCGCCAGCGGTAGTAGTTGAAGAAGACCGGGCACTGGCGGTCGAGGTAGACGCGGGTGAGCCGGATGGGCCGGTTGCCACGGGCCTCCTGGACGAAGGTGGTGCCCGAGAACATCAGCACCACCTCCTCGCCGGGGGCGGCCTTGGCCCGTTCGATCCACTCCGCCAGCCGGGCCCTGAAGTCGGCGAGCGGCACCGGGGCCTGCTTGGCGGGACGCGGCGGCGTGGGGGCGGGCGCCTGGGCCGGGCGTTTCTTGACGACCGTGGCGACCGGGGCGGGGGAGACGGGCTTGGCGGCGGCGAGCCGTACCGGGTCGGGGCGGCCGGGATGGCGGAGCTGACGGTAGACCGACAACACGCGCCACGCCTTGGAGGAGCGGATGCGGGTGACCTGGTCGCGGTAGTCCGTCAGGCGGCCGGTCACGGTCTCCAGCTTGGCGCGCAGCCTCTCGTTCTCCTGGGTGAGCTTGGTCTCCAGGGCCACGAGCTTGTTCAGCCGGTGCTCGGTGAGCGAGTGGCGGTGCCGTTCGCCGTTGTAGACCGTGCGCAGGCGGGCCAGGGCGGCCCGGTCGGTGGCCAGTTCCTTCTCCGCCTCGGCGACGCGCTCGCGCAGTTCCCGCAGGTCGCGGGCGTGCGTGGCCGCCGCCTCGCGCATGGCCTCGCCGTGGCCGGACTCGATCGTGCGTAGCTCCTCGGCCTGGGCCCGTACGTGCGCGCGCAGTTCGTCGCGCTGGGCGGTCACGGCGTCGGCGGTCTCGCGCAGCGCCTCCAGGCCGGAGGTGAGGCCGTGCACCGACTCCAGCAGCCGGTCCCGCTCGGCCTCCCCGGCCTGCGCGGCGTCGCGCAGCAGGCCGAGCTCGCTCTGCGCGGTGCTCAGCCCGGCGTTCAGGCGGTCGCGCTCCTCGCCCAGTGCGCGCAGTCGCTCGCGCAGTTCGTCCCGCTCGGCGGTGGCCCCGCTTGAGACACTGGCCGACAGCCGCTGCACGGTCTCCTGGAGCGTGGCGAGCTGCCGGAGCACCGGGCCCGCGTCCCCGTCCCCGAGGCCGGCCTTCAACTCCGTGTTGGCGGCGGTGACCTCGCGGTAGAGCTGGTTGGCCCGCGTCAGCCTCTCGCGCAGATCGTGTAAGCGCTGCTCCAGGCGCTCCTCGCGGCCGAGGAAGTCCTCCTCCTCCGGGCTGAGCGCGAACGCGGGCGCACCGTGCGGGGAATCCCTGCGTACGGCGACCGCGGCGATGTGCCGTTCCAGCATGGCCAGCTCGTGGATCTCGAACAGCGGGGCGAGCAGGCGGTGGAAGCCGGTGCGGTAGAACGTGCGGCGGTGGTCGTGGTGCGGCATCAGCCCGTAGGGCACCGAGACGAGCAGCGTCCCGCCGGGCGCGAGGACCCGGTGCAGCTCGGTCAGCACGGCCCCGGGGTCGGCGACGTGTTCGAGCAGCTCTCCGGCGACGGCGGCGTCGAACGAGCCGTCGGCGAAGCCGAGGCGTTCGCCGTCGCCGCGCAGGAACGCGAGCTTGGCGGCCACGCCGGCGGGCAGTTCGGCGGCCTGCCCCGCGGCGAACGCGACAGCCTCCTCCTCGACGTCGACGCCGGTCACCCGGTCGCGGGAGTCCGTCAGACGGCCGGCGGCGAGGATGGACAGGGTCCCCTGGGAGCAGCCCAGGTCGAGGATCCGGCCCGAGGGCAGGCGGTCCAGGATCCAGTGCAGCCGGTTCCTGGTCAGCGCCTGGGTCTCGGGATCGACATCTATCCCGTTATAGGCAAAATGGACGCGATCGTGGTTCATGTGGGCAGGGACCCCTGGGGGATGATCAGTGAGGGCCCGACCTTACCATTTCTGGAAAATAGCCGTTAAGGGCGGTAAGTAAAGGTGCGTTTGTTGCGTAAGTTCATCATCCCCGCGATCGCCCTGTGCGCCGTCGCCGGCTGCACCGCGCCGGAGCCGACCGGCGCGCGCAGGCCGCCCCCGGCGAGCGCGACCCAGGCGACGCAGGCGCCCCTCGGCCTCTTCGGCGAGACCGTCCCGGGCGTGCGGGTGAACGACAAGCTCTACCTGCCGCTGGAGGCGCTGGCCAAGCAGCTCGGGCTGACCGTCTCGACCGGCTCCGACGGCGTGGTACGCGCCGAGTACTTCGAGGACGAAACCCCCATCGTCGGCAAGCACGACCCGCGCGGCCCCTGGCTGCACTTCGCCAACGTGGACGTCACGACCTGGCGGCGCATCACCATCGGCTCCGACGGCATCCCGGTGAGCACCTACGACTTCGGCACCTTCCAGTACCCGGTCGAGGTCGCCCAGTACGGCATGGAGCACTACAGCAAGTGGGTCGCCACCGGCGACGAGAGCTACCGGCCCAAGGCCGAGACCGTGGCCCGCTGGCTGCTGGAGCACCAGGACGCCAAGGGCGGCTGGCCCGTGCCGTTCGACTACACCTACCGGGAGGGGCTGGCGGGCGGCGAGTTGCGGGCCGGCTGGTACTCGGGCATGGCCCAGGGCATCGGCGCGGCCTTCCTGGCCAAGATGTACGACAAGACGAAGGAGTCCCGCTACGGCGACGCCGCGCTGCGGGCCCTGCGCCCCCTGCGCACCGAGGTGAAGGACGGCGGCGTGCTGCGCCGTTTCGAGGGCGAGCTCGACTTCTACGAGGAGTACCCCACCTCGACCCCCACCCACGTGCTCAACGGCTACCTGTTCGCCCTGATCGGCGTGTACGACGTCGGCCGGCTCATGAACGACAAGCAGAGCCGGGAGATGTTCGAGCGCGGCCTGAAGACCGTGGACCGCATGCTGCCCCTGTACGACCTGTCCTCCAGGACCAGCTACGACCTGCTGCACTACACGCGCACCCCGGCCACGCCGCCCAACCCCGCCCGCTGGAGCTACCACTCCCTGCACGTCACCCAGCTCTCGGCGCTCAACGCGATCACCGGCGGCCGCTACAAGGAGATCCAGCAGCGCTGGCTCGGTTACCTGGACGGCAAGGCGCTGCCCGGCAATTAGCGATAAAGTCCGCACGGGCCGATCTTGAGAGGAATGTGAGGGATGCGCCGGTTTCGCCGCGTGCTGTGGATCTCCCTGGCCTCCCTGTTGCTGCTGTCCGGATTCGGCGCCGGCGGGCTCTACTTCTACCAGGTCAGCCTCGACAACGAGATCGTACGGGCGCCCGCCGCCCTGCCCACCTCCGCCGAGGAGGAGCGGACCCGCCCGAAGCCCAAGCCGGGAACGGGCGAGACCTGGCTGCTGGTGGGCACCGACCGCAGGGCCGGGGCCGCCACCACCGGGAAGGGCGCCAAGGAGGAGTTGTGGCAGCCCGGCTCCCAGCGCACCGACACGATCATGCTGGCTCACCTGTCGGACGACCGGCAGCACGCGGCCGTCGTGTCGATCCCGCGCGACTCCTGGGTGAACATCCCCGGCCGCGGCCGGGCCAAGATCAACGCCGCCTTCTCCTGGGGCGGGCCCGCCCTGCTGATCAAGACCATCGAGTCGCTCACCGGCATCCGCGTCGACCACTACGCCGCGATCGACTTCAAGGGCTTCGCCACGGCCGTGGACGCGGTGGACGGGGTGGACGTGGACGTGGCCGAGACCGTGCGCGACACCAACAGCGGCGTCACCTGGACGGCCGGCCGCCACCATCTCAACGGCGAGCAGGCCCTGCGGTTCGTCCGCCAGCGCTACAACCTGTCCGGCGGGGACTTCGGCCGGATCAAACGCCAGCAGGCCGTGCTCAAGGCGCTGTCGGACCGGGTGCTGAGCGCCGGGACGCTGACCAACCCCGTCAAGGTGGACGGGCTGCTACGCGCGATCACCAAGTCCATCACCGTGGACGACGGTGTGACGTCCGACCTGCTCAGGAGCCGCCTGCTGGACATGGCGGGGCTGGACTCATCCGGTTTTCTGACGATGCCGACCCGCGGCACCGGCATGGAGGGCAAGCAGAGCGTCGTCTACCTCGACGATCGTAAGACGCGCGCGCTGAGCGAGGCGATCAGGGCCGACAAGGCCCGCGAGTACATCGACAAGACCAACACGGCCAACTCGGTGGACAAGGTCTCATAGCCGCCGCCCCGAGGTCTCGTGAGTGACCACCACCGGTCGGAGATCTCCGACCTACCGGTTCGGGCAGGCGGTCACTGGCCCGAGCGGGCGGTCACCCGAGCGGCCGGTCACCGGTTCGGGCGGGCGGTCACCGGTTCGGGCGGGCGGTCACCCGAGCGGCCGGGCACCGGTTCGGGCGGGCGGTCACTGGTTCGGGAGGTTCCAGGCGCGCACGGTCCAGTCCATGCCGGCCGAGACCGCGGCCGGCGCCTCGCCGATCTTCCCGACCGCCACCGCGTACACCGGCCCGGCGTGCCCGGTGATCGGCTTGCCGACCGGCTGGCCGGTACGCAGGTCCCACACCCGCAACGACCGGTCGTCGCTCGCCGACACCACCCGCTCGCCGCCGGCCGACAGCGCCCGCACCCAGTCGGTGTGCCCGATCATCGGGCCGCCCATGGCCGTGCCGGTGGCCAGGTCCCAGCGGCGCAGCGTACGGTCCTCGCCCGCCGACACCGCGACCGGCCGCCCGTCGGCCACGCCGGTGGCCACCGCGAGCACGACGCCCTCGTGCCCGGTCAGCGGTTGCCCGATCTGTGTGCCCGCGGCCACGTCCCACAACCGCAACTCGTGGTCCTCACCCGCGGAGACCACCACGTTCTTACCGTTCACGACCGCGGCGGCCAGCGCCCTGATCGGCTCGCGGTGCGCGGCCAGGGGAGGCCCGAGCGGGTCGCCCGTGGTGGCGTTCCACCGGTGCAGGCGCCCGTCCGCGCCGCCGGAGACGATGACGTCGCCCGCGATCGTGACCGCGTTGACGCTGCCGCGATGGCCGGACAGCGGGCTGCCGAGCGCCGCGTGCGTGTCCAGCCGCCACCTGCGCAGGCTGCCCTCCGCGTCGCCGCTGACGGCCACCGGCTGACCGGCCACGGTGCCGGCGGCGATGGTGGTGATCTGACCGGTGTGCCCGAGCAGCGGCGAGCCGATGGGCCCGCCCGTGGCCGGGTCGGACAACCTGACCGTTTTGTCCACCCCGCCGGAGACGGCCACCGGCTTGCCGCCCACGGTGGCCAGCGCGACGGCCTTGACGCCGCCGGAGTGACCGGGATTGCCGGGGGCCACGGCCAGGGCGCTCCACTTGGTCAGGTCCCACGTGCGTACGGACTTGTCCGCGCCGCCGGAGAACGCGTGCGGAGCCCCGTCCAGCACGGCCGCCGTGACGGCGGTGACGAACCCGGTGTGCCCGGTGAGTGGAGTGCCGACCGGCTCGCCCGCCTGCTCGCCCGCCGTGTCCCAGCCGCGGATGACGCCGTCGCGGCCGGCGCCCAGCACCGTCCACGACGAGCCCGTCTGGACCGCCGCGAGCGAGATCACCACCTCGGGCAGGTCCTTGACCACGCTGACGCGGTCGGAGGCGAGGTCCCAGATCCGGACCGTCTTGTCGTCGGAGGCCGACACGACCGCGCCGGGTGTGACGGCCAGCGCCCTGATCCAGTCCTTGTGCCCGTTCTTCGGCGAGCCCACCGGCTTGCCGGTGGCCAGGTCCCACATCCGCAACGTCTTGTCCTTGCCCGCGCTCACCGCGACGGGCTTGCCGTTCACGGTGGTGGTGGTGACGGCGAGGACGGCGCCGGTGTGGCCGGTGAGCGGGGCGCCGATGGCGCGGCCCGTGGTGAGGTCCCATAGACGTACGGTCTTGTCGTCGCCGCCCGTCACGGCGACGGGCTTGCCGTTCACGGTGGTAGTGGTGACGGCGAGGACGGCGCCGGTGTGGCCGGTGAGCGGGGCGCCGATGGCCTGGCCCGTGGTGAGGTCCCACAGGCGTACGGTCTTGTCGTCGCCGCCCGTCACCGCCATGGGCTTGCCGTTCACGGTGGTGGTCTTCAGCGCCCGCACCCAGTCGCCGTGACCCGGCATCGCGGCGCCGATCGGCTCCGCGGTCCGCGCGTCCCACCGGCGCAGCGTCCCGTCCTCGCTGGCGGTCACCATCACGTCGCGGCCGGCGACCCGGGCGGTGTCCACGGCGGTGACCGCCGCCAGATGGCCGGTGGGCCGCCACCCGATCGGCGCCCCGAACGCGGCGGCCGACGTGGAGACGCTCGGCGTCGCCGGGCCCGCCATCATCCGGGGCACCAGCACCGCGCCCGCCCCCGCCAGCGCCACCACGATGACCCCCGCGACGGCCAGCCGCCCCATCCGCCGGCGCTGGGCCGGGACGAACGGCGTGCCGTCGGTGGGGTAGGAGCCGGACAACGAATCGCCGGTGGGATGCGAGCCCCCACCCGGATAAGAGCCCTCAGAGGGATGCGAGCCCCCGCTCGGATAAGAGCTCCCAGAGGGATGCGAGCCCCCAGTGGAATGCGAGCCGCCGGTGGGATGCGAAGGGTGATCGGGATTGCTGGTCTGGGGCGGCGGCATGGCGGCCGGGACCGGCGCGGACGGCCCGGACGGCGCGAACGCCGACGGAGGGGTGAACGGCGACGACGGCGTGAACGGGGTGGCCGGCGGGAACGGCGTGGAGGACGTCCCAGGCGGCGGATACACCGGCTGCGAATAGGACGGAGGCTGGGTGAAGGACGGCGGCTGCGGCTGGGCGTGGGGCCGGCCGGCCGGGCCCGGCGCCGGCATCACCGTGGGCACGATCAGCGAGTTGAGCACCTGGGGCGCGTTCGGCCGCAGCTCCGGCTGGCGTACCAGGCAGGCGGCGATGATCGAGCGCAGCGGCTGGTCGATCCCGCTGAGGTCGATCTCCTCCTGGCGCAGCGTGATGGCCATCGCGGCGATCGTGCTGCCGCTGAACAGCGGCCGCCCCAGCGCCGCGAAGATCATGGTCAGGGCCCAGCTGAACATGTCGGACGCCGCCGTGACCCGCTCGCCGGCCAGTTGCTCCGGCGACATGTACGCGGGCGTCCCCAGCACCCCCGTGACCGTCACCGTCGTGTCCCCGAACGAACGGGCCACCCCGAAGTCGATCACGTACGGGCCGTCGGAGCCGAGCAGGACGTTGCTGGGCTTGAAGTCCCGGTGCACGATCCCGGCGTTGTGGATCGAGATCAGCGCCGTGGAGGTGTTGACCGCCAGCCGGATGAGCGCGGTGCCGTCCAGCGCCCCCTTGGACAGGACGTGCTGCTGGAGCGACTCGCCCTGGATGTACTCGCTGACCATGTAGAGCCGGCCGTCGCTGATGCCGTGACCCAGCACGCGTACCGTACAGAACGAGGCGACCTTGGAGGCGACCTCGATCTCGCGCTGGAAACGCAGCCGCGACTCCATGTCGGAGGCGTCCACGGTCTTCATCGTCTTGATCGCGACCTTGCGGCCGTCGTCGTCCTCGCCGAGGAAGACCGTCCCCTGCCCGCCCTCGCCGATGCGGCCCGTGATCTGATATCGGTCGACGGACCGGGGATCTCCGGGCTTGAGTGGCTGGATGTCCGGCACGAGACTCCTGGCGGGGGGACGGAAACGGATAACCCGATCATAGGGCTACAAGGTCCCCCCGAGCAGACGGCCGCGCCGGGCTCAGCCGGGGCGGGCCGCCTGCGCAGGAAGCGCGACGCGTCAGCGCGGAGAGTCGGCCCTGCTGCCGTCCCCGGTGACGATCACGCCGCTGTTATTGCCCCCCACCGCCACCGAGCGTGCCCCGGAGGCGGACACCTGCGCCCGCGGCAGCATCGCGGCCACCTCGCGCCGCAGCAGCGGATCCGACCTGAACTCCTCGCTGATCGTCAACCGCAGCGCGATCCGGCCGGACTCGTCGTCCGGCTTGGCGCCGGCCACCTGACCGATCACGTGCCTGGAACGCGCGTCACCACGGCCGAAAACGCGCTGCAGGATGCGCGAGCCGCGGGCCACCGCGGTGTCGGCGGCGAGTTCGCTGGTCTTGGCCAGTACGCCGGTCCCGTAGGCGTCGATCGCCGCCGTGACGAAGGGCATGACATCGTCGGCTGTGTCCTTGACACTCTCCATGCGACCCTCCCATAGGTGTCAGCTTCTCGGTCGTCAACGACCGAGCTTGCAGCTCCTCGCCGTCGATGGTTTTGACGGTCTGGTCCGCGTGCGGCAGCGTGACTCACTGCCCAGCCCGGCAAGCCAGGCTGTGGATGCGATGTCGATAGCAGATCAGAGAGCCGTTCCCCGGCAAGCCGGGTGCGTTCAATCCCGCCACCGCGATGACCACGCTAGCAGTCCACGCGATCAGATGGGAACGTCTGCGCGAAGAACTCCCGTCACTGCACCGCTCGGGCCTTGGAGGCCCTCCAGAGCCGGCGTTTCCTCCCAGGCGTGAACGCCTCGGATTCCACGCCAGACCATTCTGAATGGAATGACGAGATGGTAGCTCCCAGAGTTCCTTCGGCAAGGGCATACTCTGTCGAATGTGCCTGCCCCGTACCTCACCTTGAAGTCTGTCACCGAGCACGAGACCGAGGCGCGGCGTTCGCGCTTCATCTGCGCGCTGGCTCCGGCCCGCACCGTCGAGGAGGCGGCGGCCTTCATCGACGGGCGCCGTCGCGAGCATCCCGGCGCCAACCACAACTGCACGGCGTATGTGATCGGTGAGCGCGTGCAGAAGGGCGACGACGATGGCGAGCCCGGTGGCACCGCGGGCACGCCCATGGTGCAGGCGCTGGTCGGCAGGGGGTTCAGCGACGTGGTGGCGGTCGTGACGCGTTACTTCGGCGGCACGCTGCTCGGCGCGGGCGGGCTGGTGCGCGCCTACGGCTCGGCGGTGACCGAGACGCTCGACCGGGCCGACGCGGTACGGATGGTCCCGGCCAGGCTCATGCGGGTCGCGGTCGCGCACGACCAGGCCGGGCGGGTGGAGAACGACCTGCGGGCCTCGCGGCACGCGGTGCGCGAGGTGACGTACGCGGGCGAGGTCACCTTCGACGTCGCGGTGGGCGCCGACGAGGTGGCCGACTTCACCGACTGGGTGGCCACGCTGACGGCGGGCCGGGCCCGCGTGACGACCGGCGAGAACCTGCACGTCCCGGCCTGAAGCGTTCGTCTTCCAGCGTGGGGACCTGCTGGGGACGTTCGTCTTCCAGCGTGGGACCTGCTGGGGGCGTTTCGTCTTCCAGCGTGGGGACCTGCTGGGGGCGTTCAGCCTTCCAGGGCGTACTGCATGACGCGGAACTTCGCCTGGGCCTCGGCCAGTTCGGCGGCCGGGTCGGAGTCGCCCATGATGCCGCAGCCCGCGAACAGCCGGGCCCGGCGCCCCCGCACGTAGCCCGAGCGCAGCGCGATCGCCCACTCGCCGTCGCCGTGGGCGTCGATCCAGCCGACGGGACCGGCGTACCCCGCCCTGTCCATGCCCTCCAGCTCCCTGATCACCTCGATCGCCGTCGGCGTCGGGGTGCCGCCGACGGCGGCCGTCGGGTGCATGGCCGCCACCACGTCCAGCACCGACGCCCCGTCGGCCAGCCGTCCGGTGACGTGGCTGGCCAGATGTTGCACGTTGGGCAGCACCAGCAGTTCCGGCCGCTCGGGCGTGGTGAGGGAGGAGCACAGCGGGGCCAGCGTCTGGCGTACGGAGGCGATCGCGCACTCGTGCTCGTGCCGGTCCTTCTGCGAGGCGAACAGCGCGGCCCCGCGCGCGAGATCGTCCGCGGGGCCGGTGCCGCGCGGCGTGGTGCCGGCCAGCACCAGCGACTCGATCTCCTGCCCCGTACGCCGGATCAGCAGCTCGGGGGTGGCCCCGACCAGGCCCGCGACGGAGAAGGTGTAACACTCGGGGTAGCGGGCGGCCAGCCTGGACAGCAGCAGCCGCACGTCGATCGGCCGCTCGGCGGTGGCCACCAGGTCGCGGGCCAGCACCACCTTCTCCAGCTCGCCGTCGCGGATGCGCCGCGCGGCGCGGGCCACGACGTGCTCCCACTCGGGGGCGGTCAGGCTGCCGTCGCCGTAGCTGATCCGGCCGGGCGCGCGGACCGGCGTGAACGTCTCCAGCGGCGTCTCGCCGATCGTGGTCAGCCAGGCCCTGCCGTCGCGACGGGCGAGCACGGCCTGCGGGACCACCAGGACCGAGCCGTGGGCGTCCTCGTCGAAGGTGAAGCTGCCGAAGGCGACCGCGCCGGAGCCCGGGGTCCGCACGGCGTCATCGACGTGCGCGTCCCCGAGCACGGTGGCCAGCCACCGGCGGGCCCAGGCGAACCTGTCCGGCCCCGGGGGCACGGTCACACGGGCGGCCTCTCCCCAGCCGACGAGCCCCTCTCCGTTCCTGATCCACGCGTACGGGGCGGTGCGGGGGAGGGACGCCAGCAGATCACCGGGGTCGCCAACAGGGGTGGTGCGAACCGGCAGCGGGCGGGTGGTTCCGAGCGCGACACTCACCCAAGACACTCTATGCGGGAACTGAACATGTTCGACTCGGACCCCCGTGAATGCGAAGTTACGGGCAATGAACCCGGAAAAAACCGGATGCTATGAGGTATAGAGCCCATCCAGATTGGGTTCGGTCTGTCAAGCAGTCATATGAAGTCGGTCCTGAACTGGGCGGCCTCGCTGCTAAGCCATAGTGAGCCGGTGCCGGGATCCCTACTTTGGTGCCCATGCTCGCTCGCCTGGGCGCCGTACTCGGGGCCGTCACCGTCATCGCCGCTCCCGGCGCCGCCCACGCCGCCGCCCAGCCGGTGCCCGAGGTCATGGCCGCGCTCGGCGACTCGATCTCCACCGGCTTCAACGCCTGCGGCTGGTACGTCTCCTGCACCGCCCGCTCCTGGTCCACCGGCGACAGCGGCCAGGTGAGCAGCCACTACGCGCGCCTGACCGAGCTTTCTGGAACGCTCCAGAAGCACAACCTCAACTTCGCCGTCCCCGGCGCGACCAGCGCCGACCTGCTCGGCCAGATGAGGAAGGCGGTCGCGGGCAGGGCCGACTACGTGACGATTCTCATAGGCGCGCTGGACGCCTGCACCCGTACCGAGGAGGCGATGACCCCCGTCGCGACCTACCGGCGGCGGCTTGACGCGGCGCTGGCCGAATTGCGCGGCGGAGTGCCCGGGGCCAGGGTGTTCTTCGCCAGCATCCCCGACGTGCGGCGGTTGTGGCAGGTGGGCAAGGGCAACGCGCTGGCCCGCACGTTCTGGTCGGCCGGCCGCATCTGCCAGTCCCTGCTGGCCGAGCCCACCTCGACCAGGAACGCCGACGTGCAGCGGCGGGCCAGGGTGCGGGCGCGGGTGGTGGCCTACAACCGGGCCGCGGCGGCGGCGTGCGCCGCGTACGGGCCGCGCTGCCGTACCGACCAGGGCGCGGTGTTCTCCTATCCGTTCACGCTCGACCACGTCAGCAAGTGGGACTACTTCCACCCCAACACCGCCGGGCAGCGGGTGCTGGCAGAACGGACCTACGACAACGGGTTCACCTGGCTCGACCCGCGCTGACCGGTGTCAGCGGCACTGGGCGAGCATCGTCTTCTTGTCGGCGGAGGTGACCGGGAGGTCGTACTTGAGGGCGACCTGCGCGAAGCGGGTGACGTAGGCGCAGCGGATCTCCCGTCGCGGCGGCAGCCAGTTCGCCGGTCCTGAGGCGTCCTTCTCCTCGTTGGCGTCGCCGTACACGGGCAGCAGGTTGAGCGGGTCGTTGGCGAAGTCGAGCCGTTTGGACATCGCCCAGCGCGGCGCCCCCATGCGCCAGCCGTAGTTGAGCGGCACCACGTGATCGACCTGGACCTCGTCGGCGTTGTCCTTGTGCCACTCGATGAGCCGGCCGGTGTAGGGGTCGGTCAGCTCCATCGAGACGACCTCACAGGTGGAGCCCTCGCGGAGCTTGACGTTCCGGCCGTCGCGGGCCAGCAGGTCGTCGCGGGTGCGGCAGCCGTTGCGCGCGTACGGCACGCCGGTGGCCTCGTCGGCCCAGTTGCCGCCGTACCGGGTGCGCTCGTAGCCGGTGTTCGGGCCGAAAGCCTTCACCTTCAGGCGTTTGATGAGGCCGCGTGCCTCCGACCTGTCGGGGTCGGAGATGATGGGGGCCAGGCCGGGCAGGACCCCGCTGATGTTGCCGAGCGGCTTGGCCGCGGTGGCGGGCGGGCTCTTGGCGTTGCTGACCAGGGAGACGACGATGATGGCTCCGGCGAGGACCGCGACCGTGTCCTTGGTGCTCAAGCAGGCCTCCGAAAGAGCTCCAGGTTGTCTAGAGAAATTCCCGGCATCCGCCGTTTTGACACGGGAAGTGTTGTGTGACTGATCGTACGGATGATGATCGCCCCGCGCGGCCTCCCGGATCCCAGTGGCCGGTGATCGCGGTGATCGCCGCGGGTGGTGCGCTCGGGGCGCTGGCCCGGCACGGCCTGCAGGTGGCGCTGCCCGCCGGGCCGGCGGACTTCCCGTGGGCGACGTTCCTGGTCAACGTGTCGGGCTGCCTGCTCATCGGGGTGCTCATGGCCCTGATCACACGGCGGACCCACCGGCTGGTCCGGCCGTTCTTCGGAGTGGGGGTGCTGGGCGGGTACACGACGTTCTCGACGTACGCGGTGGAGTTCCAGCGGGTGGCCGGGGCGGGCGCGCCCCTGACGGGGCTGGCCTATGTGGCAGGGACGATGGCGGCGGCGCTGGCGGCCGTCGCGGCGGGCATGTGGCTGACCCGCCGCGTCGCCGCGAAGGTCGTGGCGCCATGACGGTGGCGTTGATCGTGCTGGGGGCGGCGGTGGGGGCGCCGCTGCGGTACCTGGCGGACCGGGCGGTGCAGGCGCGGCACGACACCCCCTTCCCGTGGGGGACGCTGACGGTCAACGTCGCGGGTTCGGCGCTGCTGGGGTTCCTGGCCGGGCTGCCGGTGCCGGACGGGGTGATGGCGGTGGCGGGGACGGGTTTCTGCGGGGCGCTGACGACGTACTCGACGATGGGGTACGAGACCGTGCGGCTGGTGGAGGAGGGGGCGCGCTTCCACGCGGTCGCCAACGTGGTGGTCAGCGTGGCGGCGGGGCTGGGCGCGGCGTACTGCGGTCTGGCGGTCGCGCGGGCACTGGCCTGAGATTTCGCCGGCAGCGGGTTCCACCCCATTTGCACGAGAGAGCGCCCGCCTCGACAACACGAGACGGGCGCTCCACGTCGGAGGTCTTCACTCCCAGGGCGAGTCGCTCAGGCCGGCTAAGCCCCACGGCTCCGCCGCGGCGGCGGGTCGCGCGGCGGACGTCATGGCGGCGGCGGTCAGGAGCAGGGCGGTCGCGGCCGCGCGGCGCAGGCGGCTGGCGTTTCGCATGAGGTCTCCCTCGGCGTGGGGTGCTGGTGGTGCCCAGTGTGCCGAACGAGACGGCCGGGAGCTGTGCCTGCGGTGACAGGCCCGGTGTGCTGCTCATGACAACCCGATGGAGGAGTTAGCGTGTAAGCACGTAATCATTCTGGAGGACCAGATGGCGGATCCCCTCGACGCCTACTCCCAGGTGGTGTCGTCAGTGGCGGCCGAGTTGCTGCCGAAGGTGGCAAGCGTGCGGGCCGGCCGGGGCAGCGGGTCCGCGGTGGTGTTCACCGCCGACGGGTTCCTGCTGACCAACGCGCACGTGCTCGGCTCCTCGCGCTCCGGGACGGTGGCCTTCGCCGACGGCGTGAGCGGCGACTTCCAGGTGGTCGGCCGCGACCCGCTGTCGGACCTGGCGGTGATCAGGGCGCAGACGGCCACGCCGCCGCCCGCCGAACTCGGCGACAGCGACGACCTGGTGGTCGGGCAGCTCGTGGTGGCCGTGGGCAACCCGCTCGGGCTGACCGGGTCGGTGACGGCCGGGGTGGTCTCCGGGCTGGGGCGGTCGCTGCCCGCGCACAGCGGCGCCGGCATGCGGCTGATCGAGGACGTCATCCAGACCGACGCCGCGCTCAACCCGGGCAACTCCGGCGGGGCGCTGGCCGACTCGCGGGCGCGGGTGGTCGGCATCAACACGGCGGTGGCCGGGATCGGGGTGGGGCTGGCCGTGCCCGTCAACGGCACGACCCGCTCCATCATCGCGGCGCTCATCAGGGACGGCCGGGTCAGGCGGGCGTTTCTCGGGCTGGTCACCTCGCCCGCCCCGCTGCCCGAGCACCTGCGGCGGCGTACCGGGCAGAGCGGGGCGTTGCGCGTGGTCGAGGTGGTGCCGGGGTCGCCCGCGCACCGGGCCGGGCTGCGCGCCGGTGACCTGGTGCTGAGCGCGGGACGCACCCCGGTCGGCGACGCGCAGAGCCTGCAGCGGCTGATGTTCGCCGAGGCCATCGGCCGGCCGCTGCAGATCACCGTCTACCGCAACGGCGCCCTCGTGGACGTCATCGCCGAGCCGGTGGAACTCACCGGCACCGGTGTGTGAGCGGCGCGGTTCAGGGGCACGGGGGCGCGAGCTCTCCCTGGCCGGACGGGCGGGTCCTGGCCTCGCGGCGGGCCAGCAGGTCGCTCAGGAGCTCGTCCCACTTCTCCCCGATCACGTCCACGTCATAGGTACGTGCGGTCTCCAGCGCCCGCGAGGCCAGGTCGCGGCGCAACTGCTCGTCCTCGATGACGCGGATGATCGAGGCGGCGAGGTTGGCGTTGGTACGCGGCTTGACCAGCAGCCCGTCCACCTCGTTCGTGAGCATCTCCTTGGGCCCGTGCGGGCTGTTGAAGCTGACGATGGCCAGCCCCTTCGCCATGGCCTCCAGGATCGTCATGGGAAAGCCCTCGTGCCGCGAGCTGAGCACGAAGATCGACGCCTTCTCCAGCTCGGCGCCCACGTCGGTGGTCGGCCCCGGCAGCTCGACCTTGCCCTCCAGGCCCGCCTCCACGACCTGGGCGGCGAGGTTGTCCGCCTGCGGCCCGGCGCCGTAGATGCGCAGCTTCCAGTCGGGGTGCGTCGCGGCGACCGTCTCCCAGGCGGTGATCAGCCGGTGGAAGCCCTTGATGCGGGTCATCCTGCCGACCGCCACGGCCACCTTGGCGTCCAGCTTGGCGATGTCGCCCGTCATCGGCGGCACGGCGTTGGGGATGCGCGCCAGCTTGCGCGGTTTCTTCGGCAGCGTCTCGCGGTAGTCGCGCATGTCGGCCTTGGTCAGGGTGACCAGGGCGTCGAGGCGGCGGTAGCGCCACTTGATCAATGCCTGCACCGGCTCCGGCTGGGTGGCCAGGGCCACGTGCTCCTGCCCGATCGTGATGACGCCGGGCAGGGCTAACTGGGCCACCGCGAGGTTGAGCCCCGGGCGGGTGGCCATCAGCACGCCGGTGTCCATCGAGCGGATGAAGCGGGCCAGCTTGTAGTCGGTGAAGAGGTTGAAGCGGTGGTAGGCGTTCTCCTCTTTCGGGATCAGCTTGCTCGGCATCTTCGACAACATCGCGCGCATCGGGTCGTGCCCCGGGTTGACCCGGTCGTCCAGGAATCGGAACTTCACCCGCGGGTCAATCGGGAAGAACGGCTCCTCCGCCTCCTTCAGGATGCTGACGATCTCGACATCGTGGTTCTCGGCCAGATAACTGGCCACGTTGAACACGGTCCTGATCGTCCCGCCCATGCCATGGGCGTGCAGCAGCAGGATGCGCACCTTCTCCGTCGAGGGCGGCGGCGCCTTGCGTACCTTGCGCCGGTTGTACCCCCGATAGAGCCGGACCATCGCCGACCTGCCCTTGCGTGCCAGTGCGCGCACCTGACGAATCCCCTTTGTCGCGGATGAGTATGAACACACATGGCCGGTGGTGAGATGGGTCCCTCACCACCGGCCTAATGTCTTTCCGTCGGTGGGATGCACTTTGTTCATCCCCGATGCACTATCCCCACCTATGATCTTTAGACGCCGGAAAGGTCACTAAGGTTGCATGCGCGGCCGGTGCCGGGGGTCGGGAGTGTGCGGCGGGCGTTCGGCTAGCAGGTCCAGCGCGACATCGATGGCCCGTTCGAGCTGGGTGTCCACGCCGCGCGCGTAATCCTGCGGGGTGATATCCACCTCGATGTCGGGATCGGTTCCATAATTTTCGATCTGCCAGCCGACGTCGTCGAAGGCGAAGGAGAACTCCGGCTGCGTCGTCACCGTCCCGTCGGCCAGCCGGTGCCGCGGCCAGATCCCGATCACGCCGCCCCACGTGCGCCTGCCGACCAGCGGGCCCAGTCCCCGCAGCTTGAAGGTGTGGCTGAAGATGTCGCCGTCCGAGCCCGCCCATTCGTTGGTGATGGCCACCAGCGGGCCGCGCGGCGACTCCGGCGGGTACGGCTCCGGATCCCCCCACCGCGGATAGTCATAGCCGAGCCGCCGCCGGGCCAGCTTCTCCAGCAGCAGCGCCGACACGTGCCCGCCGCCGTTGAAGCGCACGTCCACGATGAGCGCGTGCCGGTCGTACTCCGCCAGGAACCCCCGGTGGAACTCCCCGAACCCCTCCGGCCCCATGTCCGGCACGTGCAGGTAACCGATCCGGCCGCCGGAACGCTGGTGGCACTGGGCGCGGTTGAGGTTCACCCAGTCGCGGTAGCGGGCAGGCTGCTCGTCGGCCAGCGCGCGCACGGTGACGGTGAAGACCCGCTCGCCGCGCCGCAACGTCAGCTCGACCTCCTCGCCGGCCTGGTTGACCAGGCGCTCGTTCGGGGTGGCCGTCGCCGCCCCGATCGGCGCGCCGTCGATGGCCAGCACGGCGTCGCCCGTACGGACGTCGAGGCCGACCCGGTTCAGCGGCGAGGTGGCCTCCGGGTCCCACGGGTCGCCGGTCACGATGGCGGCGATGTGGTAGACCCCGTCGCGCAGGTGCCAGTCCACGCCCAGCTTGCCCTGGCTGTAGTCGGGGCCTGGGCGGTACTCGCCGCCGCTCTCGTACGCGTGGCTGGTGGCCAGCTCGCCGTGCAACTCCCACAGCAGGTCGGAGAACTCGCCCCGGGTCGTCACCCGCTCCACCAGCGGACGGTAGCGCTCGTAGACGGCCGGCCAGTCCACTCCCGCCATGTCCTCGGTCCAGAAGTTCTCCCGCTGCAGCCGCCACGCCTCGCGGAACATCTGCCGCCACTCCGCCTCGGGGCAGACCGACACCTTGATGCGCGACAGGTCGATCCAGCCGCTCCCGCGTCCCGGCGCGTCCTCATCGCCCGGCGTTTCGCCCGTCTTGACCACCCGCAGCCGGTCGCCCGCCCGGTACAGCAGCGTCTTGTGGTCCCGTCCCAGCTCGAAGCCGGTGACGCCCTCGGCGAACAGCTCGTTCTCGCTCTTGGCGAAGTCGAACAGGTGCAGCATGCCGTCGCCTTCGAGCGGGCTGGTCAGGATCAGCGCCTTGCCCTTCAGCCCCGCCACCCGTTCGTAGCGGCCCTCCGGCAGCGGGAACGCGGTCACCCGGCGGGCCAGCCCGTCCACGTCCACGTCCAGCGGCTCGGGTTCCTCTTCGTCCTCGTCCTCCTCGTCGTCGTCCTTGTCCTCCAGGGGGCGGGGGCGGGGCACGAACGGGTCCGGCACGTCCGCGCGCAGCGCCACCGCGTACGGCCGGGTGCCCAGCGGGAAACCCAGGTCGAAGCGGAGCTGGTCGTAGACGGGGGAGAAGACGCGCTGGCCGATGAAGTACAGGTAGCGGCCCTGCGGGTCGAAGGCCGGCATCGTGTCCTTGAGCACCGGTTCGCTGGCCGGGAACGTACGGCCCGTGCCGGGGTGGTGCAGTTTGATCGCCGTCGTCTGGGCGTTGAGCGGGCTGGCGTAGGCCAGCCACTCCCCGTCGTGCGACCAGGCCGGGTCCTCCGGCGGGCCGTGCGGGTTGGCCTCCACCAGCTCCGCCTCGCCCGTGGCCAGGTCGAGCAGGTGCAGTTCGTCGCGGTGGTTGACGATCGCCACCCGGTCGTGCGCGGGGTCGGGCACCAGGTCGTTGACCCGGCCAAGCCTGGCCACCTCCGTGCCGGGGCCGCCCTCCTCGCCCTCCAGGACGACCAGCTTCTCCTCGTCGCCGTCGTCGCTGGCCGCCGCGATCAGCCGTACACCGTCGTTGAGCCAGGTCAGGAAGCGGTAGCGGACGCCGTCGGAGGAGCCGTGCTGGCGTACGGGGCCCTCCCAGTCCGCCATCGCGTACGCCTTGCCGCGCGCCGTGATCGCCACCGCGCTGCCGTCCGGGCTGAGGGTGGCGCTGTCGAGGTAGTCGGCGGCCTCGACGAACCTGCGGTTGCGCTGCGTCCTTGAGCTGGCCAGGCGCACTTCCAGCCGGTGTGGCCGCCCGCCCGGCTCCAGCAGGTACAGCTCCGCGCCCGCGTGGTAGACCAGGCGCCGGCCGTCGCTGGACAGGTTGCGGGCGTAGTAGTCGTCGTGATGGCTGTGCCGGCGCAGGTCCTGGCCGTCGGGGGTGCACGAGTAGACGTTGCCGACGCCCTCGTGGTCGGAGATGAAGCACACCCGCCCGCCGCTCCAGCAGGGCGAGGCCAGGTTGCCCGGCAGCCTGATCAGCCGCCTGAACTCGCCGTCGCCGCCCGGGTCGATCCACAGGTCGCCGACCGTGCCGCCGCGGTAGCGCTTCCACCGCGCCGGGTCCGCGGTGTTGCGGCCCAGCACGATCATGCCTTCGGGGCCGTAGGCGATCGAGTTCGCCGGTCCGTACGGCAGCCGCTCCGGCACCCCGCCCGGTTCCACCCGGTGCAGCCATTTGCGGGCCTCGAAGGGCTGGGACTGGTCGCTGGCGTACAGGATGCGGCCTTCGGGGTCCCAGCCGGTCACCGTGCAGCGGGCGCCGTGGTAGGTCACGCGGCGGGCCGCGCCGCCGCCGGACGGCATGACGTACACCTCTTCCTGGCCTTCCTCGCGTCCCACGAAGGCGAGCCGGTCGCCGCGCGGTGAGATGCGCGGGTATCCGGCCTCGGCCAGCCCCGCGGTCAGGCGGAAGGCGCGTCCGCCCCGGGCGGAGACCATCCACAGGTCGTCCTCGGCGGCGAAGACCACCACGTCCTGGAAGACGGCGGGGAAGCGCAGGTAAGCCGACATGCCAGCTCCACTGTCTTCACTGATTTCACGGTCTTCTCGGTCTTCAGTGTCTTCTCGGTCTTCAGTGTCTTCAGTGTCTTCACGGTCGATGATCGGACGGCTCGGGCGCGCTGCGGGGGGCCGTGGCCGTCCGATCACGTCACCGGCGGGCCGGCCGCGATCGCGGCCGGCCTGCGGTCAGCTCTCGTCGGGCGTCTTCCGGCTTTCCCTCTTCGTCGTCTTGGCCTGCCTGTTGTTCTTGATGGCCGTCTTCTTGGACTTGCCGGACTTGGACGCAGATTTCTTCTTCGCGTCTGCCATTGGATTTCCCCCCGTACGGACGAGATGCCCCGTATTGGTGCACCAAGGCAGTTACTACCCATCAAACGGCGAAAACCGACATATCACCTTACGGTGGGTGTTCGGGCTCTTATGGGCGACCGGTCGGCTCCAGAGCATCCTTGGCCGGGGCGTCGGAGGTCGTACGGCAGACCTTTTCCCGTCTGCCATCCGCGGGTCCGGTCACCTGCGCGCCCGGTCGCCCGCGGGTTCGGACCACCACACTCCTTCGCCGTGCGACAGGCCGGGCAGCCGCCGCTCGACCTCGTGCACCGCCGCCGCCGGGATCTCGCCCGACAACACCCACACATCGTCTCGCCTGAGCGTGTCCCGCAGTTCGCCGCCGAGCCCCGCCAACTGCGCCGTGACCGGCCCGAACGTCTCCAGCGGCACCTCCGCCTCGAAGCGATGGCACGGCTCGTGCACGATCGTCCCCGCCCGGCGCAGCGCCTGGGCCAGCACGATCGGCGTACGCCCACGGAAGTCGGCCGCGACCGAGGCGGGCGCGGAGTAACCCGTTTTGGTCAGTGTCACCAGGACGTCGGTCACCGGCCAGCCGTGCGGCCCCTCGCCCAGGGCCAGGTGGACGCTGTCCTCGATCGCCCGGTGGAAGGCCAGCGGCAACGACCCCAGGTCCACCTCCAGCCGGTAACCGACGCCCGACCCCCGGGGAGCGGGCTCCACGCGCAGGCCGACGGTGGCCATGAACTCGTTGCGACCCTGGCGCTGGATCTCCTCGACCGCCTCCCCGGTGCCCGCCGGACGCTCGAAGTAGACGGGGCGGCTCGGCTCGAAGTCCGCCTCCACGCCGAAGTCCCTGGCCAGGGTCTCGCCGATGACCTCCTTCTGCACCTCGCCGTACAGCAGGACGGAGGTGTCGCCGCCGGCCAGCGTACGGGTGCCGATCAGCGGGTCCTGCTCGGCGAGGGCGAGCAGGGCGGCGTGCAGGCGGGGCTCCTGACCCGGTACGCGAGGGGTCACGACGGTCTCGAGGCCGGGCGGGGTGAAATGGGTCTGTCCCACGGACTGCGCCGGCTCGCCCACGTGATCGCCGACCCGGATCTCCGGCACACCCCACACCTTGACGATGTCCCCGGCAACGGCCTCCCGCTGCCCGCGATCGCCGACGACGGACAGCGCGGTCAGGCGACCGTCATAGGCGTGCCATCCACCGCCGCCACCGCCGCCACCGCCACCGCCGCCGCGATGGAAGGTGACGGGCTCCCGTGCCCGCAACACACCGGCACGAATCCGCACGTACGCCACCTTCTCGCCTGAGGGGGCACGTTCGATCGCGAACACGAACCCCCGCGCAGCGTCCCCGTCCCCGCTATCACGGGGGGCGGTCCGGGGGACGGCGGGCAGCAGCGTGCTGACGGCGTCGAGCAGTTCGGCCACTCCCTGGCCGGTCACCGCCGAGCCGAACAACACCGGATACGCCACCGCGTCACCGCACTGCCGCGCCAGCGCCGCACGTACCGTCGCCGGATCGGGCGCCCTGTCCTCGACCAGCAGCTCCAGCAGCTCGTCGTCGTGCTCGGCCAGCGCCGCGGCCGTCTCGTACGGGGTGGCGACCGGGCGGGTGACGGCCGCGGGGCCGCCGATGCCGCGCACGGTGTTCAGGGGGATGCAGTCCGGCGACAACCGGCGCCGGATGTCGCCGAGCAGGTCATGCTCACGCGCGCCCGCACGATCGATCTTGTTGACGAAGATCAGGGTCGGTATGCGCAGCCTGCGCAGGGTCTTCATCAGGACTCTGGTGTGCGGCTGCACGCCCTCGACCGCCGACAACACCAGCACGGCGCCGTCGAGTACGGCGAGTGCCCGCTCGACCTCGGCCACGAAGTCGGCGTGGCCCGGCGTGTCCACCAGGTTCACGCGCAGGTCGCCCAGGGTGAAGGAGGCGACGGCCGAGCGGATGGTGATGCCGCGGCGGCGTTCGATCTCGCCGCTGTCGGTCTGGGTGCTGCCTTCATCGACGCTGCCCAGCCGGTCGATGACGCCGGTCTCGAACAGCAGCCGCTCAGTGAGGCTGGTCTTGCCGGCGTCCACGTGCGCGAGGATGCCGATGTTCAGGATGTGCTTGATCAAGGAGCCCTCGGGAAACTCGGGTGCCAATGCTGCGCTGGGAGATTCCGAGGCGGCGCCGCATCCCATGCTCCTTGATCGTGTTCTGACAGTGCCCGGTCATGATGCCACCGAGCACCACGCGAGGGCCAACGGTTTTCCGGGGCTGCCTCCTTCCGAGGGTGACCCTTTCGGGGCTGCGTCTTTTCTGAGGGTGACCCCTTCCGGAGGTGACTCCTCTTCGAGGGCGGCCCCTCCGGGGGTGGCCGTTTGTGAGGGCGACCCCTTCCGAGGGGGCTGATTTGCGGGGGCGGCTCCTGCCGGGTGGGCGGCTCAGAGGAGGCGGAGTTGTTCGGGGTCGGGGTCCGGGGCGGGGGAGGGGTCGGCGGGGCGGGGTGGGAGGCGGCGGGCCATGGCGGGGGTGGCGCGGCCGACTCCGTGCCGCTCTGCGAGCTCCTTGACCAGGCCGGTCACCCGTTGCTGGTACGACTTCGGCGCGTAGGCGCCCCGGCCGTACAGCTCCAGATAGCGCGGCACCAGGCGGGGATGCTCGCGGGAGAGCCAGTTGAGCCACCACTCGCGGGCGCCGGGTCTCAGGTGCAGCACTATCGGGGCGATGTGCGTGGCGCCGGAGTCGGCGATCTCCTTGACCGTACGGGCGAGCTGGGCGGGGGAGTCGGTGAGGTAGGGCAGGACGGGTGCCATCAGGACGCCGCAGGCGATGCCGTTGTCGTTGAGGGTCGCGCACGTTTCGAGGCGGCGGGCGGGATTGGGGGTGCCGGGTTCGACGCCGCGCCAGATGTCCGGATCGACGAAGCCGACCGAGACGTTGGCGCTCACCTCCGTCACGTCGGCGGCCTCGGTCAGCAGGTCGAGGTCGCGAAGGATCAGGGTGCCCTTGGTGAGGATCGAGAACGGGTTGGCGGCGTCGCGCAGCGCGGAAAGGATGCCGCGCATCAGCTTGTAGCGGCCCTCCGCGCGCTGGTAGCAGTCGACGTTGGTGCCCATGGCCACGTGGTGGCCGCCCCAGCGGGCCCCGGCGAGCTCCTTGCGGGCCAGTTCGGCGGCGTTGATCTTGACGACGATCTTCGAGTCGAAGTCCGCACCGGCATCCAAATCTAGATATTCGTGCGTTTTTCGGGCAAAACAGTAAATACACCGATGGCCGCAGCCCCGGTAGGGGTTGATCGTGTATTCAAACGGGACCCGGCTCGCTCCGGGAACCCGGTTGATGATGGATTTGGCGCGAATTTCGTAGAAGGTCATCCCCTTGAATTCGGGCGTGTCGAAGGTTCGGGTCACCGCGCCGCGAGCGAAGAGCGGCACGGCCGGATCGTCCCGGCCGGCCCCGGCCAGGCGGAGGTTGTCCCAGCGCATCCCATGATTAGAACAAGAGTTCGGTCTTGATCGCAAACCGAAAAGAGGTTGCAATTAGCTGGTAAGCAAGGGGCTAATGATCTTCAGGGTTGGGCAGATAGCTGCCACAGAGCTTGCGTTCGGGAGGTGCACCTATGGCCTGGTCGCAGGACGAGGAGCGGATGCTGGCACAGATCGAACAGCACCTCGTCGACGACGATCCGCGACTCGTCGCACGGCTCGAGTCGTTCAACGAGCGGGTTCGTCGCAGCGAGGAGAGGTCGACGGGGCAGCCAGGTCCCAGACGCCGGCCACGCCGTTCGACGGTCATCATTCTGATCAGCTGGCTGCTCATCGCCACGCTGGTGGCCACGCTGCTGATCATGGTCCTCCGCAACGAGGCCGCCGCAGCCCTGGCCCTCTCCACCGCCTTCTAAGCCCCGCCCCGCTCCTCTTCCGCCACCGACGTCGGCCATTTCCGGCGCCCATCGACCCTCCGTGTCGCGCCCGTCACGCGTGGTGCCGTGTTGGGTGGCGCCGTCTCGCGTTCCGTCCTTTCGGGCGCGCCTTGCGTGTGTGTGCCGGCCCACCCCAAGAGAGCGTGGTGCGCCCCGTCGTGGCCTGTCTCGTGCGTCCCCTTGTGCGGTCAGCCGTCAAGCCGTGGCCCGCTGGGTTTCAGTGCAGGCCGCGTTTGCCGGGTGCCCAGAATGGCTTGACTTTGATCGACTTGCGGGGCCAGTTGCGCTCCCGTACGAGGTAGTCGCGGATCATTTGGCACGTTCGCGCCTCCCCGGCCAGGTAGGCGGTGCCGCCGTTGCTCGGCAGATCCAGCCCGGCCACCGCGGCGAGGAGGATCTTGGACGAGGTGGCCGGTTCGCCGCGGCGGTGGACGCGGCGCAGTTCGTGCGGGCCGGGCATGGGCAGGTCGTGCTCGGCCGACTCGCTCTCCAGCACCCCGTGCACCCGCGTGTCCGCGCCGAGCGCGCGCAGCATCGGCCCGAATGCCGCGCTGGCCGTCTCGTCCCCAGCGAACAGGTGGAAAGGAGTGTCGTCCCTGGTGAAGAAGTCGCCCTGGGGCCACCAGAACGTCACCGCGTCCCCGCGAGCCGCCTCCCGCGCCCAGCGCAGCCCGATGCCGTCCCCGTCGTACAGGTGAGCCCGCAGTTCCAGCGCCCGCCGGTCCGGGGCGAGGTCCCAGATCGTGTACGTCCGCAGCGTGTCCGCCGGGCGCAGGATCCCGGAGATCGACAGCGGATCGTTGATCTGGACCCTGATGTGCTGGCCGGGCCGGTACGGAAAGCCGATCGGGGTCTCGGTCGCCAGCCGGATGCGCCGCATGGTGGGCGTGACCAGCTCGGCGTCCGAGACCCGCGCCTCCATCGTGTATTTGGCGAACGCTCCCGCCAGGGGATTGCGAGCCATCGCTACTCCTTAAGAGCAGTAGATTTGCTTAGAGTCATTAAGGAAACATAGATGCCCTAGGATGTCAATGGAGGTTCACGAAGGAAGGTGAGGCATGGCCGCGCAGGGCGTCAGCAGACGTGAGCGAGTACGGCAGACGACGCTGGCGGAGATCCGCGCGGCGGCACGCAGGCTGCTGATCGAGCAGGGGCCGCAGGCTGTCACGATCAACGCGGTGGCCAGGGAGATGGGGATGAGCGGGCCGGCCCTCTACCACTACTTCAGCGGCCACGAGGAACTGGTCGGGGCGGTGACCGCCGACTTCTTCCGCGAGCTGATCCAGGTGCTGGAGTCGGCGCGCGATGCGTACCCGAGGGGAGAGCACGGCCCGCGCCTGATGGCGGCGTGCCGGGCGATGCGGCGCTGGGCCATCGCGAATCCGGCGGAGTACAGGTGGGTCTTCGCCAGCCCGATCACCGCGGACCGGCAGCCCGGGTCGGCGCGCGAGCTGGCGGGAAGCGACTTCGAGCAGGTCTTCCTGGAGGAGGTCACCGAGCTGTGGGAGAGCCGCCCGTTCCCGGTGCCCGCGCCGGAGGAGCTGGATCCGTCCATCAGGGAACAACTGGCGGCGTACGCGGCCTCCGCCGGAGTGGGTCTGCCGGTGGAGGCGATCCACGTCTTCCTGTCGTGCTGGATCAGGCTGGACGGGCTGCTCTGCATGGAGATGCTGAACCAGCTCGACTTCTTCTACTCCGACCTGGAGCCGGTGTTCGAGGACTGCCTGCGGGAGATCGCCCCCAAGCTCGGCCTCGACTACGTCGCCACGCCCGCCGGGCCAAGCGAGGGAACGTAGCCGCGCGGACGGCCGGTCGAAGCGTGACCGGTCAGTCGGCGTCGCGGTCGCTCGGTCGACCCCCTGAGCGTGGTCGACCCCCCGAGCGTGGTCGGCCCCCCGAGCGTGGTCGGTCAGGTGGTGGGTCGGTCAGGTGGTGCGTCGGTCAGTCGGCGGTGCGGACGGTCGGTTCGTGGCGGACCGGGAAGTTGACCGAGGCGGCGATGAAGCACGACTTGTGGGCGGCTTCGTGCAGCTCCATGGCGGTCTCCATCATCTCCGGCTCGGCCACGGTGACCGCGGGTCGCAGCACCACCTCGGTGAAGTGCCCGCCGTCCGCGGTCTCGGCCATGGTGCCGGTCGCGGTGTCCGAGTACGCGGTGACGACGACCTTGGCCATGGCGCACTTGTGCAGGAACCACAGCATGTGGCACTGGGAGAGCGAGCCGACCAGCAGCTGCTCGGGGTTCCACCGGGCGGGGTCGCCGCGGAAGGCGGGGTCGGCGGTGCCCGGAATGACCGGCGGGCCCTCGGCGGACAGGTCGTGCTCGCGGCCGTAGTCGCGGTAGCTGCTGGTGCCGGTGCCGCGGTTCCCTGTCCAGGTCACGACCGTCTCGTAGGTGTGCTGACGGCTCATCGGTGATGGTCCTCGCAGTGTGTGACATGCGCCGCGCGGGCGCCGGTTCCTACCAGCGAACGTACCGAACCGGCCACCGCCACGAACAACCCGGCCCGCCGCAAGTCGGACCGCCCCCGCCGGGCACCCGCGAGCCGGCGGCCGGTTCCCTGGCCCGACTTCGCTCGGGGCTCAGCCCCGCGACCCGGAAAGCGTCCGCATCAGCAGGTCGGTGAGGCCGTCGAGGTAGCCCGGCCCCGACTCCACCCCCCGCACGGTGAGTCGCCAGTAGATCGGCGCCGCCACCAGATCGAGCACCAGCTCCAGATCGATGTCCGCCGGCATCTCGCCCCGCTCGATCGCCCGCTCGAACACCACCCTGCCGCGCTCACGCCGCGGCGCCCCGATCATGGCCTCACTGACCCGGGCCAGCTCGGAGTTGCGCGCCGACTCGGCCACCAGATCGGGCAGGATCCTGGAGAAATGGGGATGGGTCAGCCATTCCATCAACGTGCCGAGGGTCGCTCGCAGGTCGCCTCGCAGTGAGCCGGTGTCCGGGGCGGCGGCCGCGGCCACCATCAGCTCGGAGATCACCGACATCGCCATCTCCTGCTTGGACGGCCAGCGGCGGTACAACGCGCTCTTGCCCACCCCGGCCCGCTTGGCCACCGCCTCCATGGACAGCCGCCCGTAACCCTGCTCTGACCACTCGTCGAGCACGGCCTGCGTGATGGCCCGAGTGACGGACGGTTTCAGTACGGCTGCGCCGGTCGGGGTGCGAGGAGTCATGCGAAGAGTGTAGCGATTGGACGGTACGGTCCCGTCCCGTGCTAGATTGTGGATGGGACGGCACCGTACCGTCCAAACGTGAGGAGAGCCCCTGATGAACCCTCCTGAGCTGATCGATCGCGCCCTGGAACTCCTGCTCGCCAAGGACATGGCCGCCTTCGCCGGGCTGTTTGCCGAGGACGGGGTGATCGAGTTCCCTTTCGCGCCGCCCGGCTATCCGCCGCGGGTGGAAGGGCGGACCGCGATCACCGCGTACATGCGCGGCTACCCCGACCTGCTGGACATCCGGGAGTTCACCGAGCAGACCGTGCACAGGACCGTCGATCCCGAGGTGGTGGTCGCCGAGTTCGAGGCCGCGGGCCGGGTGGTGGCCACGGGGCGGCCGTACCGGATGCGCTACATCGCCGTGCTGACCGTGCGCGACGGCGAGATCCATCACTACCGCGACTACTGGAACCCGCTGGCGGCGGCCGAGATGATGGGCGGCGCGCAGGAACTGAACGCGGCCTTCGCCCATGAGTCCGGTGGTGGTCATGAGTGAGGTGCTCGTCCTCGGCGCGACCGGCACCACCGGGTCGCGCGTGGCCACGTTCCTGCGTGAGCGCGGCGTGCCCGTCAGAACGGCCAGCCGCACCCCGGACCCGCACGTGCGCTTCGACTGGGCGGACCGGGCCACCCACGCGCCCGCGTTACGCGGGGTGTCGGCCGTCTACCTCGTCGGCCCCGTCGGGGAGCTGGATCCCGCCCCGCTGGTCGAGCCGTTCCTCGAAGAGGCCGTCCGCCAGGGGGTGCGGCGCGTCGTACAGCTCAGCTCGTCCGCCGTGCCGGAGGGCGCGCCCGGGTTCGGGGAGGTGCACCGGCTCGTCCGTACGGCGATGCCCGAGTGGGCGGTGCTGCGGCCGTCATGGTTCACGCAGAACTTCACCGGCCACTCCCTGGCCGTGCGCGTGCGGGAGGGGGAGCTCCTGTCCGCGACCGGGAACGGCCGCGTGGCCTTCATCGACGCGCTGGACATCGCCGCCGTCGCCGCGCACGCGCTGACCGACGAGCCCGCCCACAACACCGACCACGTACTGACCGGGCCGGAAGCGCTGACCTACGACGACGTCGCCGCGATCCTCACCCGCCGGACCGGCCGCCCCGTGCGCCACCGGGCCGTCGAGGCCGGTGAGCTCGCCGCGCACTTCGCCGAGCGTGGCCTGCCCAGGGAGTACGCCGAGATGCTGGCCGCGCTCGACGACGACATCCGAGGCGGCGCGGAGAACCGCGTCACCGACACCGTCGAACGCGTCACGGGCCGCCCGCCCCGCCGCTTCGACCGATGAACCGCTCGTGGGTGCACCCCCGCCGGGGAGGGATATCAGCAGGAAGCCTCAGAGGTTCTTGAGGAACGTGGCCGCGACCGGAGCGGCGACCGCGCCACCGCCGCCGCCACCCTCGACGACCACGGCGAAGGCGACATCATCCTTGAACCCCATGAACCAGGCATGCGACTCGAGCTTCTCACCCGTGCCGAACTCGGCCGTCCCGGTCTTGCCGTGCGTGCCCGCCGGCAGCCCCGCCGACTTGGCGGTGCCCTTGGTCACCACGGCCGACATCATCGAGTGCAACTCGGACTTCACACCTTCGGGCAGCTCCCGCTCGGCGGCCTTCTGCTTGATCGAGGGCACCAGCGTCGGCGGACGCCACGTGCCGTCGGCGATGGCGGCGGCGACCGAGGCCATCGACAGCGGGCTGGCGGTGATCTTGGCCTGCCCGAACGACTCCGCGGCCAGCTCGGCGTCGGAGGTGGCCTTGGGGAAGCTGGCCTTCGTGGCCGGCACCCCGATGTTCAGCGGCTGGTTGAACCCGACGTCCTCGGCCGCGTCGAGCAGCTTGTCCGCGCCCAGCTTGGAGTGGGCCAGCGGCGCGAACGTCGTGTTGCACGAGTGGGCGAAGGAGTCCAGGAACGAGATCGACCCGAACGACTCCTCATCGGAGTTGCGGATCGGCAGCCCGCCGACGTTGACGTTCTTCGGGCAGGTCACCTTGTCCTGCGGCGACAGCCCGGACGCCAGCAGCCCGATCGCGGTGACCGCCTTGAAGGTGGAGCCGGGCGGGTAGCGGCCGTCCAGCGCCCGGTTGAAGCCGCCCACGTTGTTGACCACGGACAGGATCTCGCCCGTGGAAGCCTTGATCGCCACCAGGGAGGTGGGCTTCTTCGTGTTCTTGACCCCAGTCACCGCGGCGGCCTGCACCTGCTGGTCGATCGTGGTCTGCACGGGCTTGCCCTCGGTGCCCTCGATCGTCTCCAGCTTCTTGCCGCCGAGCTGGATCTCGGTCGCGGGCGTGCCTGCCAGCCGCTCCTGGAAGGTCTCCTGCAGCCCGCCGCGCCCGACCGCCTGCCCGACCTTGTAGGAGGTGCCCAGCTTGGCCACGTCCTTCTTGGTCGCCTTGTCCAGGTATCCCACGAGCTGCTGCACGGACCCGCCGCCCGAGCCGTCGTCGATGCGGTCGCCGTCGGCGTCGGTGATCTCGGCGCGCTGCGGCCAGCGGGTCTTGAGCGAGAAGGCGGCCCCCTGCGTCAGCGACGGGTGCAGCGTGGACGGCTTCCAGTCCACCTTCCACGCGCGGTCGGCCACCATCAGGTCGATCTTGCCCTCGTAGGACCACTCGCCGATGTTCTTCAGGTTGAGCGTGGCCGTGTAGGGCACGCTGGCCTTGCCGTCACCCTCGGTGACCTGGCCCAGCTTGATCGCCGACGACTCGACCGCGAGCGCGGTGCGCTGCTGGTCGTAGGCGGCGAGCTGGTTGGGCGCGGCGAGCTGGGCGGTCATGCCGCCCTTGTCGCCGGCCTGCCAGGCCGCGGCGAAGAGCCGCGCGGTCTCGGCCGGGGTGCCCCGCGTGTGCAGGACGTAGTACGCGCCACCGGCCGCGGCCCCCACCACGAGCACGGTGACACCGGAAACGATCGCAATGGTACGGCCACGCGCCACTGAGTCAGCCCCCTGCTTCTCGACGACGAGTGTCCGAGCTTAGCGGCGTCGAATCATGACATACCATTTGACGCCTTGTAGCTGGCGGCGTAAGCGGGCACGTACTCCTGCCCGGACAGCTTCTGGATCGCCGCCATGACCTCATCGGTCACCCGCCGCCGGTCACGCGCGTTGGCGTGGTCGCCGGTGAACCGCATCGGCTCCCCGATCGCGATGCCGATCCGCGCCGGCCTCGGCACCTTGGCCCCCGGCGGCAGCACCTTCTCGGTGCCGCTGAGCGCCACGGGCAGAACCGGCGCGCCGGTCTTGAGCGCCAGCCACGCCACGCCGATCTTGCCGCGGTAGAGCCGCCCGTCGGGGGAGCGGGTGCCCTCGGGGTGGATGCCGAACAACTCGCCCCGCTCCAGCAGCGCCGCCGCCTCGTCGAGCATGGCCTGCGCGGCGTGCGCGCTCTCACGGTCGATCGGCAGGCTGCCGCCCAGCCGCATGAAGAAACCGGAGACCGGGTTGCCGTCGAAATACTCGTTCTTGGCGGTGAACGTCACATGCCTGGGCAGCAGCGCGGGCAGCAGGAACGAGTCGAGGATCGACAAGTGGTTCGCGGCCAGGATCGCCGGACCGCTGCGCGGAACGTGGACCGCGCCGGAGATGTGCGGCCGGCACATCGCGTGGGCGAGCGGCGCGGCGGCGAACTTGACCACTTGGTACAACAACGAGCACTCCTGATCATCGGGCGGGCAGCCACCCAACAATAAGGCAGGCGCCCCGCGGGTGTCGCAGGACGCCTGGGAAAGCTTGTTAGGCCGATGTGGCGGTCGCCTCCTCGGCGAGGTGCACAACACGGCTCCAGCCGAACGGTATTCCGTGAAGGCGGTAATTTGCGGCCCGGGGGACACAGACCACATCGGCAATCTTGAGTTAACCACACGTACGCGGCCGACAGGTACTCGCGGCGTCGCCACCACCCCAACATCCGGGAAAGGGAACGCGATCCCCGGCAAGCCCGCGTAACGTCCGCGAACGTGCTCAGGTCCTGGTCCAGTGCGGCTGCGCCACGTCGAAGACCCGCTGTTCGCGCCCCCGCAGCGCGACCTCCGCGAACTGCCACAAAATCGCGCCCGTCGGCGCGTGGATCACGATGGACGGCCCCAGCGGCATCTGCAGCAGGTCCCCCTGCCAGCGCGGCACCCCGGGCGCCAGGAAGCGGTCCAGCGGCACCGCGTGCACCGAGGCCACCTCACGCGGATCCGGCACCGGCTCCTGACGGCCGCCGAACGCCACCACCGGCGTGATCACGAACCCCGAGTCGGTGACGAAGTCGTCGAGCAGCCCGGCCACCTCGACCCCGGTGACGCCGGTCTCCTCGGCCAGCTCCCGCAGCGCCGCCTGCGCGGGCTGCTCCCCGTCGTCGGCCCGCCCGCCGGGCAGCGCCCACTGCCCGGGATTGCGGCCCCTGGCGGCCCGTCTGATCACGATCACGTACGGGTTGCGGCCCGCGTCCTCCAGCACGCACACGGTGACCCCGGCCCTGCGCACCCCGCCGGCGGGCGGGACCTGCCGGCGCTTGAAAGCGGACAGCCGGGTGGTGATCTGCTCGCGCAGCATGTCGATCGGCGAAAGCACACTCCAAGGATCTCACGGAGCGATTCCCGTGGACGACCGCGTACACGCCGTCACGGGGGCGGCGGCCTCACCTCGGGCTCAGCAGGATGCTGGACACCGTGCCCAGGAGCGTCGCCGCGCCCGCGCAGATCGCGGCCCACCGGCCCAGGGGCTCGCCGCGGGTGTGGCCCGCGACGCCCAGCGCGACGCCCGCCAGGCCGAACAGGACCGGAAGGAACAACACGGCCACGGCGGCGCAGGCGAACCCGGTGATCGACAGGACCTGGTCGGTCGCCCGGGGCCGCCGGTGGGGCGGGGTGAAGGGCGGCAGGGAGGAGGGCGGCGGCCGGTCGCCGTCGTCGGGGAGCGGGTCCTGTGAAGAGTTCACGGCAGGGCTCCTGTCGGGCCGGGCACCCCCATCACACACCTCCGTCCCGCGCCCTGTCGAGCGCGCGCCCCCGTCCTCCCGCGCCAGGCGTCACCGCGCGGCTCGGGCCGCGTCCGCCGCGCGGGAGAGCTGGGGCGGGAGGGGGCGGGCGTGCACGACGTCGAGGCGGGAGACGGCGCGGGTCAGGGCGACGTACAGGCGGTTGAGCCCGCGCCGCTCCGCCCCGGCGATGGCGGCCGGCTCGGCCACGACGACGTGGTCGTACTCCAGGCCCTTGCACATCGTGGCGGGCACCACGCCGAGCCGGCCGCCGACGTCCATGCCCGCGTCCCACAGCGCGGCGGTGATCGCCTCCACGTCGGCGTCGGCGGCGATCACCCCGATCGAGCCCTCGAACGCGAGCGCCTCGCGCGCCGCCGCCACCACGCCCGCGCGCAACTCGCTCACCGGCGTCATGCGCAGCCGCCCGTCCGACCGGTACGAGCGGGTCTCCGGCACCCGCACGTCCAGCGCCGGCAGCAGCGTGTTGGCCAGCCGCACCACGGCCGCCGGTACCCGGAAGCCGGTCGTGAGCGCGATGACCTCGCCGTCCGGCTTGCCGAGCAGTTCCATGCGCTCCGGCCAGGACGTGGCCGCCCACGGCGTGGTGCCCTGCGCCAGGTCGCCCAGTACGGTCAGCGACCCGTGCTCGCTGCGCCTGGCCACCGCCCGGCACTCCATGGGCGACAGGTCCTGGGCCTCGTCCACGATCACGTGGCCGTAGCCGCGCGGGCGCTCGATCAGGGCGGCGAGCTCGTCGAGCAGCACCAGGTCGGCAGCCGACCACTTGGCGCTCTTGACGCTGCGCGGCGGCCTGGCCCAGGTAAGAGCCGCACGCTCGGCCTCCGACAGCAGACCGGCAGCAGGGTCGCGCCCGGCGCCCGGGAGCCTGCCGCCGGTCGGAGCTGCGCGCCCGGTGTCCGGCAGCGCATCGGCAGTCGGGCCGTCCGACGGCCCGCGTAGCAGTTCGTACAGGACCTCCTGGGGTTTGACGGGCGGCCAGATCGTGTCGAGCCACCCGGTGACGGCGCGGCCGATCCGGCGCAGCCAGGGCGTGGTCGCCGTCTGCCCGCGGGCCTCGGCCTGGCGGCGGACGGCTTCGACGACCCGTGCCCTGACGCGTTCGCGGCCGGTGGCGTAGGGGAGGCACTCGCGCCGGGCGTCGTCCACGAAGCGGCGCAGCTCGTCCTCGTGCACCCGCCACCGGAAGGAGCCGTCCGGCACCGCGACCGGCTCGACCGGCTTGGCGATCCGCCCGTACAGGGCCCTGCGCAGCACCTCAGCCATCCGCGCGTCGTGCTTGACCAGGGCCGTCGCCTCGTCGTCGGCCCCGGTCACGGGGACGGTGGCCAGCAGTCTTCGCAGCGTCGTCTGCTCCACGTCCATCTCCCCGAGCGCGGGCAGCACGGCGGAGATGTAGCCGAGGAAGGCCCGGTTGGGCCCGAGCACCAGCACGCCGGCGCGCTCGAAGCGCCGCCGGTGGGCGTAGAGCAGGTACGCGGCCCGGTGCAGGCCGACCGCCGTCTTGCCGGTGCCGGGCGCGCCCTGGACGCAGAGCGAGGTGTCGACGCCGGCGCGTACGAGGTCGTCCTGCTCGGGCTGGATGGTGGCGACGATGTCGCGCATGGGGCCGACGCGGGGACGTTCGATCTCGGCGGCCAGGATCTTGCTCTCGCCCTCCTCGCCCCGGCTGAGCCGCTCGTCCTCGAAGCCGGTGAGCGTGCCGCCCGACCAGCCGAAGCGGCGGCGTACGGCCACGCCCTGCGGGTCGCGGGCGCTGGCCCGGTAGAACGCCCGCGAGACCGGCGCGCGCCAGTCGATCACCACGGGCGGCGCGCCGTGCTCGCCGGTGATGCGCCGCCGGCCGATGTGGTACGCGCGGCCGGGGTGCTCGGCCGAGTCCGGGCCGAAGTCGAGCCGGCCGAAGAACGGTGGCCCCTCCGGCTCCTCGCTCAGCTCCTTGGCCAGGCTCTTGAGGTGGCGGCCCAGCCGTTCCGCGCTGTAACGGTCGCCGGCCACCGTCTCGCCGACGATGACGTTGTTCCGCGCGCCGTCCAGCATCCTGCGCAGGCCGGCCAGGCAGCGTTCGACGTGCTCCCGCTCCTCGTCGAGCGTTCCCATCACACCTCCAAAGCGTTAACTCGGTTAAGATATTGACCAGGTTAACACTTTGGTAGTGTGTGCTCATGACAGGACTCCGGGAGCTGCAGCGGCAGCGGGTGCACGAGGCCATCTCCACGGCCGCCATCACGCTCTTCCTGGCGCGGGGCTTCGATGAGGTGCCGGTGACGGAGGTCGCGGCGGCGGCCGGGGTGTCCAAGCCGACGTTGTTCAAGTACTTCCCGACCAAGGAGGACCTCGTCCTGCACCGGATCGCCGACCACCTGGGCGAGTCGGCGCGGGTGGTGCGCGGCCGGGAGTCGGGGGAGGGGCCGGTGGGGGCGCTGCGCCGGCACTTCCTCGACGGGCTGGCTCGGCGCGACCCGGTCACCGGGCTCAATGACGATCCCGAGGTGGTGGCCTACCACCGGATGGTGTTCGCCACGCCCGGCCTCCTGACGCGGCTGCACCGGCACATGGCCCAGGACGAGGCGGCCCTGGCGGAGGCGCTGGCGGAGGGGGCGGACGATCTGACGGCCCGGCTGCTGGCGGCGCAGGTGGTGGCCACGCAGCGGGTGCTGGCCCGGCGCAACTGGCGGCTGCTCGCCGACGGGCGGTCACTGGCGCAGGTCGAACCCGAGGCGGTACGGGCGGCGGAGCTCGGATTCGCGATGTTGTCCGGAACGTGAGTTGTCACTCGACGGTTGGATTCCACCCCGCATTCACACAATGGCCGGGTTTCAAGCCCGGTCGAACATCGCATTGTGAGAGAAGTTTAACCAGGTGAGAGGGGGTGAAATTGATATCCTGACAACCTCTTCACCAATTGCAAATTTATGCAATTTGGGACATTGCGGGGTTGTCTTTACGTTGAGGGAGTGATGGTGGGCGGACCTTTGATGTGCATGTGCGATCACAGGATCAACACAATCGGCGACACAACGTGATCGCGCTGATCGGCGCGGGCTGGGGCCGCCTACGGGCCGTGCTGCCGGAACGCGCCGCACTGGCGGCCATGGGCCGTCAACCCCGCACCGACCTGCTGGCCGGGCTCACGGTGGCCATCGTCGCGCTGCCGCTGGCGCTCGCGTTCGGCATCTCCTCCGGCCTGGGAGCCGCGTCCGGACTGGCCACGGCCGTGGTCGCCGGATCGCTCGCCGCGCTGTTCGGCGGGTCGGCGCTGCAGGTCTCGGGCACCAGCGGCGCCATGACCGTCATGCTCATGCCGATCATGAGCGCGCACGGCGCGGGCGGCGTGCTGACCGTCGGCCTGCTGGCCGGCGTGCTGCTCGTCGCGCTCGGCCTGGCGGGCGCCGGCCGCTACATGGCCCTGGTGCCCGCTCCCGTGGTGGCCGGGTTCACCGTCGGCATGGCCTGCGTGATCGGGCTGCAGCAGTTCCCGCACGCCCTCGGCGTCCCGCCGCACGCCAGCGACAAGGTCGCCGTCGTGGCCTGGCACGCCGTACTCGACTTCATGGCCAGGCCACACTGGTGGGCCATGTCCGTCACCCTCGCCGTGGCCGCGGCGCTGCTGGTGGCCGCGAGCCTGTGGCCGACCGTGCCGTTCGCGCTGGTCGCCGTGGCCGCCGTCACGATCGTCGCCGACCTGGCCGCGCTGCCGCTGGCCAGGATCGGCCACGTGCCCTCCGGGTTGCCAACGCCGTCGCTGGCGTTCCTGGATCCTGACGTGCTGCCGTCCCTGCTCGCCCCGGCCATCGCGGTGGCCGCGCTGGCGTCGCTGGAGTCGCTGCTCTCGGCCGCCGTGGCCGACAACATGACCGGCAGGCACCGGCACGACCCCGACAGGGAACTGTTCGGCCAGGGCATCGCCAACCTCGTCACGCCGCTGTTCGGCGGCATGCCCGGCACCGGCGCCACCGTCCGCACCGCCGTCAACGTGCGCTCCGGCGCCCAGTCCCGGCTGGCCGCGCTGGCCCACGCCGTGATCCTGGGCGGCATCGTCTACGGCGCCTCGGGGCTCGTCTCCAAGATCCCGCTCGCCGCGCTGGCCGGGGTGCTGCTGGCCACCTCAGTGCGGATGGTGGAGCGCGGCTCGGTGCTGGCCATGTTCCGCTCCACCAGGAGCGACGCCGCGGTGCTCGTGCTGACCGCCGTGGCCACGCTGACGCTCGACACCGTGCTGGCCGTCATCGTCGGACTGGTGGTCGCCGGGGCGCTGGCCCTGCGGGCGATCGCCCGCAACGTACGCTTCCACCAGGAGCCGCTCCGCCACGACCTGCAGCCGGAGCACACCGAGGACGAGCACGCGCTGCTCGCCGAGCACATCGTCACCTACCGGCTGGACGGGCCGCTGTTCTTCGCGGCGGCGCACCGGTTCCTGCTGGAATTGTCGCAGCTCACCGACGTGTCGGTGGTGGTGCTGCGGATGAGCCGGGTCAGCACCATCGACGCCAGCGGGGCGAAGGTGCTGGGCGACACGATCGAACGGCTCGAAGGGCGGGGAATCATGGTGTACGTGTCGGGCATCCCCGACGGTCACCATCAGCCGCTGGAGGCGCTCGGCGTGGTCGCCCGGCTCAACGAGGCGGGGCAGGTGTTCGCCACGACGGACAAGGCCATCGCGGCGGCCCGCGAACGACTCCACAACTCCGGCATCGTGCCCCGCCTGGCAGGCTGACCGGCCCGCTCGCCGACGTACCGCCCCTGACCTGGCAGGTCAGGGGCGGTCGGCTCAGATGGGGCCGGTCGGCTCAGATGGGGCCGGCCGGGTCAGAAGGGGCCGGTCAGTTCGCCCAGCTTGTCGGTCAGCTCCAGGTTCGCCGCGTAGTCGACGGGCACCGCGATCACCGACACCACGTCGTCGGCCAGCGCCTTGCGCAACGTCGGCAGCAGCTCCTCGGCGCTGGTGATCTGGTATCCGCGCGCCCCGAAGCTCTCGGCGTACTTGACGAAGTCGGGGTTGCCGAAGGCCACATGGGAGTCGCGGCCCAGCTCCAGGTCCATCTTCCACTCGATCAGCCCGTACGCGCCGTCCACCCACACCAGCACCACGAACGGGACGCGCTCGCGCACGGCCGTCTCCAGCTCCTGCGAGTTCATCAGGAACGCCCCGTCGCCCGTGGCCGCCAGCACCCGCCGCCCGGGCCGCGCCAGCTTGGCGGCCAGCGCGCCCGGCACCGAGAACCCCATGGACGACAGCCCGTTGGAGACCAGCATCGTGTTCGGCTCGTACGTCGGATACATGCGCGCCATCCACATCTTCACCGCGCCCGTGTCGGCCAGCACGATGTCCTCGCGCCCCATGGCCTCGCGGATGTCGGCCACCACCCGGCGCGGCGACAGCGGGAACCCGTCCTCGGAACGCCCCTGCGCCAGCTCCTCGGCCACCATGCGGCGGATCCGCTCGCCGGTGCCGTTGATCTCGAAGCGCCGGTGCACGCTGTCGGCCAGTGCGTGCAGCGAGCGCGAGATGTCGCCCTGCACCCCCACCGCCACCGGGTAGTGGTCGTCCACCTCGGCGGGGAACTGGTGAATGTGGATGATCTTCTTGTCGCGCAGCGGGTTGACCTTGGCCGGGTCGAACTCCTGCAGCTCGTACCCGACGCTGATCAGCACGTCGGCCTCGTCGAAACCGAAGTTGACGTAGTCGTGCCGCATGAACCCCACCGCGCCCAGCGCGTGCCGGTGGTCGTCGGGGAAGACGCCCTTGCCGTTGAACGTGGTCGCCACCGGCAGCCCGAGTCGCTCGGAGAAGCGCACCAGCGCCTGCGAGGCCCCCGCGCGGGTCGCGCCGTGCCCGGCCAGCACGATCGGCCTGCGGGCGGTGGCCAGCACGTCGGCGGCGCGGGCGATCTGGGCGGGGGAGGGGTCCTGGGGGCGTACCACGTTGACCGGCAGCGGGCGCAGGCCGTCGGGGAGCGGCGCGGACTCGACGTCCTCGGGGATGGCCAGGTAGACCGCGCCCGGCCGCTCGGTCTGGGCGGTCTTGAACGCCTTGCGGATCATCTCGGGCAGCGCCTGCGCCGCGGGCGCCAGCTCCGACCACTTGGTGATCGGCCGGAACAACGACACCAGGTCCACCACCTGGTGGGACTCCTTGTAGATGCGATCGAGGCCGACCTGGGCGGTGATCGCCACCACGGGCGTGCTGTTGGTGGTGGCGTCGGCCACGCCGAGTTGCAGGTTGATCGCGCCGGGGCCGAGGGTGGCCGAGGCCACGCCCGCCTTGCCGGTCAGCCTGCCGTAGATCTCGGCCATGAACGCCGCGCCCTGCTCGTGACGCACCAGGACGTAACGGATGGGGGAGTCTCTGAGCGCGTCCACGAAATGGATGTTCTCCTCGCCCGGGATGCCGAAGACGTACTCGACGCCTTCCGCCTCCAGGGCCTGCACGATGAGCCGGGCCGCCGTGGCCTGCGCTGACATGCCAAACGCCTTCTTTCTGATCCGACTGCACCCCTGCAAGCACGCGGAGCCCCGCGTTCATTCCAAGCGCGGGCCTGGATTGTGCATAGTGCACGGCCGGGTGGTGAGCACTGTGGAACATGACCACTGACTACCGCTTGACCAGCGCATATGGTGGGCGGCTAGACATCACACCCCCGCGCGAAGGAGCTCTTCATGGCCTCGGCCGTCGGTGTCGACGATTACGCCCTCACCAGGGTTCCCCAGAGCGCCCGCTACTCCTGGTGGTCGGTCGCCGTGCAGCGGTTCGGCCAGGTCTCCGCGCTGAGCCAGTTCCTGCTCGGCGCCACGCTCGGCTTCGGGATGGGGTTCTGGGAGGCGTTCCTCGCCCTCACCCTCGGCGCCGTCATCCTGGAGGTGGTGGCCGTCTTCGTCGGCGTGATCGGCATGCGGGAGGGGCTGTCCACCTCCATGCTGGCCCGCTGGACGGGGTTCGGCCGGTCCGGGTCCGCGCTGATCGGCCTGGCGATCGGCATCAGCCTGGTCGGCTGGTTCGGCATCCAGTCGGCGGTCTCCGCGCAGGGGCTGGCCGCGCTGGTGGGCGGGCTGCCCGAGTGGGGCTGGGCGCTGGTGTTCGGGGTGCTGGTCACCTCGATCGTGTTGTGGGGCTTCGGCTCGATGGCGTGGACCGCGTACGTCACCGTGCCCGCGTTCCTCATCCTGGTCGGCTGGTCGATCGTGAGCGAGTTGTCCCGGCACGACGTGGGCGCGCTGATCGCCTCCGCGCCGCCGGGGCCGCAGCTCACCCTCCTGGAGGGCACCACGCTGGTCGCGGGCGGGTTCATCGTGGGCTCGATCATCACGCCGGACATGACCAGGTTCAACCGCAGCGTCGCCGACGTGGTCAAGCAGACGGTCGTCGGCGTCACCCTCGGCGAGTACGTCATCGGCATGGGCGGCGTGCTGCTCGCGCACGCCGTCGGCACCAGCGAGATCACCACCATCGTCACCTCGTCGGTGGGCTGGGTCGGCATCCTGGTGATCGTCGCGGGCACCGTGAAGATCAACGACTGGAACCTGTACTCCGCCGGCCTCGGCCTGGTGAACTTCGTCGGCACCGTCTTCGGCAGGCGCGTGCACCGTGGCCTGGCCACCGCGCTCATCGGCCTGGTGGGCAGCGTGCTGGCCGCGGCCGGCATCCTGGACGCCTTCACCGAGTTCCTGACCGTGCTCGGCGTGGCCTTCCCGCCGATCGCCGGGATCATGGTGGCCGAGTACTTCGTCGTCCGGCGCTGGCGGGGCGACCTGGAGGCCGCCAGGGCGAGCGGCGGCGTGCCGGAGCGTGCCCCGGACTGGGTGCCGGCCACGCTGGTGATCTGGCTGGTCGCGGCCCTGGTGGGCAGGTTCGTCGAGGTCGGGCTCGGCAGCATCAACTCCCTGGTCCTCGCGTTCGTGCTCTACGTGGTGGCCGGGAAGCTGGGCCTGGTACGGGGCGTGGGGGCCAGTCGTGGCGAGGACGCGCGGGTTTCGCCGACCGTCTGAGACAAGCTGTAGAGATAGGGGAAGATCTTCGTGCGCATCGGCATCGACGTGGGCGGCACCAACACCGACGCCGTCCTCCTGGACGGACGGCAGGTGCTGGCCGCCGTCAAGACCGGCACCACCGCCGACGTCACCTCCGGCATCGTGGCCGCCATCGCGGGGTTGCAGGAGCAGCGGGCGTTCGACCCGGCGGACGTGCGGGCGGTCATGATCGGCACGACGCACTTCATCAACGCCCTGGTCGAGGCCCGCAGGCTGGCCCCCACCGCGGCGCTGCGGCTGAGCCTGCCCGCAGGGGCGTCGCTGCCGCCGATGGTGGACTGGCCGGGACGGCTGATCGACGCCGTGTCCGGGCGCAGCTACCTCGTGCACGGCGGGCACGAGTTCGACGGCAGGCACATCGCCGAGCTGGACGAGTCCGAGATCCGCAAGGCCGCCGCCGACATGGGTGCGGCCGGGGTGCGCAGCGTCGCCATCACCTCGGTGTTCTCGCCGGTCAACACCGAGTTCGAGGCGCGCGCCGCGGAGATCATCGCCGCCGAGCTGCCGGACGCGGCGATCTCGCTGTCCTCCGAGATCGGCCGGATCGGGCTGCTGGAGCGGGAGAACGCCACCATCATCAACGCCGCGCTGCGCGAACTGGCCGCGCACATCGTGGACGGCCTGGCCACCTCGGTCACCGGGGCCGGCATCACCGCGCCGCTGTACCTGAGCCAGAACGACGGCACGCTCATGGACGTCGACTTCGCCCGCCGCTACCCGGTGGCCACGTTCGCCTCCGGGCCGACCAACTCCATGCGCGGCGCCGCGGTCCTGTCCGGCCTGGACACCTGCGCGGTCGTCGACGTCGGCGGCACCACCAGCGACGTCGGCGTGCTGCGGCACGGCTTCCCGCGCGAGGCCACCACCGACGTGACCGTGGCCGGGATCCGCACCAACTTCCGCATGCCCGACGTGTTGTCCATCGGCATCGGCGGCGGCAGCCTCGTACGTGACGGCGCGGTCGGCCCCGACTCCGTCGGCTACGAGCTGACCTCCAAGGCCCTGGTCTTCGGCGGCGGCACGCTGACCGCCACCGACATCGCCGTGGCGGCGGGCCGGGCCGAGATCGGCGACCCCGGCCTCGTCGCGCACCTGGACAAGGGCCTGGTCCAGGCGGCGCTGCGGCGCATCGCCGGCGACGTCGCCGACGCCGTGGAGCGCATGCGCACCTCCGCCGAGCCGCTGCCCGTCGTGGCCGTCGGCGGCGGCTCGATGTTGCTGCCCGACGAGCTGGCCGGCTCCGGCGAGGTGCGGCGGCCCGACCACTACGCCGTGGCCAACGCGATCGGCGCGGCCATCGCCCAGATCGGCGGCGAGGTGGACCGCGTGTACGCCGTGGAGCCGGGCCGCCGCGACGCCGTGGTGGACGCCGCCAAGCAGGAGGCCGTGGACCGGGCCGTGGCGGCCGGCGCGTCCCCCTCGACCGTGCAGATCGTGGACTTCGACGAGGTGCCCATCCCGTACCTGCCCGGCAACGCCACCCGCATCAGGGCCAAGGCCGTGGGCGAACTCCAGCTCACCGACGTGAAGGGAGCCTGAGGACATGCGCGAGATCACCCTGGCCGACCTGGACGACATCGCGACCGGCGCGGCCATCCTGGGCACCGGCGGCGGCGGCGACCCGCACATCGGCCGCCTGCTGGCCGCCTCCGCCGTGCGCGAGTACGGCCCGGTCAAGCTGTGCGCGCTGGAGGAACTGCCCGCCGACGCCGCCCTGGTGCAGGTGGCCATGATGGGCGCGCCCACCGTGATGGTGGAGAAGCTGCCCTCGGTCGAGCAGGTCGGCGCCGCGGCCGGCGCCCTGGTCGGCTACCTCGGCAGCGGCCTGACCCACATCGCCTGCGCCGAGGCCGGCGGCGTCAACTCGCTCATCCCGGTGGTCGCGGCGGCGCAGCTCGGGCTGCCGCTGGTGGACGCCGACGGCATGGGGCGGGCCTTCCCGGAGATTCAGATGGTGCTGCCCACCCTGTACGGCGTGCGGGCCACCCCGATGGCCATCGCCGACGAGAAGGGCAACCGCGCCGTCCTGGACACCGTGGACAACCACTGGGCCGAACGGCTGGCCCGCTCCGCGACCATCGACATGGGCTGCTCGGCCATGATCAGCTCGTACGCGATGAACGGCGCCCAGGCCCGCGACTCGCTCGTGCCCGGCACCCTGTCCCTGTGCGCCGAGCTCGGCGGGCTGGTCCGCGAGTCCCGCGCCGCGCACACCGACCCCGTGGCCGCCGTCGCCGCACGGCTCGGCGGACGCACGCTGTTCACCGGCAAGGTGACCGACGTCGAACGCCGCACCGTGACCGGCTTCGCCCGCGGCACCGCGACCCTTTCGGGCCTGGACGGCGACGCCGGCGGCGAGATGGTGGTGCGCTTCCAGAACGAGTACCTGGTCGCCGAGGCCGGCGGGCGGGTGCTGGCGACCGTGCCTGACCTGATCTGCACCCTGGACCGGGAGAGCGGCGAGGCCGTCACCACCGAGGCGCTGCGCTTCGGCCAGCGGGTGACGGTCATCGCGGCCCCCGCCGACCCGCGCTGGCACACCCCCGAGGGCCTGGCCCTGGCCGGGCCCCGCTACTTCGGCTACGACCTCGACCCGGTCAGGACGGTTCGATGAGCCGGTACGGAGGAGTTCGATGAGCTGGGAGCTGACCGAGGAGGATCTGCCCGACCTGGCCCGCGGCGCCGCCCTCCTGGGCACGGGCGGCGGCGGTGACCCCTACGTCGGGCACCTGCTGGTGCGCCAGGCCATCCGCGAGCACGGCCCCGTCACCGTGCTCGACCCGTCCGACCTGGACGACGACACGCTGGTCATCCCCACCGCCCAGATGGGCGCGCCGACGGTGGTGCACGAGAAGCTGCCGCGCGGCACCGAGCCGGTCGCCGCCCTGCGCGCGCTGGAGTCCCACCTGGGCAGGAAGGCCGGCGCGACCATGCCGATCGAGTGCGGCGGCATCAACTCGATGATCCCGCTCGTCGTCGGCGCCAGGACCGGCCTGCCCGTCGTGGACGCCGACGGCATGGGCCGCGCCTTCCCCGAACTGCAGATGGAGACCTTCGCCGTGTACGGGGTGCCGGGCTCGCCGATGGCCGTGGCCGGCGAACGCGGTGAGACCGTGCTCATCGACACCGGCCCCGACAACGCGCACATGGAATGGCTGGCCCGCGGCATCACCATCCGCCTCGGTGGCGTCGCCCACATCGCCGAGTACCCGATGACCGGCGCCCAGGTCAAACGCACGGCCGTGCCCCGCACGCTGTCCCTGGCCCGCACCGTGGGCCGCACGCTCAGGCAGGCCAGGCAACGCTCGGCCGACCCGATCGAGGCGCTGGCCGAGGCCCTGCGCGACACCCTGTACGGGCACCTGCGCGTGTTGTTCCGCGGCAAGGTGGCCGACGTGGAACGCCGCACCGAGGCCGGCTTCGCCCGGGGCAGGGCGGCGGCGGTGTCGTTCGACGGGCGGCACGAGCTGGAGCTGGTGTTCCAGAACGAGAACCTGGTGGCGCTGGTGGACGGCGAGGTGCGCTGCGTCGTGCCCGACCTGGTGTGCGTGCTGGAGTCGGAGCAGGCCGAGCCGATCACCACCGAGAACCTGCGTTACGGTCAGCGGATCACGGTCGTGGGCATCTCCACGCCCGCGCTCATGCGTACCCCCGAGGCGCTCGCGGTGTTCGGACCGTCCGCGTTCGGCCTGCCGTACCCGTTCAGGCCCGTGGAGGGCTGAGCGCGGCGTGCGGGATGACCATGGGTGTGGCCGTGCGCGGGTCCGGCACGATGTCGCAGGCCAGGCCGAACACCTCCGCGATCAGCTCGGGCGTCAGCACCTGCGGCGGCGGCCCCTCGGTGACGACCCGGCCGTCCTTCATCACGATCAGGTGTGAGGCGAAGCGGGCGGCCTGGTTGAGGTCATGCAGCACGGCCACGATCGTCTTGCCCTCGCGGTGCAGCTCGCGGCAGAGCTCCAGCAGGTCGTACTGGTGGGCGATGTCGAGGAAGGTCGTCGGCTCGTCCAGCAGCAGCAGGTCGGTCTGCTGGGCCAGCACCATCGCGATCCAGGCGCGCTGGCGCTGCCCGCCGGACAACTCGCCCGCCTGCGCCTCCGCCAGGTCGCCCAGCCCGGTGCGCTCCAGGGCGAAGCCGATCGCGGCGTCGTCGTCCGGCGACCACTGGCGCAGCAGCGTGTGGTGCGGGTAGCGGCCGCGGCGGACCAGGCCGCGTACGGTGATGCCGTCCGGCGCGACCGGGTTCTGCGGGAGCAGGGCGAGGTGCCGGGCGGCCTGCCTGCCCCGGTAGGACCAGATGTCGCGCTCGTGCAGCAGCACCTGGCCGTGGTCGGGCTTCATGATCCGGGCCAGCGTCTTGACCAGCGTGGACTTGCCGCAGCCGTTCGGGCCGATGATCATGGTCAGCTCGCCCTGCGGAATGTCCAGGCTGACGTCGCGTACGACCGGGTCGCCGCCGTAGGAGACGGTCACGTTCCGCGCGCCCAAGCTGCTCACAGGGTGCCCTTCTTCCATTCGCGGACCAGCAGGTAGCCGAGGTAGAGGCCGCCGAGGGCCAGGGTGTAGATGCCGACCGGCAGGCTGCCGGGCAGCGGGAGTTGCTGCGCGGCCAGGTCGGCCAGCACCAGCAGCAGCGCGCCCGCCAGCGCGGCGAGCGTCAGATGCGGGCCGGTGCCGCGGGTCAGGCGGCGGGCGATCTGCGGCGCGGTCAGGGCGATGAACGCGATCGGCCCGGCCACGGCGACGGCCCCCGCCGACAACACGATCGACAGCCCCACGGCCGCCGTCCTGGTGCGGCCGGGCTCGGCGCCGAGCATGGCGGCCGTCTCGTCGCCCATCTCGGCCAGCCCCAGCCGGCCCGCGATCGCCGCCGCGAGCGGTGCCACCACCAGCAGGACGATCCCGATGGTCGCGGCGTGCTCCCAGGAGCGGGCCGACAGGCTGCCGTTGACGTACGCGGTCAGCACGGTCGCCTTGTCGCGCTCGACGGCGTACACGACGTACTGGATGAAGGCCACAGCGATCGCCGAGACGCCGATGCCCGCGACGATGAGCCGGCCGGGGTTGCGGAAACCGGTGCCGGTGGAGACGTAGACCAGCGCGATGGCCAGCAGCGCGCCGGCCAGCGCGCCGAGCGGGACCGGCACCACGCCGGGCAGCAGCAGCGCGACGGCCGCCGCGCCCGCGCCCGCGCCGCCGGCCAGGCCGATCACGTCGGGGCTGCCCAGCGGGTTGCGGGTGACGGTCTGGAACAGCGCGCCCGACAGGCCCAGCGCCGCGCCGGCCCCGAGGCCCACGACCAGGCGGGGGCCGCGCAGGCGTTCCAGCACGAACGCCGCCTTGCCCGACGCGCCGCCGCTCAGCGCGCCGGGCAGGTCGGCGAGCGGGATGCCGAGGCGGCCGAGCGAGAGCGTGGCCACGCAGGCGGCGAGCACGAGCACGATCAGGACGAGACCGACGGTGACGGGGACGCGTGAGACGGGCACGGCCACCGCCCTCCCGAGCACCAGAAAACCCCGGGGCCTGCTCATGTCCCGCCCTTCATCCTGCGCACGGCGACCAGCAGCGCGGGCGCGCCGATGAACGCCGTCACGACGCCGACCATCAACTCCTGCGGGCGCAGCACCACCCGGCCGACCACGTCGGCGAGCAGCAGCAGCGCGGGCCCCAGTACGGCGGAGAAGACGATCTGGGCGCGCATGTCGGCGCCCGCGACGGCCCTGACGATGTGCGGCACGGCCAGCCCGACGAAGGCGATGGGCCCGACGGCCGCGGTCGCCGCCGCGCTGAGCAGCGTCGCCGCGACCAGCCCGAGCGCCCGCGTCACGCCGGGGCGCGCGCCGAGCGCGGAGGCGGACTCGTCGCCGAGCGCGAGCGTGTTGAGCGAGGGGGCCAGCAGCAGCGCCATGACCAGCCCGAGCCCGGCCGTGGGCAGCACCGACAGCAGGACGTCGAAGTCCCGCCCGCCGAGCGCGCCGACCACCCAGTAGCGGTAGCTGTCGAAGACCTTCGGCAGGCCCAGGGTCACGGCCTGCACGTACGCCGTCAGCACCGCGGACACGACCGCGCCCGCCAGCACCAGCCGCACCAGGCCCGCGCCTGACCCGGCCGAGCCGATGACGTGCACGAGGACCCCGGCCAGCAGCGCGCCCGGCAGCGCCCACCACACGGTGTTCCACTGGCCGGAGACGCCCAGGAAGGCCGTGGCGCTGACCACTCCCGCCGACGCCCCGGCGGTGATGCCGAGCAGGCCGGGATCGGCCAGCGGATTGCGGGTGACGCCCTGCATGATGGTGCCGGCGACGGCCAGCGCCAGCCCGGCCAGCAGGCCGAGCGCGGTGCGCGGGTAGCGGCTCTGCACGACCGAGGCGGTATTGGCGTCCGCGGTGCCGCGCAGCACGTCCACGGCGTCGCCGACGGAGGTCGGCAGGCTGCCGAAGGTGATGCTGGCCAGCATCGACAGCGCCAGCACTGCCAGCGCGGCGATCAGGAACCACACGAGCCGGGAGGCGCGGGCGCGAGGGGCGCCCGCGCCTCCCGGCGCGGTGCGTACGACGTTGACGGTCACAGGGTCAGCGATCGAGCTTGCCGACCGCCTCGTCGATGAGCGGCAGGTAGCGTTCGATCACCCACGGCACGGTCAGCGGGTTGATGATCGAGGACGCGGTGACGAACGGGTTGTCATTGCTCGCCACCACCGAGCCGCGCTTGATCGCGGGGATGTCCGCGTACAACTTCTGGGCCTCGATCTCCTTGCGGGTCTTCGCGTCGCTGTAGAACGTGAAGATCAGGTCGCTCTTGGCCAGCTTCTGGGCGCTCTCCAGGCCGATCACGGCCGAGTCGGTGCCCTTGGTCTCCTCGAAGGTGCCGACGACCGGGTCCACCTTCAGCCCGAGCGAGGTGACCATCTCGACCCGCTGCTCCTCGGGCATGAACACGCCGAGGGTGCCGGGGCCGCTGGTGTAGATGTAGGAGAAGCTCACGTCCTTGTACTTCGGCCGGGTCGCGGCCGCGTCGGCGAGTTGCTTCCTGATGTTCGCGATCAGCGTCGCGGCCTGGTCAGGCTTGCCCAGCGCCTTGGCGATGATCTCGATCTGCTGGTCCCAGTTCGTGCTCCAGGCCAGGTCCGGGTAGGCGACGGTGGGCGCGATGTCCGAGAGGATCTTGAACTGGTCCTGCGTGATGCCCGACCACGGCGCCAGGATCACGTCGGGCTCAAGTTCGACGATGGTCTCGACGTCGATGTTCTCGCCGCCGGTGAACTGCTTGGGCAGCGTGCCACCGGCCTTGGTGATCGCCTCGTGGACCCACGGCAGGTAGCCGGTCTTGTCGCTGCCCCACTCGTAGCTCTCGATGCCGACGGGGGTGTGGCCGAGCGCGATCGCGGTCTCCGTGGACCCCTGGCCCAGGGTGACGATCCGCTCGGGCTGCGCGGGGATCGTCGCCTGGCCGAGTGCGCTGTCGATCGTCACCGGGAACGCGCCCCCGCTCGCCGCCGAGGTGGCGGCGGCGGGCTCGGCGGGCTTGGGGTCGGACGTGCCGCAGCCGGTGAGGACCAGCAAGGCGGTGGCGGCGACGGCCGAGAAGGCGCGCACGCGGGTGAACCTGAACGGCATGGAGTTTCCTTGTACGTTGTCAGGGCCGCGCGGGCGCACACCGTCTGCAGGTTGCGGGCACCGCACAGGCCACAACCTGAACTTCAACCACTTAGGTAAGCCTAACCTACCGGTATCTGCGGATCAAAACCGGCCTAATGGGCATGAAAGGCTCAGCCTGTCCGGGTTTCGTCCATGCGCAGGTCCAAGCCTCGGGTCCCGGCCGCTCCGGTGCCGAGCGCCACCCCCACATAGGTGAGCAGCGACGCGCCCAGCGCGATGAACGTGGGCCAGCCGTCGAAGGACGCGCCGGCCAGCGTGTTCGGAATGTAGAGCAGGGTGTTGGGCGCGCCGTACATGGTGGGCGTGAGCGCGAACAACGACAGCCGTACCACCAGACCCACCGCCAGCGCGGCCAGCGCGGCGGACGGGGAGCCGCGCCGCCAGCACAGACCGAGGATGAACGGCACGGCGAGGCAGGCCAGCATGAGGTCGAAGGCCAGCGTGAGCAGCACGCCCGTCTGCGGGACCCGCAGGGCCAGCAGCACCGCGCCGCCGACCACCGGCAACATCGCCCAGCGGGTGGCGCGCAGCAGCGGGTCGGCCATGCCCGGCTGTCGCACGCGGCGGGCCGAGCCCACGTTGCGCACGGCCACCGCGGCGGTGCCGAGGATGGCGCCGTCGGCCGTGGACAACGACGCGCTGACGATGCCGGCCAGCACCAGCACGCTCAGCCCGGCCGGAGCGGCCTCGTCGAGCAGCGGCAGCAGGCCCTTGCCGGTGGCGACGGCGACCAGCGCGAACGGCACGCCGATCACCGCGGTCCCCGCGGCGGCGACGAAGCAGGCGCGGCGGGCGACGTCGGGGGAGCGGGCGGAGAAGATGCGCTGCATGAAGTCGATGGCGACGATGTCGCCGATCCCGAGCGCGACCAGCGTGGCCCAGTTGACGACCGCGCCCTGGCCCGGATCGGACAACTGCCCCAGATCGAACGGGCCGGTGCCGGGCGCGGGACTCAGCCCGAAGGTGGTGGCGACCCAGAACAGCAGGGCGAACGCGGCGGCCGCCGCGATGGCCATCTGCACGATCGAGGTGTAGGCGTCGCTGAGCATCCCGCCCGCCAGCGTGTAGACCAGCACCACGGCGACGATGATCAGGATGCCCCCGGTGTAGGACGTGCCGAGAAACCGCTCGAACAGGAAGCCGCCCGCCACCAGGTTGCCCGCGACCAGGATCGCGAACGCGGCGATCATCAGGAGCGCGGCCGCGACCTCGACGGCCCTGCCGAACCTGAGCCTGAAGAAGTCGGGCAGGGTGGTCAGGCCCATGCGGTTCATCGGCCGGGCGAAGAACAACCCGGTCAGCAGCAGGCACAGGGCCAGGCCGAGCGGCAGCCCCGCGCCCGCCCAGAAGCCGAGCGCGGCCGCCAGGTCGGTGGCGCCGAGCGTGGCGTTGGTGTCCACGGCCTGGCCCATGAGCGTGGCGGCGACCACGGGCAGGGCCAGACTGCGGCCGGCGACCAGAAAGTTCCTGCTGTCGCCCGCCACCCGGCGCGCCACCAGGAGACCGACGGCGATCATGGAGATGATGGCGAGCGTGACACCCAGAATGATCATTGCTGGACAGCCGATCGTCGCGAGCGAACACTCCGAATCATGGCCAACGTAAATCAAGAAGGCGCCTGGGCCCAGCGGGCGGAGGCGGAAATTCCGACGGTTCGTCACGAGGAGGAGGTCGAGCGGGCGCTGGCGTACGGGCTGCCCGGCGCGCCCACCCTCACCGACCGGACGATCCCCACGTTCGCCCGGGGGGAGCGGCCCCATTTCGCGGGTGAGCGCGGCACGTTCCTGAAATGCCCGTACGTCGAGGACGTGAACGACGTGGGGGACGCCGAGGTGGCGATCTTCGGGGTGCCGCTGGACGCGGGGGCGACGTACCGGCCGGGCACGCGGTTCGGGCCGCAGGGCATCCGGCGCTCCACGAACCTGTTCGGCACCTACAGCTACGAGCTCGGCGTGGACCTGCGTGAACAGCTCAACCTGGTGGACATCGGGGACGTGTTCACCATCCCCGGCAACCTGGAGAAGTCCTTCGACCAGATCAGCCAGGCGATGAGCCATGTCGTCCGGCAGGGGACGATGCCGGTCGTGCTGGGCGGTGATCATTCGATTGGGTTTCCGACGATACGCGGGCTCGCTCCGCACCTGGAGGGGAACGTCGGCATCATCCATTTCGACCGGCACGTGGACACGCAGGAGACCGACCTGGACGAGCGCATGCACACCACGCCCTGGTTTCACGCCACCAACATCAAGAACGCCCCGGCCACCAACCTCGTACAGGTCGGCATCGGCGGCTGGCAGGCGCCCAGGGCCGGGGTCAAGGTCGGGCGCGAGCGCGGCACCACCGTGATCACGGTGGGTGACGTGGAGCGGGTCGGCGTGGAGCGCATCGCCGAGACCGCTCTGGAGATCGCCTGGCAGAACGCCGAAGCCGTCTATCTCTCCTTCGACATCGACGTCATCGACGCCGGGTTCGTGCCCGGCACCGGCTGGCCGGAGCCCGGCGGGCTGCTTCCCCGGGAGGCGCTCAACCTGGTGCGGCTGGTGTCGGAGCCGGGGCTGGCCGGGATCGAGGTGGTGGAGTGCTCGCCGCCGTACGACTGGGCGGAGCAGACCGCCCTGCTCAGCTCCCGGGTCATCCTCGACAGCCTGGCCGTCCAGGTCAGGGCGGGAAAGCTGGGCCGCAAGGCGGCCTCCGGGTCCCGCCCAGCCTGGGGGCCCATGCCATAGACGCCGCCTCCGGCGGGCGGCCCTGCCGGAGGTGACCGACAAATCACGACATTGTGTGTCGTGTATCTCGGTAGAGTTCACGCATGCGCGCCGATCGCCTGGTCTCGCTGGTCCTGCTGCTGCGGCAGCACGGCCGGCTGACCGCGACCGAGCTGGCCCGCGAGCTGGAGGTCTCCACCCGTACGGTGCTGCGCGACATCGAGGCGCTGTCCGCGGCCGGCGTTCCGGTCTACGCCGAACGCGGACGGCACGGCGGGTTCGCGCTGCTGCCCGGTTTCCGTACCGAGCTCACCGGGCTGAACCACGACGAGGCCCTCGCCCTGCTGGTCGCCGGGTCGCGGCGCGGCGCGCAGGCGTTCGGCCTCGGCTCGGCGCTGGCCTCGGCGATGCTCAAGGTGGTGGACGCGCTGCCGGAGAGCTATCGGGACACCGCGGCCGGCGCGGCCGGGCGGCTGCTCATCGACCCGGAGAGTGACCTGTTGTCGCGCCGGCTGGCCGCCGAGGAGGTGCCCGACGCCGTCGTGGCCGAGGTCCTGCGCGCGGTGTTCGCCGGGCACAAGCTGGACATCCACTACGCGGCCGTGGACCGGACGCCGCAGTGGCGCACGGTGGATCCGATCGGGCTGGTCACCGTGCGCGACCGGGGATACCTGCTGGCCACGCGGTCCGGCGAGGACCGCACCTACCGGTTGTCCCGGATCCTGGCCGCCAAAGAGCTCGACGAGCCCGCGCAGCGGCCGGACCGGGTCGATCTGGACCGGGCCTGGCAGGAACGCAGCACCCGCTTCCGTACCGGCGGCGACCAGGTCGTCGTACGGGTGCGGATACACCCGGCGCGGCGGGAGGAACTGGTGGGCACCGCGCTGGCCGTGCTCGCCGAGGACGCCGACCGGGACGGCCGGCTGCGGCTGGAGGTGACCTTCCAGGACGCCAGGCACGCCGGATGGGCGTTGTGGCAGCTCGGCACGGGCGCGGAGGCCCTGGCCCCGCAGTGGTTGCGCGACTCCCTGCGCCAACGCGCCACCGCGATCGCCGCCCGCTACGAGGGCGCGCCCGCGGACTGAGCGCGAAGCGGCGCGGCGGAGGAGATCGCGGCCGTGGCCAAGACGGCCGGATTCTGAGACGCCGGGGTCTTATGCGCGTATTTTTCAGCGGTTATTTTCCGCGCGCCGGTTCACAATGAAGGTCGCGTCTACAGCCCAATGGATAGGGAAATGGGAGTGACCTATGCCACCGGTGATCGTGGGGCGTGAGGGCCCGCTGTCGGGACGACGTTATCTGCTCGACGACCGGCCGATGACACTCGGCCGCAGGAACGACAGCCGCATCGTGCTCGCCGGCAACCGGGCCTCGCGCGCGCACGCCGAAGTGCGGTATGAGGAAGGCCGGTACGTCCTGCGCGACCTGGACAGCCGCAACGGCACCCTGGTGAACGGGAACCGGGTGACCAGCCATGTGCTCCAGACCGGCGACCTGATCGCGATCGGCGACGAGGTGTTCCGCTTCGAGTCCTCCGACGAGGACGAGACGATCATGGATCCCGAGCTCATGCGGGAGATCAGCCGGCGGGCGGCCCGCGTGCTGGACCCCGCCGCGGTCCTGCGCGTCACGATCAGCGGCGGCGGCCCGGTCGGGCTCGGCCTCGCCCTGCTCCTCGACCACCTCATGGGCGAGCGGGTGGCGGTCACCGTGTACGACGGCCGCTGGATGCGGGACGGCGACCGGGTCGTGTGGAAGGGCAAGGAGCACGGCAACGTCCGCCGGCAGCAGGTGGTGACGGTCCAGAGCCGCCAGTACGCGAACCTGCCGGAGCGGGTGCAGGCGCGCCTGTTCGCCCCCGGCGCGTTCACCGAGATGTGGCCGCCCGGCCCCGACTCGATCCGCGGCCGGAGCCCGCGCAACCTGCGCATCGCCTACATCGAGGACACGCTGCTGGAGTTGGCCGGCGAGCGGCCCGACCGGATCCGGCTCATCCCGGAGCGGTTCGACCTCAATGAGCACCAGGAGGCCGCGGCGCGCGACCACGTCCTGGCCATCTGCGAGGGCGGCCGGTCACGTACCCGCGAGCACTTCGCCGACAAGTTCGGCCAGGCCGACACCTCCATCTACTCGCTGGACGGGCACCACCTCCAGGACGTCGTGCTGGGCCTGCGGGTCAAGTCCGACCTGCCGGACCCCACGACGGTGCTGCTCACCGTGGCGCAGAACCGCTTCCTGCTCAACGCCCTGCGGGGCGAGGGCTTCCTCAACATGCGGCTGACCGACGCGGAGGCCGAGGAGGTCATCGGCATCGATCCGGTCCGGCGCGTGTTCGAGCAGTGCGTGGCCTCCAGCCCGTGCCTCATGGACCGCACCGACATGGGCGACTTCCGCTGCTCGACGCACAGCACCCTGTTCCTGCCCGCGCTGGTCAGGGGCTCGCCGCTGTGGGCGCGGGCGATGGAGGGGCTGCGCTTCTTCGGGGTGGCGCAGGAGAACCTGAGCGCGGTCACCGCGTTCCGGCTGGACATGGTGCAGCGGCCCCGCTTCACCGCCCAGCTCCTCCCGCCGACCTCCACCACGCCCGGCACGTACGGGTTCCTGCTCGGTGACGCCGCCAACGCCATCCACTTCTGGCCGGGCCGCGGGCTCAACAGCGGGCTGGGCTCGGCCATCTCGCTGGCCAGGACGCTCAGCCAGAGCTGGCGGGCCCTGCCGTTCAGGGACGCGGACTTCATCCGGCACGAGGCGGCCATGTCCATGCTGCAGTACCGGCACAAGAGCCGGGCCTGGAAGGCGATGGTCACCACCGACGGGCAGGGCGTCACGCGGGCGATCAAGGACCAGATCGCGCAGGGCATCGAGGAGGCCGCCGCGCCCGACGCGATCAGTGACGTGAGCAGGGACGCCGACCTGGACACGCTCATGGACCGGGTGCGGCAGATCCGCGACCGCCTGGCCCCGCGCATCCCCGGCATGCCGGATGACGCCACGCTCCGCGGGCACCTGCGCGGGCTCAAGGCGGAGACCCTGCGCACGCTGCTGATCAGCGGGGCGTGGGACACGCTGATCATGGGAGGTGAGGAGGTCGACATCGACATCTTCTACCGCCAGGATCCGCCCGACGTGCTGGTGTCCAAGAACCCGTCCACCCCGGCGGCGCCGGCGGGAGAGGGGGAGGGGCAGCAGCTCACCAGGGTCATCCGCCGCGGGCCGGTCTAGGGCTTCACCGCCAGGCCGGCGACGGGGGAGCCCGCGCGCACGAAGACCGGGATGCGCTCCAGCGGCGTGTCCACCTCCACGGTGCCTCCGTCGTGGAGGTGCCCGGTCGCGAGCTCCACCCATCGCACGCCCGCCGGCAGGTAGACCGTCCGGCGGGCGGCGCCCGGCGCCAGGACCGGGGCGACCAGGAGGTCGGGCCCCAGCATGAACTGGTCGTCCACCTCCTGGGCGGGCACGTCCCCGGGGAAGTCGAACAGCAGCGGCCGCAGCACCGGCTCGCCCCGCTCGTGCGCGGCCTTCGCGAGCTCCATCAGGTACGGCTTCAGCCGCTCGCGCAGCAGAAGATGCTCGCGCATGATCTCCAGGGCCCGTTCGCCGTACGACCAGACCTCGTTGGACGCCCCGGTCTGCTCGGCCACGAACGGCCCGGCGGGGTGGCGGACGCCGTGCAGGCGCATGATCGGGCAGAACGCGCCGAACTGGAACCAGCGGATGAGCAGCTCGCGGTACTCCTCACTGGCGGGGTCGCCGCCGTGGAAACCGCCGATGTCGCTGTTCCACCAGGGGATGCCGCTGAGGGCCACGTTGAGCCCGGTCCTGACCTGGGTGGCCAGCGCCTCCCAGGTGGCGTGGATGTCGCCGGACCACAGGGCTATGCCGTGCCGCTGGCTGCCCGCCCAGCAGGAGCGGACGAGTGACAGCGGCCGGTCGACGCCCGCCTCGGTCAGGCCGTCGTGCAGGCCCTGGGCGTGGACGTGGCCGTACAGGTTGCCGACCTGCCTGCCGGGGCCCGCCGCGTAGAGGGCCTGTTCGGCCCTGCGGGGGGTGAGGTCGGGTTCGCACGCGTCCAGCCAGAACACCTCGATGCCCTGGTCGAAGTAGTGTTCGCGCAGCTCGTTCCACAGGGCGCGGCGGGCGCCGGGGGAGAAGGAGTCGACGTAGGCGTTGGGCTGGAAGTGCTCGCCCTGCCCCTTGGCGGGCCAGGGCTGCAGGAGCGGGCCGCCCTCCACGCTGCCGACGAGCTGGCCGGCGGCGCGCATCGCCTCGTAGTTGTCGCTGCCGGCCTCCAGGGTGGGCCAGATCGAGACCATCAGCTTGACGCCGAGCTCGTCGAGCTCCTTGACCATGGCTTCCGGATCGGGCCAGAACTCGGGGTCGAAGCGCCAGTCGCCGAAGCGCTCCCAGTGGAAGTAGTCCGACACGATCACCGAGAGCGGCAGGCCCAGCTCCTTGTAACGGCGGGCGACGGTCAGCAGCTCCTCCTGCGTCCGGTAGCGCAGCTTGCTCTGGAAGAAGCCGGTCGCCCATGCGGGCAACATCGGGGCGTGGCCGGTGGCGTCAGCGTAGGAGGCCATGATCTCGGCGGGGGTGTCCCCCGCGGTGATCCAGTAGTCGATCTGGTGGGCGGTGTCGGCGACCCAGCGGGTGGCGTCGGCGGCCAGCTCCACGCGGCCCATCGCGGGGTTGTTCCACAGCAGGCCGTAGCCGCGCGAGGAGAGCAGGAAGGGGATGCTCGTGGTGGTGTTGCGCTGGATCAGGTCCAGCACCAGGCCCTTCTGGTCCAGGCGGCCGTGCTGGTGCTGGCCGAGGCCGTAGATGCGCTCGCCGTCGTAGCCCTGGAAGACCTGTTCGAGGCGGTACGTGCCGTCGCCGAGCGGGGCGTGCACGCGGGGCCCCTGATGCCAGACGTAGGGCGCCTTGTCCGCCAGCAACTCCCGGCCGGTCCCGGTGCGGGTGAAGCGCAGCCGCCCGTCCGACAGTTCGGCGGTGATCCGGCCGTTGGTCAGCGTGTTCCCGTCCTGCGCCACGTCGGCCGCGGGGGGTTCCAGGAGCGCTCCCGGCAGGTCGTCCCGGATCGAGAGGGGGGCGGAACGCACCCGGAAGGCGTGCGGCCCCCACGGTTCGACCCGCAGGACTTCATTGGGGCGCGATTGGATGAGCATCTTGTTCCTTCGGAAGCAGACGGGTGGACCAGAGGTAGACGGAGGACAGGTAGGCGGGCGCCACGACGCCGAACACCGGGACCAGGCCGGGCAGGACGTAGTAGGCGCAGAGCACGACCGCCACGGTCAGGGCGTTGAAGGCGGCGACGGCCGGCCGCGCCAGGACGAGCAGCGCGCTGCGTACCACCAGCTTCGGCACGCTCTCGGCGAAGTGCGCGGCCAGCGGGCCGACGGCCGCGGACATGCAGAACAGCAGGAAGGCCAGCAGCCACAGCAGCCCGGCCAGCGCCGGGCCCGCCTGGCCGAGGTCCACCGTGGCCACCAGGTGGCGGTCGAGGAGCAGCAGCGCCCAGAGGATGAGGAAGGTGTGGCCGAGGAGGTTGGCGGCGCGGAACTCCCTGCGCCAGGCCGTGCGGAACTCCTGGCGCAGGGGAGCGGCTTCGTCGCCTCCGCGCAGGTCGCGGCGGATGACGGCGTAGACGGCCGCGGTGGCGGGGAAGACGCCCAGCACGATCCCGCCCGCGAGGGTCCAGCCGAGCCAGAGCAGGTGGAGGCGGAGCAGGCGCAGCCCGATCTCGCCGGCGCGGGTGTGCCAGCCGAGCAGCGTGTTCATCCCTTCACCGCCCCGATCATGACGCCCTTCTCGAAGTAGCGCTGCAGGAACGGGTAGAGCACGATCACGGGCAGCGTCGAGACGATGATCACGCCGTACTTGATCTGGTCGGCGTACTGTTGCGCGTAGTTGCCCGCGCCGCCCGCCGAGCCCGCGCCGCCGGCGAACGCCTGGTTGGACAGCAGGATGTCGCGCAGCACGATCTGCAGCGGTTGTTTGTCGTAGTCGCGGATGAAGACCAGGCCGGTGAAGAAGTCGTTCCAGTGTTGTACGAGGTAGTACAGGCCGATCACCGAGATGATGGCCTTCGACAGCGGCACCGCGATCTTCAGGAAGTAGCCGAAGTAGGAGATGCCGTCGATGGCCGCCGCCTCGTACAACTCCTCCGGCACCGAGCTCTCGAAGAAGGCGCGGGCGATGATCAGGTTGTAGACGTTCACCGCCGCGGGCAGCACGAAGACCAGCCAGTTGTCCAGCAGGCCGACATCCCGGTAGAGCATGTACGTGGGGATCAGCCCGCCCTGGAAGAACATGGTGACGGCGAAGAACAACATGATCGCCTTGCGGGGCCGGAACTCCCGCCTGGACAGGGCGAAGGCCGCGGGCAGGGTGACGCAGAGGTTCAGCGCCGTGCCCACACCGCTGTACAGCAGGGTGTTGAGGTAGCCGTTCCAGATGCGTTCGTCCTTGAAGATCTGCTCGTACCCGAACAGGTTGACGCCCCTGGGGAAGGCCCAAACCTGGCCCGTCGCGACCAGGGTCGGGTCGCTGACGGAGGCGATGACGACGAAGTAGACGGGGTAGATCACGGCGGTCAGGATGAGCACGCACAGCGCCGCCAGGACGACGGAGAAGGCGATGTCGCCAGGGGTCCTGCTCCGGAAGTACGCGGCTACCACAGGCTCGTTCCCGACACTCGCTTGGCGATCTGGTTGGTGACCATGAGGAAGATGAAGTTGATCAGCGTGTTGAACAGCCCGATCGCCGTGGAGTAGCTGAACTGGCTGCTCAGGATGCCGATCTTGTAGACGTAGGTCGAGATGACCTCCGAGACCGGCAGGTTGAGCGTGTTCTGCATCAGGAACACCTTTTCGAAGCCGGTGCTCAGCACCCCGCCCATGCTGAGGATCAGCAGCACGACCATGGTGGGGATCAGCCCGGGGATGTCCACGTGCCGGATGAGCCTGAAGCGGCTCGCGCCGTCGATCCTGGCGGCCTCGTACAACTGCGGATCCACCCGGGACAGCGCGGCCAGGTAGATGATGCTGTTCCAGCCGCAGTGTTGCCAGACGTCGGAGATGACGTAGACCGGGACGAACGCCGAGGTGTCGCCCAGCAGGTTGACGTCGGTGATCCCGAACAGCGTGGTCACCAGCCCGGAGGACGGCGACAGGAAGACCTGCAGCATGCCCACGATCACCACGGTGGAGATGAAGTGCGGCAGGTAGGTCGCGGTCTGCATGAACCGCTTGCGCCCGGAGTGCACGACCTGGTTGACGACCAGCGCGAGCAGGATGGGCGCGATGAACCCCACGATGAGCGTGACCAGGCTGATCGTGACGGTGTTGCGCATGAGCGTCCAGAAGAGCGGGCTCTCGAAGAACTGGATGAAGTACTTGAAGCCGACCCACTCGCCGCCGGTCAGGCCGTGCTGGAAGGAGAACTTCCGGAAGGCGAGCTGGATGCCGTACATCGGGATGTAGGCGAAGACGCCGACGAAGGCGATCGCCGGGGCCAGCATGGCCCACAGCTGCCAGTGGCGCCGCAGATGCGTGGTCACCGTCATGAGCGCTGGGCCGCGTACTTGTCGTAGTAGCGCTGCAGCGTCGCGACGTTCGCCGGCATGCCCGAGCCGTTGACCTGCCGCACGTAGGCGTCCCACTCCCCGGCCACGCCGCCCTTGGTGATCCACTGCGCGAACTTCGGCTGGGTGATGCTCAGCATCGTCTGGTTGCTCGTGGAGAGCGTGGTGAGGTCCTCGGCGCTCATCTGGATGAACTGCGCGGGGAAGACGTCCCGCTTCAGGTCCATGTTCTTGATGGACGGCAGCAGCGGCTCGGACTGGTCCACGGCCTCCTGCAGGTCCGTCGGGAGGGTGACCTCGATGTCGTCCCTGATCCAGGTGGGCCCGTTGTCGGCGAGCGTGGTGGTCCACTTCCAGGAGGAGGGGTCGCTCTTGCCGTCCGCGGGCGGCAGCACCTTGTACTCCTTGTCGCCGGCCTTGGTGATGTTGCGCCCGAACTGCCCGAAGAGGACCTGGATGGAGATGTCCTGGTCGTAGAAGGCGTTGATCACCCGCAGCGCCGCGTCCTTGTTGCCCGTGCTCGCCGACATCGCGATCTGGTTGGCCGGGAAGTTCTCCCCGTAGCTGTCGTACGTCCAGGTCGTCGGGGTGCTCTGACCCGCCTCGGCGAGCAGCGGCGCGGTCGCCCGGTACTGCCCGGCCAGCTGGGCGCCGAACCGGTCGCTCGCCGTCCAGCCCCAGCTGAAGCCCACCTTCGCGACGTCGCCCTGGCCCCGGCCGACCGACTGGTAGCCGGTGTAGTCCTGCGTCATGACGTCCTTGCTGATCAGCCCGGCCGCGAAGCACTTGTGCAGGAACTCGATGACCCGCTTGTAGCGGTCGTCGACGAAGAAGTTGCGCACCTTGCCGTCCTCGACGAAGTACCCCTGGCCGCCGCCCGCGGAGATGGGCAGGCCCAGGCTGCCCAGCAGCACCGACGGCTGGAAGTAGCCGAACCCGCCGGTGTCCACGGGCGACCAGTCCATCGGGATCTCGTCGTCCGGGTCACCGTTGCCGTTGGCGTCCTTCTCCTTGAACGCCACCAGCACGTCGTAGAGCTCGTCCCAGGTGGTCGGCGTCTTCAGGCCGAGCTCGTCCAGCCACTTCTTGTTGATGTACTGGTGCGTCACCGTCTGCGGCCAGAACCGTTTGTAGCCGGGGACCGTGTAGATCTCCCCGCCCGTCCGCGTCGCCATCGCGCGCAGCTCCGGCTTGGCGTCGAACAGCGCCTTGACGTTCGGGAGCTTGCCGAGGTCGTCCTTGAGGTCCTCGAAGGCGGTGCCGAAGGTCGCCAGGTCGGAGTTGGTGATCGCGTTCGTGCCCACCACGAGGTCCGGTACGTCGCCCGCCGCGAGCATGGCCGACTTCTTCTGGTCCCAGTCCGCCGAGACCTCCTCCCAGGTGATCTTGACGTTGGCCTTCTTCTCCAGCTCGGCGACCCAGGCCATGTCCTTCATCGGCCCGGTGAGCGCGTGTTTGAGCACCAGCACCCGCAGCGTGTTGCCGCCGCCGCCCTCGCCGTCACCTCCGCTCGAACATGCGGTGAGAGCCAGGGCGGAGGCGAGTACGACTCCGCACCACGAACGTGTCCTGCTGGCCATGGCGTACTCCTTCGAGAGGCGAGGGGGCGGGTGAGGCGGACCCGCATGGCTTCCGGGCATGGGGAGCCCAGGTGGGGTGAAGGAAAGTGGGGGGTGAAGCGAGCGACGTTGACGTCTCGGCCGTTCAGAGTGCACACGACGTTAAAGGCGTTAGTTCAGCGTTGTCAATAACGAGACATGTCACGAAATTTTCGGATCTGTTGCCGGCAGGTGTCAGCTCGCTCAGCGCATCTCGGCGCTTCTCGGTGGTTCTCGGCGTTTTTTCAGCGTTTTCGTCAGCGCGAAGAGTCGCGCAGCACCAATCGGGCGCCCGTACGAACCTCGCGGCCGGGCCCGCCATACCCCTCGATCCGCTCCAGGAGCATGCGGATCGCCGCCGTGACCATCTCCTCCTGCTCGGGGCTGACCGAGGAGAGCGAGGGGATGGTGAACTCGCCCTCGTCGGTGTTGTCGAACCCGGTCACCGCGACCTCCCGCGGCACGCGGACCCCGTGACGTTGCAGCGCCCGCAGTACCCCGCTCGCGGTGGCGTCGTTGAAGCAGGCGACCGCGTCGAACCTCGCGCCGGAGCGGATCAGGCCCACCATGGCCTCGTACGCGGACATCCGGCGGTCGCCGTCGGAGCCGAAGGCCAGCAGCGTCTCGTCGTACGGCACGCCGTACTGTTCCAGAGCGGCGACATATCCGGCATAGCGGTCTCCGGCCGGCTCGGTCATGACCAGGGCGATCCGGCGCCGCCCCGAGGAGAGCAGATGCCCGACGATCGCCTCGAACCCCTCACGCTCACCCATGACGACGCAGTCCAGCAGCGGGGTGGGACGGCCGCCCAGTTGCACCACGGGCCGCCGCGGCGCCCGCTCCTCGATCATGCGGCCGTCGAAGTGGTGGGGGCAGATGATCACGCCGTCCACGTCGCGGGTCGTCACGCCGAGCGCGGCGTCCCGTTCGGCGTCGCGGCCGTGGGCGATGCGCAACGTCGTGGACAGGCCGCGGTCGGCGAGGGCGAGGATCAGGCGTTCGGCGATCTCGGCGAAGTACGGCTGGAAGAGGATCGGCACGACCACCGCGATCCGCCCGGTCCTGCCGGAGGCCAGCCCCCTGCCCGCCTGGTTGACCACGTAACCGACCTCCGCCACGGTCGCGCGTACCCGCTCCCGGGTCGCGGCCGAGACGTTGGGGCGGCCGAGCAGCACGTTGGAGACGGTCTTGGCCGACACTCCGGCGCGCGCCGCGACGTCGGCCAGCGTCGGTTGCCTCACCCGGCCCCGCTTCCGAGCGTCGACTCCCTGCGGATCAGCCGCGCGGGCAGCACCACCTCGCGGGCATGCTCGGGCGCCGTCCCGTCGAGGCGGCTCCCGAGCAGGTCGAACGCCGTACGGGCGATGCGTTCCCTGCCCGGGTCGATCGTGGTGAGGGACGGCGTGGAGAACCAGCCGTCCTCCAGGTTGTCATACCCGATGACCGCCACCTGGTCGGGCACGGCGATCCCGTGGGCCGCCAGCGCCGCGAGCGCGCCGAGAGCCACCTCGTCATTGACGCAGACCAGCGCATCCACCTCCGGGCACCCGGCCAGCACCTCGCCCACGGCCCGCGCCCCCGCCCGGCGGTCCGCCGGCGATTCCAGCCGCACCACCGGCACCGACTCCGGATCGATCCCGGCTTTGGCAAGCGCCCCCAACGTGAACCCGCTGACCCCGGCCCTGTCCGAGCCGATCAGGGCGGGGCGGGTCCTGCCCATGACGGCCAGGTGGCGGGCGATGAGCATGGCAGCCTCCACCACATCCTCATCCACCCGATCCGACCCACCTTGTGACGCCGCGCTTTGTGACGCCTGGCCATGTGATGGCGTGCTTTGCGACGACGGCGCGCTCTCTGACGACGACGTGCTCTGCGATGGCGCGCCTTGCACGACCACGATCGGCCACGCACCGAGGGCGCCCGAGACGGAGTCCGGCAGGTCATGGCCGATGAGCACCACGCCGTCGAACACCCGCCCACGCGCGTCGAGCAGCCTGTGAACGCTCTCGGCCTGGCGGTGGGTCGGCTCGACGGCGGCCTGCATCCCCCGCCGGTCGGCCTCCGTCACCAGGGCTTCCACCAGGCCCGCGAGATAGGGCCTGCGCAACTCGGCCACCCCGATGCCCACGATCCCGGTCCGCCCGGTTCGCAGGGCGCGCGCACTGCCGTTCGGCACCCACCCCAGCTCGTCGATCGAGGCCCGCACCCGCCTGATCACCTCAGGCCGGGTGTGCGGCTCGCGGTTGACCACGCGCGAGACGGTCTTCACTGAAACGCCGGCGTGTTGGGCCACGTCTCGCATGGTCACGCGCATGCGGTCAGTCTACGGTGAGGCGACGACACAACAGCGGCCGAGGGCCGGCCCGTACCCCTTGCGAACGACCCGCCACACCAGTGACGGCCGCCCCCCGCCTCACGCCTCCCAGATGGCGTCGCCGACCTCGGCCGGGTGCACCATGCGGGCGATGCGCCACAGACCGAGCCAGCTGTCCGGGAAGATCGTGGTGTCGACGAGTGCGGCGTGGGCCTGGGGGTCGGGGTCGGCGCACGCGTTGGCGCAGACGGCCACCTGGTAGCCGAGGTCGTGGGCCCAGCGGGTGGTCGACAACACCGTGCCCGAGGTCGCCACGCCGGCGATCACGAGGCGGCCGACGCCGGCGGCCCGGAGTCGTTCGTGCAGGTCGGTGGTGGCGAACGCGGCGAATGAGGACTTGGCGAGTACGGGCTCGTCGTCCCTTGGCGCCAGGGCTGGATGGATCTGTTCGCGCATGGGGCCCGGCACCACGTGGAACACCGGCAGCCCGGCGGTGCGCGCCGACTCCAGCGCCCGCGCGGCATGCTGCACGACGGCGGGGTCGTGGCTGTAGTTCTCGACGATGTAGGTCACGAAATCCAGCGCCAAGAACGCGGTTCGCGTCCGGTCTGTTGCCTCTGTTGTGGTCATCACGTCCCCTTTGTGGCGGAAAGTCGAGCGCTAAACGGAGACATCGCCCCGTATGTCGGGACGCTAGCATAAGTGGAGACATCGCCCCGGTTGTGGGATCGAGGAGCTGAACCACATGCAGGCAGACAACCGGCCCCTGCGGGCCGACGCGCGCCGCAACCGGCAGCGGATTTTGGAAGCGGCCAGGCAGGCGTTCGCCGCCGAGGGCCGCGCGGTCTCTCTGGACGAGATCGCCCGCCGCGCCCACGTCGGTCCGGGCACCCTCTACCGCCACTTCCCCACGAAGGAGGCGCTTTTCGAGGCGATCATCCAGGAACGGCTGCGATCCCTGATCGAGCAGGCCCGCGCGGCCCGCACCGCAGCCGACCCGGCCGAGGCGCTGTTCACCACCATCGACGCCACCGTCGCCGACGCCCAGGCCAAGGCGGAACTCATCGACGCCCTCACCGGCGCGGGCATCGACGTGCAGAGTACGGTCGCCGCGATGACCGCCGAATTCCGCCAGGAGATGGCCCGGCTGCTCACTCGGGCGCAGGAGCACGGCACGGTCCGTCGCGATGTCGGCATCGCCGAGGTGATGGCCCTGCTCGGCGGCGTGATCCTCGCCCTACGCGGCCGCCCGGCCCTCCCGGGCATGAACCCCGAGCGCGCCCTGTCCGTGCTCCGAGACGGTTTGCGCTCCCCAGCCTCCGCCCCCGCCACCTTCGAGCCCGGTGTCCACCAGCCCTCGCCCGGTCAGGAGGCGGGGTAGCGCACGGCCGACGCCCGACCACAGGCGGCACGTCAGGGCACTGTGCGCCAGGGGGCGCGGCGGGTATGGGGGGCGCGTGTCACGGGGCGTTGAGCCTGGCTCAGTCACGGCGCGTTGAGCATGGTCCAGGCTGCGCGTACCAGCTCGGCGTTGGTTGTGGCCGGTGTTCCGTCGGGCAGTTCCAGTACGTCCTCCAGGCCGATGCGCGCGTCAAGACCGAGCTCGGCGGCCAGGCCGAGCACGGGCCACGCCGCCGCCTCCTCGCCATGCAGCAGAACCGGCGCCCGCAGCGCGTCGCCGAGTTCGGCCAGCAGCGCACGCGCGGTGGCCGGCGCCGTACGCGGGTCGGGATCGGTCACCTCCGCCAGCACCCGCAGCACCCGGTCCGCGAGCGGCGAGGCCAGGAAGCGGCCCGCCGCAGGCGTTCCCGAGAAGATCCCGGCCTCGATCCCGACACCACGTTCAAGCAGAGCCTCGGCCACCGCCTCCGCGCCCTCCTCGTGCCAGTTCACCGAGGCGTGGTCGGGCAGCACGGGCCAGGAACGGATGAGCTCGGCGCGCCGGCGCGGATCCGGCATCGCCCACGCGCCCGTCGTGACCCCGACCGGCACGCCGGGGACGGCCTCGCGTACCGCGGTGACGGCGGCGGCCACGTGCTCCGGGTCCAGGGTGTCGGCGCCCTGTGGGGTCTTCGGGTGCAGGTGAACGTCCGACGCACCCGCGGCGACGGCCTGCCTGACCGCCGCGGCCAGTTCGCCCGGCAAGACCGGCAAGATCGGCAAGCCCCGGCACGCACCCGGGTCGCGGGCCCCGTTGGGACACACTTGCAACATAGAGGCATGATGCCAGCCGGTATCGCGGCTCGTCCGACCCCCGTCCCGAAATCCGGTTGAGGCGGCAGTCGGCGTGGACCATGATGCCGTCTCATGCCGGAAACGACGCCTTCCAGCCCCCGACCTGTCGCCCTCGTCACCGGTGCGGGCGGGCGTACCGCCAACATCGGCGACGCCGGCCCCGGCCGCATCATCGCCTTCACCGGCGACCACGTCGTTGGCAACCTCCCCTATGGCGCCAGCAAGGCCGCCCTGGATCGCATCACCCTCGCCGCCGCCCACGAGTTCGCCCATCTCGGCGTGCGCGCCAACGTCATCAACCCCGGCCCCATCGACACGGGCTGGATGACGGACGAGGTCCGCGCCGCCGGGACCGGGCAGACCCCCGCGGGACGGCTCGCCGGACCCGAGGAGCCGGCCAACCTCGTCGCCTTCCTCTGCTCCCCGCAGGGCCAGTGGATCAACGGCCAGCACCTCTTCAGCAACGGCGGCTTCCGCACCGCTCTCTGAGAAGACCGCTCAAGGCCGACGAGTCATGCCCCACAATGGTCGGGTGCCCAGGCTGATCACCTTGCTCGCGGTCGGGTTCGCCGCGCTGGGAACGGTGGCCATGATCGGTGCGGAGTTCGTGGTGACGAAGGTGCCGCTGCTGTTCATGGGGTACGCGGCGGGAGCCGGCGCGGTGGCGGCGGGGCTGTGGGCGAGGGTGCGGTGGCCGGACAGCCCGGCGGGATCGCTGCTGGCCTGGAGCGGGGTGATGTGGCTGGCCACCGGGGTCGGCTACGTGGGCACGACCGTGGCCGTCGTGCTCGGCGCGCTGGCGGCGGCCCTGCAACACGGGCTGCTCGGGCATGTGATGGTCGTGTTCCCGCACGGCCGGGTGGACACGCCGGTGCACCGGGGGGTGGTCGCGCTCGGCTACGTGGTGCCGCTGCTGTCCGGCCTGATGTGGATGGTGTACGGGGAGTCGCCCGGCAGGGTGCTGTGGCCGGCTCTCGCGGGGTTAGTGATCGTCACCGGATATGCGGTCGCGCTGTCGGCCGTGGTGGTTCTGCGCTGGGCCCGGCTGCCGCGCCAGGACCGCGACACCGCCGTGGCGTTCTGCGGGCTGGTGCTCATGGTGCTGATTCTGGTGCTGGAGGCGGAGAGCCTGGCGCGGGCCGGCGGGCTGACGGTCTACTTCACCGGCGGGCTGGTGGACAGCCTGGTCGTACTGGGGTTCATCGGCTGGCCGCTGGCCTATCGGGTCGTGCTCGGCCGCAGGGAGGCGGCCCGCCGGACGGCCGAGCTGCTCGACGCGGGCGACGAGGCGCGCCGCCGGATCGAGCGGGACCTGCATGACGGAGCCCAGCAGCGCCTGGTCAACGTGCGGCTGCTGCTGGGGCTGGCGCGGGACGAGCCGGCTCGCCTCGGTCAGGCCGTCGCCGAGCTGGGCCGGGCGCTGGAGGAGTTGCGGGAGCTGGCGCGGGGCGCGTTCCCGGCGGTGCTGGCCGAGGCAGGGCTGGGCGCCGCGCTCGGCTCGCTGGCCGAGCGGGCCGCCCTGCCCGTCCGGGTGAGGACGGATCTGCCCGTACGGCCGGGGCGGCAGGTCGAGCGGACCGCGTACTTCGTGGCCGCCGAGGCGCTTGCCAACGCGAGCAGGCACGCCCGCCCGGCGACCGTGGGGATCACGGCCGTGCTGGAGAAGGGGCTGCTGACCGTGGAGGTGGTCGATGACGGGTGCGGGGGCGCCGTGCCGGGAGGGGGTCTGCGCGGTCTGGCCGACAGGGTGGAGGCGTGCGGAGGAGAGTTCTTCCTGCACAGCCCGCCCGGGGTGGGAACCACCGTGCGGGCCGTGTTACCCGCGCAGGTATCGCAGGACGGCCAGGACCCGCCGGTTGTCGGCGGCCGTGTCCGTTAGGCCGAGTCTGCCGAAGATGGTGCGGACGTACCCCTCGACCGTCTTGTGAGTGAGCCCGAGCAGGTCCGCGATGCCCTGGTTCGATCTGCCCTCCGCGAGGAGCGTGAGCACCTCCCGCTCGCGGGGGCTGAGCCGGTCGAGCGGGCCGGGTTCGCGCGGCCGGGAGACCAGCCGCGCGACCACGGTGGGATCGAGCACGGTCTGGCCGGCCGCCACGCGGCGCAGCGCGTCGGTGAGTTCGTCCGGCGCCCCCACGCGATCCTTCAGCAGGTAGCCCGTCCCGTGTGGGGAATCGCCGAAGAGCTCTCCCGCATGGTGGGTCTCCACGTGGTTGGACAGGAGCAGTACCGCGACGGACGGATGCTCCCTGCGCAGCCGGACGGCCAGCTCCAGCCCCTCGACCGTGTGGGTGGGCGGCATGCGGATGTCCACGACCACCACCTCGGGCGGGCGGGCCCGTACCAGCCGTGCCAGCGTCTGCCCGTCGCCGGCCAGGCCGGTGACGGTGAACCCCGCGCGTTCCAGAAGGGCGGCCAGGCCCTCGCGGAACAGCGCGGAGTCGTCGGCGATCATCACCTGCACGGTCACACCGTAGCCGCCGCCTTCCCGCGCGGCGGCCGGATCCGGCCCGCCCGCGCGGCCAGGACGAGCATGACGGTTCCCACGATCGTGGCGACCAGGATGAGGACGAGCCCGGACTCCGGATCGCCGGGCCCGCCGGTCCACAGTTGCGGGCCGTTGACGTGCCCGCGCAGCAGCGGGGTCTCGCTGATGGCGCCCGCACCGGTCGAGCCCGCCCCGAACACCGAGTTCTGGAACAGGTTCCAGCCGGTGTGGATGCCGATGGGCAGCCACAACGAGCGGGTCAGCAGAAAACCGCCGCCGAGCACGAGCCCGCCCGCCACGGTGATGCCGACCAGGGTCAGGGCGGTGGCGTTGGCGTTGGGCGCGTGGATGAGCCCGAAGACCACGGCGCTGAGCACCAGCGCCCACCAGGAGCCCAGCGCCTTCTCCGGCAGCCGCAGCAGCAGGCCGCGGAAGGCCCACTCCTCCCAGAAGGCGACGCACACGGCGAGCGCCGTCATGGTGAGGAGGGAACCGACGTCCACCGTGACCGCGGAGACGCTGTACCAGCCCGCCAGGGCCATGATCCCGAACACCGCGGCCTGGACGACCGCGCCGACCGCCACGCCGGCCAGCAGGTGGCGGACGGCGTTTCCGGCCGGGAAACCGAGGCCGGCGAGCGATTCGCCCTCCATGCGCCGGGCCAGCGGAACGGTCACGAGCGCCGCCACCACTCCCGTCAGGCCCAGCAACAACCCCAGGGCAGGGGTGAGGCCATCGGGGCCGATCTGTAAGGCGGCGGCCAGGGCGGCCTGAAGGACGAAGAAGATGGCCAGCACCACGATCAGCAGGGCAAACGCCTGGGTAAGCGGATGGCCGAAAAACTTGCGCATGAGCGACTCCGGTTGATGGGGGGCCGCTCGATACTCCGGCAGGTTCCGCCGGCCGTTCAAGATCCGTATTTTCCTTGAGGGTTAACCCTGGCAAGGCCCCTTCCCGGCCCGAATGAGCCTCTTTCAATGAGAAACAGCGGGTTTGGAACGGCCGGCCGGAATAGGCTCGCCCGGGGGAGCTGTTGGGTCTTGGGTGGCGCGAACGCCACGAAGGTGGCGGATGATTCGGGTGCCGCGGCATATGCCTGCCAAGGGCACCGACCGCCTGACTGCAGGGAGCAGCGTTTGCGTAGCGACTCGGTCGATGTACGTCCCAGGGCCGCGTCGGCGATCTATCCCGCCGGCGTGCTGGCACCGGCTCCGCGTACCTTGCTCGACATCCTCGACGAGACCACGCGCCTGCACCCGGACGCGCCCGCGCTGGACGACGGCACCGTGTGCCTCACCTACCGCGAGCTGCGCGCCGAGGTGGACCGCATGGCCGTGGAGCTCGCGGAGGCGGGGGTCGGCCGCGGCGCCAGGGTGGGCGTCCGCGTCGCGTCGGGGACGGCCGAGTTGTACCTGTCCATCCTCGGCGTGCTCGCGGCCGGCGCGGCGTACGTGCCGGTGGACGTCGATGACCCCGACGAGCGGGCCGAGCTGGTCTTCACCGAGGCCGGGGTGCACGCGGTCATCACCGACAAGGTGATCGTGCACGAGGGCGCGATGAACGACGGCGGCCCGCCCACGCCGGACGACGACGCGTGGATCATCTTCACCTCCGGGTCCACCGGCAAGCCGAAGGGCGTCGCGGTGACGCACCGGTCCGCGGCGGCGTTCGCCGACGCCGAGGCGGGGCTGTTCCTGCGGGACAGGCCGCTGGGCCCCGGCGACCGGGTGCTGGCCGGGCTGTCGGTGGCCTTCGACGCCTCGTGCGAGGAGATGTGGCTGGCCTGGCGGCACGGCGCCTGCCTGGTGCCCGCGCCCAGAGCCCTCGTGCGTACGGGCATGGACCTCGGACCCTGGCTGGCGGAGCGGGACATCACGGTCGTCTCGACCGTGCCGACGCTGGCCGCGCTGTGGCCGGTGGAGCACCTCGCCGGGATCCGGCTGCTGATCTTCGGCGGCGAGGCGTGCCCGCCCGAGCTGGCCGAGCGGCTGGCCGTACCGGAGCGGGAGGTGTGGAACACCTACGGGCCCACCGAGGCGACGGTGGTGGCCACCGCCGCGCCGCTCATCGGCGGTCAGCCCGTCCGCATCGGGCTGCCCCTGGACGGGTGGGACCTGGCGGTGGTCGGCGAGGCGGGCGAGCCGGTGGCGATGGGGGAGATCGGCGAGCTGGTCATCGGGGGCGTGGGCCTGGCCCGCTACCTCGACCCGGCCAAGGACGCCGAGAAGTACGCGCCGCTGCCGTCGCTCGGCTGGGAGCGCGCCTACCGCAGCGGTGACCTGGTACGCGCCGACCCCGAGGGCCTCGTGTTCGTCGGCAGGGCCGATGACCAGGTGAAACTGGGCGGGCGAAGGATCGAGCTCGGCGAGGTGGACGCCGCGCTGCAGGCGCTGCCCGGCGTCACCGGGGCAGCCGCCGCCGTGCGCACCGCGGGCGGCGGCCACCAGGTCCTCGTCGGGTACGTCGTCACCGGCCCCGACTTCGACGCCGCGATCGCGCGCGAACTGCTCGCCGACTCGCTGCCCGCCGCCCTGGTGCCCCGCCTGGCGCCGATCGAGGCGCTCCCGACCAGGACCTCCGGCAAGATCGACCGCGACGCGCTGCCCTGGCCGCTCGCCGCCGCCACCGAGCCCGCGGCCGAGCTGAGCCCGGCCGAGGAACTGCTGGCCGGGCGGTGGACCGCCATCCTGGGCGAGGCCCCGGCAGGACCCGACGCGGACTTCTTCGCCGGCGGAGGCACCAGCCTCGCCGCGGCCAGGCTGGTGTCCGTGCTGCGCCCCGACTACCCGGACGTGGCCGTGGGCGACGTGTACGCGAACCCGACCCTGGCCGGCCTCGCCCGGCTCCTGACCGACAGGGGCGAGCCCGAGGCCACCCGGCCACCCGTGACACCCATGCCACGGCGGGCCGCGCTGCTCCAGGCGTTACTCATGATTCCGCTGCTCACCGTCGGCGCCATGCGCTGGATCGTGCCCCTGGCCGCGCTCGGCAACGTGCTCGCGCCGCCGTGGGCCCCGGCAGTGTCCTGGTGGTGGGTGGCGCTGGGCGCGCTGGCGTTCGTCACCCCCATGGGCAGGATGGGCCTTTCGGCGGCCGTCGCCCGGCTGTCGCTGCGCGGCGTACGGCCAGGCGGCCATCCGCGCGGCGGCGGCGTACATCTGAGGTTGTGGTTCGCCGAGCAGTTCGCGGCCAGGCTCGGCGTCCCCGACCTGGCCAGCGCGCCCTGGATGACCTGGTACGCCCGGCTGCTCGGCGCACAGGTGGGCGCCGACGCCGACCTGCACTCGCCGCCGCCCGTCACGGGCCTGCTCAAGGTGGGCAGGGGCGCGTCGGTCGAGCAGGAGGTGGACCTCAGCGGCCACTGGTACGACGGCGACGTGCTGCACATCGGCGAGATCCGCATCGGCGCGGGCGCCACCGTCGGCTCCCGTTCGACACTGCTGCCGGGCACGAAGATCGGGAAGAACTCCCAGGTCGCCCCCGGGTCGGCGGTCGTCGGCACGGTGCCGTCGGGCGAGTTGTGGGCCGGCGTGCCGGCCTACCGTCAGGGCAAGTCGCGCAAGCCGGGGGAGCGGGCCGCCCGCTCCGGCCTCTGGACGGCGCTGTACGGCGTGACCGCCTTCGCGCTCAGCCTGCTCCCCGTCGCCGCCGCTGGGGCCGCGCTCGCGGTCCTGACCTGGTTCGCCCGCGACACCCGCACGCTCGGCGACGCGCTCGTCGCCGCCCTGGCCGGCGTGCCGGCCGCGACCGTCGCCGGCATGGCCGCCTTCGCCCTGCTCACGCTGGTCAGCGTGCGGCTGCTCGGCCTGGGCCTGCACGCCGGGCAACACGCGGTGCACAGCCGCCAGGCGTGGCAGGCGTGGGCGACCGGCCGGCTGATGGCCTCGGCCCGCGTCTGGTTGTTCCCCCTGTACGCCAGCGTGCTGACCCCCGCGTGGCTGCGGGCGCTCGGCATGAAGGTGGGCAGGGGCGTGGAGCTGTCCACGGTGCTCGCGCTGCCCACGATGACCTCCGTCGGCGACGGCGCCTTCCTGGCCGACGACACGATGGTCGCCCCGTACGAGCTCGACGGCGGCTGGATGCGCATCGCCACGGCGCGGATCGGCAAGCGGGCCTTCCTCGGCAACTCGGGAATGACCGCCCCGGGACGCAAGGTGCCCAAGGACGGCCTCGTCGGCGTGTTGTCGGCGACGCCGAAGAAGGCCAAGTCGGGCTCGTCCTACGTCGGCATGCCGCCCATGAAGCTGCGCCGTACCGCGGAGGAGGGCGACAGGAACCGCACCTACGACCCGCCCGCGCGGTACCGGGCGGCACGGGCCGTCGTCGAGGCGTTCCGCGTGGTGCCCGCCATGCTCGCGCTCGCGCTCGCCGTCCTGGCCGCCGCCGCGTTCGCGGCCCTGGCCGCCCGGTACGGCCCCGCCCCGGCGATCGCGCTGAGCGGCCTGGTCATGATGGCCGCGGGCGTGCTCGCGGCGGCGGTGGCAACGGCCGCCAAGTGGCTGCTGGTCGGCCGGATCAGGGTCGGCAACCAGCCGCTGTGGAGCTCGTTCGTGTGGCGCAACGAGCTGGCGGACAACTTCGTCGAGGTGCTGGCGGCGCCCTGGTTCGCGCAGCCGTGGCTGGGAACCGCGCCGCTGAACGTGTGGCTGCGCTCGCTCGGGGCACGCATTGGGCATGGGGTCACGTGTGACACGTACTGGCTGCCCGAGGCGGACCTGGTGACCCTGGGCGACGGCGCGTGCGTCAACCGGGGTTGCGTCCTGCAGACACACCTCTTCCACGACCGGGTCATGAGCATGGACACGGTGACACTGGAGGCCGGTGCGACGCTGGGCCCGCACGGCGTGGTGCTGCCCGCGGCGCGGGTGGGCACCGACACCACGATCGGCCCGGCCTCCCTGGTCATGCGGGGCGAGAACGTGCCGGGCCGCACCCGCTGGTTCGGCAATCCCATCTCGGCGTGGCGATGACGCCGTACTTCCCCGGGCACGGCGACCACCGCTACGGCGTCACGCACTACGACCTCCGGCTGGCCTACCGGGTGCCGGCCAACCGGCTCGACGGCACCGCCCGGCTGACCGTGTCGGCCGCCCAGACCCTCAGCGTGCTGGACCTGGACTTCGGCAAGCTGCGGGTCTCCGGCGTCACGGTGGACGGCTCCTTCGCCCGGTACGTGCACGGCCAGGGCAAGCTGCGCGTGACCCTGCCCAGGGCGCTGCCGGCGGGGGAGCAGGCCGTCGTGGAGGTGCGTTACTCGGGCAAGCCCGTCGCGGTGGCGAGCCCCTGGGGCGGGCTGGGCTGGGAGGAGCTGAGCGACGGCGCGCTCGTCGCCGGCCAGCCGATCGGCGCGCCGTCCTGGTTCCCGTGCAACGACCGGCCGGGGGACAAGGCGTCGTACCGGATCTCTGTGACGACGGCGTCGCCGTACCAGGTGATCGCCAACGGCGTGCTGGTGGCCAGGCGGCGCGGCGCCGGGAGCACCACGTGGATCTACGACCAGGCCGAGCCCACGGCCAGCTACCTGGCCAGCGTGCAGATCGGGCGCTACCAGATCTCCGAGTACGGCGGCGCCCGGCTGGCCCACCCGGCGCGGCTGGCCACCCGCGTGCGCTACGACTTCGCCCGGCAGGACCAGATGATGGCGCTGTTCGGCGACCTGTTCGGGCCCTACCCGTTCGCCGGCTACACCGTCGTGGTGGCCGACGACGACCTGGAGATCCCGGTGGAGGCCCAGGGCATGTCGATCTTCGGCAGGAACCACGTCAACGGCGGACGCGGCTCCGAGCGGCTGGTCGCGCACGAGCTGGCGCACCAGTGGTTCGGCAACAGCCTCACCGTGGCCTGCTGGAGCGACATCTGGTTGCAGGAGGGCTTCGCGGCCTACGCCGAGTGGCTCTGGTCCGAGGCGTCGGGCGGCCCGTCCGCCGGCGACCACGCCCAGCGGTGGCGGCAGCGCCTCGCCCAGCTCCCGCAGGACTTCGTGCTGGCCGACCCGGGCGCGTCGAAGTTGTTCGACGACCGTGTCTACAAGCGCGGCGCGATGACCCTGCACGCGCTGCGCGGCGCCATGGGCGACGAGGCGTTCTTCGCCGCGCTGCGCGCCTGGACCGCCGAGCACCGGCACGGGACCGTCACCACCAGGGAGTTCGCCGGGCACGTCCAGCGGCACACCCCGCGGCAGGTCGGGCCGCTGCTGTCGGCCTGGCTGCACGACAAAGCGCTGCCCGGCCCGACCTGACCGCTCGCTCATGCAGGCAGGGTCCACTTCTGGTTGGCGTTGGTGGTGCAGGTCCAGATCTGCAGCGGCGTGCCGTCGGCCGAGCTCTGCCCGGTGGCGTCCAGGCACCTGCCGGTGGCCGGGTTGACCAGGCGCTGGGTGGCGGCGTCGTAGGTCCACCGCTGGTTGGGGCTGCCGGCCGCGCAGTCCCAGATCTGCGTCCTGGTGCCGTCGGCGTTCACGCCGTCGCGCACGTCCAGGCACTTGCCGAGGGCGCGCAGCGTGCCGTCGGCGCCGGCCGTCCAGGACTGCGCGGTGCCGCCGGCGTCGCACGTGTACAGCTGCACCTGCGTGCCGTTGGCCGGGTTGGCGGCGGCGACGTCCACGCACTTGCCGCCGATGCCCCTGATCTTCCCCGCCGGGGAGCCGGAGCCGCCGCCGGTGATGGTGAACTCGCCCCTGTTGAGCACGCGCGGCCCGAAGTAACTGGCCTGCACACTGGCGTTGTTGTTGTACGAGGGGTTGGTCAGCCACTCGGCCCACACCATGAACCAGGTCCACCGCGGCTGGGCGTTGAGCAGGGCGGGGCTGGCCACGCGGCCCACCTCGGCCAGCGCGATCGGCTTGCCGCCGGCCACGTTGAGCATCGCCTGGTAGTCGGAGGAGGACGGCTCCATCTTCACCCACACGTCCAGGGAGGCCACGTCCGCGTACGAGCCGCCGGGCCAGTACTGGCCGATGGAGCCCATGTTGACGTCCTTGACGTTCCACACCCAGACGAGGTTGTTCAGGCCCTGGGCCGTGAAGTAGTCGTAGGTGATCTGGTAGAGCCTCCTGCTGCCGTTCGCGCCCGGCCGGCCGCCCCACCAGGACCAGCCGTCGTTCATCTCGTGGATCGGCCGCCACAACACCGGCACGCCGGCGTTCTGGAGCTGGCGCAGGTAGGGCAGGGCTTCGGCGAGCCGGTTCTTGTAGGCGTTGTTCAGGGCGGTGCCGTTGGTGACGAGCTGGCTCCACTGGGTGTCGGACAGGTGGCCGAGCACGCCACTGGAGTTCCAGCCGCAGGTGGGGCCGGTGGTGGGCGGGCACATGTGCCAGGTCAGCGAGACGACCGAGCCGCCCTGCCACTGCCGGATGGCCTCGTTGACCATGGTCTGGCGGCTCGCGACGTCGGCGGAGGCGAACAGGAAGTCGCCGCCCCACAAGCCCGGCGTCTGGCCGGTGATGCCCTGGGCGACGCGGGTGTAGCGGGTGGGGTCGCTGTTGGGCTCGCGGTTGTGCTGGCCGGACAGGGTGGAGGTGCCGGAGATCCTGGCCAGGAAGTTGATCAGGTCGGCCCGGGAGGCGGCGGGGAAGGCGTGGGCGGGCGAGATGAGGGCCGCGACGCAGATGAGCGCCAGTACGGCGGCCGACGCGAGGCGCTGGGGGGTGCGCATGGAAGGCGTTCCTTTCTCCGTGAGGGTCATGCGGCGGGGTAGGCGGCGACGTCGTCGATGGTGAGCGTGCCGGCGAGCGGGGCCAAGGAGAGAACCAGGAAGGCTGCGGCAAGACTCGCCCATCGGGGGGATGGCATGGCGGCACCTTGAACGGTTGCTTTACCGGATAAGTGAGCGCACCTTAGATCGCCCATCCGAACCGTGTCAATGCCTGGAAATCAACTGGTTAACTCTGCCATGCTCAGAGATAACTCGGTTAAGCGAATCGGGGAGGGCGCGCGGACGGTCGCATCCGCGCGCCCCGAGTGCTACTGGCCGGATTCGTGGCGGAGGAACACGCATTCCATCGCGACCTGGGCCGCGAGGCTGCCGGTCAGACCGGCGTGATCATGTGGAGGGCTGACGGTGTTGATGTCGAAGGCGGCGAAGTCGAGCCCGCGCATCCCGCGCAGGATGGCCAGCCCCTCACGGACCGAGATCCCGCCCCAGGACGGCGTGACCACGCCGGGCGCCGCGGAAGGGTCGAAGACGTCCATGTCCCAGCACAGGTAGATGGGCACGCCGGCGAACCGGTCCCGGATGTGCCCGACGAGCGCGGGCACGCCCATGGCCGTGAACTCGTTCATCGTGATGACCTCGTAGCCGAGGTCGCGGGCCACACCCACGACGCCCGGATGACCCTGATAGTCCGTGTCGCGCATCCCCACGTGCAGGGATCTCGCGGGATCGATCAGGCCCTCGGTGACGGCGTGCACGAAGGTGTTGGCGTTGTTGTACTCGTAGGGGTAAATGCCCTCGTAGGCATCGGTGTGCGCGTCGAAGTGCAGGACGGCGAAGCCGTCACGGTGACTCTTCAGCGCGCGCAACTGAGGGAGGGTGACCGCCCCGTCGCCGCCGAGGGTGAGCGGCACCGCGCCCGCCGCGAGGACGCGGGAGAGCGCGGCCTGGATGGCCGGGAAGCTCTCGCCGACGTCTCCCGGCCGTACCTCGACGTCGCCCAGGTCGACCGCGCCGAGTTTCTCCAGCAGGTCCACCCCGAACCCGTCGAGGTGCTCGGCGACGAGCGCCGAGTGCGCCCGCACGTGCGCGGGGCCGGACCGCGCGCCGATGCGGGTGGGGTGGTACCCCATGTCGAACGGCACTCCCAGCACCGCGAGCTTGCCGGCGGACAGATCGTGGCCGGCGGGCACCCCGAAGAGGGTGCCGACCGGCAAGACCGATAGGTGATCCATGACCGCCATTCAACCCGCCGAAGATCAAGGGCTCATGACGTGGTGGCACTCCGTTCGCTCGGGGTCTGGAAGCCGGTGAAGCCGGGCGTGTTGTCCGTGGTGAGGGCGATCTGGTTGAGCACCAGCCCGGCCTCGCGAGGCGCCAGCGAGATCTTGTGCTCGCCCGGCTGGAGCGCCAGCGCGGCGGCGGGGACGCTCGTGCTGCCGTACCAGGTCTCGGTCCCGGTCTCCGGCCCGGACTTGCTCGACTGGTACCGCCACTGCCCGTCCACCAGCACGTGATAGGAGTCGGCGTCGGGGTTGGGGTTGCTCGAGTTGACGAACAGGTAGTACGTGCCGCCCGTCCGGACGTTCACGGTGAAGTCGAGCCGCGGTGGTGCGCCCGCCGCGGTGCTCCCGTTGACCTTCTGCGTCGGGCCGGCCTTGAACAGCGCCTCGGCCTCCGCCGCCGTGGTCGCCAGCCACTGCGCCTTCGCACTGGCGTCGGCCGGCGGGACGACCTGGAGGCCGTTTCGGGCCAGCGCCCAGCCGTGCGTGCCGTTGTTGCTCTCGGCCGCGTTCGCGGAAGCGCTCTTCTCCAGCGCGTCGGCCGCGTCGATGACGGCGGAACCGTCCCGCTCCTGGTAGGGGCCGACCGGAGCCCCCTCTGCGCGGCCCACCGTGACGGGCGCCACCCAGACCTCGCCGCCGGCGGTGATGGAGAGCTCGGCCTTCCCGGCCCGGTGCCCGGTGACGCTCACCTGGCCGTCCCGCACCGCGACCGACGCGGCGGTCCGGTTGTCGGACTCCGCGGCCGTGACCTCCCGTACGCCTTCGACCGTGGTCGTCTCGCCCACCGACGTCCGGATCGCGGGCAACCTGCGCAGCTCCGGCATCGTCTCGGGGAGAGGCGCCACGGTGGCCCGCTGGGGTGCGGCGATGTTGTTCGGGCTCTCGGGCGGGCCCACGAGGCCGTCGCCGGCCGCGCCGGCGCGCGTCTCGATGATGATCCGGTCGAAGAGGATCGCCGCGTCCGAGCGGTAGACCACGAGGTCGTGCCAGCCCGGCTCGGTCACCTCGACGGTGAAGCTCAGGGGTTCGATGCCGTGCATGACGTTGAATCCCCAGGGGCTGGTGCTCGTGCCCGCGACCGAGTTGCCGCGCAGCAGGCTGGGGGCCTGGCCGTCGAGCCCGATCGCCGTGCGCGCGGTACGCGGCGTGCCGTCGTCCTCGGTGCCTTCGTTCAGCGTCGGAATCCGGTAGAAGGTGCCGGTGAACTTCCCCGTGGAGGTGAAGTGGACCCGGTACTTCAGGCGGGCGGTCGTGTCGAAGCCGGAGTCGACCCGGCGCGCGATCTCCGGGAAGCCGCCCATCGACGCCCCGCGCTGGCCCACGCCCTCAAGAGGGGCCCACCGGCTCCCGTCGGCGCCGGGCACGTTCTCGGCGAAGTGCTCGGCCTCCAGGGCCACGTAGCCGCCCGCCTCCAGGTGGGAGGGCTCGGCGACGCGGCGCAGGTCCACGGCCGCCCGCTGCGCGTCCACCGTGAACGTCGCTACCGGGTCGCCGGTCTTGGCGCCGTCCACGGCGTTGTAGACCCGGATCGTCCCGGTCGCGGCCGGATGGTTCCCGGCGACCGTCACCGTGACCCGCTGTTCGGTCGCGGTCGTGCCCGAGCGCCGGGACAGGGTGATCCACCGGGCGTCCGCCTCGGCGACCCACTCCTGCGGGTCGGCCACGTCGGCCCGCGAGAACACGTCGAAGAACCGCTGGTCGGACGCCGCCGCAGAGTTGAACGTCAGCGTGCCGCCGCCGGGCTCCTTGCTCCCCTCCGCTGCGGCGCCCACCGAGTCGGCCGGGGTGGCGACCCGGGCATACCGGTCGTTGGTGAGCATGACGGCGCCCTCGTTCGGGAAGCCTTCCGGATGGCTGTGGCCGATGGCGTCGTCCCACTTGCCGCCGCTGATCGTGTTCCAGTGCTCCTCGTCGGTGAAGATGCGCTCCCGGGCCTGCTTCGAGAGCAGTTCGTAGCTGCCCGCGCCGGCGTAGCGGCCCTGGGCGGCGGCGAACCGGTTCTTCCAGTAGTAGCCGATCTGCTCGGCCATGTTGCGGTAGGACTGCACCCGGTGCAGCACCTGCTGGTGGAAGGCGGCGCGGTAGCGCGGGTCGAGCCTGGCGGAGACGCCCTTGAGCGTCTTCACCAGCTCGTTGGCCTCGTTGATGTAGCGCTGCAGCTCATCCCCGTGCGAGGTGGCGCTGAACGGGAAGACCTGGCCGTTGTGGATCCTTCCCGAGTTCGCGTTGGAGGAGTTGATCTCGCCCCAGAACTCGGCGCGCTTGGTGTTCTCCAGCACGTCGAACCTCCGCAGCGCGTCGGTGACCACGGCGGCGTCGCGGCCCTTCAGCCGGAAGTCGCGCTGCAGGTGCCCGGTGAGGAACTTACTGCCGATGTTGGTGTCGTCGTGGCCCTTGACGTCCCACGCGAGCTTGGCGAACAGGTCGAGCTTGATCTCACCGGGCTTGATGTCCCCGACGTTGAGGACCCAGTAGCGCCCCGCGCCCGAGTTCCACGCTCGCCGCAGCTGCTGCACCATCAGGGACATCGGCGTCGAGTTCAGCCAGAGGTAGCTCTTCGGCTCACCCCAGTAGGAGATGTGGTAGTAGACGCCGTTCCCGCCGGACCGGGCGGCCTCGGCCCGCGTGGGCATCTGGCGTAGATAGCCCTGGTTGTCCTCGGCCCACATGAGGTTCACGTCGGCGGGGATGTGGTCCTTCAGCCCCGCGTTGTAGAGATCGTTCATCTCCTTGTACGGGATGAACACCTGCGGCACCGCGTCGGGGCTGCCGTGGATCGCCGCGATCAGCTTGCGCTGCTCGCGGATCACGTCGGCCAGCATGTCCACCTTGTCCTTGAACCCGTACGGGTTGCCGGGCGTGAACACCGGATCGCTGTCGTGCACACCGCGGATGCCCAGCGCGAGGATGTTCTCGAACTCGGCGTTGGCCGCCACCCGCTGACGCCAGTACTCCAGGATCGCGGGCTTGTTGATCGAGTAGTTGAAGGCCGCCACGGCGTCCGGGCCCTTGATGTCGAGCGCGTCCTTGTTGCGGGCGTACCACTGCCGCCACTCACCCTCGTTGTTGCGCAGCATCAGCTCCGCGTGCGAGGAGGAGGCCACCACGCCGTACGCCGCCGCCTCGCGGGCGTTGATCGGCGTCCCGTTGTCGTACTTGCCGGTGTCGGTGACCGCGTTGAAGGCCGTCGAGGCCAGGTGCATGGCCGGCCACACCGTGTTCAGCCTGAGCCGCAACATCAGCTCGAAGACGTGCCGGTAGTAGTTGACGTCGGGCGTGCCGTCGCCGGTGGGGAACTTCTTCTTCGCCCACGCGACGGTGCGTTCCTCGTCGTTGACGAAGATCCCGCGGTACTTGACGTCCGGCCCGTCGTCCACCCGCGCCCTGCCGTCGACCTCGATGGCGTCGCGCCGCCTGACCGGCACGTCGCTGTACCAGTACCACGGCGAGACGCCGATCTCCTCGGAGATCGAGTAGAGCCCGTAGATCGTCCCGCGGGCGTCGCTGCCCGCGATCACCAGCGCGCTGCCGACCCCCGGGAGCGGGTTCCTGACGGTCTTGGTGGCGTACGCCTCCCACTTGCCCTTGATCCCGGCGGCCTCGTCGAACTTGCCGGCCGCGACGATCCCGTCGATCAGCCGGCTCCGGCCGAGCTGGCCGACGATGATCGCGCTCTTCTGGCCCGCGGCCTCGGTCAGCAGGGCAGGCAGCCTGCGCTGGTCGGCCTCCGCCAGCCGCGCCTGCTTGGCCGCCTCGTCGTCGGCGAACAGGCTCTGCACCTCACCGGGGTCGATCGCCCCGGTCACCATGGCCACATCCTGGCGCAGGTCCTGGACCGCGCGGCGGACCTGCGTGTAGTCCCGGCCGCCGTGATCGCCGCCGTAGGACGGGTCGATCAGGATCGGCGCGGTCGTGCGACCGTTGAAGATGGTGAAGCCGGCCGGCGCCGCCTGCGCGGGCGTCACACCCGTCGCCGCCAGTAACGCGGCCAGCAGGGTGCCGGTCGTCACGGCCGATAACCACCGTCTGGCCCGACCTCGCGATTTTGCGCTCGTCGTGCTGCACATCTCGACCTCTTTGCCCGGGCTGCGACACCCCTCGATCGTCTGGTCCGACACGTCATCGTGTGGGCCGGCATGATCGCAAAGTAAGTAGGCGCGACAACTTCTGCAAGGTGTTGCCAAAATTTCCATTTTCGTGGCTAGATGCGTTCGTGGGGCCCACCATCTTCGACGTCGCGCAGGCCGCCGGCGTGGCCGCCTCGACGGTCTCCAGGGCGTTCAACAAGCCCGGCCGGGTCAACGAGGCGACGCGGCAGCGGATAGTCGCCGCCGCCGCACGGCTCGGCTACCGGCACCGGCCGCAGAACCGCGCCCTTCCCGGCCTGCGTCACCGCACCGTCGCCCTGGTGCTCTCCGACATCACCAATCCGCACTTCTTCGAGCTGATCCGCGGCGCTGAGCAGCGTGCGAAGGCGTCCGACGTCACCCTGGTGATCGTCAACGCCGAGGAGTCCCGGCGCATCGAGGAGAACCAGATCCGCGATCTGGCCGCCGGCGTGGACGGGTTCGTGCTGGCCTCCAGCCGGCTCGACGACGACGTCCTGCGCGACCTCGCCAGGCTGCACCGGATCGTCCTGTTCAACCGGGAGCTGCCCGGCTTGACCAGCGTGACGTTCGACACCGTCGCCGGTTGCCACCAGATCCTGGAACACCTGGCCTCGCTCGGGCACCAGGGCTTCGCCTACTGCGCCGGGCCGCCCGGTTCCTGGATGGGCGCGGCGCGCTGGGCGGCGCTGAGCTCCGGGGCCGAGGCGCGCGGTCTGACGGCGCACCGGATCGGTCCGTACGTCCCGCACGTCTCCAGCGGCGGGGCCGCCGCCGACGGAGCGCTGCGCACCGGGGTGACGGCGGTCGTCGCGCACAACGACCTCCTGGCGATCGGCATCATCCGGCGCCTGGCCCAGCGCGGTGTCCGGGTTCCTGACGACGTCAGCGTGATCGGGTTCGACGACATCTTCGCCGCCGACTTCGTGCATCCCTCGCTGAGCACCCTGGCCGGGCCGGGGTCGCACGCCGGCCGGCTCGCGGTGGAGCTGCTGATCGAGCAGCTCGGCGCACGGTCACAACGCGCGGGCGAGGCGATCCGCCTGCCCACCGAACTGGTACTCCGCGACTCCTCCGGCCCAGCGGGCCCCCGCACCTGAGCTCGGCGGGACCCGCACCTGAGCCCGGCGGGACCCGCACCTGAGCCCGGCGGGACCCGCACCTGAGCGTGGCACAGCGGAACCGCTGACCCCCTCATCCGGGTCGGACTTCCCTCAGCCGGGGCGGACGACGCGATTCAGCAGGCCCATGAGCTGCCGTAGCTCGCTGTCGGTCAGTGCCGCCAGCGGGGTCTTCTCCAGCGTCGTCCGTACCAGCTCGTCGCGCACCTGGCGGCCCTTGTCGGTCAGGACCAGGACGCGGGAGCGGCGGTCGGCCGGGTCCACGGCGCGCTCCACCAGGCCCCGGTCGGTGAGCTGGTTGGTGATGAAGGTCAGGTTGGGGGCGTTGCAGTAGAGGCGTTCGGCCATCACCTTCATCGAGGGTGGCGGCTCGTCCGGGTCGATGGCCCACAACGCCTGGAACGTCGCCGGTGTCAGCTGGTGGCCGGACAGCGCCTGCATGATCAGGTCGTTGGTCCGCATCCAGATCTCGTGGGTCGCGGCGACCACTGCGGTCAGCTCGGGCGCGGTCATGCGCCCACTATATCGACGTTTCGAGACTCGAAGGATCGTGCTAGCTTCAATGCTTCGAGACTCGAAACAAAGGAGGATCTTGTGAGAGACGACTTCCGAGGTATCACCGCGCTCGTCACCGGCGCGTCCAAAGGGCTGGGGCGGGCGTACGCGCTGGAGCTGGCGCGCAGGGGAGCGCGGGTGATCCTGCTGGCCCGCTCGGAGGGTGACCTGCGCGAACTCGCCGCCCAGATTCGCGAGCACCACGGCAGGCCGGCCGCCGATGCGGCCGCCGGTGACCCGGCCGGACGGGACGCCGGGGCGGTCGTCGAGCGCCTCGCCGCGCCGGACGCCGAGGTGATCGTTGGGGATCTTGCCGCGCCGGACGGTCCTGAGCGGATCCTGCGGGAGTTGCGCGATCGTGGCCTGACCGTCGATCTGCTGCTCAACAACGCCGGCATGGGCAGCGCGGGACCGTTCCTCGGCCGTCCCCTGGAGCCGCAGCTGCTCTCCGTCGGGCTCAACGTCAGTGGCCTGCTCGCGCTGACCCACGCGATCGGGAACGAGCTGGTCGCCCGCGGCACCGGCGGCATCATCAACGTCTCCTCCACCGCGGCCTTCCAGCCCATGCCCTACCAGGCCAGCTACGCCGCGACCAAGGCTTTCGTGCTCTCCTTCACCGAGGCGCTGGCCGAGGAGCTGCGCGGCACCGGCGTCCACGTCATGGCCGCGCACCCCGGCGCGATCGCGACCGGCTTCTTCGACGGCACCACGGCCACGATCGACCCCAGGGCCGCCGACACGCCGGCCAGAATCGCGGCGAACACGCTGGACGACTACGCCAGGCGGCGCGCGGTCTCCTACCCGGGCCGGGCCTTGAACCGGGCCCTGACCTGGCCCGCACGCCTGCTGCCACGCACCGCCGTGGTACGGGTGGCCGGCCGGTTCAACCGCTGGCTGCGCATGCACGAGGTCGTCGACCTCCCCCAGTGAGCCGGTGCGAGGGGGTGAACGCGGGGGGTCACTTGCTGGTGGGGCGGGGGCCGAGGAGTTGTTCGCGTAAGGCGCTGAGCTGGTGGGAGTGCTCGACCGAGCGGGACTCGTCGAGCGAGTTGAGCGCCAGCAGCAGCGCGTCGGCCACGATGATGCCGGTCAGCGGCTCGGCCGTGATGCCCGTGGGGGTGTGCGGGGCCGCCAGGGTCGCGTCCACGCGGTCGGCGAACGAGCCGCCGAGCTCGTCGGAGATCAGCACGATGCCCGCCCCCACCGCGTGCGCCCGGTCGATCAGCACGGTGATCTCCTTGAGCCGGCGGCCGGGCTGGAAGATCACCAGCACCTCGCCGTGCGAGAGCAGGAGCAGGTCGTCGGCCAGGGCGAAGCCGGTCGCCGACACGGCGCGGGCCCGATGGCCGCGCCGGTTGAGCTTGAGCGCCAGGTGGTGGGCGGCCGGCTCGGAGGCCCCCGCGCCGTAGACGAACACGCCGGGCGCGTTGACCAGCAGCTCCACCGCCTTCTTGAACGCCTCCGCGTCGAGCAGCCTGCTGCAGTGCTCGACGCGCTCACGGGCCTCGTCGAACACCCGCTCCCAGATGCCCGGCAGGTCCTGGCCGACATGGCTGATGCGCTGCTTGAGCCGCACGTCGGGGGGCACGGCAGAAGTGAACTCGGCCGCCAGGGCACGCTTGAGCCCCGGCAGGCCGCCGAAGCCGAGCCGCTGCATCGTGCGTACGACGGTGGCGTTGCTCGTGCCCGTCGCGGCGCCCAGCTCCTGGGCGCTGGCGAACAGGATCTGCTCCGGCGAGGCGGAGATCAAGTAGTGACACACCGCCCGCTCGGCGGGCGACAGCTCCTCCCAGAGCTGTCTGACCTGCACCCTGAGCTGCTCGATCGGACTGTGTGTATTTTCCATTACGGCTCTTGACTCCCGTGTAGCGCTCATTACTCTTGCTTGGAAACAGCCGCTACAGAGTCCGCCGTCCCCTGAAATGAACGTTACAGGGTTCCGGCCGGTCCAAGGAGCACCATTGAGTCTCACTTCCCTGCCCCTCGTCGAGATCTCCGGCGCTCCACGCGAGCGCGGACGGCAGTACGGCGAGCAGGCGCGTGTGCGCATCGAGCGGGCGCTGACCTACTACGCCGAGGCGTTCGCGCACTCCAGCGGCCTGGCGTGGGAGCAGGTCGTCGAACGCGCGGCGCGCTGGGCCGAGCCGAGCAGGGCGTTCGCGCCCGACCTGGTCGAGGAGATGGAGGGCATCGCCGAGGGCGCGGGCATCGGCTTCCTCGACGTGCTCGCGCTCAACGCCCGTGGCGAAATCATCTACGACACCACCTTCAGCTCCATGGAGCCCGACGGGTGCACCTCGTTCGCGCTGCTGGGCGAGGCGTCCGGCGACGGGCACGTCTACGCGGGCCAGAACTGGGACTGGCGCGACGGCGTCCGTGACACGCTGATGGTGCTGCGGGTGGTCCAGCCCGGCAAGCCCACGGTGATCATGCATGTCGAGGCGGGGCAGGTCGGGCGGCAGGGGGCCAACTCGGCGGGCATCGCACTCAACGCCAACGGGCTCGGCGGCCGTTTCGACGACTCGGTGGGCGTGCCGCAGACCCTGGTCAGGCGGCGGGTGCTGGACAGCGGCGACCTCAACTCCGCGCTGGAGGCGCTGACCAAGTCGCGGGCCCACATCGCCAGCAACGCGCTGGTCACACACCGCGCCGGGTTCGCGATCGACCTGGAGACCACGCCGGGCGCGGTCGGCTGGATGTATCCGACCGGCGGGCTGCTCGTGCACGGCAACCACTACCAGGCGTTCGTGCCGCCGCAACTCGCCGCGTCCTACCGGCCCGGCTCGGCCGACTCGTTGTTCAGGGTGCCGAGGGCCGAGGAAGGGCTGCGTACGGTACGCGAGGCGTCCGGCACCGACGAGGCCCGCAAGCGCATCAGGCTCGCCATGTCCGACCACCTGGGCTACCCCGAGTCGCTCTGCACCCACCCCGACGAGAACCAGCCCGCCGTCAAGCGGTGGGCGACCCTGCTGTCGAGCTGCGTCGACCTCACCACGGGCGACTACTTGATCGCGGCCGGCACGCCCTGCGACCACGAGTACGAGCGCGTGCCCTGGAACCTCTACGACGGACCGCATGGAGTGGTGACCCCGTGAGAAGACTCATCCCCCTGATCGGGCTGGCCGCGCTGGTCGCCGCCTGCGGCGGCCCCGCCGCCACGACCAAGGGCCCCGACCCCGCCAAGCTCACACTCGTCGAACGCACCGCCAAGGCGACGGGGCCGGTCGACAATGCCGTGTGGCTGCTCACCGAGGAGCCCGGCACCCTCGACCTCGACCTCGACGGCGGCACCCCCAACCGCACGGTCATGGCCAACGTCTGCGAGCGGCTCATGCAGACCCAGCCCGACATGACGGTCAAGCCGTGGCTGGCGGAGAAGGCCGAGCAGTCTGACCCGAAGACCATGGTGCTCACGCTGCGCCGGGACGCCACGTTCCACGACGGCTCGCCGGTCACGGCCGACGACGTGGTGTGGAGCCTGAAGCGGCACGCGGAAGAGGGCAGGGACGAGTCCGACGAGTTCGAGGACGTCGAGTCGGTCGCCAAGACCGGCGAGCACGAGGTCACGATCGCCTTCAAGCGGCCCAACTCGCTGTTCGTGCAGGCCATCGCGGGTGGCGCCGGGATCGTGCTGAACAAGAAGGTCGTGGAGCGGCTCGGCAAGGACTTCGGCACGCCGGGCAAGGAGGACGCCTGCAGCGGGCCGTACCGGCTGAAGGAGTGGGCGTCCGGGTCGAAGATCACGATCGAGCGGTACGACGCGTACTGGAACAAGGCCGTCAAGCCGCTCACCAAGAGCGTCACCTTCCAGTGGGCCGATGAGACGGCGCTGGTCAACAGCCTGGTCACGGGGTCGGCGCAGGGGGCCTACCTGTCCGACCCCGGGCCCGCGGTGGCGCTGCAGGCCAACCAGGGGGTCAGTGTGGCCTACGGCGCGACCACGCGGGTGTTCGTGCTGCTGCCGACCGATCGCGGGGTGCTGAAGGACGCGAAGGTCCGGCGGGCGTTGTCGCTGGCCGTGGACCGGGCGGGTATCGCCAAGTCCGGGTTCGCGGGGCTGGCCAGGCCGTGGAAGGTGCCGGTCGGAGCCGGGGCCTGGTCGTACGAGAAGGAGGCGTTCCAGAAGGCGTACGACGAGTTGCCGGGCGCGCCCGAGTCGCCGCAGGTCGAAGAGGCCAAGAAGCTGGTGCGGGAGGCCGGGTCGCCGAAGGAGCCGATCATCGTGGCGACCAACGGCGAGCAGTCCCGCACGGTGATCGCCAACGCCGTCGTGGACGCGGCCAAGAAGATCGGGCTGAACGCGCAGATCAAGACCGTCCCGGCGTCAGAGTTCGGCAGCTTCTATACCGACAAATCGCTCCGCGCGCAGGTCGACCTCGTGCCCGACGACTGGTACATCACCAAGTCCGACCCCGTCGGCTTCTACGACAACGGCCTGACCGGCTCGGCCAACAACTGGGTCGGCTTCAGCTCGCCCGCATACGACAAGCTCGTGGCCAAGGCGCTGGCGACCACCGACGACGCGGCCCGCGCCAAGGACGTCATCGAGCTGCAGCGGCTCTTCACCGCCGACATGGTGTGGATCTCGCTGGTCGAGGTGCCCAACGCGGTCGTGCTCGGCGGCAAGGTGACGGGACCGCCCGCCTCCCAGGTCCATATGGGCTATCCGTGGGCGGCCGATCTCGGGGCCAAGGGCTGAGGCCAGTGGTCCGCAAGCTGGCCGGGCTGGTCGCCACGCTGCTCGCCACCTCATTCGTGATCTTCGGGGCGTCCTACGCGGCCCCGGGCGATCCGGTGACGTTCCTGGCGGGCGGCAAGGAGAACCTGACCCCCGAGTACCTGGCGGCCATTCGCGCCCAATACCACCTGGACGACCCGTTCCTGGTCCAGTACGGGCGCTGGCTCGGCGACGCGGTGACCGGCGACCTCGGCCGCTCCACGCAGTACAACGACCAGGTGTTCGACCTGCTGCTGGCCCGGCTGCCGAGCACGTTCGGGCTGGTCGCGTACGCGGCGGTGCTGTTCGTGGTGTTCGGGATCGCGCTCGGGGTGCTGGCCGCGGTGCGCGGCGGGCGCACCGACGCGGCCGTCGTCGCGGGCACCACGTTCGCCACTTCGGTGCCGCCGTTCGTCATCGCCACCGCGCTGATCTCGCTGTTCGGCGTGCAGCTCGGCTGGTTCCCGGTCATGGGCGGCGGCTCGCTGTGGCATCTGACGCTGCCCGCCGTGACGCTGGCGCTCGGCGCGCTGGCCATCATCAGCCGGGTGACCAGGCAGGCCATGATCGAGCAGCGCGAACTCGACCACGTGAGCGTGGCCCGCGCCTCCGGCCTGCCCGAGCGGCTGATCGTGGTCAGGCACGTGCTGCGGGGAGCGCTCGGGCCCATCGTGACCATGTGCGGGCTCGTCACGGCCGGGATGCTGGCGGGGACGGTGACCGTGGAGACCGCGTTCGGGCTCAACGGCATCGGCTCGCTGCTGGTGCACGCGATCAACACCCACGACTTCCCCGTGACGCAGGCGGTGCTGCTACTCATGGTTGCCGCCTACATCGCCGTGACCACGCTGGTCGACCTCGTCCAGCCGCTGATCGACCCCAGAGTGAGGAGGCGGGCATGACCACCGCGATCGCCACGCTGTCCCCGAAGACCGCGCGGCCCCTCGGCTACTGGTTGTCCTCGGCCTTCCTCGCGCTGGTCGTGACGGCGGCGGCGCTGGCCCCGCTGGTGGCCCCCTACCAGCCCGACGCGGTCGACTTCGCCGCCACGCTCGCGCCGATGTCCCCCGAGCACCTGCTCGGCGCCGACCAGTCGGGCCGCGACCTGTTCACCAGGATCCTGTACGGCGCCCGCACCTCCCTGATCGGCCCCCTGGTGCTACTGGCCATCGCCTCGGTGCTCGGCGTCGCGCTCGGCACGCTGGCCGCCTGGCACCGGGGCTGGGTGGACGCCGTGGTGTCCCGGCTGACCGACGTCATGTACGCCTTCCCCGGGCTGCTGTTCGTGGTGCTGATCGTGGCGGTGTTCGGCAACGGGATGACGACGGCGGTGGTGGCGCTCGGGCTGGCGTACACGCCGACGATCGCCAAGTACACCAGGAGCGTCGCGCTGGCGGAGTGCGCCAAGCCGTACATCGACGCCTACCGGGTGCAGGGCATGGGCGGGTTCACGATCTGCGTGCGGCATCTGGTGCCGAACATGGCGCGCTCGCTCGTCGGCTACCTGGTCGTGCTGTTCGGTGAGGGGCTGATGAGCCTGGCCACGCTGAGCTTCCTCGGGTTCGGGGCGCAGCCGCCGTCCTCCGACTGGGGGCTCATGGTCAAGGAGGGGCAGCCGGCGATCGTGCAGGGGGCGTTCCTGCCGGTGCTGGTGCCGGGCGCGGCCATCGCGCTGGTGGTCGTGTCGTTCAACGTGATCGGCGTGCGCGTGGCCGACCGCATGGGCGTGAAAGCGTGATCGGCGGGCGCGTGGACGACCGCATGGGCGTGAAGGGGACGTGATGCTGCTCTCGGTGGAAGGGCTGACGATCGAGGCGGGCGGCCGGCGGCCGATCCTGCGCGAGGTGTCGCTCACGGTGGGCAAGGGCGAGATCGTGGGCCTGGTGGGCGAGTCCGGGTCGGGCAAGTCCACGATCGCCCGCTCGGTGCTGCGGCTGCTGCCGGCCGGCGCGCGGGCGTCGGGGCGGGTGGCGGTGTCCGGCGACGACGTGCTCACCATGTCCCCGGCCGCGCTGCGCGACCTGCGAGCCTCCCAGGTTGCGATGATTTATCAGGATCCGCGCTCGTCGCTCAACCCGGTGCGCAGGATCGGCGACTTCCTGACCGAGCGCATGGTGCTCACATTGGGCCGCCCCAAGGCCGAGGCCCGCGCGCGGGCCCTGGAACTGCTGGCCGCGGTCGGCATGCGCGATCCCGAACTGCGCATGCGGCAGTATCCGCACGAGTTGTCCGGCGGCATGCTCCAGCGCGTGGTCATCGCCGCCGCGCTGGCCGCCGACCCGGCGCTGCTGCTGGCCGACGAGGCGACGAGCGCGCTCGACGTCACCACGCAGGCCGAGACGCTCGCGCTGCTGCGCCGGGTGCAGGCGGAACGGCAGCTCGGCATGTTGTTCATCACGCACGACCTGCAGCTCGCGGCGGCGTTCTGCGATCGGGTGCACGTGCTCTACGCGGGCACGGTGGTGGAGTCGCGACCGGCCAAGGAACTGTTCGAGGATCCGCGGCATCCGTACACGGCCGGGCTGCTGGCCTGCACGCCCGAGCTCGGCGACCCGCGCCCCATCCGCCCCATCCCGGGCCGGCCGCCGTCCCTCGACGACGCCTTCACCGGCTGCCCCTTCGCGCCGCGCTGCCCGCACGCCACCGACGCGTGCGAGCGGTGGCTGCCCGAGCCCGTGACCGTATCCGGCGGTTCCGCCGCCTGCCGCCTGGTGGAGGCCTGATGCTCGCCGTACGCGACCTGTGCAAGACCTACGGCCCCACGACCGCCGCCGACGCGGTCTCCTTCGACCTGGCCGCCGGTGGCTCGCTCGGCCTGGTGGGGGAGTCCGGCTCCGGCAAGACCACGATCGCCCGCATGCTCGTCGGCCTCGTCGCCCCCGACTCGGGCACGATCACGGTGAACGGGCGTGAACGCCTCTCGCGTGAACGCGGCAGGGTCGCCCGGTTGCGCAGGGCCAGGGAGATCCAGATGGTGTTCCAGGATCCGTACATCTCGCTCGACCCCCGGCTGAGTGCCGTCCAGTGCCTGCACACGGCGCTCAAGCTGCACGGCCGGCCCCTCTCTCGCGCCCCCGAACTGCTCGAACAGGTCGGGCTTGGCACCCGGGAGGCCGGGGCCCGGCCGCATCAGCTCAGCGGCGGCCAGCGCCAGCGGCTGGCGATCGCCAGGGCGCTGGCGGTGGAGCCGTCGGTGCTGGTGCTGGACGAGGCGGTGGCCGCGCTCGACGTGTCGATCCAGGCGCAGATCCTCGAACTGCTCGGCCGGGTGCGGCGCGAGGCCGGCGTCGCGCTGCTGTTCGTCAGCCACGACCTGGCCGTGGTGCGGCACCTGTGCGAACAGACGCTGGTGCTGCACCACGGGGTGGTGGTGGAGCGAGGGCCGGTGGAGCGGGTGCTGGCCGAACCGGAGCATCCGTACACGCGGCTGCTGCTCGACGCGGTGCCGCGGCCCGGCTGGGACCCGGCCCGGGTCGTACGGTCCTAGGGCGTCCGCGAACGTTTCTGGTGATTCATCGATGCCTTGCGTGAAGGAGCAGGGCGCGTACCCGGTCGATCGTCGTGTTCGCCTGCTCCAGGTTCGCCAAGATCGTGCCGGTGGCCTCGCCGAGCCGGTCGGCGATGAGGTGGCGGTCGGTGAGCAGGCTGTTGCCCCGGCCCACGAAGTGCTCGGCCTGGTCGCGGGCTTCGGTCTCGGCCTGCTGCCTGGCCCGCTGGATCAGGTCGAGGATGGTCTCGGCCAGCTTCGCCGACTCCAGGCGCATGGCGCGCGGGTCGAGACGCAGGTCCCGTACGCCGGAGCGCGAGTCGTAGGTGACCCTCACCCAGCCGTCCGGCGACTCGGCGCGGGCCGTCGCGGGCTCGTCGGGCAACCGGCTCAGCCGGCTGAAGAGGTGGTCGGCGTCGGCCGCGAGCCGTTCGGGGTCCAGGCCGAGCGCCTGCTCGAAATCCATGCTGGTCACTCCCAGGGGAAGGTGTAGGAGCCGTCGGCGGCCTGTTCGGGCACGTACCGGCCGGTGATCGTCTGGCTGCCGCCCATGACGTCGTTCAGTGCTTTGGCGCCCGCCGCCTGCGGCACGCCCTGGGGGAGTGGCGCACCCGTACGCGGATGGCGGCCGGCGAGGCCGTGCGCGGTCAGGTCGCGCTCGATCCGGTTCGCGGTGCCCCAGACCAGCATCGGGCCCTGGGCGAAGGTGGCCGACGCCAGATCACGCAACCCGCTGTCGTCGCCACGGGCCGCCTTGACGCCGACGTCCACGCCGACGGTCGCGGTCAGGGCGGCGGCGCAGCCGTGCAGCAGCGCGTTGAGTGCCGACTCCACCGCCACGTAACCCCCGTACAGGCTGGTCAGGCAGCGCGTGGCCGCCACGCGGGCGGCGGCCAGGCCGAGCGGGGTCACCGCCGTGATCAGCACCCAGAGCGCCAGCGCCGCCATCGCCGCCGCGACCAGGAACTGCAGCAGCACCATCGCGACGAGCGCCGCACCGGCCGTGTACAGCGTCAGGGCGGTGACGATGGCGCGGATCTCGATCGAGCGCAGGCCGGCCAGGTAGGCGTCCAGGTGGCGCTCGAAGGCGCGGCCGTCCTCGCTCCGCCAGCCCGTCGTGGCCACCTCGCCGACCAGGCTCCCGACGTTCAGCCGGGTGGCCGCCACGTCGTCGTGCACCGCCAGCCAGGTCCGCGCGCCGTCGAAGAACGTCCGCGGGTCGTACTGGTGGATGTACATCTTTCCGACGAACGGCCAGGCCGCCGGCACGCCGAGCGCGGCCAGCGTCACCGCCGCGGCCGTGCCCATGGCCAGGCCGCTTCGCGCCAGTTCGGCGGCGTTCACGCCGTCCTCACCGTGCTCGCGGCCTCGGCGTCCTGCCAGGCGCCGAGGGAAGCGGTCACCCCGTCCTGGATGCGTACCGTGTCATCGACGCGACGGCGCACCTCCGCCAGCGTGTACGCCTCGGCCTCGTTGTAGGCCAGCGCCAGCGAGTAGGTGAACGAGGTGAACGCCGACTCGGCCACGGCGAGCGAGACCAGCCTGGGCAGCACGCCGTCCAGCTGCCTGGCGGCTTCGGGCAGGCGGGACCTGATCTCCCTGATCCGGGACCGTTCGATCTCGATCTCGTTCGGGCCGGCAGGTGTCCGGGGATGCGGGTTCATGTGCTTGGTGCGGCTTTCGTCCGTGCGTGAGTGATCACCTCAGCCTGGCAGCGGAACGCCCCGGAGCGGCCCCGTACTGACGGAACCTCTACGCGGACTCGACGCCCACCATCGCGATCTTGACGAGCTATCTAGTGTTGCTATGTACCAGTAGTCGGTGTTACTTTGTACCGGTAGTCATCGCCACTTAGTAGCAAGGGCTGGGCATGGGCACAGAACCGAACGAACCGAAGAAGCGCTACCTGCAGTACCTGGAGGTGGTCACCGGGTCGCTGGAGGACAAGAGGCGCTGGCGGCAGTACAAGGCGCGGGTCAAGAAGCTTCCCGAGAACTACCGCACGGCGGTCGAGGCGATGGAGCGCTACCTGATGCACTTCGGGCCGGGGGACGGCGCCGACGCGGCCTCGATGCACGAGGACCTGGCCGATCTGTTCGAGCAGGCCGCGGCGGACGGGACCCCGATCCGCGAGATCTTCGGACAGGACCCCGTGGAGTTCGTCGAGGCGTTCGTACGCAACTACTCGGTCGGGCGGTGGATCGGCCGGGAGCGGGAGCGCTTCACCGACGCCGTCGCGCGCGCCGCCGGCGAGGACCCCGAGAAGGAAGACGGGACGCTCTGATGACGGTGATCGAGGTGCGGGGCCTGGAGAAGTCCTACAAGGAGCTTCGGGTGCTGCGCGGGGTGGACTTCGCGGTGGCGCGGGGCGGCATCTTCGCGCTGCTCGGCTCGAACGGGGCGGGCAAGACCACCGCCGTGAAGATCCTGTCTCCTTCCAGGACAACATCGACAAGTTCATGGGCGGCGAGACCAGCGACGAGGAGCTGATCGCCGCCTACCTCGCGGTCCAGCAGTACCTCGCCGAGCTGGTGACCGCCAAGCGTGCCAACCCGACCGACGACGTGCTCAGCGAACTCACCGACGGCGACCTGACCGACGAGGAGCTGATGCGGTACCTGACCGTCGCCAAGACGTTCGCGCGGGTCGCGCTGGAGGACATCGAGCTGGGCGGCCACACCGTCAAGGCCGGTACGACGGTCATCGTGTCGATGAACACCGCCAACCGCGACGCCGAGCGCTTCACCGACCCGCACACCCTCGACCTCCAGCGTCGGGAAGGCGGCCACCTGGGCTTCGGCCACGGCATCCACCAGTGCCTGGGCCAGCAGCTGGCCCGCGTCGAGATGCGGGTCGCGCTGCCCGCGCTGCTCGGCCGCTTCCCGGCGCTGCGGCTGGCCGTGCCGGCCGATGAGGTCGCCCTGCACCCCGAGGTCGCCGACATCTACGGGGTCAAGAGCATTCCGGTCGCCTGGGACGTGTGACCGCCGGCGGCTCAGTGCCGGATCCGGCCGAGGAAGTCGCGGATCAGCCCGGCGATCTCCTCGCCGTGGGTCTCCAGCGCGAAGTGCCCCGCGTCCAGCAGGTGAAGCTCCGCGTCGGGCAGGTCACGGGTGTACGCGCGGGCGCCGTCGGCGCCGAAGATCTCGTCGTGCTCGCCCCAGGTGATCAGCATGGGCGGCCGATGCGTACGGAAGTACTCCTGGAACGTCGCGTACAGCGGCAGGTTCGTCTGGTAGTCGAAGAAGAGCTGCAGCTGCACCTCCTTGTTGCCGGGCCGTTCCAGTAGAGCCTGGTCGAGCGTCCAGGTGTCCGGGGTGAGCCGGTCCAGCCGGTCGGCGGGCACGCCGTGGGTGTACTGCCACCGCGTCGCCTCCGGTTCCAGCATCTTGCGCATGGCCGGTTCGTGCGCGGCACGATCCCGGGCGTAGGCGAACAAACCCTCCCAGAACGGGGTGAAGCCCTCGTTGTAGGCGTTGCCCGACTGCACGATCAGGCCGGTGATCCGGTGCGGTTGCCGGGAGGCGATGCGCAACCCGATCGGCGCGCCGTAGTCCATGACGTAGAGCGCGAAGCGGTCCAGGCCGAGCCGGTCGAGCAGGCCCGTGGTGACGGCCGCGAGGTTGTCGAAGGAGTAGTCGAAGTCGGTGACGGCCGGGGCGTCGGAGTAGCCGAAGCCGATGTGGTCGGGGGCGATGAGGTGGAACCGGTCGGCGAGGTCGCTCATCAGCGCGCGGAACATGTGCGAGGACGTCGGGAACCCGTGCAGCAGCACGAGGCTCGGCGCCGCCGGGTCACCCGCCTCCCGGTAGAACACGGTGCGGCCGTCGACGGTGGCGGTGCGGTGCCGCACGGCACGCTGGTCGACGGTGGTGGCTGATGCGGTGTCGCTCATGACGTTCTCCGATTTTCTAACCAGCGTAAATCTGTTTGATGGTTAGAAAGCTAGAACGCGGTCTCTTACCTGTCAAGCCGCCGACGGGGGTAAGATCAGTGGATGATGCAGCGACCGCTGGTCGGCGAGCCTCTCGCCCTCGACCTCGTGAACACGCAGTGGGTGGACCGGGGCCGCGACCACGACCTGTTCGACGAGCCGGGCGGCGTCGCCGCCTGGCTCGCCGAACACCACCTGCCCGGCCCGGCCGGCCCGGCCGAAACTCCCTTGCGGCAGGCCCGCGCGGCGCTGCGCGGCATACTCGAACGCGGCGACGAACGCGCCGAGGAGGAGCTCAACGCCGTCCTCGCCCGTGGCGCGGTGCGGCACGTCCTGCGCCAGGGCATGCCCCGCGAAGAGGTCCACGCCGAGGACGGCTGGCTGCCGGCCTGGCGGGCGGCCGGCAACTACCTGGAACTGCTGCGGCAGCAACCCTCACGCATCCGCCACTGCGCGCATCCGGCCTGCGTCCTGTACTTCTACGACACCTCACGCAACGGCGCCAGGCGCTGGTGCTCCATGGAGGGCTGCGGCAGCCGCACCAAGGCCGCCCGCCACTACCAGCGCAACCGGACGACCACACCGTCGTAGTCACCGTCGTAGTCACAGTCGCAGCCACAGGGGACAGCCATGGAGCTCATCGGGCGACGTGAACAACTCGCACTCCTGGACGAGGCGCTCCGGACGGCGCACGCCGGCGAGCCCGTTTTCGTGGTCCTCGGCGGTGAGGCCGGCATCGGCAAGACCTACCTCATGGAGCACCTGGCCGGACGCCTGGAGGAGGCCGGCGTGCGGGTGCTGCGGGGCTCGTGCGTCGAACTCGGCACCGAGGGCCTGCCGCTGGCCCCGTTCTCCGCGCTGCTGCGCGACCTGATCCGCCAGGCCGGCGACGGCACGCCGCCCGGACTCACCCCGTCAGGACTCGCCCCGGCCGGCAAGGAGCTGATCGCGTTGCTGCCCGAGTCCGGCGGCGACCTCGACCTCGGGTACGGCGGGCAGGCACGGCTGTTCGAGCTGTTCGGCGCCCTGTTTGAACGCCTCGGACGGGAAGGCACCCTGGCCCTCGTCATCGACGACCTGCACTGGTCCGACCGCTCCACCCGCGAGCTGATCGGCTTCCTGGTCCGGCGGCTGCGGAGCACGCGCGTGCTGATCACCATGGCGTACCGGCAAACTTGCGACGCCGCATCCACCGATCCCTTGCCCGTTCCGATAACAGGCTGAGCCTGGCAAGGGTGCGGGAGTGCCGGGATCCGGCATGTGCCCTAATCGGCTCCTTAGATTGAGCGGATCCCGGCCGTGGACCAGTCGAGGCCGTCGAGGTTCACCACGATCGCCTCCTGGGTCGTGCGGGCGATGACGACGACGGCCTCGGTCTCCGGGTCGGGGTTCTCCTCGCGATGCGGGATGTACGGCGGTACGAAGATGTAGTCGCCGGGACTGGTCTGTATCCGGCGTTCCACCGGTTCGTCGCCCTCGACGTCCAGGAACACGAAGGCCGGGTGCCCGGACACGACATAGATCGCGGTCTCGGACGCCCCGTGGTGGTGGTTGCCCGACGTTGTCGAGGCGGCGACATGGGTCTGGCCCATCCAGAGGTTCCCCGCGCCGACCGTCTTGCCGCTGATGGCCTCGACCCGCGTCATCCCCGAGGTCTGCGACGTCTGGCCGATCAGGCCGCTCGGGGCGACATGGTGCAGGGTCCGGTGGAACGGGTCGATGCCGGCGGGCACGAGGACGCCGCTGCGCGTACGGACAAATCCCTCACCGGCCGCGTCGGCTGGCTGAACAGGCATCAGGCTCCTCTGGCGAGTACGAGTTCGTGCGGTGGCACCCCGGCCAGGACCGGGGCCGTCAGAAGGCGGCGCAGCGCGGCCGACACCCGCTCGGAGACCGCGGGCGCGACACCCTGGCGGGTCCACAACGCCAGCGGCAGGGGATTGGGCCGCGGCAGATCGTCGCGGGCCACGAGACCCTCCGGGGTCTGCCCGAGCGTCGCCAGCAGCGCCACGCCCGCACCCGCGCTGACGGCCGCCTGCACGCCGGCCAGCTGGTTGGCCTCCGCGGCGATGGCGACCGGGATCGAGTGGTGCGACAGGGTCGCGAGGGCGCGATCACGAAGCGCGCAGGGATTGTCGAAGGCGACGATGGGAAGCGGCTCGCGTGCCCTCGGCGGCCTCCATCCGGGCGCGGAGTACCAGGCGAGGTTCAGGTCGCCGACCGGGGTGGCGCGCGGGTCGTCGGCGGGGCCGAGCAGCAGGGCCAGGTCGACGCGTCCGGTCGCGAAACTCTCACGGAGTTTGCTGGCGCGGTCGATCCTGAACCTGACCGAGTAGCGGGGCGCCGACCCGTCGAGGGTGCTCGCCAGGGACGGCAGCAACTGGGCCGCCGCATGCTCGGTCGAGCCGATGACGACCGTGCCCCTGGCCTCGTCGCCGAAGCTCTGCAGCACCTCGTCGTGCAGCGCCAGAAGACCTCGCGCCAGGCTCAGCAGCTTCTCGCCGTCGGCGGTGAACCTCGAACCCCGGCCGCGGCGCTCCACCAGCGGGCGGCCGATCGCGGACTCCAGCCGGCGCACGTGCTGGCTCACCGCCCCCTGGCTGAGGTGCAGGGCGTCGGCGGCGCGCTGGAAGCCGCCGGCGTCGGCGACAGCGACGAAGCTGCGCAACGGGGCGATGTCCAGCGTACGGTTCATGCCCACATCATACCCATTATTCCTACCTGATGTAAGGGTATTTATCACGGGAGGTGATCGGCCGTGATTAGAAAGCGTCGTTGGACACTCCGGCGGGCAAGACCGCAGGCTGCTGGATGTGAACCAGTCACCCACATTGCCGATCCAGATCCTGGGGATGGTCTCGACCACCTACGGCTCGGAAAGCGCCGGTTGGCGGGGACCGGTCGTCGATCCCGGTTACCTCGCCGACTTCGCCCGCGCCCATGAGGAGGCCGGTTTCGACCGCGCGCTCGTCGCCCACAGCGCCAGCTCGCCCGAGGGCTTCGCCGCGGCCGCCCACGTGCTCTACAACACCGAACGGCTCCGCGTCCTCATCGCCCAGCGGCCCGGATTCATCCAGCCCACCCTGACCGCGCGCAAGCTGGCGACGCTGGACAACCTCACCGGCGCCGGCCGCGTGGCGATCCACCACATCACCGGCGGCAGCGACACCGACCAGCGGCGCGACGGGGACTTCGAGAACAAGGCCGCGCGCTACCGGCGTACCGCGGAGTTCATCGACGTGCTGCGGCGCACCCTCACCTCGGACGAGCCCTTCGACCACGAGGGGGAGTTCTACCGCTTCGAGGGCGCGTTCAGCTCGGTCAAGCCGCACGGGCCGGTGCCGATCTTCTTCGGCGGGCAGTCCGACGACGCGATCCGGGTGGGCGGCCGGTGGGCCGACGTCTACGCCCTGTGGGGCGAGCCCCTGGCGCAGACGCGCGAACGCGTCGAACTGATCCGCGCCGAGGCCGCACGGCACGGCCGCCAGATCGAATTCTCCCTGTCCGTACGCCCGATCGTGGCCGAGACGGAGGACGCGGCCTGGGAGAAGGCCGACGCGATCCGCCGCGCCTTCGAGAACGACCTCGCCCAGGGCGGCGCGGGGAAGTGGCGGATCGGCCGCGGCGAGAATACGGCGGTCGGCGCGAAACGGCTGAAGGAGGAGGCGGAGCAGAAGCTCGTGCACGACGAGCGGCTCTGGTTCGGCGTCACCCGGCTGACCGACGGCGGCGGCAACTCCACCGCCCTGGTCGGCACGCCGCGGCAGGTCGCCGACGCGCTGCTGAAGTACTACGACCTCGGCATCGGGACCTTCCTGATCCGCGGCTTCGACCCGCTGCGTGACGTGCGCGAGTGGGGTAAGGAGCTCGTCCCGCTGCTGCGCGCCGGCGCGACCGCCCGCGCGCGGGCCCTCATCGGGGCGGGACAGTAGGTGATGAGAGCGGGTAAGGCACTCAAGAACGTCCTCGCGGTCGCGGCGCTCGTGCTCACCGGCTGCGCCTCCCAGACCTCGGTCGGCAACATGTCCGCCGCCGGCGACCGCGGCGACACCCTGACCTGGGGATGGTCGCTGCCTTCCACCTGGGACCCGGTGACCTCCGCGGTCGGCAACGACGTGCACGCGCTGACCCTCGTCTACGAGGGGATCACCGAGACGGACGAGAAGGGCGAGGCCAGGCCCGGCCTCGCGCGGTCGTGGACGTACGCCAAGGACGGCCGCTCGGTCACCTTCCACCTGCGGCCGGGCCTGACCTTCTCCGACGGCACGAAACTCGACGCGGCCGCCGTCAAGGCGAGCCTGGAACGCGGCAAGGGCGCGAAGGACTCGACGGTCGCACCGCAACTGACCACCGTCGAGAGCATCACCGCCGACAGCACCACCGACGTGACACTGCGTCTCAGCCAGGTGGACTACCAGATCCCGTTGTTGTTGTCGGGCAAGACCGGGCAGGTCGTCAGCCCGGCGGCGGCGAAGGACGCCACCGGGCTGGCCACCCGGCCGGTCGGCGCCGGGCCCTTCGTCCTGAAGAGCTACGTGCCCGGGTCGCAGGCGACGCTGGTGAAGAACCCCACGTTCTGGAACGCGGACCAGATCCACGTCACGAACTTCGTCCTCAAGCCGGCCCCTGACCCGTCCGTCGCGGTCGCGGGCCTCCAATCGGGCCAGTTCGACGTCGCGGACCTCACCGCGTCGCAGGTCGGCGGGGTCAAGGCCGCCGGGTTCCCGGTCGGGACGACCGAGGTGCTGCCGGTCCGCGTCCTCGACGTGAACAACACGGTGAAGCCGTTCGACAACCCCAAGGTCGTCCGGGCGATCAGTACGGCGATCGACCGGCAGGCGCTGGTCAGGACGGCCAACTTCGGCCACGGCCGGCCGGTCTGGCAGCCGTTCCCCGAGGGTTACGTCGCCCACGACCCGGAGCTGGACAACCTCTACCCGCACGACGTGGCCAAGGCGAAGCGGCTGCTGGCCGAGGCGGGACACCCGGACGGCATCGACATCCAGCTCGCGCTGGGCAAGGCGGAGGATCCCGTCGGTGAGCTGATCCAGCGGCAGCTGAACGCCGCCGGCATCCGCACGACGCTCACCGTGCAGACGCCGGGCGTCAACAACTACATCACGCGCAGGTACCCGTTCGTGCTCGACCAGTTCAACGCCCGCCAGTCGCCGGTGCAGGCGCTGCAGGTGCTGTTCGGAGCGCAGGGCCTGATGAACCTCGGCAAGACCACCCCCGCCGGGCTGCCCGCGGCGGTCGCCAGGGCGAGCGGATATCCGCTGACCGACCCCGCCTACCCGGCGGCGATCCAGGCCGCCACCAGGATCGCGGTGACGAACATGCCGAACGTGTTCCTGTTCACGGTGACCCGCTTCACGGCGCACACCCCCAAGGTGCACGGCCTGCGGAACTGGGTGGACATCCAGCGCTTCGAGGGCGTTCGGGTGGAGAAGTGACCACGCTGAACGTGCGTACCGGCGTCCTCTCGCCCCACCGCGTGGCCGCGGCAGCCGGCCGCGCCCTGCTGATCGCGGTCCCCGTGGTGCTCGTGTCCACCTTCGTCACCTTCATGCTCGGCGGGCTGACGGACCAGGACCCCGCCTCGGTCGTGCTCGGCGACTCCGCCACCCCCGCCGACGTGGCCAGGATGCGCGCGGCGTTCGGGCTCGACCAGCCGCTGCTGTCGCGCTACCTGCTGTGGTTGTGGAACGCCCTGCACGGCGACCTCGGCGCCTCGTGGTTCACCAAGATCCCCGTGGCGCAGAGCATCGCCGAGCGCCTGCCGGTGAGCCTGTCCGTGGCCGCCGGGGCGCTGCTCATCGCCGTCGTGCTCGGCGGCGTCTCCGGCGTCCTGGCCGCCGTCAGGCAGGGCGGCCGGCTGGACCGCGCCGTCACGGTCGTCACCTCCGTACTGGCGACCGTGCCAGGATTCGTCGCCGCGATCGCCCTCATCACGGTGTTCTCGCTGCTGGTGCCGGTGTTGCCGTCGGGCGGCTGGGCGCCCCCGTCCGCCGGGCTGCTGACCTGGGCGAGCTTCCTGCTGCTGCCGAGCGTGGCGCTGAGCCTGGACGCCGCGGCGGACGTCGCCCGCCAGTTGCGCACCGGCATGGCCGACACCCTGCACGAGAACTACATCGTGGGGGCGCGGGTACGGGGCCTGCCGGGGTGGCGCGTCGTGCTCGTCCACGCGCTCCGCAACGGCGCCGGCCCCGCGGTCGCCGTGCTCGGCATGCACGTGCCGCGGCTCATCGGCGGGGCCGTCATCGTCGAGACCGTGTTCGCGCTGCCCGGCGTCGGCGAACTGACCAAGACCGCGGCGCTCGGCGGTGACGTGCCTGTCGTGCAAGGGGCCCTGCTCGTGACGATCGGCGTCGTGCTGATCTCCTCCGCGCTCGTCAACGTCCTGCTGGTCAAGCTGCGCCCCGCCGCCCGGAGGGAGATATGACGACCATCACCGGCGCCCTGCGCACCCGCGCGGGCGTCATCGCGGCGACCGTGCTGGCGGCCGTGCTCCTGCTCGCGGTTTCCGGACCTTTCCTCGCGCCGTACGACCCGCTGGAGAACAGCGCCGAGATCCTCCGGCCGCCGGGCGCGGCGCACTGGTTCGGCACCGACTACCTCGGCCGCGACGTGCTGAGCCGCGTCCTGGCCGGCGCGCCGACCTCGGTGTTCACCGCCTTCGAGGCCGTCGGCATCGGTCTTGTCATCGGCGTCGTGCCCGGCGTCACCTCCGTGTACCTCGGGCGCGCCTACGAATGGATCACGCTGCGGATCATGGACGGGCTCATCGCGCTGCCCTTCCTGATCTTCGCGATCGCGGTGGCCGCGCTGCTCGGCAACGCCGTACACCAGGCGATGATCGCCGTCGGCATCCTGCTCGCGCCGTCGTTCTACCGCGTCACCAGGGCGGCCGCGCTCAGCCACGCGAACGCGCAGTACGTGACCGCCGCGCGGCTTTTCGGGGCCTCGACGTGGTGGGTGCTGCGCACGCACGTGTGGTCGAAGATCCTGCCGGCGCTCGTCGTCGCCACCGCCAACGCCACCGCCGGCGGCCTGCTGATCGTCTCGTCGCTGACCTTCCTCGGCATCGGCGTGGTGCCGCCCGAGCCCACCTGGGGCGGCATCGTCGCGAGCGGGCTGGGCTACCTGGCGCAGGTGCCGTACGGGCCGGTGTTCCCCTCGTTGTTCATCATGGCGACCGTCGGCGCGCTCAACCTGCTCGCCGACGCGATCAGGGACACGAGCGGCGATCACGGGCGCGCGCGGGCGCTGAGCAGAACGGGAGCACGCCGTGTCCGTCTCACCTGACGCCGCGACGGCGGTTCGCGCGCCCGCGCGAGCCGTCCGCGACGAGGTGTTGTTGTCCGTACGCGGGTTGCGCGTCGGCGTCGCCGATGGCTCCGAGGTCGTGCACGGCGTGGATCTCGACATCCCGCGCGGCTCGGCCGTCGGGCTGGTCGGCGAGTCCGGCAGCGGCAAGACGCTTACTTGCCGCGCCGTTCTGGGGCTGCTGCCCGTCGGCGTCGAGGTCACCGGCGGAGAGATCAGGCTGAGGGGCACCGACCTGACCGCGTTGCCGGCCGCCGCGCGGGCGCGGCTGCGCGGCACCGAGCTCGCGGCCGTGTTCCAGGATCCCGCCTCCTACCTGAACCCGTCGATCACCGTCGGGGCGCAGCTCGCCGAGGTGCTCCGGGTCAAGGCCGGGCTGGGCCGCCGGGCGGCGCGACAGCGGGCCGTCGAGCTGCTGCAGGCCATGGGGCTGCACCGCCCCGAGCACGTCTACGCGCAACATCCCTTCGAGTTGTCGGGCGGGATGTTGCAGCGGGTGCTGATCGCGATGTCGATCAGCGCCGGGCCCGAGCTGCTGATCGCCGACGAGGCGACCACGGCTCTGGACGTGACCGTGCAGGCCGAGGTGCTGGAGCTGCTGAACGACCTGCGCCGCGACAGGGGGCTCACCCTCGTCGTCGTCTCCCACGACCTGGCCGTGATCTCGCAGACGTGCGACACGGTGTACGTGTTCCGCGACGGCGGCATCGTCGAGGCGGGGCCCACCCGGCGGGTGTTGCGCGCGCCGCGTCATCCGTACACGCGTGAACTGATCGGCAACCACGAGCGCTTCGGGATCGACCGGGTGCGTGAACAGGGGAGCGGGCGATGACCACGCTGCTCGACGTCTCCGGGCTGCACGTCGCGCTCGGCCACGGCCGAAAGCGCACCGGGATCCTGCACGGCGTCGACCTCACGGTGGCGTCCGGTGAGATCGTCGGGCTGATCGGTGAGACCGGCTCGGGCAAGACCACGCTCGCACGGGCCGTGCTCGGGCTGGTGCGGGCCGGTAGCGGCACCGTCGCGATCGACGGGCGGCAGGTCGGCGGGCTGCGCGGCGGCGCGTTGCGGGCGTCGCGCCGCGGCGGCGCCGTGCAGTACGTCTTCCAGGACCCGCTGCGCAGCCTCGACCCCGAACGCACCGTGCTCGACACCCTCGTCGAGGGGCTCGCCGTGCGCGGCGGGCACGATCGCGCCGGGCTGCGGGAGGCCGCGGAGCAGGTCGCGCGGCTCGTCTCGCTGCCGCTCGGCCTGCTGCCCAGACATCCCGGCGAGTTGTCCGGCGGCCAGCGGCAGCGGGTCGCGATCGGGCGCGCGATCGCGGTGGACCCGCGCCTGCTGATCTGCGACGAGCCGGTCAGCGCCCTTGACGCCTCGACGCGCATCACGATCCTCGAACTGCTGCTGCGCCTGCGTGAATCCCGCGGCCTCGGTGTGCTGCTGATCACGCACGACCTCGGCTCGCTCGGCGGCGTGGCGGACCGCGTCGTCGTGCTCTACCACGGGCGGGTGGTGGAGACGGGCACCGTCGAGGAGATCTTCCTGGCGCCGCGGCACCCCTACACCCGCCTGCTCGTGGCGTCCGTGCCGTCGATCCGGGACGAGCGGCCGCCGGATCCCGGGCTGCGGCGGGCCCTGCGCGACGAAGTACGCGCGTCCGCCGGTGGGCGCCCCTGGTGACGCGCACGCCTCCCTTTCGCTACTCTCTGCATTGTTTCCGTCGCAGAAAGTAGGGATCTCGTGTTCATCGGCATAATGGGCGTCGTCGTGGCGCTGGTCGCGGCCATCGTCGCGGGCCTGGCCGCCCACCTGGCGGGCCGGTTCATCTCCCCGCAGGTCCGGCAGGACTTCCGCGAGGGCAGCGGCCTGGTGAACGGCATCGTCGGCACGCTGTTCGCGATCAGCGTCGGCCTCGTGGTCGTCGCCGCCTGGAATCAGGTCAATTCGGCCACCCAGACCACCTCCACCGAGGCCAGCAACCTGACCGACGTCTACTGGTACTCCCGCAGCCTGCCCGAGGCGCAACGCGAGACGCTGCGGCGCGTGGCCGACGAGTACGCCAATACGGTGATCCGCCAGGAATGGCCGCTCATGGCAGAGCAGCACACGTTGTCGCAGGCGGCCTGGCGTTCGAGTGAGCAGTTGCGCGCCTTCTTCCAGACCATCGAGCCGGCCACCAGCGCCGCCTCCACCCGCTACGGCCAGGCCATGAGCCGCATGCAGGCCGTGCTCGACGCCCGCAGGGCCAGGGCGCAGATGGCCGACACCGGCGTGCCGCCGCTGTTGTGGATCGCCCTGGCCGGGTGCGGGCTCATCGCGGTGCTGCCGGCGGTCGTGTGCGGCGGCCCGGTCCGCAGGGCGCACATCACCATGGCGGCCGTGGTCGGCGGGCTCGTGGGCATGGTGCTGTTCCTGGTCTACCAGCTCGACTTCCCGTTCAGTGGCGGTGTCACGATCTCGCCCGCCGCCTTCGAGCAGGCCCTGGAGCGCTTCGCCAGCATTCGTTCCATGGACGCCGGTTAGCAGGGGTTGCGAATTTCTGACCGGTCGCATTATTTTTTTACCATGCGGTCAGAAAGCGGCCCGGATGGTCAGAAGCGATCGTTCATCGAGGAGGCCCGGCGTACCCAGATCATCGAGAGCGCCATCGAGACGCTCACGGAGATGGGCTACGCCGGCGCCTCGCTGGCGCGCATCGCCGAGCGGGCCGGCACCAGCAAGGGCGTGATCCTCTACCACTTCGGCGACAAGAACGAGCTGGTGGAGCGGATCGTCGAGCAGATCTACCTCGACATCGCCCAGTACGTCGTCACGCGGACGGAGAAGGAGAGCACGGCGGCCGGCTCGCTGCGGGCCAACATCCGCGCGGTCGCCGCGTACATGCGGGGCCGCCGCGCCCAGCTGCTCGCCCTGCGAGAGATCAGGAACAACTTCCGTACCCCCGACGGCAAGCCGCGCTACGGCGTCGACTTCAACGAGCCGATCTATCAGGCGCGGGAGGAGTTGTTCCGGCGCGGCCAGCAGGAGGGCGAGTTCCGTTCCTTTAATCCTCGCGTGATGTCCGTCGCCGTGCAGTCCGCGATCGACGGCATGTTCGCCTACTGGGTGGCCAACCCCGACCACGACCTGGAAGCGCACGCGGACGAGCTCGCGGACCTGTTCGAGCACGCCGCCCGGACCGGACACCCTGGAGAAACGGCAGAGCGATGACCCCATCCACCAACGAGCTGACCGCGGCGCCCACCACGTCCTCTCGGCTCCTGCACGTCGACAACCTGCGCACCGTCCTGATGGCGCTCGTGGTGATCCACCACTCCGTGATCGCCTACAGCAACGTTCCCAGCTGGTACTACATCGAGCCGCCGGCCGACTCCTCGGCGACGATCCTGGACCTCTTACTCGTGTTCAACCAGGCGTTCTTCATGGGAGCCTTCTTCCTCATCTCGGCACTCTTCGTGCCGGGCTCCTACGACCGCAAGGGCGCCGGGCCGTTCCTGCGCGAGCGGCTGCTGCGCCTGGGAGTCCCGCTGCTGCTCTGGCTGCTGCTGCTCCGCCCCCTGGTGACCATCGGCAGGTACACCGCCGCGGCGGAGGGGACCGAGCTGCCCTACTGGCAGTTCTACCTGCAGTCGTTCACGCCGGGGCCGATGTGGTTCGTCGAGGTGTTGTTCGTCTTCAGCGCGCTCTACGTGCTCTGGCGGCTCCTGCCCGTCAACGGCCGGCGCACGGTCGTATCGCCTCCGGCCACGGGCCGGGCGCCCGGCGCTGTCGCGATCGTCGGGTTCACCGCCGGGCTGGCCCTGGTCACCTATCTGTGGCGCATCGCGGTGCCGATGGGGGAATCGTTGCTGGGCCTGCCCAGCCCCGCCTACCTGCCGCAGTACGCGGCGCTGTTCACGGTCGGCCTGATCGCGGCCCGGCGCGGCTGGCTACAGGGCCTGTCCAGGACGGCCGGCCGTGTCGGGTCCGGCATCGCGGCCGTCGCCGCGGTCGCGCTCCTGCTCGTCGTGGGCTCCGCCGAAGAGGCGGCCCTGGGCGGGGGAACCCTGCCGTCCCTGCTGCTGGCGATCTGCGAGTCGGCGTTCGCCGTCGGCATCATCCTCGGCCTGCTGACGTTCTTCCGGGCGCGCTTCGGCCACCAGGGACCCCGCCGCCGCTTCCTGTCGGCGCACGCCTACACCGTCTACGTCATCCACCCGGTCGTGGTGGTCGCACTGAACCACGCGCTCAGCGGCGTGCAGGCGCCCGCGATCGCGAAGGCCGCGCTGCTCACCGCCCTCGCGCTGCCGCTGTGCTGGGCGGCGGCGTACGCGGTGCGCGCCCTGCCGGGCGCCCGCAGGGTGCTCTGACGGTCAGGCCACCTGGCAGGCGGCTCCGTTGAGGGTGAAGGCGGCGGGTTCGGCGGTGTTGCCGGTGTGGGTGGCCTGGAAGCCCACGCTGGTCGAGCCGCCCGGCGCCAGATTGCCGTTCCAGGCGGCGTTGGTGGCGGTGACCTGCCCACTGGCCGGCGTGTACGTGGCGCCCCAGCCGCCGGTGATGACCTGACCGGCGGGCAGCGCGAACGCCAGCCGCCACCCGCTGGTCGCCGCCGCGCCGGTGTTGGTGATCGTGATGTTCGTGGTGAAGCCGCTGTTCCAGGCGTTCATCTCGTACGTCACGCGGCACCCGCCGGAAGGCGTGGGCGTGATCGTCGGCGTCACGGTGGGGGTGACGGTGGGCGTGACGGTAGGAGTGGGGCCGCCGTAGATGGTGGCCTCCCGCGCCGTGGCCTTGATGCCGTTGGCGCCGTTGAAGATCCGCTGTCCCCAGGTGGTCAGCCGGGTGCGGTCGAAGCTCGTGGCCATGTCCAGTATCGGGTCGGTGTTGCCGCTCCACGACCAGCCGAGGTAGCCGAGACCCCGGGAGTCCGCCTCGGACAGCAGCGTGTCGTGGTCGACCTCGCCGGTGTTGAACCGCCAGCCGAACTCGCCGATGACCAGCGGCCACCCGTTGGCCCGGAAGCGGTTGAGGTAGTCGGTGATGGCCGTGGCGGTGTTGAACACGGCGTACATGTGGATGGACAACACCGTGTTGCGCCGGCTGTCGGCGTTCAGGATGGTCTGGGCGTTGTCCCGCATGACGTACTGCCAGTCCTGGCCCCAGTTCGGCGCGTCGACCATGAGCAGGTGCTCGAAGCCGTTGGCGCGCATCTTCTGGATGGCGGCGGTGGTCGCGCCGGTCCACTGGCCGGCGTTGGTGTTGCCGATCGGTTCGTTGCCGATGTTGATGACGACGTGGTTCTCCTGGCCGACGAGCGCGCTCTTCTGGCCGATCCAGTAGTTGACCGCCTCGTCCAGCGACGCGGCGGCGCCCTCCTCGCCGTACCCGGTGGTGTCGTGCACCTCAAGGACGCAGATCAGCCGGTTCTGCTTGCACAGGGAGATCACCTGGGCGACGTCATTGGACGGGCCCCACCGCTTGCCGCTGCCCAGCACCACGCGCACGGTGTTGGCCCCGAGCGCCTTGATGTCGGCGAAGGAGCCGGTCTGGCCGGTGTACCAGACGTGCGGGTGGTTGACGCCGCGCATGACGAACTTCTGGCCGTTGGCCTCGACGATGTCCGTGCCGCTGACGCGCAGCCCCACGGCGGCGTGCGCGGGCCGGATCCCGGTGAGCATGACGGCGTACACCAACACGGCTGAGGCGACCAGCGCGGCGCCGGCCGCGGCGAACCAGGGCACGGATCTCATTTGAGAAAATGTAGGCAGAGCCGCGGCACCCGTACAGTCAGTCCGAGCCGCGCCGCCCCGGCGGAACCCCTCGCGTGCACGCTGAGCTGGCCGGACGATCTTTTCGTCGGCCAGCGCGCGATGAAATTTCCACGCCGGGTCATGGGCAGATCTGCCGGTACTCCTCCCCGTACACGTAGCGTTGCCACTCGGCGCGGGTCAGGGAGCGGCCCGCGTTGGCGCACACCGTGGCGGCGGGGTCGGCGGGGCGGGCGACGTCCCACAACCGCAGCGTCTTGTCGCCGCCCGTCGTGGCGATCATGGTTCCGTCGGGGCTGTAGACGATCCTGGCCACCGCCTGCGTGTGGCCCGTCAGCGGCGCGCCGATCTGCCGGAGGGTGGGCACGTCCCAGAGCCGCAGAGTGCGGTCCCAGGAGCCGGTGACCAGGGACTTCCCGTCAGGGCTGAAGGCCATGGCGGTGACGGCGTCGGTGTGGCCGGTCGGGATCGCGCCGATCGGGCGCTGGTCCGCGACGTTCCACAACTGCACCACGCTGTCGTCCCCCGAGGTGGCGAGCGTCCCGCCGTCGGGGCTGAAGGCCAGAGTGCCGGACCTGCCCTCCAGGTCGGCGGACAGCGGAACACCGATCGGGCGCCGCGTGCGCAGGTCGAAGAGCCGCACCGTACGGTTGGTGCCCGCCACGGCGAGGATGTCGCCCCGAGGGCTGAACAACTTCGCCGGAACGTAGTCGGTATGGCCGGGCACCCTCATGCGGGCTCCGGCCTCACGGTGGCCGGCGACGTCCCAGATCCCCATGGAGCCGCCCTTCACCCAGGCGGTGAGGAGCATGCCGTCGGAGCTCAGCTCCGCGCTCGCGGAGAGGATCGCCGAGGAGCCGATCTGCCGGCGGGTGGCGGTGTCCCACTGCCGCACGGAGCCGTCGGTGCTCGCCGTCGTGAGCGTCCTCCCGTCACGGCTGTATCTGATCAGGCGGACCGCGGCGAAGTCGTCGGGGGCCGGATCGTCCTTGGGGCGCAGGCTGGGAGCGGCTTCGCGCTGGGTGGCCACGTCCCAGAACCGGACGGCGGTATCCGGCTCGCCGGTCTTGAAGGCGACCTCGCCATCGGTGGAGGCCAGGGTTCTGCCGTCGGGGCTGAAGGCGACGTCGTACGTGGAGGGCAGCGCGGGACCGATCTGCTGGTGCACCCGCGGGTCCCACAGCCAGACCCTGCCGTCGATGTCGCCGGCCGCGAGAGTGCTCCCGTCCGGGCTGAACGCCACCTTCCGCACACTTGAACGCCTGCCCGTCAGCGGGGCGCCCACCAGAGTGCGGGTGGCGGTGTCCCACAACCTGGTCAGACCGTCCCGTCCGGCGGTGGCGAACCTCTTCCCGTCGGGGCTGAAGGCGACGCTCGCCAGCCCCGCGGCGATGTCGTGGGCCTGCAGCGCGTCGCCGATCTGCTCGTGGTCGGCGAGGTTCCACAACCGCATGGTGTTGTCCGCGCTCACCGTCGCGAGCGTCGTTCCGTCCGGGCTGAGGGACATGCCGTTGATGTCGCCGGTGTGCCCGGTGAGCGGCTTTCCGACCTGGCGGTGGGTGGCGGTGTCCCAGATCCGCACGGTGTCCCCCGCCCCGGCGGTGATCAGGTGCTTTCCGTCCGGGGTGAAGGCCAACTCCTTGATGGGGCGGCGGATTGACTTGTGGTCGGCCCGGCCGATGACGCCGCCGGCCCGGCGGCGGGTGGCGGTGTCCCACAGCTGTACGGTGCCGGCGGTGGAGGACGTCGCGAAGGTCCTGCCGTCGGGGCTGAAGGCCATCGCCGCCACCCCGTCCTTGACGTCCGTCGGGGAGCCCAGCCGCCGGCGGGTGGCGAGGTCCCAGAACACGACCTGCTTGATGCACGCCGTGGCCAGGACCTTGCCGTCCGGGCTGAAGGCCGCCTGGAAGCCGAGGACGCACAACAGCTCGGGATGCTTGATCGGGGCGCCGAGCTGCCGCCGGGACGCCCTGTCCCACAGCCGCACGACGCCGTCGGTGCTCCCGGTCGCGAGGGTCGAGCCATCGGGGCTGAACCGCAGCTCGGCGAAATCGCCGTCCTGCGCGGAGAAGACCCCCCGGTCCGCGCTCGCCGCCGCGTTCAGCAGGCGGAGCCTGGCGTCGGGCGTGTCATGGATCCGTTGGGCGGCCACGGCCAGCAGCGCGGACATCACCGGGTCGTCGGCGATCCCGCTCTGGGTGGCCAGATGGCGCGAGAGCACCTGCCGCCGCTGGTCGTCGGCGTTGCGGGCCGCGTTGACGGCGGTTACCGCGCCGACCAGCGCGAGCACCGACAACGTCGCCAGACCGGCCATGACCAGGGCGTTGCGGCGGCCGGCCCGCCGCGCCGCCCGGGCCGACGCGGCGACGAACCCCGTCACCGTGGGGCCCGGGGGCGGGAAGCTGCCGGGATCGCGGTCCCAGCGGGATTGGCTGTCCTGGACGGCCAGCAGCCGGGCGCCGCGGTAGAGGAAGGCACGATCGCGATGGTTCGCGAGCCACCGCTCGGCGTCCTCGACGACCTGGTCGTACACCACCTGCGCCGACAGGTCGGGTTCGAGCCACTGCCGCAGCGTGGGCCAGGCCGTCAGCAGGGCGTCGTGGGCGATCTCGGCGCTGTCCTCGTGCAGGGTGAGCAGCCGCCGATCGGCGAACGCCGACAGCAACTCCTCGATCTGCGCGCGCCGCTCGGCCGTCCGCGCGGAGGCGGCGGCGTGGATCCCGGCCGCCGTCACCCTGCGCCGCGCCAGCCGGCCGCCCGCCGTGATCAGCGTCATCCGCCGGAAGATCCGCAGCGCGGCCTTGCGGTCCTCCGGCGTCAACCCGTCGAGCACCTCGTCGGCGGTACGCGACACGGAGTCGTGCACCCGGCCGGACTCCTCGTAGCCGCGGATGGTCAGCCGGCCGTTCTCGCGCCACTCCCAGGTGTTGAGCAGGGCCTGCGACAGCAGCGGCAACGCGGCGGGCTCGAACCCGTCGCCGGCGCGCAGATCACTCAGGATGATCTCCACCAGGCCGGGTTCGACCTCCAGCCCCGCCGCGGAGGCGGGGCCGGTGATCGCCAGCCGCAGGTCCGGCTCCGTCATCGGCTCGACGATCACCTGGCCGTCCTGGATGGCCTCGGCGAACTGCGGGTAGGCGGCGCAACGGTCCCAGTAGTCCGCGCGCACCCCGATGACCACCGCCGCGCGCGGCGGCCCCTCGGCCATCGCCCGCAGGGCCCGTACGTACGCCTGGCGCTCCCGCTCGTCGGTCACGAGCGTGAATAACTCCTCGAACTGGTCCACCACCAGGACGAACCGGCCGACCCCCGCCAGCGCCGCCGCCGGGTCGTCACGCAGCGTCTCCCGCACCGTCTCCACCTGGCCGCCGTGCTCCCGCGCCCACGCCCCGGCCAGCGCGCCCAGGGGGTCGGCGGTCGGCGTGAGCAGCAGCCGCGGCCACGCCCGCGAGCCGGCCATCGGTAACAGGCCCGCCTCCAGCGCCGGTATCAGCCCGGCCCGCAACAACGACGACTTGCCCACGCCGGACGCGCCCGACACGAGCAGGACGCACCCATGGTCCACCAGTCGCGGCTCGAGGCGGTCCAGCAGGTTCCGTACCGCCCGGCGGCGGCCGAAGAACAGCTCGTGCCGGTCGCTCTCGTACGGCAGCAGCCCCTGGTACGGGCACCCTTCGCCCCGATCTCGCGACGACCGCCGCGGCCTGCCCGCCGCCTGCGCCCGCAACCAGGTCAGCGCCTGCCGGAGCCCACCCGCGCCCTCCTGCCCCATACCTCCCATTCTCCGTGATGTCCCCATCGGGACGGGCCGTTTCAGGCAGAGGGCATCAGGTCGCGGCGGCGCAGCGACGCCAGCCCCGCCACGGCCAGGACGGCGGCCACCAAGGTCAGCCCCAGCAGCGGCAAGACCGGCGACGAGGCGCCGCCGCCCAGCAGCAGCGCCGGCACGTGCACGAACGGCGAAAGGTCCAGGACGGCCCCCGTGGCCAGCTTGAACTCCGCCAGCAGGTCCACGACCAGGAAGAGGCCAAGCGCGGTCCAGCTCACGGCCGCCGCCAGCCGGGGCAGCAGCCCGAACAGCAGCGTCGCGATCCCGACCACGATCCAGACCGCGGGCAGGTAGGCCAGCGTGGCCCCGACGACGCGGGCCACGTCGCCGTCGTAGGTGAGCCCCGCCGCCGCGCCCAGCACGGCCAGCAGCAGCGCCGGGCTCACGATGGCGAACACCAGGTGACCCAGCGCCCAGCGCAGCCGGCCGACAGGGGCGGACAGCAGCAGCTCGGCCCGGCCCGCCCCCTCCTCGCCACGGGCGCGCAGCGCCGACACGAGGGCCGCCCCGGCGACGAGCTGGCTGAGCACGTACATCACGAAGGTGAAGAACACGTCGGAGATCCGGGCGTCGGCGCCGCCGATGGTCGCGGCCAGTTCCCGGAACTGCGGCGTGTCCACCTGGGCGTCCAGCCCGCGCGCGGCCACGCCCAGCAGGGCGCCCACGAAGCCGAAACCGATCGCGAAGCCCGCGAGCGTGCCCCGGTGCAGGCGGGCGGCCAGGCCGAAGGGGCCCGTCAGCGTCCCGCCGGCGGGTCCCGGACGGGCGGGCGTCAGAGCGCCGGCCACATCACGCCGCGTGGACAGCGCGAACGCGGCCGCCGCCAGAGCGGCGACGAATGCCACGCTCAGCCCCAGCACCCACCAATGGTCGCCGGCGTAGGGCCTGGTCAGCCGGACCCAGCCGAACGGCGACAACCACGCCGCCCAGCCGATGCCGCCGGCGTCGGCCAGCGCCCGCACCGCGAACAGCAGCCCGCCGGCGCCGACGGCCAGCCCGCGCGCCGTACCGGATGAGGCGGTGAGCTGCGCGGCGACGGCGGCCACGGCCGCGAACGACCAGCCGCCCGCGGCGGTGGACAACCCGAACAGCAGCGAGGACCCCGCGGGCAGGCCACCCGCGACCAGGGCGGGCACCGACAGCAGGCCCAGCAGCAGGTTGGCGGCCAGCACGACCGCGAGCGCGGCGGCCAGCGGGGCGTGACGGCCGATGACGCCCGAGGCCAGCAGCTCGCGCCGGCCGGTCTCCTCCTCGGCCCTGGTGTGCCTGATCACCAGCAGGATGCTGATCAGCCCGCCGATCAGCGCGAGGGACGAGCCGAGCGTCCAGGCGGTCAGGCCGCCGACGCTCGCGTCGTAGATGGCGCCGCGCATGGCCAGCTGCGCGGGGTTGCTCGCCGAGACCGCCGCGAAGGCGTCGCGGGCGGCCTGGTCGGAGTACAGGCCGGCGGTGGCGGAGGCGATGCTCGACGGCAGGAACGCGGTGATCGCGATCCACACCGGCAGCAGCACGCGGTCCCTGCGCAGGATGAGCCGGACGAGTGTCCAGGTGCCGGTCATCAGGCGGCCCCCTCGTAGTGGCGCAGGAACAGCTCCTCCAGCGTCGGCGGCTGCGTGGTCAGCGTGCGCACGCCCGCCCCGGCCAGCTCGGCGAGCACCGCGGTGAGCGTGCCGGCGTCCACCTGGCAGCGCACCCGCGTGCCGTCCGTGGTCAGGTCGTGCACGCCGGGCAGCGTGGCCAGGCCGGGCGCGGGCCCGATCAGCTCGGCGCTCACCGAGGTGCGGGTGAGGTGACGCAGGTCGGCCAGGCTGCCGGACTCGACGGTACGGCCGGCGCGGATGATGCTGACGCGGTCGCACAACGTCTCCACCTCCGACAGGATGTGGCTGGACAGCAGCACGGTGCGGCCGTCGCGCTTCTCCCGCAGGACGCACTCGTTGAAGACCGCCTCCATCAGCGGGTCCAGGCCCGAGGTCGGCTCGTCCAGCACCAGCAGTTCGACGTCGGAGGCGAAGGCGGCCACCAGCGCCACCTTCTGCCGGTTGCCCTTGGAGTAGGTGCGGCACTTCTTGCGCGGGTCGAGCTCGAAGCGTTCGAGCAGCTCGGCGCGCCGGGCGGGGTCCAGGCCGCCGCGTACCCTGCCCATCAGGTCGATGACCTCGCCGCCGGTCAGCGACGGCCACAGGGTCACGTCGCCGGGCACGTAGGCGAGCCTGCGGTGCAGCTCGGTGGCCTCGTTCCAGGGGTCGCCGCCCAGTAACGAGATCCGGCCGCCGTCGGCGCGCATCTGGCCCAGCAGGATGCGGATCGTAGTGGTCTTGCCCGCGCCGTTGGGGCCGAGGAAGCCGTGCACCTCGCCCGCCCTGACGGTGAGGTCGAGCCCGTCCAGGGCCCTGGTCCGGCCGAAGGTCTTGACCAGGCCGTCGGCGTGCACCGCGGCGCTCATCGGCGCTCCTCCACCTTCGCCAGGCCCGTCCGCGCCTCGTCGAACAGCTCACGGCCGAGGAACTCGGGTCTGATCAGGTCGAGCTGGGCCCTGCCGACGCGCGTCGCGCCCTGTGCGGCGTAGAGGTCCGTGCCGAGCGCGCGGGAGACGTGCTCGTGCAGCACCGTGATGCCCAGCTTCATGGCCGTCAGCACGGTCGCGCGGGCGCGGTGATCGGCCTCCGAGCCTTCGTCGTCGGCGAGATGTTGCTCCGTGACCCTGACCAGTTCGTCGAACATCGCGGCGGCGGCGGGGGAGCCGTCCACGAGCGCGCGGCCGAGGTACTTCATCAGGGGCGGCGCGGTTCGCTGGACGTTCTCGATGAATTCGGGCTTGCCCAGGTTGTGGTCGGTGACGCCCAGGGTGACCTGCTCGCGCAGGTAGCTGAGGACGTACTCGTCGCAGGACTGTCGCAGCGCCTCCTTGGTGCCGAAGTGGTGCTGCACCAGCCCGGGCGAGACCTTGGCGGCCTCGGCGATCCCGCGGATCGTGGTGGCCTTGACACCCTGCTCGGCGAACAGCGCCATCGCGGCGTCGCGGATGCGGGCGCGCGTTGTCAGATCCTCTTCAGTGATTGGTCGCACGTTCAGCAGTCTATACAGATGTATTGGTTGTTGTTCAAGCGTCCGGCCGATCCGTCCAGCGGCCCGTGAAGAGGATTTCGTCCGGCGGCGCGCCGGGCAGCGGGCCTGGGCCCGGTCGCAGCCCGTCGAGCGCTATCGCGATCAGCCGCCGGCGGGCCCCGGCGGCGGCGGGAAGCAGGTCGTCCCTGCCCTGCTTGCGAAGCTGGTCGACCACGGGGGAGCGCCCCAGTTGCTCGATGAGCAGCGAGATGTCCAGCGCGGTCACATCGGCGCGCAGGACGCCGGACTCGTGCGCCCGCCGTACCAGCGCATCGAGGAGTTCGTCGCCGCGGCGGGACTTCGTGCTCATCTCCTCGGTCACCTCGATGGCGCCGGCGATGGGCCCCAGTGAGCCCTGCCCGAACTCGATGCAGCCGCGGACGAACCCGGCCAGCCCGGCCCACGGGTCCGGATCGGCCAGGCCCTGCTCGGCGGCCTCGTTCCAGTGGTCGAGGGAGAGCAGGCTGAGCCGCTGGAACAACTCCTCCTTCGTCTGGTAGCGGCGGTAGAGGCTGCCGATGCCGACGCCCGCCCTGGCCGCGATGGCGGCGACGGAGGCGTGCACGCCGTCCTCGGCGAGCACGTCGCGTGCGGCCTGGAGCAACGCGCGGTCGTTGCGTTCTGCGATGTCTTTTCTAGTGCTCATCGCCACAAACCTACCAGTTGCGGAGCGAAACGCTCCGGTGTTACGTTTCTGGCGGAGCGAATCGCTCCGCTAATGAAGGAGAAGCACATGAACGCGGACATCGAGGCGATCGAGCAGGTCGTCCGCGACGCCGAGGACCTGCAGAACGACGTGGCCGGCTTCACCGGGCTGCTGACCGAGGAGGTGGCGCTGGTCAACTTCACCGGGATCCGGTTGCGCGGCCGTGAGCAGGTCAAGGAGGTGATGGCCAAGGCCCTGCGCACCCCGCTGAAGGACGTGCTGACCAGGAACGAGCTGCTCGGCGTGACGTTCCTGCGGCCGGACGTGGCGCTGGCCCACCTGATCAAGCACGTCAACGACGGGCGGACGGGAGCGCTGACGTTCGCGCTGGTCAAGGAGGACGGCGACTGGCGGATCGCGCTGGCACAGACCACCCCGGTGGCCTGACCACAATGGGGGTATGACGCGTGCTGTGTACGTCGCCGCAGGTGAGGCGAGAAGCAACAAGGCGACGGTAGCCCTGGGCCTGGTGGAACTGCTGTCCCGGCAGGTGGAGACCGTGGGGGTGTTCCGGCCGGTGGTGCGGGCGGGCCGGCAGGACGCCCTGATCGACACTATCCGGAGCAGGTTCCAGCTCGCCCTGCCCTACGAAGCCTGCGCGGGTGTCACCTATGACGAGGTGCACACCGACGTGGAGCGCGCGGCCGGGGACGTGGTGGCCCGCTACCGCGCCCTGGCCGCGCGGTGTGACGCGGTGGTGGTGATCGGCACCGACTACACGGACGTGGGGGCGCCGACGGAGTTCGGGTTCAACGCCCGGCTGGCGGCCGACCTGGGCACGCCCGTGATCAACGTGGTGAGCGGGAGGGAAAGGACGGCGTCACAGGTCGCCGCCGCGGTCGAGCTGTCCTCCAGGGAGCTGGCCCAGCATCATGCCCGCGAGCTCGCGGTCGTGGTCACCCGGGCCGCCGAGCCGTTCACGAACGCGCACCCGACACCGGTGTTCGTGTTGCCGGAGACCCCCTCCCTGCGCGCACCGACCGTGGCCGACCTGCTTGACGCGTGCGACGGCCGGTTCTTCCTGGGCGAACGCGACGGGTTCGGCCGGGAGGCCGGCGCGCTGATGGTGGGAGCCATGTCGCTGCCCGGCATCCTCGACCGCCTCACCGAGGGCGCCGCCGTGATCATCCCGTTCGACCGGGCCGCCGCGCTGCTGCCCGGCCTGATCGCCGCGCACTCGTCGCCGTCCTTCCCGGCCCTGTCGGCGGTGGTGGTGACCGGGGGGACGGATCTCCCGGCTCCGGTGGAGCGGCTGTTGCGCGGCATGGAGATCCCGCTGCCGGTGATCGCCACCGACCACGACACCTTCGCCACCGCTATGCGCCTGTCGCAGGTGGAGGGCCGGTTCACGCCCGAGGCGGGCGGGAAGATCGACACGGCGTTGCGGCTGTTCGCCGAGCACGTGGACGGCCGGACGCTGCTGGAGCGGCTGGACATCGCCAAGACCGACGTCGTCACGCCGCTCATGTTCGAGTACGAGCTGCTGGACCGGGCCCGCGCCCGCCGCCGGCACATCGTACTGCCCGAAGGTGAGGAGCCGCGCATCCTGCGCGCGGCCGACATCCTGCTGCGCCGCGGGGTGGCCGAGCTCACCCTGCTCGGCGACGAGGAGCGCATCCGGGTGCAGGCCGCGCAGCTCGGCCTGGACCTGGCGGAGGCCAGGGTGCTCAGCCCGTTCGACCCGGAGCTGCGCGAGCGGTTCGCCCGCGAGTACGCCAGTGTCCGCGCGCACCGCGGCATGACCGTCGAACTGGCCCGCGACACCGTCACCGACGTCTCCTACTTCGGCACGCTGATGGTGCACACCGGCCTGGCCGACGGCATGGTCTCGGGCGCGGCGCACACCACCGCGCACACGATCAGGCCGGCGTTCGAGATCCTGCGCCTGGGCCTGGTCTCCAGCGTGTTCTTCATGTGCCTGGCCGATCGGGTGCTGGTGTACGGCGACTGCGCGGTCAACCCCGACCCGAGCGCCGAGCAGCTCGCCGACATCGCGATCGCCTCGGCCGGCACCGCGGCGCGGTTCGGCGTCCAGCCCAGGATCGCCATGTTGTCGTACTCGACCGGCTCCTCCGGCGCCGGCGACGACGTCGACAAGGTACGCGCCGCCACCGACCTGGTCCGCGAGCTCCGTCCCGGCCTGCAGGTGGAAGGACCGATCCAGTACGACGCCGCGGTGGACCCCGCCGTGGCCAGGACCAAGATGCCCGGCAGCCAGGTGGCCGGGCGCGCCACCGTCTTCGTGGTGCCCGACCTGAACACCGGCAACAACCTGTACAAGGCCGTCCAGCGCAGCGCGGGCGCGGTCGCGGTGGGGCCGGTGCTGCAGGGGCTGCGCAAACCGGTCAACGACCTGTCCCGTGGCGCCACCGTGGCCGACATCGTCACCACCGTCGCCGTCACGGCCGCGCAGGCGCACGACGAGCCGACGCCCCTCGACGAGACGCTGCTGGAGACGGCGCGGAGCTAGGTCAGAGCAGCAGGAGGGTTTCGCGGGCGATCTCCCACTCCTCGTCGGTGGGGATGACCAGGACGGGTACCTCGGCGCCGGAAGGAGACACCGCGCGCTCCCCGGCCAAGGCGCTCCCGTTGAGCGCCTTGGCCGGGGGGTGCTCGTTGGGCGTCCCGGCCGGAGAGCTCTCGTTGAGCGCGTCGGCCGGCGAGTTCTCGTCGAGCGTCTCGGCCGGAGTGCTCTCGTTGAGTGCCGGGTCCACGACGATGCCGAGCCGGTCGAGGCCGGCCAGGGCGGCGGCTCGGGTGGCGGCGTCGTGCTCGCCCACCCCGCCGGTGAACACGATCGCGTCCACCCGCCCGAGCAGCGCGTAGTAGGCGCCGACGTACTTGCGGATCCGCCGCGTGTAGACGGCCAGCGCCAGCCGGGCCTCATCGTCGTCGCGCCCGCGTACCTCGCGCATGTCGCTCGACCCCGTCAGCGCGAGCAGGCCGCCCCGATGACTGAGCGCGTGCTCCACCTGCTGGGCGTCCAGGCCGTCGGCGCGGCCGAGGTAGCCGGCGATGGCGGGATCGACGTCGCCGGAGCGGGTGCCCATGACGAGCCCCTCCAGCGGCGTCATGCCCATGGAGGTGTCCACGCTGCGCCCGCCCGAGACGGCGGTGGCGCTGGCGCCGTTGCCCAGGTGCAGCACGATCAGGTTCAGCCCGGCCAGATCGCGGCCCAGGACGGCCGCGGCGCGGCGGGAGACGTAGGCGCACGAGGTCCCGTGGAAGCCGAAGCGCCGCACGCCCAGCTCGCGCCACTCGCGCGGCACCGCGTACGTGTACGCCTCGGGCGGCAGCGTACGGTGGAACGCGGTGTCGAACACGGCCACCTGCGGCACCCCGGGAAACGCTTCGCGCGCGAGCCTGATCCCGGTCAGGTTGACCGGGTTGTGCAGGGGCGCGAGCGGCGCCAGCTCCTCGATGGCGGCGATGACCCCGTCGTCGATGAGCACGGCCTCGGTGAATCTCGTGCCGCCGTGCACCACCCGGTGCCCGACCGCGGCCGGGGCCAGTTCCGGTCCCGCCGTGCCGAACGCCTCCATCATCGCCGCCAGCCCCTCGCCGTGGCCGGGGAAGGGCCGGTCGCGGACGTACGGCGGCTCGTCGCCGCTGTGGTGCGTGAGCCGCCCCTGCTCCTGCCCGATGCGTTCGATCAGGCCCTTGGCCGAGCGTTCACGGGTGTGCGGGTCCACGAGCTCGTACTTGATGGAAGAGGAGCCCGTGTTGAGTACGAGAATGCATTCGGCCATGCCCATGAGCTTATTTCCGTACGAGCGGCCACTCATGGCTCCTTGACACCGGGTTGGGCCGAAGGTCCGCCGCGGCGGTGCCGTGCACCGGATCCCGGCGGCCGAGGTGGTGCCGGGAGACGTGATCGAGGTGGCGGCGGGCGACCGGGTGCCCGCCGACGCCCGGGTGGACGAGACGGCCGTGCTGACCCTCGTGTTCGCCCGGCTCACCCTCGCCTACGTGGCCAGGGCCCGGCGGTGGACCTTCGAGCGCGGCTGGTGGCGGGGCCGGGCGGTGCTGCTCGCCGTCGCCGGCACCGCCGCGTTGCAGGCGCTGGTCACGCTGGCGCCGCCACTCGGCGCGCTGCTCGCCCTCAGCCCGATCCCGCCGCTGGGCTGGGCCGGCCGCGGGCGCCGCCGTGCTGACGCCGTTCCTGTGCGACCTCGTCCAGTGACGGGGGCGGGCGTCCGGGGGGGCGTCCGGATAGGCCGGGTGCTCACGCCGTCCGCTCCGCCGTCATGCGGAACTTGGCGCGGTCCCACCGGTAGGTCTGCTCGACGGTCAGATCGGGACAGCAGTTGGGGGCGCGGTCGCTGACCACCTTGCCGTGCAGGCGAACCTGCCCGCCGCCGAGCGTGACCTTCATGGACTTGAAGTAGCGGTTCTCGCCGAGCTTGCCGAGCAGGCGGGGCTCCGGGGACTTGGCGGCTCCGTCGTAGACGAAGGCGATCAGGGGGTTGCTCGACGTCGGGCTCGGGCACGACGACACGACGACGGTCTCGCGCCGGCCGTCGCCGGTGAGATCGCCGGTGGCAGCGACGCGGGCGCGCACGACGTACCAGTCGTCACCCGGCCGGGGTTCGAGGCAGCCCAGCTCCGGTTCCACCACGGACGCCCAGTCGGTCGCGGCGCCCGCGGCGGCGACGCCTCCGGTCAGGACCGTCGTCAGGGCGGCGGTCAGGGCGGCGGCGCCGGCCCGGATGGCGTATCGGCTGCTCGTACGTTCGGATAGTGACCTCATAGTCACTCAGACGCACGAGATCTTGGAAATGTTTTCACCGGGCCGGCGCTTCCGCCCCGTCGCGCAGCCGGTCCAGGAGCTGGGCCTGGTAGAGCGAGGGTGGCAGCAGGCCCGCCTGGCCGGTCCCCTCGATGTAGCCCGTGGGCTGCTGGAAGGGGCCGTCGCCGGTCACCGTGCCGTGGCAGCCGATGGCGTAGTTCTGCGCGGTCGGCGGCTTCTGCACGATGAGCCGGCTGGTCGACACGTCGCAGTTCCAGGCCACCGAGTGGGCCGCGGACCAGCCGTGCGAGGTGCCGTAGCGGCCCCGGTTGTACAGGCCCAGGGTGTAGTCGTAGTGCGGGTCGATGTCCCTGTGGCCGTCGAACAGCAGCCCCTGTGACCAGCGGCGATGGCCCTCGCTGGAGTTGAGCGCGTATTCCGCGGTGCCGCGCAGGAAGACGATCCCCGACACGGTGCTGTGGCCGTTGGAGACGAACGCGTGCCTGGCCTTGTAGGCGTGGCAGTCGCGGAAGAGGACCTGCTGGGAGTAGGTGTAGGTGTTGAAGTTGTAGCGCCGGCTGCCCGTGACGAGGCTGACCGGGTCGATCGCGCGGCAGTTCCGCACCGTGGCGCGGGTGGTCTCCTGGGTGGCCACCCCGGCCTGGGTGAAGTGCAGCAGGGTGCAGTCCCGTACCCAGGAGTCCTCGGTCCGCAGCAGCACGATCGCGTTGTAGGCGTGGTCCTCGTCCTGATCCGGATCGCCGTGGTACTCGATGTCCACCCGCAATCGTTCCACGCCGACCTCGGTGACGAGCCCGGCCCGGTCCCACTTGTAGAGGAAGGAAGGGGAGTGGGCGCGGTTGAGGTGGTTGAAGACCGGCACATCGATCTTCACGACATTCCCCGAAATATCGCGTATGTAGCGGTTGTAGCTGATGGGCTGCTCGTCCACCCGCCACGGCGGCCCCACGTCGTGGCCGCCGTAGTCGATGGCCCTGAGCCACTCCTCCGTACAGGGGTGCCGGATGACGATGTTGTCGCCCGGCCGCAGCGCGCCCGGGTTCGCCACCGCGAACTGCCGCGACCCCACCTGCACGAACTCGGTGGTGATGTCGGTACGGGTGCCGGGCACCTCGCCCGTCCAGCCGCCCCCGGCCGCGCCGCCGGCCACGATCACGTCGCGGTCCTTCGGGTTGTTGCCGGTCGCCTTGATGATGGTGTCGCGCGCCGGGTCCGCGCCGTCGCCGGAACCCCGCAGGACGGTGCCGCTCGCGCGGACGTACAGGGTGCCCGCGACCGGATAGACGCCGGGCAGCAGGAGCAGGGCCCCGCGCCGCGCGCGGGGCAGCGCGCCGACGGCGTCCAGTGCCGCCTGGGTGTGCGCGGTGTTGTCGCCCTCGACCGGCCGCAGCGTCGTGACCACGCGGACGTGCGGGATCGGCCGCTCGCCGTTGTGGTATCCGGCGTGGCTGAAGTCGGGGACGCGGTTGCCCTCGGCGTCCTGCTCGTAGACCAGCCGCCCGCGCCGGTCGTAGTGCACCAGCCGGGACTGCCAGCCGGGCGTCGCACCCACCGGGCCGGCGGTCGCCGCCAGCGCCAGGGCTCCACCGTCCGCGAGTAACGCGCGCCTGCTGAGGTCGTGTGCCAATTCACTGCCTCCTTGCATCCAAGAGGTAGGAGGAATTCGCGTCCCCGGTGCCGACGACGGCAAGGTCTGCGAATCGGTGCCCGGCTGTCCTAGGAGTGCCTTGAGCCTAGGTGGGTGGCCATCGCAATTCAATTCTTGACGAAGATAAATGTCCGGTTTACGGTACGGCCATGCCCCAAGCTTCGGCGATTCATCCGATCTCTGCCGCACGACTCACCGAGTTCCGGGAACAAAGGTTCGGTCTGTTCATCCACTGGGGGCTGTACGCGCTCGCCGCCCGCCACGAGTGGGTCAAGCAGCGCGAGCTCCTCACCGACGAGCAGTACCAGCCCTACTTCGACAACTTCGACCCCGACCTGTTCGACCCGGACGCCTGGGCGCGGGCAGCCTCGGACGCCGGGATGCGGTACATGGTCCTGACCACCAAGCACCACGACGGGTTCTGCCTGTGGGACTCGGCCCTGACCGACTACTCGGTCGCGAACACGCCGCACGGCAAGGACCTGGTCGGGCCGATCGTCGACGCGTTCAAGGCACGCGGGCTGGGGGTGGGCTTCTACCACTCCCTGATCGACTGGCACCACCCCGACTTCCCGATCGACGGCCTGCACCCGGCGTTCACCGGGGAGTTGCCCGAGGACGGCCGGAACATCGAGGTCTACCGGGCGTATCTGCACGGCCAGGTCGAAGAGCTGCTGACCCGCTACGGCCGGATCGACACCATGTGGTTTGACTTCTCCTACTCCACCAGGATCAGGGACGGCAAGCTCACGCCCGGTGGCAAGGGCGCGGCCGACTGGCGCTCCGAAGAGCTGGCCGCGCTGGTCCGCCGGCTGCAGCCGGACGCGCTGATCAACAATCGCCTGGAGATCCCGGGCGACTTCGTCACGCCGGAGCAGTACCAGCCGCCCACCCCGCCGGCCGAGGTGTGGGAGGCGTGCCAGACGCTCAACGGAAGCTGGGGCTACGACCGGGACAACCTCGACTACAAGTCCGTGGACCTGCTCGTGCGCATGCTGGTCGACACCGTCTCCAAGAACGGCAACCTGCTGCTCAACGTGGGGCCCAACGGGCGCGGCGAACTCGACCCGCGAGCGCTGGAGACGCTGCGGGGCATCGGGGAGTGGATGCGGCTGCACGGCCGTTCCATCTACGGCGCCGGGCCCAGCACGTACGAGGCGCCGCAGGACTGCCGCTACACCCAGCGCGGCGACCGGCTCTACGTGCACCTGTACGCCTGGCCGTACCGGCACCTGCACCTGCCGGGGCTGGCCGGGAAGGTGCGTTACGCGCAACTGCTGAACGACGCCTCCGAGATCCGCCCCCTGAACCCCGACCCGGCCAGGGACACCGGCAACACGAAGCTGGGCGCCCTGCCGCCCGGCACCCTCACCCTGCAACTGCCGGTGCAGCGCCCGGACGTGGCGGTGCCGGTGATCGAGCTCTTCCTCTGACGGGAACCACCCGGACGGGCAGGCCCACGCAGCGGCCCTGCCCGTCCCCCGGGTGGCCCTGCCCGTCTCCCGGGCGGCGCCGCCCGGCTGCTCCTTCACCGCGAACCTTGGCCGCGAATCTTGGACGCGAGCCTTCATCGCGAACCTTTATCGTGAGCGACCAGGGGCTCGATGGATGACCACGCGGGAGGCTCCGGCCACGAAGCCGAGCCCGTGCCCTCCAGCCCGAGCACCGCGCAGGCCAGCAGATGCTCACCGGGCGGCAGGTCCCCCTCCAGCGTGGGGATCGTGGTGCGCGGGGCGAACACGTTGGTGCCGGGCAGGGCCTTGACCAGCGTTCCCTCCCGCTGCCCGATCAGGTCCTCGATCACGCAGAGGCCGAGCGGCGAGTCGAGCCTGGCGTGACCGGGACCGGTGCCGACCCGGGTGGGCGGCCGGTCCCGGTCCACCGCGAAGGCGCCCTCGGCCGTCCGCAGCGCCCGCCCGGTCCTGATCCGGTGCACCCGCACGTGCCACGGGGGCCGCGCCACCAGCCAGGTCTCGATCTCCACATCGTCCCAGGGCGTCCAGCGCACGTACAGCACGCCGTCAGTGGAGGAGGGGTCGTGCGGCATCTCGCAGGGCCGCCAGTGCTCGCCGTCCTCGCTGAGCGCGAGCGTGTTGTCGAAGGCGCCCTGCTCCAGCCCCAGCGTCCCGGCGGGCACGCTGAAGCCGAACCGCGTGGAGTAGGCGAACTTGGCGTACTTGGCCGCGCCGTGCCGCGCCCCCCGGTTGCGCTGCCCCGCGCTCAGCAGCACCACGTGCCGTCCCTCCTCGCAGCGCATCAGCGCCACGCCGGCCTCCGGCTGCGTGCTCACCTCGGGCAGCGCGGGCGCCTGCGCCTCCTTGGCGGTCCAGAACGGGTGCCCGGCGGGCAGCGCGAGCGGCAGGAACGCCTTCATGGCCCAGTACGGCGAGCCGGGCGCGTTGTACTGCTCGGCCAGGTGCGGCTGGGGGTAGCCGTAACCGATGGTGAGCAGCCCGGCGCCGTCGCGGATCGGCCGGTCGGCCCACCAGCGCAGGTTCCGCAGCAGGTGCCCCTTGGTCACCTCCCACGGCAGCGCCTCGACCCCGGCGAAGGCCAGCGCCCCCCAGAACGCCGACTGCGCGAAGCGGTAGGTCAGGCTCCTGCCGAACGGGACGGCGACCCCCTCGCTGGTGAACCAGTGCTGGAAGTCCTGGGCGAACGCCGCGGCCCGCTCGCGGAATCGCCCGGCCCTGGCGGGGTCGTCGCCGAGCGCCGCGTAGATGAGCCCGTAGTAGTGCATGGCGAACGGGATGTAGTAGTCGCGCTGCCAGGTCGGCCCGTCGGAGTACCACCCGCGCCCGAGGTCGAACCGCTCCAGCCGGTCGAGCCTGGCCGTGTTGGCGTCCTCGTCGTGGGCGACCCCGACGCGGCGCAGCCCCAGCCCCACCATGACCGGGAAGAACAGCCAGTTGTTGTTGTTCGGCTCAACGGTGACCGCGTGCCGCAGCCAGGCGGCCACCGTGTCGCGCTGCCGGCCGGTCAGCGGGTCCCAGACCTGCTCGGGGGCCAGGGCGAGCGCGAGGCCGATGGCGGCGGTCTCGACCAGCCGCTGGTTCTTGTCGAAGACCTCGCCCCAGTGGCCGGGGTGGCCGGGGTCGGTTCCGGCGGCGAGCCCGGCCCGCCACAACTCCCAGTGATCGAACCTCCCGCCGCCGGCCGCCAGCGGCGCCAGCCCCCACAGCGGGCGTGCGAACGCTTCCAGCTCGGACGCCGCCCGGTCGTAGTGCGCCGTGCTGAATCCCAGCCGCAGCGGCCTCTCGTCCTGGCCGAACCGGGAGATCAGCGGCGCGACGAGGTCCCGTACCTGACGCTCCAGGTCTTCCCGGTCGTTCAAAGGCGTGTCCACAGGCTTCCTCTCATCCGTGCGAAAGCGCTTTCACACGGCAGGGTTCCCGCGATCACCCTCTCTTGTCAACACCCGGAGGCGCGGTGCTGTCACGTACGTGCAGCTCCATCGGCAGGTACACCGGCTCCCCGTCGTGCCCCACGGTCATGAGGCTCTCCAGCATCTCGGCGGCCTGTTCGCCCAGCCGTCCCCGGGGCACCGAGACCGTGGTGAGGCTGGTGTGCGCCACGTGATCGAGCTCGATGTCGTCGAACCCGACCACCGACAACTCCTCGGGGACCCGCACCCCGAGCTCGCGCATCCGGGTCAGCGCCCCCAGGGCCACCAGGTCGTTGTAGGTGGTGAGCGCGGTGGCGCCGGTGCCGGCCACGTCGGCGGCGGCCTCGTACCCGCAGCGGCTGGTGGACCCGCAGGGCAGGATCGTGACGGACAGGCCGAACGCCTTGGCCGCCTCCAGCGCCCTGATCCGCTCGGAGTTGGCCCAGGACGCCTCGGGCCCGCTCAGGTAGGCGACCCGGCGGTGCCCCAGCTGCGCCAGGTGGCCGCAGATCAGCATCATCCCGCCGAAGAAGTCGGCCGAGACCGCCGGCGCGGCGATGCCGGGCACGATCCGGTCGAGCAGCACGAGCGGATGGTGCCGGGCGGTCAGGGCGGCCAGGTCGGCGCGGTTCATCCGGGAGGAGCAGAGCAGCACCCCGTCGCAGCTGCGCATCAGATCCTCGACCAGGTCGTGCTCGACCGAGGGATCCTCGTCGGACTCCATGACCATGACGCGCCGCCCATGGGCGCGGGCGACGCCGGAGACGGCCTTGAGCACCTCGGGAAAGTAGGGATTGGCCAGGTCGGGGACCAGCACGCCGATGGTGCCCCACTCCCCGCGGGCCAGCCCCTGCGCCGCGGCGTTGGGCCGGTAGCCCAGCTGCCTGACCGCGTCGTGGACCCGCGCCGCCAGCGCGGCGTCGACCTTGGCGGTGCCGTTGAGCACGCGGGAGACCGTCGAGGCCGACACCCCCGCGGCCTCCCCGACGTCGCTGATCGTCACCCGGACCTGGCGGCCCTCCCGGGAGTTACGCACCCGCCGCTCCCGGGAGCAGTCTGCGCAGGTGGCCCAGGTCCCTGCGCACGGCCGCCACCGGGTCGGCCGCCGGGTAGTGGACGTGCAGGGACAGCGCCCCGGTGTAGCCGCGGGCGCGCAGCCCGGGAAGGATCTCGGGCCAGGGCACCACGCCCCCGTCCGCGAACGGCTGCCACTCGCACACCCAGCCGTCCGCGGCGGATCGCCAGACGGCGTTCTTCACTCCCATGCAGGCCATCCGATCACCCAGCAGGTCGACGTTGAGCGCCCATGCCTCGCTGCCCTCCTTGGCCTGGTTGCCGGGGTCGGCGTAGAAGCGCACGTCGTTCAGGTCGCCTGCGAGTGCGAGGGCGAGCGAGGCGGACGGATGGATCGTACCGTGATGCAGCTGGAGCGCCAGATTTACGCCGTGCCGGGCGGCGAGGCCGTGCAGGCGGGCCAGCGCGGCCCTGGACTCCTCCAGCAGGCGGCGGTATCCGGCGGCGGGGTCGTACCGGTAGAAACCCACCCGCACGAGGGGGACGCCGCTCTCGCCGCAGGCCGCGATGAGGCGATCGGCGTCCGCACCCGCGTCGAGCAGGTCCGTGGTGACCACGTCGAGAGTGAGCCCGCGGCGACCGAGTTCCGCGGCGACGGCGGCGATGCCGGCGGGGTCGGCGGGGCCGACCGTCTGCCCCTCGCGCACGAGAAGGTCCGCCCCGTCCGCGCCCACCGAGGCCACGGTCTCGGCCAGCAGGGGAGCGTCGATACGGCCGAAGGGCTTGGTGAAGGCGAGCAGGCGCACGCGGACTCCTCTGGCTGAAAGCGCTTGTTGAAATCAGGGTCTGCAAGCGAGCATCGCTTTGAAATCGCTTTCTCACAAGCCTTGAACCGCGTTGTGACGCAGGTTACTCTCGACCCACTCTCGGGCAAGCGCTTACCCGTCGCCCCTCTGGCCTCTGCCCCCTTTGGGAGGGCTCCATGAAACCTCATCGGCCCGGCACCACAGCGATGATCACGGCAGTCCTGACGTCACTGCTCGTGGCGGCCTGCGGCACGTCCGGCACCGGCGGCCGCGGTGACAACTCGCAGACCACGCTGCAGATCTGGGACTTCTCCGCCGAACAGGTGAACTTCCACAAGGACGTCGCCGCGCAGTTCACCAAGGAACATCCCGGCATCAAGGTCGAGTGGCGCTCGATCACCCAGGCCGACTACATGAAGACGCTGCCGCTGGCCTTCCAGAGCAACCAGGCGCCGGACATGTTCTACTGGAACGCCACCGGGCTGTCCCAGCTGATGGACCAGAAGTGGATCAAGCCGCTCAGCCCGGACGGGACCGTCCCCGCCGATTTCACCAAACGCTGGCCGGACGGGTCCTTCCTGGAAGGCATCAACATGCAGGACGGGAAGACCTACGGCTTCCCGTTCTCGGAGAACGTGTACTGGGGCTCCGGCTACATGTTCCTCAACAAACAGGTCTTCCAGCAGGCCGGGCTGGACGTCGGCAAGCCGCCCAAGACGTGGACCGACCTCAGGAACGCCTGCGCGCAGATCACCTCCAAGACCGAGGCGGAGTGCATCGCCGCCCCCACCAAGGGGGAGGACATGCAACGCATCTGGTACGGGCTGGTCAGCAGCGTCTCGACGGATGAGTTCTTCGACTACAAGACGGGCAGGTTCAACCTGACCGACCCGGGAGCGCTCAAGACCTTCGCCTTCATCCAGGAGCTCAACAAGGCCGGCTACCTGGCGCCGGGCACCAACGACAAGAACTTCTCCCGTCAGCAGTTCGCCGCCGGGCAGGCCGGCATCTTCTTCGACGGCACCTGGACGCCGAGCGTGTGGGCCGGCCAGGGCTTCGGCAGCGACAAGTACGTCGTGGCGCCGCGCGTGAACCCCGACGACGGCCAGACCGGCGCCGCCGGCCGCAACTACGACGGCAACAAGTACTGGGTCAGCTCGCAGACCGAGCATCCCGAGGCCATGTGGACGTTCATCCAGTGGATGACCGACCCCGACGGCTACTTCGTCAAGCAGTACTACAAGAACGCCTTCGGCACGCTGGCCTACGTCGACAACCAGAAGATGGTCACCGACCCGGCGCTCAAGCAGATCATGCGGATCGGCGCGCAGCCGGGTTACCGCGTCCAGCTTCCCGTGCCGCTGCTCAAGTGCCCGGACATCGCCAAGTCCAAGGCGTACGTCAACGCGCTGGCCAAGAGCCCCGACGGGGAGTGGGAAGCCATGGGCGAGGCGCTGGTCGGCGGCAAGCCGCTGGCCTCCGTGGGCGCCGCCATCGTCAAGCAGCGGCAGGCCGCCCTTGAGGAGGGACTGAAGCAGGAGGCGGCGGCCGGCCTGAAGGTGTCGATGGACTGTTACACCTTCCCCGACTGGGACCCCACCGAGGACTACACCTCGGACAAGTACCGAAGCTGACCCCCGACGGCGAGGACAACCATGACGACCACCGGCACCGCCCCCGCCCCCGCTCCCGCGAGGGAGCGGGCGGCGCACAGGAACCGGTCACCCGCCGAGCGCGGGCCGGAGCGCGCCGATCACTCCCGCGAGCGCGTGCGCGGCCTCGACAGGGTCTGGCTGATCGTCTTCCTGACGCCCTTCCTGCTGCTCTACCTCGGCTTCACCATCTGGCCGCTGATCGCGACGATCTACTACTCCTTCTTCGACTGGTCGGGCATCGGCCCGATCGAGAACTTCGTCGGGACAGGCAACTACGGCACGATCCTGGCCGACCCGCTGTTCTGGGTCTCGGTGGTCAACACGCTGCTCTTCGCCCTGCTGACGACCGTCATCAAGTTGCCGATCTCGCTGCTGGCGGCGATCGTGCTCACCCGCAAGTGGCTGCGCGGCAAGCGGTTCTTCAGGACCGTGTTCTTCGCGCCGCTCATCATCCCCGTCGCCATGGCGGGCCTGGTCTTCACCTACCTGCTCAACCCGTCCAACGGCGCGCTGAACGCGATCCTGCGCGACCTCGGCCTGGTCGACCGGGGCTTCGACGTGTTCGCCAACCGGTGGAGCGCGCTGCTGGTGCTGGTGCTCGTCTCCATCTGGCAGATCTTCGGCCAGTACATGATCTACTGGATCGCGGCCCTGCAGAACGTGCCGGAAGAGGTCTACGAGGCGGCCGCCATCGACGGCGCGGGGGAGTGGAAGAAGCTCACCCGCATCACGCTGCCGATGATCAAGCCGGTCGCCCTGATCATCACCCTGCTCGGCCTGGTCAACGCCATGCACGTCTTCGGGCTGGTCGTCACGCTCACCGCGGGCGGGCCCGGCACCAGCACCTACGTGGTGTCGTACTTCATCTACCAGAACGCCTTCGGCGCGGTGCCGTTCGCCTACGGTTACGCCTCGGCCGCGGCGCTGCTGTTCTCCGTCATCGCCTTCGTGCTGGTCTCCGCCCAGGGCGTCGCGGTGCGCCGGGCCCAGCGGCTCAGGAAGGAGTACGGCGTCTGATGGCGACGACCACTCAGGCCGGCCGGCGCAGTCACGCCGTGCGGGCCAACCTCATCGCCCTGCCCATCCTGCTGGTGATCGGGCTCGTGTGGGTCTACCCCTTCCTGTGGACGATCTCGGCCGCGTTCAAGACCCAGGCCGGCATGTTCACCAGCGGCGCGAGTCTCGCGCCCGACCAGCTGAACTTCGACAACTTCGTCCGGGCCTGGGTCAACGCCGGGTTCTCCGGATACTTCTTCAACACCGTGCTCTACTCGGCCGCCTCGACCCTCATCGAGCTGGTCAAGGCGGCCCTGTGCGGCTACGTGCTGGCCAGGTACGAGTTCCCCGGCCGTACGCTGCTCTACCGGATGATCGTGGGGACCCTGTTCATCCCCGTCGCCTCGATCATCGTGCCGCAGTTCGTGCTGATCGAGAACCTCGGCCTGCTGAACACGCGCGCCGGGGTCATCCTGGCCATGTCCGGCGGCGCGGGCGCGCTCTACGTCCTGCTGTTCGTCGGCTTCTTCGCCAGCGTCCCCAACGACCTGTTCGAGGCGGCCAAGCTCGACGGGGCCGGCTTCCTGAAGACCTTCCGCCTCATCCTCCCGCTGGCCAAGCCGGTCATCGCGGTGGTGGTCATCTTCCAGTTCATCAGCGGCTGGAACGAGTTCAACATCCCGCTGGTGTTCACCCTCGGCCAGCCCGACCTGCAGAACCTCGCCGTCGGCATGTTGTCGTTCCAGGGCGAGCACGCCACCGACTGGACCGGGTTCGCCGCCGGCATGACGATCTCGTTCCTGCCGATGCTGATGATCTTCCTGTTCTTCCAGAACTACTTCACGCGCGGCCTGGCCGGCGCCACTAAGGGGTGACAGCCCGCTTGGAGATCAACACCCCGGCGGTGCGGCACGGCGCGTTCGCCTACACCTGGGACATCGTGGGCGACCCCGAGGGGGCCGAGCGCATCGCCGGGCTCGGCGTGATCACGGTGACGCTGCAGGCCGCCTACCATTCGGTCCGGGCCATCACGCCGTGGCATCCGCGCCACCGCGTCGTGCGGGCCGACCACGCGGCGGCCTACTTCCGGCTGCGCCCCGAACGCTGGCGCGGGCGGCTGCGGCCGTACCCGCCGGACTGGGGGGTGCCCGACGAGGACAGGTTCGGCACGGCACTGGCCGCGCTGGCGGCGGCCGGGCTGCGGGCCGAGGCATGGCTGGTGCTCACACACTCCTCGGTGCTGGGGCGCCGGGCGCGCGACCTGACGGTCACCAACGCCTACGGCGAGTCCTACCCGCACGCGCTCTGCCCCGCCCAGCCCGCCGTCCACGACTACGCGATCACGCTCGTGGGCGAGGTCTGCGAGCAGTACGACGTGCCCGCGCTGATGCTGGAGGCGTGCGGCTGGCTGGGTATGGAGCACGCCGGCCAGCACGAGAAGACCTCCGGCGCCCACCTGTCCGACTGCGGCAGGGCGCTGCTGTCCATCTGCCTCTGCCCGGCCTGCCGGCGCGGGCTGGCCGGGCGCGGCCTGGACGTCGAGGAACTGGCGCGCGACGTGCGCGCCGCCGTGGACGCGGAGCTCCAGCGGGGCGTCCCGGCCGGGACGAGCCTGGACGACGCGCTCGGCCCCGAACGTGCGCGGGCCCTGTACGACCATCGCGCCCGCGTCATCGCGGACCTGGTCCGCGCCGTGGCGGAGCCGGCCGGCGGCCGCGAGCTGCTGCTCATGGCCACCGACGACCCGCAGGTCACCGGGCCCGACGTGGGCATCGACCTGGCCTCGTTCGACGCTCCGGTCGACGGGTACGTGCTCAAGTGCTGGGGCCGGGAGGAGGAGGCGCTGGCCCGGGTGAAGGCCGCGGCGGGCCGTACCGGGGTGCCGCTCGTCGCCAACGTCACCGTGCTGGAGGACGGCCACGCGCGCGTCCCTGACCTGGCCGCCGACCTGATCGCCGCGGGCGCGCGCCAACTGCGTTACTACCATGCCGGGCTCGGCTCACCCGCCCGCCTGGCCAGTTTGCGGGCCGCGGCCCGGATCTCGAGGGAGAATGAATGCTGAACGGCCTGTACGTGATGGACCCCAACCGTTTCGACGACGTCTACGGCCCGCAGGCCAGGGCCGCCATCGAGCGGCATCTCACCATCGCCTCGCCCCCGCTCACCGCCGACCGGCTCACCGCCGGCGTGCTCAACGACCTGGAGGTGCTGGTCACCGGGTGGGGCGCGCCCAGGCTGGACGCCGAACTGCTCGCCGCCGCGCCCAAGCTCTCGCTGGTGCTGTACGGCGCGGGATCCATCCGCCCGCTGGTCACCCCGGAGATGTGGGCCAGGGGAGTCCGGGTCACCTCGGCGGCCACCCCGAACGCCGCCCCGGTCGCCGAGTTCGTGCTCTCGCAGATCCTGTACGCGCTCAAGCACGGCTGGCGGTACGTGCTGGGCGCGCGCGCCGCCGCCGCCTCCGTTCCGCGCGCCCACGAGATCGGGGCCTACGGCGCGACGGTCGGGCTGCTCTCGCTCGGCGCGACCGGCCGGGCCACGGCGCGGCTGCTCGCCAACCACGAGCTCGTCGTGCAGGCCCACGACCCGTACGCCGACCCGGCGCAGGCCGAACAGCTCGGGGTGCGCCTGGTCGGCCTGGAGGAGTTGTTCGCCACCTCCGACGTGGTCAGCCTGCACGCGCCGCTCACCCCGGAGACGCGCGGCATCGTCGGCGCCACGCTGCTGGAGTCCATGAAGCACGACGCCACCCTGATCAACTCGGCGCGCGGCAGCCTCGTCGATGAGGCCGCGCTGGTGGACGTGCTGAGCCGGCGCAGCGACCTGTTCGCCGTCCTCGACGTCACCGATCCCGAACCGCCCGTCGCCGGATCACCGCTGTTCACGATGCCCAACATCGTCGTCACGCCGCACGTGGCGGGCAGCCTGGGCCACGAGCGGCGGCGTCACGGGCAGGCGATGGCCGAGGAGATCGCCCGTTACGTCGCGGGGGAGCCGCTGCTGTACGAGATCACCGAATCCGCCCTGGCGAGGAGGGCATGAGCACCACCACCCTGGTGCTGCTGCCACCGCCCGATCAGGAAACGGCGGCCCGGCCGCAGCGTGACCCGGACACCGTGGGCTGGGCCGCCCGGCTGGAACGGGAGGTGCCGGGGCTCGTCGTCCTCGAACCACAGACCGACGAGGAGGCGGCGCACGCGCTGGAGCGGGCCGACGCCGCCTACGGCTCGCTGCCCGAGGAGCTGCTGGCCCGCGCGGGACGGCTGCGCTGGCTGCAGGCCCCGCAGGCCGGCCCGCCTCCCGGGTTCTACCACCCGGCCCTGATCGAGCACCCCGTGCAGGTCACCAACATGCGTGACACCTACACCGACCACGTCGCCGCGCACACCCTGGCGCTGGCGCTCGCGCTGGCCAGGGGCCTGCCCAGGTACGTACGCGAACAGGCCCGCGCACACTGGGCACCCGACTGGGACCCGGCAGCCGTGCTCCCCCTGAACGAGGCCACCGCCCTGGTGATCGGGGTCGGCGCGATCGGAGCCGAGGCCGGCAGGCTGCTGGCGGCGTTCGGCACCACGGTCGTGGGGGTGGACGCCCGGCGCGCCGGCCCCGTGCCGGGCTTCGCCGAGGTCTCGCCCGCCCGCGACCTGGACCGGCTGCTTCCAACGGCGGACCTGATCATCGTCGCGGTCCCGCACACCCCCGCCACCGAGGGGCTGCTGGACGCGCGGCGGCTGGCCCTGGCCAAACAGGGGGCCTACGTCGTCAGCATCGGCCGCGGCCCCACCGTCCGGCTCGACGACCTCCTGGCCGCCCTGTCCTCAGGGCGGCTGGCCGGCGCGGCCCTGGACGTCTTCGAGACCGAACCGCTGCCCGCCGATCATCCGCTCTGGCGGCGTCCCGACGTGCTCATCACCCCGCACGTGGCCGGGGTGGGACCGCATGCCGCGCAGCGGCGCTTCGCCGTGCTGCTGGAGAACGCCCGGCGTTTCGTGGCCGGGCAGGAGCTGATCAATGTGGTGAACAAGGCTGAATGGTACTGAGATGAACCGGATAGCACGCATCGAGATCTTCACCGTGGGCCTGCCCTCGTTGCGCGACTTCGCCGTCGCGGGCGGATCGGTCGTCCGGAGTGGCCGCCCGGCCGTGAGAGTCCTGGTCAAGGTCACGGCCGACGACGGCGCCGCCGGGTGGGGCGAGGCCACGCCGATCCCGTCCTGGACGTACGAGACCACCGAGTCCATCGTCTCCACCATCGAGGGCTACCTGGCCCCGGCGGCCGTCGGCCGGCCGCTGTGGGACCTGGACGGGCTCAGCCGCGCCTTCGACCGCACCATCAGCAAGGGGTTCTCGATCGGCATGCCGCTGGCGCGCGCGGCGGTGGACGTGGCCTGCCACGACGCTTTCGCCCGCAGCCTGGGCCTGCCGCTCGGCGAGCTCTGGGGCCGGCGCAGGCGCGACACCATCGAACTGGCCTGGATCGTGGCCCCCGGGTCGGCGGCCGACGCCGCCGCCTCGGTGGCCGAGGGCCGCGCGCACGGCTACCGCCACCTCAAGGTCAAGGTCGGCCTGCACACCGAGGAGGAGGACGTGGCCATCGTGGCCGCCGTGCGCGCCGCCGCCCCCGACGCCGTGCTCTGGGTGGACGCCAACCAGGGTTACACGGCCGCCACCGCGCTCCGCGTGGCCAGACGCCTGGCCGACCTGGACATCGCGGTGTTCGAGCAGCCGCTGCCGTCCAACGACATCGCCGGCCTGCGCCGCCTGCGTGAGGCCAGTCCCGTCCCGGTGGCCGTGGACGAGAGCCTGCGTCACCCGAGCGACCTGGCGACGTTCGTCCGGCTCGACGCCATCGACATCGCCGTCGCCAAGGTGCAGCGCTGCGGCGGCCTGACGCTGGCGCTGCGCCAGTGCCAGTTGGCCGAGGACTGCGGCCTGGTGGTGATGGGCTCCGGCCTCACCGAGTCCGACATCGGGCTGGCCGCCTCGCTCCACCTGTTCGCCGCGTTCGGCGTGGACACGCCGGTCGACCTCAACGGCCGGCAGTTCATCGCCAGCCCCTACGCCACGGAACCGGCCATCACCGTCTCCGACGGCATCGCCCACGTGCCCACCGGCCCCGGCCTGGGGATCGGCGTGGATGAGGAGGTGGTGCGCTCGCTGGCCCTCGAACCGGCGCGGGTCGTGACCCGGTGGCGATGACCTCCCGGCCATGCCGCGGGTACTACGCGGGACCCGCTGATATTTACAATACAGTGCATGCCTGTATTGTAAATGTCCATGACCGCCTACGTACTCGGGTTTCATGACATCGACAAGACGCAGCTTGCCCTGGTTGGAGGCAAGGGTGCCAATCTTGGTGAGCTGTCCGCGATCAATGGGGTTCGCGTGCCGTACGGATTCTGTGTCACCACGGAGGCGTACCGGATGATCGTGGAACTGGACGCGGAGGTCGGCGCGCTGATCGACGGGCTGGCCGGGCTGCGGGCCGATGACCGGGCAGAGATCGCCGAGGCGTGCGCACGCCTGCGCGCCACCATCGAGGGCCTGGCCGTGCCCGAGGAGGTCCGGCGTGACATCACCCGGCACCTTCAGGAGATGGGGGAGGAGGACGTGCCCTGCGCGGTGCGCTCCAGCGCCACCGCCGAGGACCTGCCGTCCAGTTCCTTCGCGGGCCAGCAGGACACCTACCTCAACATCAGGGGCGCCGAGGAGGTGATCGACGGGGTACGGCGGTGCTGGGCGTCGTTGTTCACCGACCGCGCGGTGGCCTACCGCATCCGCAACGGCTACGACCACCGCGCCGTCCGGCTGTCGGTGGTCGTCCAGCAGATGGTCTTCCCGGACGCGGCGGGCATCCTGTTCACGGCCGACCCGGTCTCCGCCAACCGCGCGGTGGTCTCGATCGACGCCGGGTTCGGCTTGGGGGAGGCGTTCGTCTCCGGGCTCGTCAATGCCGACAACTACCAGGTCAGAGCGGGTCAGATCATCGACAGGAAGATCGCCGCGCAGACGAGGGAGCTGCGCGCCGACCCGTCGGGCGGCACCCGGGAGCAGCCGGTCGAGCCCGCGCGGCAGAACGCCCAGAAGCTCACCGACGAGCAGATCCTGCGCCTCGAACGCCTCGGCCGGACGATCGAGGCGCACTTCGGCCGGCCCCAGGACATCGAGTGGGCCCTGTACGACGGCCGGCTCCACGTGCTGCAGAGCCGTCCCATCACCACGCTCTACCCCGTGCCGCCCGCGCACGACGGCAAGAACCACGTCTACATCTCCTACGGGCACCGGCAGATGATGACCGACGCCTTCGCCCCTCTCGGCCTGTCGTTCTTCGCCCTGCTGCACGACAAGCTCGGCCGCACGGCCGGCGTCGTGGCGGGCAACCGCTTCTACAAGGACGTCTCGGCCGAGCTCACCTCCGCCTGGGCCAGGCCCGCCACCCTCAAGAGCCTCGGCCAGGTCGATGTGCTCATGGCCAACGCCCTGCGGACCGTGCTGAAGCGCAAGGACTTCGTGGCCTCGATGGCGCACGGCAAGACCTCGATGCTGGACTTCGGCGACAGCGGCCCGCTGGCGATCGGCCGCCAGTATCTGAGACTCGCCCGCGAGGACGATCCCCGCGTCGTGCCGGAACTCATCACCCACACCGAGGAGACGGTGCGGCGGTGCGAGCGGGATCTCGCGGGCAAGTCCGGCGACGAACTGTTCCAGTACATCATCGACGACCATGCCGTGCTGGCCCGGCTCACCTTCGACCCCCTCAGCATCGCGGCGGCCTTCGTCGGCATCCAGTCGGTGAACTGGGTCAACAAGCACATGGCGGACTGGCTGGGCGAGAAGAACGCCGCCGACGCCATCGCCCAGTCCGCCGATCACAACGTGGTGGCCGCCATGGGCCTCGACCTGCTGGAGGTCGCCGACGTCGTACGCGAGCACCCGGACGTCATGCGCTACCTGGAGACCGCCCGCCCCGACACCTTCTTCACCGCCATGGCGCACCTCGACGGCGGCGACGACGTACGGGCCGCCGTACAGGACTACCTGCGCAAGTACGGCATGCACTGCGCGGGCGACATCGACATCACCCGCACGAGGTGGAGTGAGGATCCCACGCTCCTCGTCCCCCTCATCCTCGGCAACATCAGGAACTTCCCGCCCGGCGAGCGCGACCGCAGGGCGGAACGGGGCCGCGTCGAGGCCGAACGCACCATCGACGACCTCCTGTCCAGGGTCAGGCGGCTCCCCGGCGGCGCCGCCAAGGCCAGGAAGGCGGCCAGGAAGATGAGCCTGATCCGCCACTTCATCGGCTACCGCGAGTACTCCAAGCACTCCCTGCTCCTGCGCTACGAGCTGTACAAGCGGGCCCTCATGACCGAGGCGGCCAAGCTCGCCGACCGGGGCGTCGTCAAGGAGGCCGAGGACGTGTACTTCCTGTCCATCGAGGAGTTCCGGCAGGCGGTCAACACCGGCGACCTCGACTACTCGATCATCGTCCAGCGCAGGGAGGCGCACGAGACGTACCAGAGACTCACCCCGCCCCGCGTGATCACCTCCGAGGGCGAGGTCATCTCCGGCGAGTACGACGCCGCGACCCTGCCGGAGGGGGCGATGGCCGGCGTCGCCGTCTCGGCGGGCGTCGTGGAGGGCCGCGCCCGGATCATCCGCAGCATGGCCGAGGCCGACGTGGAAGAAGGGGACATCCTGGTGACGGTCTTCACCGACCCGAGCTGGTCTCCGCTGTTCGTCTCCGTGAAGGGGGTCGTCATGGAGGTCGGCGGCGTGATGACGCACGGCGCCGTGGTGGCCCGCGAGTACGGCCTGCCCGCCGTCGTCGGGGTGGAGGCGGCCACCGAGCGCATCAAGGACGGGCAGCGCATCCGCGTGAACGGCAGCGAGGGGTTCGTGGAGATCCTGCCGAACCCCTGACCGGCGGCCACCTCCCGCCCGCGGGGCTACACGAACCGCCCGCGGGGCTACACGAAGGTGATCTCCGCGGCGCTGACCCCGGTCCTGCTGGTCAGCGGGGTGAGCACGCAGGTGATGGTGACGATGTTGGGGTACTCGATCACCTGGACGAGCAGGCTGCCGGCGAACGCCCCCGACACGATCGTCCCTGTGTAGGTGTGTCGAACCTGTGCTCGTACATGTGCGCCAGGGGCAGCCAGTTGCCGGGCGCCGGCGGGCGATGGGGGCGGCGACGCGGATCGGGGTGTAGGTCGCGAAGGTGGTGTTCGATCCGCGCCGTCCGCGTGCACCTCGACCGAGATGAGCCCGGAGGTCGGCAGCGCCGCCGCGGTCATCAGCTCGTTGAGGTCGAGCAGTTCGGTGAGCTCAGGCGGCGGCAGGCCGATGCCCGCCGCCGGTGCGGGCGTGACCTCGGCAGCGGTCACCGGGGTCGAAGCCGCCAGCACATACCCGACGAACGGCCCTCAGGCCGATGTACCGTCGCCTGCTCTTGATCACTTATCGTGACAACCTCCGGCGAAGAAGGCGCGCACGTCCTCGACGAAGATCTCCGGCTGCTCCAGCGCGGCGAAGGTGCCGCCGCGTTCGTGTTCCACCCAGCCGACGATGTTGTTGTCACGCTCGGCGAAGCGGCGGATGGGCCGCAGGATGTCCTTGGGGAACACCGAGATCGACGTGGGCACGGTGGCCGGCTTGAGCTCCCACTCCACGCTGGTGTCCTGGTCGGTGTCGGGCGTCTCGACGAACGAGCGCGCGGCCGAGCCCGCGGTGTTGGTCAGCCAGTAGAGCATGACCGTGGTGAGCAGCCGATCGGGATCGATGTCGCCGTCGCTCCACTCGCGGTAGACGCCGGCGAACCAGGCCAGCAGCGCGACGGGGGAGTCGGCCATGCCGTACGCGAAGGTCTGCGGCCTGGCCGACTGGATGAGCTTGTAGCCGTACTGCTCGCCCATGTACCGCTCGCGGAAGGCCAGCCGTTCCTGCTCGACCTCGCTCAGGTCGTCGAACTCGCCCGGGGCGCCGATCGGGAAGCAGATGATGCCGTTGCCGTGCATGCCGACGACCCGCTCGGGCGCGAGGACGCCGACCTCGCGCGAGATCCAGGTGCCCCAGTCGCCGCCCTGTACGCCGAAGCGCCGGTAGCCGAGCCGGTCCATGAGTTCCAGCCAGGCGCGGGCGATGCGGGTGGAGCCCCAGCCCATCTCCTTGGTGGGACCGGACAGGCCGTAGCCCGGCAGGGAGGGGATGACCAGGTGGAAGTCGCGGCTGAGCGGTTCGATCACGTCGAGGTATTCCAGCGGGGAGCTGGGCCAGCCGTGGGTGATGAGCAGGGGCAGGGCGTCGGGGGCGGCGGAGCGGACGTGCAGGAAGTGCACGGGATGCCCGTCGAGGTCGGTGACGAACTGGTCGTGCCGGTTCAGCCCGGCCTGCGCGCGGGGCCAGTCGTAGCCGGTGCGCCAGTGCTCGACCAGGTCCTTGAGATGGGCGAGCGGGACGCCGTACCGCCACCCGTGGCCGGGAACCTCGTCCGGCCAGCGCACCCGGTCGAGCCGCGCGCGCAGGTCGTCGAGGTCGGCCTGGGCGATGTCGAGACGGAAGGGCCGGATGTCATGCGGGGTCAAGGTTCTCCTCAGGTTGTCGTACGTCGTACCGTACGGCATACGGTACGAGCGCGCAACCCGGATCTGGCCGCTTTCCCGTTGGCTCCCGGTTGAAGAACGGGCGAGGATGGGGATGACGACACTGCCCGGGGCGGTGCGGAAAGGCAGGTAACTCAGCGTGATGCGGCTCTCGATCCGGCTCCTGCCCGTCGAAGAGACCACCTTGGTGATCGCCCTGAGCGGAGAGCTCGACCGCGGCACCAGGCCGGACCTGATGGTCGTGCTCGATTCGATTCCACCGTCCCCGCTCACGCACGTCATCGTGGCGGCCGGCGATCTGGAGTTCTGCGACCCGGGCGGGCTCGACGGGCTCGCCGTCACACACCGGTTGTTGCAGGGCAGGGGCGGTTTCCTGGCCATCGCGGAGCCTCAGCCGCTCCTGTGCCGGTTGATCGAGCTGATGGCCGAGCGCGACGCCTGGCCTCCCATCGCGCTGTACCCGAGCCTGGGCACGGCGCTGTGGGCCACCGGCGTCGAGGCTCACCCCTCGGACGCGCCGCCGATGTCCCGGCATCTGCCCCGAATGCGCCGGCTGCCCGGCGCCCCGAGCCGTTCCCAGCGTCGGTCGGCGGCCCCACCACACCCTGAACCGGTCGAACGGACGCCGGTCGAACGGACGCCGGTCGAACGGACGCCGGTCGAACGGACGCCGGTCGAGCAGATGCCTGTGGGGCAGGTGCCGATCATGCAGGTGCCGGTCGCGCCGATCATTGTGCGGTCCCGGGCGCTGCACGAGCAGGCCGTTGACCGCCGTCGGGTCGGAGCCGACCGGCTCGGCGTGACGCGGGAGGCCAGGCAGAGCCTGGTGGAGGCCCGCCTGCGCTGCAGGGACAGCCTGATCGCCCTGCGTGCCACGCGCCGCAGCCTGCTTGCGGCCTCAACCGCCGGATGACGCTCCCGGTGATCGCGGGCCAGGCCGGGACACCGTCAGGGGGTGTTGCGGGTCGTCGCGTAGTCGATGCGCAGCCGCAGCCGGGAGTGGCCGCCGGGATGGTCGAGCGTCACCTCGTCGCACAGCCGGCGGATCACGTTCAGGCCGTACCCGTGGTGGCTGTCGGGGTCGGGGGACAGGCGGAGGTGGTCGGCGGTCAGCGTGCCGGCGTCGTCCACGATGTCGACCTGCACCCCGGCTTCATCGGCGCGGGCCGTCAACGTGCCGGCGCCACCATGGTCCAGAACGTTGCCCGCGGCCTCGTTGACGGCGATGACCAGGTCATACAGCCGGGTGCCCGACAGCCCCGCGACGGCGGCGAAGTCACGCAACTGGCGGCGTAGCAGCGCCAGGTCGCCGGTGATGGGAGAGTGCAGGACGAGCGGGTTCCGTTCCTCGGCCATGTGTCATGAATCCTCGTGTCATAAATCCCCGACGTAGTCGGTCGCGACGTCACGGGCGCTCTCAATGCCCCAACGAAAGGAGCTTACGCGCCAACGGCTTCAGCGCGGCAAAACATCCCCAACTCCAGCGAGCTTGGACATATCCACTCTTTGGCCTAAGCTATGACTGTATATCCGGATCGGTCATAGGTAGGATTCGTGGCAGTCGCCTTCACGCAGCAGGAGCGGGAGCGCATCACCGCCCGCCTGCTCGACACCGCCGAAGGGCTCTTCGCCGCCCAGGGCCTGGCGAAGACCTCGCTGGAGGAGCTCGTCGCGCCGGCGGGCATCGCCAAGGGCAGCTTCTACGCCTTCTTCGACTCCAAGGAGACGCTCTACAAGGAGGTCATGATCCGCCGCGCACCGCAGGTCGGGCAGCGGCTGAAGGACGCGCTCGGCCGCCCGCCGAGCACGGAGGCGCTGGCCGAGCTGATGCGGCAGGTGACCACGATCCTGACCACCGACCCGTTCTACCGGCGGCTGCTCACCCACCCCGACGAGCTGAAGGCGGTGGCCCGGCGGGTCGGCCCGGAGGAGATCGCCCGGGTGACGCCGCAGATACTCACGCCGCTGCTGGACTACCTCGCCCGGGGCCAGCGTGACGGCCTGATCGTCGGCGATGTGGAACCGATCGTGCTCGTCGGCGTGCTGCGTACCGCCGGGCTGATCGTGATGAACCGCGACCTGTTCGGTGACGGCTACGACCAGGTGCTGGAAGCCACCACACAGGCCCTCGCACGCGGGCTGATCATCTCGAACGGAGACTGACATGGGCGCTACGTCGAGAGTGGCGAGCCTCTTCCGCATGACGGACGAGGCGTGGGAGCGCCACGCCAACCCCTGGAGCGTATGGACCCGGTTCGCCGCGATCCCGCTCATGATCCTCGCGATCTGGAGCAGGGCGTGGCTCGGCTGGTGGTGCCTGGCCCCGATCGCCGCCGTCATCGTGTGGTTGTGGCTGAACCCGCACGTCTTCCCGCCGGTTCACGCGCCGCGCAGCTGGGCCGCCAAGGGCATCTACGGCGAGAAGTTGTGGCTGCGCAACCGGTCGATGATCTCCGCCGACCACCGCAACGTCCAGCGCCTGCTGGTCGCGGTGGGCCTGATCGGCTTCATCGCGCTCGGCTTCGGCCTGATCGCGCTGGAGATCTGGCCGACCGTCTTCGGGGCGAGCCTCATCGTCCTGGGCCAGCTCTGGCGGATCGACCGGCTCGGCCGGTTGTATGAGGAGCAGCAGAGGCTCACGTGAAGTAGCCGCGCGCGACCATGTCGGTCGTAACCAGGATGGCCATGGCCTCGGCCGCCAGCAGCGCCACCAGGACCACGAGCTGCACGATCCCGGCCTCGATCGGGCTCGCCCCGCCGAGCAGCATGCCCACGAAGGCGCCGGGCAGCGTGACCAGTCCCACGGTTCTGGTCTGGTCCAGCGCGGGCACCAGGGCGTGGTTCGCCGCGGGGCGGCAGATCTCCAGCGCCGCGTCCCTCGGCGGGAGGCCGAGCGCCAGCGCCGCCTCCACCTCTCCCCTGCGCTGGCGCAGTTCGTCCACGGCCCGCCGTCCGGCCAGCGAGGTGGCGGTCATGCAGCCGCCCAGCAGGATGCCCGCGATGGGGATCACCACGATCGCGTCCATGGAGATCACCCCGGTGCCGGCCAGCAGGGCGAGCACCGGCGCGGTGCCCGCGGCGATCGGCACCGCCGCCCACCAGGCCGCCCGGCCGTCGGTGACGCGCCGGCCCGCGGTGAGGGCCGCGACGCCGTACATGAGCAGGATGAAAGCCGTCGCGGCCGCGAAGTAGGCGACGACCCACGTGATCAGGGCGGAGACCGCGCCGAGTTGCACGGCCGCCCGCAGGCAGGCGGTCAGTACGGCCCTGCCGTGGCCCAGGCGGCCCAGCCACGCCACCAGGGCGCCCAGCCCGACGAGAACCACCAGGACCACGGGCAGGAGAGGGGTCAAAGAGATCAATGAAGAGGAACGCACAGCCAGTACTATCCCGCCGCCGGCCCGGCGACGCCTCCCGCAGCGCGCCGGGCGGACCGGTACGGTGCCGTTCCCGCAGCACGCCGGGCGGACCGGTACGGTGCCGTTCCCGCAGCGCGCCGGGCGGACCGGTGCGCTGCCGTCAGCGCCAGCCGAGCTCGGGGGCGACGTGGGTCAGCACCGAGGACAGCAGGTGGGCGTTGTAGTCTACGCCGAGCTGGTTGGGCACCGTCAGCAGGAGCGTGTCGGCCGCGGCGATCGCCTCGTCGGCGGCCAGCTCCTTGACGAGAACGTCGGGCTCGGCGGCGTACGTGCGCCCGAAGATGGCCCTGGTGGTGGCGTCGATGAAGCCGACCTGGTCGGAATCTTCGCGCTCGTGACCGAAGTACGCGCGGTCCGTCTCGTTGACGATCGGCATGATCGAACGGCTCACCGACACCCGCGGCTCGCCCTCGTGACCGGCCTCCCGCCACGCCTCCCGGTAGGCCGCGATCTGCTCGGCCTGCTGCACGTGGAACGGCTTGCCGTTCTCGTCGTCCTTGAGCGTGGAGCTCATCAGGTGCATGCCCAGCCCGGCGGCCCACTTCGCGGTGGCGTTCGAGCTGGAACCCCACCAGATCCGCTGCCGCAACGTCTCCGAGTGCGGTTCGAGGCGCAGCAGGCCCGGCGGGTTGGGGAACATCGGACGCGGGTTCGGCCGGGCGAACCCCTCACCCTCCAGCACGTTGAGGAAGACCTCCGCGTGCCTGCGCGCCATGTCCGCCTCGGTCTCGCCCTCCGCCGGCTGGTAACCGAAGTGGCGCCAGCCGTCGATCACCTGCTCGGGTGATCCCCGGCTGATGCCGAGCTGAAGCCGCCCGCCCGCGATGAGGTCGGCCGCGCCGGCGTCCTCGGCCATGTAGAGGGGGTTCTCATAGCGCATGTCGATGACGCCCGTGCCGATCTCGATCCGGCTGGTCCGCGCGCCGACGGCCGCCAGCAGCGGGAACGGGCTGGCGAGCTGCCGGGCGAAGTGGTGGACGCGGAAGTAGGCGCCGTCGGCACCGAGCTCCTCGGCGGCCACCGCCAGGTCGATCGACTGCAGCAGGGTGTCGGACGCGCTGCGCGCCTTGGAATGCGGCGATGACGACCAATGCCCGAAGCTCAAGAAACCGATCTTTTTCATGCGCCTGTCAACCTTCCTCGCGTCAAAGACATTCCGCGAGGGGGCCTTCACGGGGGCGGGGAAGCCTCTGCCGCGTATCGGCGGACGATCGGCTCCAGGTAATCCACGTGCGGCCCGTCAAGCCCGGCGAGATCGCCGGCCGACCGCACCCGGGCGATGCGATCCAGTTCCGGCTCACACCCCCGGGCACGGTCGGCCGCCACCAGCGCGGCATAGCACGTCTGCAGCGTCCGCCATGACTGTTCGGGCGCGCGGAACATCACGCCGGTGTTGCCATGCTTGCCGCGGGCCATCGCCCACAACGTCAGTCGCGCGGGCGGCACGTGGAGCCCGATCTCCTCGGCCAGTTCGCATACGGCCTCACGCCGGAGGGCGGCCTCGTCGAGGACCTGGTCGCCGCCGGGGGGCTCGACCGACCCGCCAGGCAACTGCCAGCGGCCCGGCGCCGCCGTCGAGGCCGACATCCGCGCCACCAGCAGGCCGCCCTCCACCGGCTGCACCACGCTGACGTACAGGGAGGGCAACCACGCGGTCACGCCGGCCCGCCGCAACGCGTAGTGCCGGTACGTCACCCGCGCCCAGTCCAGGACCAGGCTGCCCTCGCCCTCCCACCGCACGCCCGCGCACGCCGCCACGGGACCGTCGAACAGGCTGGGGTTGGCGGTCACCTTCTCCTGCCACACACGGTCCCGGGCCGCCGCGTCCGCACGCGACAGCGGCGGCGCCCCGGTCTCCTGGAGCCGGATCCGGCGCACCTCGAACACCTCGGCCACGGGCAACGTTTCGGTCACCCTTCGAGTTTAGTGGCTCACGGCCTGCGACCGCCCGGATCCGGGCCCGCTGGATGACCTTCACGCTGTCCCCGCACCAGGTGACGGCCAGTTCGCGGAGGTTTCCCTACGATGCGGTGATGGCTGACATGGAGGAGGCGTGATGGCGGGCAGGACTGCGCGGCCCGAGCGGGGGAGCGCGACGCGAGAGGTGATCCTGGCTACGGCGGAGCGGTTGTTCGCCGAGCACGGTGTGCATGCGGTGTCGAACCGCCAGATCAGCGAGGCGGCGGGGCAGGGCAACAGCGCCGCGGTGGGCTACCACTTCGGCACGAAGGCCGACCTGGTGCGCGCCATCGCGCGCAAGCACGCCGAGGAGATGGAACGGCTGCGGGTGTGGATGGTCGCCGACGTCGCCGGCTCCGCGGACGTTCGCGGCTGGGTGGCCTGCCTGGTACGCCCGTTCACCCGGCACTTGGAGGACCAGGGCGTGCCCAGCTGGTACGCCCGGTTCCGCGCCCAGGTGATGGCCGATCCGGCGCTCTACCAGATCACGGTGGAGGAGTCGCTGCCCTCGCCCTCGTTGCGACTGCTCGTGGACGGGCTGAACCGGTGCCTGTCCGACTTGCCGGCCGACGTGCGCGAGGCGCGCTGGGCCATGGCCCGCCAGGTGATCGTGCAGATGTGCGTCGAGCGGGAACGCGCGCTCGCCGAGGGCGACCCCACCTCCCAGCCGAGCTGGGAGGACCTGGCCACCAGCCTGATCGATGCGATCGTCGGGCTGCTGCAGGCGCCGGTGACGCCCCGCTCGTGACGGCCGGGACGGGCGGGGGTGTGCCGTGCCCTCAGGCGGGTCGGGGAGGCGCGGTGCTCTCGCGTACGACGAGTTCGGTGGCCAGTTCGACGCGGTTGTGCGGCAGCGGCTCGCCCTGGGCCAGGGCGAGCAACATCGTGGTCGCCGCGGCGGCCATCTTGGTCAACGGCTGGCGGATGGTGGTCAGCGGCGGGATGGTCCACCGGATCGACGGCATGTCGTCGAAGCCGATCACGCTGAGATCGTCCGGGATGCGCAGCCCGAGCCGGTGGGCGGCGTGGTAGACGCCGATGGCCTGGCCATCGTTCGTGGCGAAGATCGCGGTCGGCGGGTCGGGCAGGCGCAGCAGGCGGTGCGCCTGCGCCAGGCCGCCTTCGATGAGGAAGTCGCCCCGGCCGATCAGCTCCGGATCGACGGGCAGGCCGGCCATGTCGAGGGCCGTGCGGTAACCGTCGAGGCGGGCCCGGCTGGACAGCGCGGCGTCGGGGCCGGTGATGATGGCGATGCGGCGGTGGCCGAGTTCGAGGAGGTGGCGGGTGGCGGTGAGCCCGCCGTTCCAGTTGCCGACGCCGACCGAGGGGACGTTCTTGCCGGGGACGTCGGCCGGATCCAGCAGGACCAGCGGGATCTCCCGGCGGGCGAGTTGTTCGTGCTGGGCCTCGGTCAGGCCGGAGAACACCGCGATCACGCCGCTCGGGCGGCGCCGCAGCACCCCCTCCAGCCAGGCGTCTCCGGCGGCTTGGTCGCGGCGCAGGTCGGAGATCCCGACCGTGAGGTGGTGCTCACGCGCGACCTCCGCCACCCCTTTGGTGATCTCGACGGGATAGTCGCCCTCCAGCGCGTGGAAGACCAGCTCCACCAGGGCCGTCGGGGTGGAGCGGCGGCGCTGGCGCCGGTAGCCGTGGCGGCGGATGAGCTCCTCCACGGCGGCGCGGGTCGCGGAGGAGACTTCGGAACGGCCGTTCACGACCTTGGAGACCGTCGCGGTGGAAACCCCGGCCAGCTCGGCGAGCTGAGCAAGGGTTAACGGGGACGACTCAACGGTCATGGCGGCAGTCTAGCCACGCGGCGCCGCAAGAACGGTTGACGAGTCGCGGCGGGCGGCTTACCTTCGCCAATTATGGGAGCGCTCCCAAATATCTGAGGAGGAGATATGGGTGAGCGGAGTTCGCCGAGCCGGAGAACCGTACTGGCGGCGATGGGGGCCGTGCCGGTCCTCGCGGCCACGACGCCCGCGGCGGCGACGGCCGCCGCCGCGGTGGTCATCGATCAGTCGGCGCGGCGGCAGACGATCCGCGGCTTCGGCGGCATGACCCACACGGCCTGGATCGGCGACCTGACGGCCGCCCAGCGGGAGACGGCGTTCGGCACCGGTGAGGGCAGGCTGGGGTTCTCCGTGCTGAGGATCCCCGTCCCGGAAGACCAGGCGGCCTGGAGCCGCGACGTGGCGACGGCGCGGCGCGCGTCCGAACTCGGCGTGACCGTCATCGCGTCGCCGTGGAACCCGCCCGCCCGCATGGTCGAGACCTTCGTGCGCGGCAGCCAGACCAACGCCAGACGCCTGCGGTACGACATGTACGGCGCCTACGCGCAGCACCTGAACGACTTCGCCACCCACCTGCGGAACAACGGCGTGAACCTGTACGGCATCTCCGTGCAGAACGAGCCCGACTACGCGCACGACTGGACCTGGTGGACCCCCGCCGAGCTGGTCCGCTTCCTGCGGGAGAACGCCGGCTCGATCGGCACCAGGGTCATCGCGCCCGAGTCCTTCCAGTACCTGAAGAACATCTCGGACCCGATACTGAACGACCCCGTGGCGCTCGCCAACGTGGACATCATCGGGGCCCACCTCTACGGCACGCCGCTCGCGAACTTCCCCTACCCCCTGTTCAAGCAGAAGGGCGCGGGCAAGGAACTCTGGATGACCGAGGTCTACCACCCCAACAGCAGCGATTCGGCCGACCTGTGGCCGCAGGCGCTCGACGTGGGGGAGCACATTCACCGCGCCATGGTGAACGCCGAGTTCCAGGCCTACGTCTGGTGGTACATCCGGCGCGGTTACGGCCCCATGCGGGAGGACGGCCAGATCAGCAAGCGCGGCGCCAACATGGCGCACTTCGCCAGGTTCGTCCGCCCCGGTTACGCGCGGATCGAGGCGACGGCGAACCCGGCGTCGAACGTGCACGTCTCGGCCTACCGGGGCGGCAACTCCACGGTCGTCGTCGCCATCAACAAGGGCGCCTCCTCGGTGAGCCAGCAGTTCACCCTGGTGAACGGCGCCGCGTCCAGGGTCTCGTCCTGGCTGACCGACGCGGGCAGGAACGTCGCGCCCCAGGGCACGACCGGCGTGTCGAACGGCTCCTTCACCGCCACGCTGCCCGCCCGGAGCGTGACGACCTTCGTGACCGCCTGACCGGGGACCGGGCTCTCAAGGGGCGGGCGATGTGTCCGTCAGGCTCCACAGCGCCGACACCAGCGGGCGCCGCAGATCCGCGCGGCGCACGCACAACCCCACCTCCAGCGGCGCCGGCGCCGGATCGGCGGGCACGACGCGCACCTGATCGCGTACGGCGCTCATCTCCAGCACCATCCGGGGCACGATCCCGGTGCCGTACCCCAGCGCGACCAGGGCCAGCAGCGCCTCGTGCCCCTCCGGCTCCGCCACCACCTCCGGCCGCCACGGCCGCCTGGCCCGCAACCAGCGGTCGGCGGCCTCCCGTACCAGGCCGCGGCGCGGCAGCACGAAAGGACCGTCCAGCCCGCCGTCCCCGAGCCCGCTGTCGTCGAGCGCGGTGACGAAGAGCAGGTCGGTGGTGGCCACCGTGCGGCCGATCAGGGACGCGGGCAGCCGCGCCGGGATCGCCGCCACGGCCGCGTCCACCTCGCCCTCATCCAGCCGCGCCAGCGCCACGGCCGCCTCACCCGTCCGCAGATCGAGCCCGATCCGCGGATGCGCCGCGCGCAACGGCGCCAGCAGCGCGGGCAGCACCGCCTGGCACGCCGTCACCGTCGCGAACATCCCCAGCCGCCCCGACAACTCGCCGGGATCGACCTCCCCCTGCCGGTAGGCGTGCCACAGATCCAGCGCCGACACCGCGTACTGGCGGAAGCGCCGCCCCTCGGCGGTCAGCGCCACCCCGCGCGGCCCCCGATCGAACAGCCTGCGCCCGAGCCTCGCCTCCAGCCGCTGCACCATCCTGGTCAGCGTCGCCGGGCTGACATGACACTCCTGGCTCGTCCTGCCGAAGCTCAGCGTCCGCGCCAGGTGCAGGAATACGTGCAGCTCACGATGGTCTTCCATGGCTGCCACCTCGGCCTTTCACCTGATGCAACGGCCCGCTGCACATGTTGCGCTTGCCGCGGGATCGGCACGGATCCTACAACTGCTCCCATGAACTCCTTCACCTCCGCCGTCTTCCCCCTGGAGACCATGGACGTGCCCGGCGGCATGGAAACGGTCCTGCGCGGCGGCCGGCACCTGTTCCCGCTGTTGCCCGCCGCCTTCGCGGGCGTGCGGCGCGTCGCGGTGATCGGCTGGGGGCCGCAGGGCCGCGCCCAGGCCTGCAATCTGCGCGACTCCCTGGCCGGCACCGGCGTCGAGGTCGCCGTCGGCCTGCGTCCCGGCTCCGCCTCGCTCGCGAGCGCCCGCGAGTGCGGCTTCACCGAGCAGGACGGCACCCTCGGCGACTGGCTCGCCGTCGCCGCCTCCGCCGACCTGGTCATCCTGCTCATCGCCGACGCCGCGCTGGCCGCCTGCCACCAGGAGATCTTCGCCGCGCTGCGCCCCGGCGCGGCCATCGGCCTGTCGCACGGCTTCCTCCTCGGCCACCTGCGCGCCACCGGCGGCGCCTTCCCCGACGGGCACGACGTCATCGCCGTGTGCCCCAAAGGCATGGGCGACTCCGTGCGCCGCCTGTATCTGCAGGGCGCGCAGGTCAACGGCGCCGGCATCAACGCCAGCTTCGCCGTCCACGCCGACGCCTCCGGCCGCGCCACCGAACTCGCGCTGGGCTGGTCGGTCGCGCTCGGCTCGCCGTACACCTTCCGCACCACCCTGGCCAGTGAGTACCTGTCCGACATCGTCGGCGAGCGCGCCATCCTGCTGGGCGCCGTGCACGGGCTCGTCGAGTCCCTGTACGGTCACCACCGCCTGGCCGGCGACGACCCCGTCACCGCCTACGAACGTTCCTGCGAGAACATCACCGGCCCCATCGCCCGCACCATCTCCCGCTCCGGCCTGGCCGCGGTGCGCGAGCACCTCGACGCCGGCGGGCGCGCCACCTTCGACCGCGCCTACGCCGCCGCCTACGGACCGGCCAGGGACCTGATCGCCGAGATCTACGACGAGGTCGCCGACGGCACCGAACTACGCAGCGTGATCCTCGCCGAGCGCCGCCTGGCCGACCGGCCGATGAGCCCCATCAGCGGCTCACCCATGTGGGCGGCCGGGGACGCCGTGCGCGCCCGCCGCGGCGAACGCGCGCCGGCCATCGAGCCGTTCACGGCGGGGCTGTTCACGGCCACGATGATGGCCCAGGTCGACGAGTTCGCCGAACGCGGTCACCCCTGGTCGGAGATCGTCAACGAGTCGGTCATCGAGGCGGTGGACTCGCTGCTGCCGTACATGCATGCCCGGGATGTGGCGTACATGGTGGACAACTGCTCCCGCACGGCCCGCCTCGGCGCCCGCCGCTGGGGACCCCGCTTCCAGGCCGCCTACGAGCAGATCGCCTTCCCCGCGGCCCGGCACCCCACCGGCGAGGCACACGTGACCGCCTTCACCGACCACCCGATCCACCAGGCCCTGGCCACGGCCGCCAAACTCCGCCCCTCGGTGGACATCGCCCTCACGTAACATCCGCCATCGAACGTGTGCCGGGCCATCGAGCGGCTGATCGGCCCGTACACCGGACGCTGGCAGGAACCGGACTCGCGCCCGGCAGCAGCACCGCCGCCGGTGGACAAGGGACTGGAAAGGGAGGCCGCGTTCTTCGGGGTGCTGATGAGCGTTCAGGGGGCCGGCAGCATCGCGGGCGGCCTGACCGCCGCCCCCGTGCTGCTGCTCATTTGCGCGGCGGCCCTGATGGCGAAGGCCGGCTATCTGAGGTCCGGTACGGGCACCTTCGACCAGTCCATGTCCGAGCCGAAGTAGAAGCTCGGGTAGGCGGGCTGGTTGTAGGCCGTCTGCTGCCTGGCCACCTCGACCCGGTACTGCGGGTCGTGCATCAGCGTGTACAACTTCCTGTCGGTCACCTCGGTGCTGAGGAACATCCGGATCGCGGTGCTGTCCGTGGTGCGGGTCAGCAGTTCCTCGCGCCAGTCGCCGAAGACGTCCGCGACCAGGCCGGGGTTGCCCTTGGTCCAGTTGTTGGTGAGCGTGCCCTCGGCGGTCAGCAGCGTGCCGCGCCGGTGGTCGTCGATGGTCGGCGTCTGCAGGACGGTCGTGGCGGTGCCGTTGACGAGCTGGGTGGTCATGTCGGCCGCCCAGCGGATGCTCATGTTCGTGCCGGGCGCGTTCCTGCCCAGGTACTCGCCGCGCGCCGACCACAACCCGGCCTGCACCGCCTGGTCGGGCGGCATCGACGACCACGTCTCCACGCCGCGCACGGCCGGGTCGATGTCGCCGGCCATGCCGCGGCCGGTGTCGACGCCGCTGTAGCCGCCGTGGATGACCTCGCCGGTGGCCGCCTCGCGCAGCGCCCAGCCGTACGGGGCCGAGCGGCCGCCCTCGTGCACCGTCCAGATCTCCAGGCCCTCGCGGTCGGGGTCGAAGTCGCCGACGTGCATGGCGTCGCCGTGGCCGAGACGGATGTTCCGGCCGGGGAAGGCGCTCTGCGGCGGGCCTTCGGCGAAGGAGGAGTACAGCAGGTCGCCGTCGTCGTCGATGGTGGCGGAGCCGTAGATGACCTCCTGCCTGCCGTCGGCGTCCACGTCGGCCACGCTCATCGAGTGGAAGCCCTGGGTCGTGAGGGTCGCGTACTCCGGGTTGCTGCCGTCCACGCCGTGCGGGCCGTCGTTGAAGGGGTTGGACATCGGGGCGTGGCCGCTGTCGACGTACCAGCGTTCCTTGAGCCGCCTGCCGTTCCAGTCGTAGGCGACCAGCGTGCTGCGGGTGTAGTAGCCGCGGGCGAAGATCGCCGACGGGCGCCTGCCGTCGAGGTAGGCGACCGAGGACAGGAAGCGGTCCACCCGGTTGCCCGGCTCGACCCTGGCCATCGCGTAGTCGCCCCACAGCAGGCCGTCGTCCCCGCGGCCCGGCTTGTAATGGATGGTCTCCAGTTCCCGGCCGGTGGCGCCCTCGAAGACCGACAGGTACTCGGGGCCGGTCAGGATGAAGCCGTTGAACTCGCGCAGCCGGTTGTTGCCGCTGCGGGCGGGCGCGTAGACGTCGATGAAGTACGTGGCCAGTTCGGTGGCGTCCGCGCGGGAGAGCGGGTAGGCGTACTTCTTCTCGATGCCGAAAGCCTGTTCCAGCGTGGCCGGCCAGCGCCCGGCGACGACCTCCGGGTGCTCGTGCCATTTCGCGAACATTTCAACAACATGGTCGAAATAGTCTGCGGCGCTCTTTCGATAGTCGTCGGTATTGGCGTAACCGGCCCTGCGATCCTCGCGCGGCATCGTGATAAAGCGCTCGGAGACGACCTGACCTCGGGCGCCATAACGGATGATCTTCGTGCCCGGGGCGGTCTTGAGCATCATCTCCGAGCGGCCGTCGCCGTCGAAGTCGTAGACCAGGAACTGCGTGTAGTGGGCGCCGGAGCGGATGTTCACGCCCAGGTCGAGCCGCCAGCGCAGGGTGCCGTCCAGCTCGTAGGTGTCCACGTAGGTGTTGCCGGTGTAACCGCGCTGCGAGACGTCCTTGGAGTTGGAGGGATCCCACTTGACCACGTACTCGTACTGGCCGTCGCCGTCCACGTCGCCCACGCTCAGGTCGTTGGCGGAGTAGGTGTACGCCTCGCCCATCGGGGTCACGCCGTCGGCCGGCTTTTGCAATGGCAGGTCGTAAAACGATTTAACCCACGGCGTGGCTGCTGCACTGCGGCGGCCCTCGCGGCCCTTGATGACAGGGGCCACCCGATACTCGGATTCCGCCGTTCCCGCGGCGTCCTTGTAGTTGGTGCTGTCGGTGACGGTGGCGATGGGGCGGCCGTCGCGGTAGACGCGGAAGTCGGCGCCCGTCATGCCCTTCGTGCCGTGGCCGGTCACCTCGTCGCCGAGCAATCGCCAGCTCAGGAAGACGCCTTCGCCGGTCGAGGCGGCCACCAGGCCGCGGTCGAGGTGCTCCAGCCGGACGCCGGAGCCGTGGCCGCCGGCCTGCGCCGGGAGCGCCGTGAGCGGCATGCAGAGCAGGGCCGTCAGCCCTGCGGCCAACGCGCGGCGGATGCTGCTGGGGGGTCTCATCGTGACGCGCTCCGCTGATTAAATCGATATAATTTTGGCTGGAGATTATGGGAGGCCGAGTGTTTTGTCAAGAGTGGGTTTTCCGGCGATTTCCTGGCCTGCGGAATTCGGCCGGGGAGCCGTTCCTGGGTCTTGCCCGTTGCTGATTGTCGGCTTTCAATGAGCCCCATACGGGATCTTCCTGGAGGGGCTCATGCATGGCTTACGGGCGTCCGCAGTCGCTCTGCTGATCGTCGCCACGACATTCACCGCAATACAGCCGTCCGTTCCCGCGGTCGCCGGTCCGGCCGACCCCGAGCCGGTCTCCCTGGTCACCCTGTCCGTGCCGGATCGCGCCGCCATGGAGAAACTGGTGGCCTCCGGCGCCGACCTCACGGAACGGGTACGCCCCCAGCCGGACGGCAGCGTCCGGATCGACGCGGTGCTCACCGCGAGCCAGCTCGCCGGCCTGCGCCCGCTCGGCGTGACCGAGGCCGCCGGGTCAACCCCCCGGGCCAGGGCGAAGACCGCCACGGCGCAGGACCAGATCGTCGTGGAGCGCGCGGTCTGGTACAAGTCGCGCGACGGGTACTTCCTGTCCGTCGAAGCCTCCAGCAGCGCCGCCCAGGCCGCCACGCTCACCGTCACCTGGCAGGGCAGGCGCGGTACGGGCGGGGAGGCGGAGATGATCGCGTACGTGGACGCGGGCGCCTACCTGGGCCACCAGTTCAGCACCCCCGTCCCGGCGGCCGACCGGCCACAGTCGATCACCGTCACCTCGACCGGCGGCGGCACGGCGCAGGCGCGGGTCAAGGAATGGCCCGACGGTGAGCGGCCCGACCGCACCGGGCCCGGCTACCAGAAGGACTTCGTCACGCAGTACATGACGCCGGCGCAGCTCAACGAGCGGATCAAGGCCCTGCACCGGCGCTTCCCCAAGCTCACCGACCTCATCGCGCTGCCGTACAAGACCAACGGCTACCGCCGCCACGCCCAGGCGCTGATCGGCGCGCCGCCCGCCGCGGCCGTCGTGTTCACCTCCACCGCCTACGGCTCGGAGGGCGGCAACGACCTGGCCGTCGAGCTGGTCGATCCGGGCGCGCCGAACAGCCCGCTGCGGGTCGCCCTCGACGGCAAGCTGATCACCGTCGGCCTGGCCACCGACGGCTCCGGCGCGCCGGTCAGCACCGCCGCCCAGGTCGTCGCGGCCGTCAATGCCACGGCAGGGCTGCCCGTCAGGGCCTCGGTGTACCGGACCGACCCGGGGGCGGGCGTCATGGCGCCCGCGCCGCGCACCCAGCTCGACGACTTCCTGAACGCCCCCGCCGACGTCTCCCGCGCGCCCGCGCAGGTGCTGGCCCTGCGTATCGGCACGCGCCGCGACGGCTCGCGCACCGGCGTGCTGGCCTACTCCCAGGAGCACGCCAGGGAGTGGGTGACGCCGCTGGTCACCATCGAGGCGGCCGAGCGGCTGCTGCGCAACTACTCGCGCGACAAGGACACGCGCCGCCTGCTGGAGCGCACGGACGTGTTCATCGTGCCGACCGTCAACCCCGACGGGGCGAACTACAGCTTCTACGACTTCAACTCCCAGCGGAAGAACATGACCAACCACTGCCCGGCGCAGCAGGCCGACCCGGCGCTGCGTAACACGTGGGGCGTGGACGTCAACCGCAACTACGCCGTCGGCTCGCTGAGCGACGGGTACTTCGGCGCCTCCGCCAACTGCCAGAGCGGCACGTACGCGGGTCCCGGCGAGCACTCCGAGCCCGAGAGCCGCAACGTGATCTGGCTGGCGCAGAAGTACCGCAACATCCGGTTCGCCATGAACGTGCACAGCTACGGCGGTTACTTCATGTGGCCGCCCGGCGCGTACAAGCTCGACGGCCGCGTCACGCTGCCCAGGCCCACGCCGCAGGAGGAGGCGTACTTCCTGCGCTCGGCCCGCACGATCGAGCAGGCCATCGCCGCCGAGCGGGGCACGGTCGTCTGGCCGCAGCAGACCGGGCCGGTGACGGACGTGTTGTACTCGGCGGCCGGGAACTCCGCCGACGAGCTCTGGTACGACTACGACGTCTACGGCTGGGACTTCGAGGTCGGCGCCGACCTGTGGAATCCCGCGACGCGCACCTGGGAGGGCGTGGGCTTCCAGCCGCCGTTCGAGGAGGGTCACGCCGAGGCGATGGAGTTCGCCTCGGGCCTGATCTCGCTGATCGGCATCGCCGCCGACTACCGGGAGCGCTGATGCGCCGCCTGACCACGGTGGCGCTGGCCGCACTCCTTGTCATCCCGCCGTCCGCCGCCCTGGCGGACCCACCGTCCGCCGCCCCGGCGGACCCGTCGCCGCTCGCCCTGGCCGACCCGCCGGCGCCGGCCGTGCGTGACTTCGGCAACGGTCCCGAACGGAACGAGGTCGCGGCGGCCGTGCCCGAGCAGGCCGCCGCGCTCGCCGCCGCCCGGGAGCAGCCCTACGGTCACTCCCGCGACCGCGGCTACCCCAGGCGCACCCGCCTCCCGCTGCCCCCGGAGAACCCGGCGGACGCCTCGATCAAGCTCGGGCTGGTGCCCTACCACGGCATCGCGCCCAGGCTGAACGACCTGCAGTGGCGCGGCGACCGGGTGAGCGTGGAGATCGTCGGCCGCTCGTACCAGGGCCGTGACCTCTACCTCGTCACCGTCACCGCGCCGGAGAGCGCCGCCGAGGCGCGCGAGCAGGCCCGCATCCGCGAGCGCATCGAGAGCGACCCGGCGGCGGCCGCCCGCGACCGCGGGCTGGCCGCCAGGTACAAGACGCCGATCTTCTACAACGCCAACATCCACGGCAACGAGTGGGAGGGCACCGACGCCGCCCTGCGCACCATCGAGCAGCTCGCCACCAGCGCGGACCCGGCGGTCGCCGGCCTGCTCAAGCGCACGAGGCTGTACTTCAACGTGACCGCCAACCCCGACGGCCGGGTGAACGGCGTGCGCCAGAACGGCGCCGGGTTCGACCTCAACCGCGACTTCATCACCGCCGCCCAGCCCGAGGCGCGGGCGATGCGCCAGGTGATGATCGACACCCAGCCGGTCGCCATGCTCGACCTGCACGGCTACGTCAACGGCACGCTCATCGAGCCGACCACGCCGCCGCACGGCGCGAACTACGAGTACGACCTGTTCATCACCAACACCTACGCCAACGGCCTGCGCATGGAGGCCGCCGTGAACGGGCTCGGCTACACGCCGGGGCAGGACGGCGTGGAGCCGGTGCAGATCCCGTTCAGGGACTCCGAGGAGGGCTGGGACGACTGGCCGCCGATCTTCACCCCGCAGTACGCGCCCTTCCACGGCACGGTCGCCGCGCACACCGTGGAGATCCCGCTGCCGGTCAACGGCTCCGCCTACAACCAGCAGCCGGTCGAGGAGTTGCGCCGCCGCTCGTCGATCAACACCGACGTGGCCGCCGCCGCGATCCGCGCGACCTACGGCTTCGTACGGGAGCGGCACGACCGGCTGATCGCCGACCAGATCGAGGTGTTCCGGCGCGGCGCGGCGGGCGAGCCGTCCAAGGAGGTGCCGCTCGGCATCGTGCCCGGCTTCGGCCCCGAGGACGTCTACACCACCACCTATCCCCGCGCGTACGTCATCCCGGCGGGCTCCACCGCCGCCGCGCGCCTGGTGGACCACCTGATCGCGAACGACGTGCGGGTCGGGCGGGCCAGGTCGGCGTTCCGCTCGGGCGGCACGACGTACCCGGCGGGCTCGTACGTCGTGGACATGCGCCAGCCCAAACGCGGCCTGGCCAACGTCATGCTGGAACCGGGGGAGGACATCTCACCCCGGGTCAACGCCATGTACGACATCTCCGGCTGGAGCCACGCCCTGCTCTGGGGCGCCACGGTCGAGCCGGTCGAGGCACTGCGCACCCGCACCGACCCGGTCAAGGCCGCCGCGCCGACCGGCTCGGTCCCGCGCACCCCCGGCCCGCTCGCGCTCAAGGTCACCGACGCCAAGGCGGTCAGGGCGCTGAACGACCTGCTCGGCCAGGGCGTCGCGGTGCTCTGGGGGAGTGACGGCACCGCGATCGTCCCGGCCGCCGCGAGGCACGACGCCAGGACGGTCGCCGACCGCCACGGCGTGGCCTTCACCCGCGCCGCGACGGCCACCGGCACTCCGCTCGCCCCGGTCCGGGTCGCCGCCGCCGCGTCCGCCGACGAGTTGTTCACGCTGCGCGAGCTGGGCTTCTCCGTCACGCCCGTCTCCACCGCCGTGCTGAACGCCGGCCACGACTGGAGCGCCACCGACGTCCTGTACGTCTCCAGCGGCCTGAACCTCGCCGCGCTGAACCCGGCGGCCAGAACGGCACTCGACGCGTTCCTCGCCACCGGCGGCGTCATCACCAGAGGGGCCACGGGCGCCGCCTTCAACACCGCCGCCGGCCTGCTCACGGCGACCACGGTGGCCGGCCGCGGCGACGCCAACGGCGTGGTCCGCACCACCTCCACCGGTGGCGCGCCGGGCCACTCGTTCGTGTACTCGCCGCTCTGGTTCACCGGCCTCGGCCCCGAGGTCACCGTCGAGCAGTCCTACGCCGCCGACGGGCCGCTGGTCTCGGGCCACTGGCGGGCCGACGAGAACGGCGCGGGCGGACCCGAGGCGGCCAGGGGCCGGGCGGCGGTGATCAGCGGCAGGGACGAGCGGGGCGCGGCCGTGGTGCTGTTCGGCACCGAGCCGATGTTCCGCAACCATCCCAAGGGCCTGTTCGCGCAGGTGGGCAGGGCACTGTACTGGTCGGCCTCGGTTACAGGCGCGACCGTTACCACCCCATGATCGAAAGGTGCTAGGTTTTCCCTTCCGGCCGGATTCGCTCCCGGCCGGAAGGTTTGTTTATGACCACTTCTCATGTGACCGTCCGGCCCGCGAGCGCCGCCGACCGTCCCACCGTCGAACGCCTCTGGCTGATGTTCCGGCACGACATGGCCGACTTCCAGCCCGGACTTCCCAACCCTGACGGCACGTACCACAATGATCGGCTCTCCTCGGCGTTCGAGCACGACGACTGGGCGGCCTACCTGTTCACCAGCGGCGACCGCCCGGTCGGGTTCGCGTTCGTGCGTGCGCTCTCCGGCCCGGCGCGCGTGCTGAACAGCTTCTTCGTGGTACGCGGCGCGCGCCGCTCCGGGATCGGCATGCGCGCCGTCCGTGAGGTGATCGCCCGCCACCCCGGCCCCTGGGAGGTCGCCTTCCAGGACGGCAACGCCAAGGCCGTGTCCTTCTGGCGGCGGGTCGCCAAGGAGATCGCCGGTGACGCGTGGACGGAGGAACGCCGGCCCGTGCCGCACCGGCCCGACGTCCCCCCGGACGTGTGGATCTCCTTCACCACCGCCTGACGATCACCTCACCCGGCCGGCGCGTAACCGGCCGGCCGGGTGGTGAACGTGCCCCGGCCCTGGGTACGGCTGCGCAGCCGCGTCGCGTACCCGAACACCTCGGCCAGCGGCACGACGGCGGTGATCACCACCGTGCCGGCCCGCGCCCGCGAGTCCGAGATGCGCCCGCGCCGCGCCGACAGGTCGCCCAGCACCCCGCCGGCCATGTCGTCCGGCACGGTCACCGTCACCTCCACGACCGGTTCCAGCAGCACCATCGCGCACGAGCGCAGCGCCTCACGCAGCGCCAGCCGCCCCGCCGTGCGGAAGGCCATCTCCGAGGAGTCCTTCACGTGGGTGGCGCCGTCGGTCAGCGTCACCCGCAGGCCGGTCACCGGATGGCCGCCGAGCGGGCCGTCGGACAGCGCGTCCCGGCAGCCGGCCTCCACCGCGCGCACGTACTCGCGCGGCACCCGCCCGCCGGTCACCGCCGAGGCGAACACGAAGCCCTCCTCAAGGGGTTCGACGTCGATCACCACGTGGGCGTACTGCCCCGCGCCGCCGTCCTGCTTGACGTGCCGGTACAGCAGCCCCGACACCCCGCGCAACACGCTCTCCCTGAAGGAGACCTGCGGCCGTCCGACGCCCACCTCCAGCCGGTGCTCGCGCCGCAACTTCTCCGCCGCCACCTCCAGGTGCAGCTCACCCATCCCGGACAACACGGTCTGCCCGGTCTCGGCGTCGGTGCGCACGGCCAGCGAGGGGTCCTCCTCGGTGAGCCGGGCCAGCGCCGCCGCCAGCCGGTCGCCGTCGGTGCCCTTGCGCGGCTCGACGGCCACCGACACCACCGGCTCGGTCGCGCCCGGCGGCTCCAGCAGCAGCGGCGCGCCCGGCGCGCACAACGTCGTGCCGGTGCGGGCCGCCTTCGGCCCGACCACCGCGACGATGTCGCCGGCCACCGCCAGGTCCGTCTCGGCGTGCCGGTCGGCCTGCACGCGCAGGATGCGGCTGATCCGCTCGGTACGGCCCGAGCCCGCGTCCAGCACCGTGTCCCCCTTCCGCATCGTGCCCGAGTACACCCGCACGTACGTCAGCCGCCCGGTCGCCGTCGCGCTCACCTTGAACGCCAGCGCGGCCAGCGGCGCCGCCGGATCGGCCGCCCGCTCGGCACCGTCCTGCCCCCGCACCGCCGGCACGTCCAGCGGCGAGGGCAGATACCGTACGACGGCGTCCAGCAGCGGCTCGATGCCCCGGTTCTTGTAGGCCGAGCCGCACAGCACCACCAGCCCGGCACCGCTGCCGGTCAGGTCGCGCAGCGCGGCGGCCAGCGTCGCCTCGGAGATCGACGGTTCGGCGCAGAACTCCTCCAGCGCGCCCGGATGCAGTTCGGCCACCGCCTCCTCCAGCAGCCGGCGCCGCCGCAGCGCCTCGGCCAGCAGGTCGTCCGGCACGGGACCGACCGCGTACTCGCCGTCGGCCCACACCAGCGCCCGCAGCCCGAGCAGGTCGATCACGCCGGCGAAGCCGTCCTCGCGCCCGATCGGCACCTGCACGACCAGCGGCGCGGGATGCAGCCGCCGGCGGATCGACTCGACCGCCGCGTCGAGGTCGGCGCCCGCCCGGTCCAGCTTGTTGACGAACGCGACGCGCGGCACCCCGTGCCGGTCGGCCCGCCGCCACACCGACTCGCTCTGCGGCTCGACCCCGGCGACGCCGTCGAACACCGCGATCGCGCCGTCGAGCACCCGCAGCGAGCGCTCCACCTCATCGGAGAAGTCCACGTGGCCGGGGGTGTCGATCAGGTTGATCCGGTGCCCGTCCCAGACGCAGCTCACCGCGGCGGCGAAGATCGTGATGCCGCGGTCGCGCTCCTGGGAGTCGAAGTCGGTGACGGTCGTGCCGTCGTGCACCTCGCCGCGCTTGTGGGTGGCGCCGGTCAGGTACAACATGCGCTCGGTGACGGTGGTCTTGCCGGCGTCCACGTGGGCGAGGATGCCGAGATTACGGACGGCGGTCAGAGCGGTCAGGGGGTTGAAAACTTGAGCACGCACGGCCCATGGCCCTTTCGGGATGTTCTTGGACAGGACGGCGCGATTCCCCAGCCGAAAAGAGGGTCTTCGTCAGGGCAGCATCCAGTGACGGCCGCGCAGCCGGCACCGGGGCGACGAAGACACCAGGATCACCTCGTAACGCGACGGGGAGACGACGGCGGCGGTGTTGTGGCGCACGACCTGCTCCCTTCCTCGTCACGTACGAACGGCGTCGGGTCGTGAGTGTAGTGAGGCGGGGGACGGGAGTGAAACTGATTTTCCCCGAAAGGGGAGCTTCACCAGGCCGTCGTCTGGCTGCCCCCGACGCGAGACTCGTCGGTCATGTCGGCATGACGACATAGGCAGGGAGACCCCTTCTGGGAAGGACGCCCCGCCCATGACGATCTCTCTCGACACCGGCTCCCTGGACACCCGTCGATACACGGTCGGCATGGCGACCAGCCCCGCCGACCTGCGGGACGCCCAGCGGCTCCGGTATGCGGTCTTCGGCGAGGAGATGGGGGCGCGGCTCGACAGCCCGGTCTCCGGCCTCGACGCCGACCGGTTCGACACCTACTGCGACCACCTCCTCGTACGCGACGGCGCCGAGGTCGTCGGCACCTACCGGCTGCTGCCTCCGGGCCGCGTGGACAAGCTCTACTCCGAGCACGAGTTCGACCTGACCAATCTTGCGCCCCTCAGGAAGGGCCTGGTGGAGGCCGGCCGCACCTGCGTGCACCCCGACCACCGGGACGGCACGGTGGTCACGCTGCTGTGGGCGGGGATAGCCCGCTACATGGTTTCGGAGGGGCACCAGTGGCTGGCCGGCTGCTGCTCGGTGCCGCTCGACGACGGCGGCCTGGTGGCGCGCGCGGTGGTCGAGCAGGTGCCGCTCGGGCCGGAGGAACACCGCGTCATGCCGCTGAGCCCGTGGCGCTCCCGTAAGAAGGCGCTGCCCGACCGGTTCGTGCCGCCCCCGCTGCTGCGCGGCTACCTGCGCCTGGGCGCGTGGGTGTGCGGGGCACCGGCGCACGACCCCGACTTTGGCACGGCCGACTTCTTCATGTTGTTGTCCATGGACAACATCAACCCCCGCTACCTGCGCTTCTTCCTCGGCGAGCCCCTGTGAGCACGGTCCTGCCGCCGCTTTCCGCCGCGCGGGACAACCCCTGGCGGCCGGTCAGCCCCTGCACGCCCGCCGCCTGCGTGGGCGGGCCGATCACCCCGGCCGGTCAACTCCGGCGCGGGTTGCGGCTGTTCGGCGCGCTGATCGTGGCGCTCGCGGGGGTGCCGCTGGCCCTGCTGGCCCGTGCCTTCGCGGGTGGCACGCCTCGGCAGGCGGCGATCACCGGCCGGTGGGCCAGGGCGTTCCTGCGCGCGCTGGGACTGCGCCTGGAGGTCATCGGGACGTGTGGCGCGGTGGTGACGGGCGCTCTGGTGGTGGCCAACCACGTCTCCTGGCTGGACCCCCTGGTCATCGCCGCCGCCCTGCCGGCCCGCCCGCTGGCCAAGCGCGAGATCGCGTCCTGGCCGGTCGTCCGTACCCTGGCGGCGGGCTCGGGGACGCTGTTCATCGACCGGGAACGCCTGTCCGCGCTCCCGTCCGCCGTGGCGGCCGTGGCCGACGCGCTCAGGGCGGGTGACACCGTGGTCGCCTTCCCGGAGAGCACCACGTGGTGCGGCCAGGGGATGGGCGGGTTCCGCCCGGCGGTGTTCCAGGCGGCGATCGACGCGGGCGCACCGATCCGCCCGGTCACGCTGCGCTACCGCGAGGGCGCGGAAAGCTCCACCCGTGCCGCGTTCGTCGGCAGCGACTCCCTCCTCTCTAGCCTCCTGCGCATCACCGCCACCCGCCATCTGGTGGCCGAGGTACGGCTGCCGGGCCTCGTTCTGCACGCCGCCGCCACCCGGGCGGAACTGGCCAGAATCTGCGAGACCCGCGTGCGCGTCGGCCTGCCGGGCCCCCACGGGACTCCGCCGGGAAGAGAAGGCGTTTGATGCCGCCATCACGATGGTAGGGGCCTGTTTAGCAGGGGATATGGAGATCGCCCCGCTATTGAGAGCCTTCCGTCAGGAGAAGGCGTTACAGGCGGTCTCCGCGGTTGAACGAGACCGCCGGATCGGGGGAACCCAAGATGCGCAAGACGCTCACCGGGCTGGGCCTGGCGTTCTTCTTGACGCTGGTGCCGGCCGCCGCGGCGACGGCCAACGACCAACCGGTCGCGCCCGTCGCGCAGAGCCAGGTGACACCCGCACCGAACGACAACAGGAGCGACGAAGGCGGCGGCAACGCCGGCCTGTGGGGCCTGCTGGGCCTGCTGGGCCTGCTCGGCTTCGCCGGCATGCGCAAGCAGCGCAACCACGTCGGCACCGCCGAACACGTCCCGCACCGCACCACCCCGCGCCCTTAACAGGGCGCGGCCCCGGCCATCGGCCGGGGTGACGTCCTAGCGAGTGGCACGGCTGCCGGCAGGTTCAGCCGTGCCACGGGCGTTGATCGGCTCCTACTGTAAGGTTAGGCTCGCCTTATTTGGCGTGCCTTTCCCGAAAGAGGAGCCGTACCTTGACCCGCGTGCTCGCCCTCGTGGCGCTCGTACTTCTCACCATCGTGGGCTGTGGCTCCACCGCACCCGCCCCGGCGACCGAATCCGGCGCGGCCGCCGCGCCGTCCGCGAACGGCGCCTTCCCCGTGACGCTGCCGCACAAATACGGCAGCACCACCATCGAGGGCGCGCCCAAGCGCGTCGTCACCGTCGGCCTGCTCGAACAGGACTCGCTGCTCGCCCTCGGCATCGTCCCGGTCGGCACCACGGAGTGGTTCGGCGAGTACCCGGGCGCGATCGGCCCCTGGGCGGAAGGCAAACTTGGCGGCGCCGCCCGCCCGCAGGTGCTCAAGGACACCGGCAGCGGCCCCCAGTTCGAGAAGATCGCCGCGCTCAACCCCGACCTGATCCTGGCCCTGTACTCGGGGCTGACCAAGGAGCAGTACGAGACCCTGGCGAAGATCGCGCCCACCGTGGCCCAGCCGAAGGAGTACATCGACTACGGCATCCCGTGGCAGGAGGTCACCAAGAAGGTCGGCGCCGCCGTCGGCAAGCCCGCCGAGGCCGACCAGCTCGTCAAGCAGGTCGAGGACAGCTTCGCCCAGGTGCAGAAGGAACACCCCGAGTTCAAGGGCAAGACCGGCCTGATGGCCACCCTGTACGAGGGCTACTTCATCTTCGGCAGCCAGGACCCGCGCAACCGCCTGCTCGGCGCGCTCGGCTTCGAGCTCCCCAAGGGCCTCGACCAGGCCATCGGCGACAAGTTCGGCGCCAACATCAGCAGGGAGCGGCTCGACCTGGTCGACACCGGCGTGATCGTCTGGAGCGTCACCGACGCCGCCAAGGGCCAGGCCACGCTGCACGGCGACACCGTCTACAAGGCGCTCGACGTGGTGAAGGAGGGCCGCGAGGTCTACCTGCCCGAGGGCACGCCGCCGAGCGACGCGGTCGCCTTCCTCACCGTGCTCAGCGTCCCGTACGTGCTCGACACCCTCGTCCCGCGCCTGGCGGCGGCGGTGGACGGCGACCCCGGCACCAAGACGTCGTGAAGGCCCTCGCGGTCGCCGCCGTCGCGCTGATCGCCGCCTGCCTGCTGTCACTCTCGCTCGGCGCCCGCGCGATCCCGCCCGACCAGGTGATCGGCGCGCTGGCCGGCACCGTGACCGACCGGGACGTGCTCGACATCGTCTGGTCCGTACGCGTCCCGCGCACGCTGATCGGCATCCTGGCCGGGGCGGCGCTCGGCCTGTCCGGCGCCCTCATGCAGGCGCTGACCCGCAACCCGCTGGCCGACCCCGGCGTGCTGGGCGTCAGCGCCGGGGCCGCGTTCGCCGTCGTCCTGGCCATCGGCGTGTTCGGCGTGGCGGCGCCCGCCGGATTCGTCTGGTTCGCCTTCGCGGGGGCGCTGGTGGCCAGCGTGGTCGTGTACGGACTTGCCGGGCTCGGCCGCGAGGGCATGACCCCGGTCAAGCTGGCGCTCGCGGGCGTCGCGACCACGTTCCTGCTCAGCTCGGTGACCAGCGCGTTCGTGCTGGTCGATCCCGAGTCGCTGAGCAGGTACCGGTTCTGGTCGGCGGGCTCGCTCTCGGGCGCGGGCGGGCAGGTGCTGCCGCAGCTGCTGCCCTTCGCCCTCCTCGGCGCCGCGCTCGCGCTCGCCTCCGGTCCCGCGCTCAACAGCCTCGCCCTCGGCGACGACGTGGCCAAGGGCCTGGGCCGCAGGGTCGGCCTGGTACGCCTGCAGGGCGCGGTCGCCGTGATGTTGCTCACCGGCTCCGCCGTGGCCGCCATCGGGCCCGTCGTCTTCGTCGGGCTCGTGGTCCCCTACGTGGCCCGCGCCCTGGCCAAGACCGGCGGCCGATCCGAGGCCGACCACCGGCTGCTGCTGCCGCTCGCGGCGCTGCTCGGGCCGTGCCTGCTGCTGGCGGCCGACGTGCTCGGGCGGATGGTGGCGCCGCCGATCGAGGTGCAGGCGGGGCTGCTGGTGGCCTTCGTCGGCGGCCCGTTCTTCGTCTTCCTGGCCCGCCGACGACGCCTCGCGGAGCTCTGAGCGCACATGAACGAACCGATCACCCGGCCGCGCCCGCTCGGCCGGTCGAGCAGCGCCCTGCCCTTCCGGCTGGCCGCCCCGCCCGTCTCCGGGGTGCTGCGGCCCCGCGTCATCCTGGTCTGCCTGGCCACCGCCGGGGCCGCGTTCCTGGCGTTCTGCCTGGGCATCGGGCTCGGCGAGGTACGGCTCGGCCTCGGCGAGGTCGTGGGCGCGCTGCTGGGCACCGGCGAGCAGGGCACCGCGTTCGTCGTGCACGAGCTGCGCCTGCCCAGGGCGCTGACCGGGCTGCTGGCGGGTGTCGCCTTCGGCCTGTCGGGCGCGTTGTTCCAGACGATGACCCGCAACCCGCTGGCCAGCCCCGACATGATCGGCGTCACCCAGGGCGCCGGGGTGGCCGTGGTGGCGGGGATCAGCCTCGGGGTCGGGGCCGGGCTGCAGTTCCTGGGCTTCGCGGGGGCCGTGACGGCGGCGCTGGTGACGTACCTGCTGGCCTGGCGGCGCGGCACCAGCGGCGGCCGGATCGTGCTGGTCGGCATCGGGTTGTCGTGGATGTGCACCAGCGCCACCGAGTACCTCATGGTCACCAGCGGGGACTTCCAGGCCCAGCAGGCGCTGGGCTGGTTGTTCGGCAACCTGAACGGCCGCACCTGGGACCACGTGACGCCGCTGGCCATCGCCCTGGCCGTGTTGATCCCGCTCACGCTGCTGCTCGGCACCTGGACGCGGGTGCTGCAACTCGGGGACGACGTGGCGACCGTGCTCGGCGCGCCCGTGCAGGTGGCCCGGTTGTCGTTGCTGATGACGGGCGTGGCGCTGGTGGCCTTCGGCACCGCCGCGGCCGGGCCGGTGGCGTTCGTGGCGCTGGCCGCGCCGCAGATCGCGCAGCGCCTGGCCCGCACCCCCGCCCCGCCGCCGCTGGCCGCCGGGCTGACCGGGGCGTTCATCGTGCTCGGGGCGGATCTCATCGCGCGGCTGCTGATCCCGGACGTGGAGCTGCCGGTCGGCGTGGTGACGGGCGTGCTCGGCGCCCCCGTGCTCCTGTGGCTGCTGGCCCGGAGCCGCCGCCGATAACCCCCACCGCGCCATGCCCTGGCCGGACCATGGCTCGCCGTGCCCTGGCCGGGCGAATGGTTCGCCGGGTCATGGCCGGGCGTGCTCCAGTCTGGTGAACACCTGGTCCATCGTCCGGGGCGTCAGCACGGAGGCGGGCGGGCCCTCCGCGATCAGCCGGCCCTCGTCGAGGAGCAGGCAGTGGTCGGCGCGGCGGGCCGCGGTCAGGTCGTGCGTGGCGTGCACGACCGTCACGCCACGCGTCTTCTGCAGGTCGAGCACGGCCGAGATGTGCTGCTCGGCACGCAGGTCCAGCCCGGTCGTGGGCTCGTCGAGCAGCAGCAGGCCCGGCTCCTGCGCGAGCCCCTGGGCGAGCAGGACGCGCTGACGCTGCCCGCCCGACAGCGTGCTCAGCCGCCGCGCGGCCAGCGGCGCGACGTCCAGCGCGGCCATGCACTCCTCGACGATCGCCCGGTCGTGCGCCGTCAGCCGCCGCCACGGCCCGCGCAGCGCCCAGCGGCCCATCGCCACCGTCTCACGCACGGTGATCGGCAGCGCGTTGGAGACCGCGTCGCGCTGCGCCACATAGCCGGGACGTCCCGCGCCGCCGAGATCGACCGTGCCGCCCAGCGGCCGTACGGTTCCGGCCAGCACGCCCAGCAGCGTGGACTTGCCCGACCCGTTCGGGCCGACCACGGCGGTCACGCCCGACAGGGGCAGCCGCGCCGACAGCCCGCGCAAGACCGTCCTGCGACCGTAACCCGCCGTGACGTCACTGATCACGACCGCGTCGCCGCGCTCCACGGAACCTCCATCTGAAAACCTCGATTTGAATCTGACAACGGTTTTCATTATAGAGTCCTCGTCATGGATTGGTTGTTTGACCCCTTTCAGGTGAGTTTCGTCAGGCAAGCGCTATGGGCGGGCATCCTGGTGTCGCTGCTGTGCGCGCTCGCCGGCACGTGGGTGGTGCTGCGCGGCATGGCCTTCCTCGGCGACGCGATGTCCCACGGGATGCTCCTCGGCGTGGCGCTCGCCTCCGCGGCCGGCGTGAACATCCTGATCGGCGCGCTGCTCAGCGCCGGCGGCATGGCGTACGGGGTGAGCCTGCTCAGCCGCTCGGCCCGGTTGTCCCAGGACACGAGCATCGGCCTGCTCTTCGCCGGGATGCTCTCCCTGGGCGTGATCGTGGTCTCGCACTCCCAATCCTTCGCGGTCGATCTGACCGCGTTCCTGTTCGGCGACGTGCTGGCGGTCGGCGCGCAGGACCTGGCCGGGCTCGGCCTGGCGCTCGCGGTCACCGCCGCCGTGGCGCTGCTCGGGCACCGGTTGTTCGTCGCGCTCGCCTTCGACCCGCGCAAGGCCCACACGCTGGGCCTGCGTCCCCGGCTGGCGCACGTGCTGCTGCTCGGCCTGGTCACGCTGGCGATCGTGGCTTCGTTCCACATCGTCGGCACGCTGCTGGTGTTCGGCCTGCTCATCGGGCCGCCCGCGGCCGCCGCGCTGTGGGCCCGCAGCATCCCGGCGATCATGCTGGGCGCGGCGCTGCTCGGCATCGCCTCGACCGTGATCGGGCTGATCGTCTCCTGGCACGCGGCCACGGCGGCGGGCGCCACGATCGCGGCCGTGGCCGTGGGCCTGTTCTTCCTCTCGGCGCTGGCCGACCACCTGCGACGCAGGCCCACGAGGGCCGGAGCGGCGGTGGCGGCATGAGGGCGCACCTGACGACGGCGTACCGAACGGCGGCGGCCCGGACAGCGGCTCGGACGACGGTTCGGACGGCGGCGCTCGTCCTCGCCGGCGTCCTGCTCGCGGGCTGCGCCTCCGGCGGGAACAGTGGGACGGCGGCCGGTGCCAGCCCTTCCACCAGCAGCGGCGGACCTGCGGCCGGTTCCGGCTCCTCCGCCACGGAGGTGCCTCACGGTTATGTCGAAGGCGCGGAGGAGATGTCGGAGCCGCAGTACCGCCTCGTCCTGGCCGGTGGTGGGCAGGCGGGGATTCTCGACCTGCTCACCGAGCGGACCACGGCGGCCGCCGGCGCGGCCGACGTGCGTGCCGTCACCGGTGACGGCCGCTACGCCTACCTGACCACGGGCACGGGCGAGTTGCGCGTCGTGGACAGCGGCGGCTGGACCGTCGATCACGGCGACCACGTGCACTACTACAAGGCCGCGACCCGGGACCTGGGCACGGTGGCCGGCAAGCCGCCGTACCAGGTCACGGGCGACGCGGCGGTTACCGCCGTGTGGTCGGGCGACGGCACGGTCACGCTGTTCGACCGCGCCCGCATGGACAAGGGCGAACTCGCCGAGACGGGCCGCCTCACCGGGGCCGACGCCGTCGTGCCGTACGGGGAGCGGCTGCTCGTGGCCACCGCCGGCGCCGTGCAGGTCAAGGCGCGGACCGGCGAGGCGGCCGGCGAGGCCGGGGCCTGTGAGGAGGCGGAAGGAACGGCGGTGACCCGGCGTGGTGTCGTCTTCGGCTGTGCCGACGGTGCCCTGCTGGTCACCGGGAAGGACGGCGAGTTCGAGGGAGTGAAGATCCGTTACCCGGACGGGACGGCGGCGGGGGAGCGGGCGAAGGAGTTCGTGCAGCGGCCCGGCAGCCCGACGCTGGCCGCGAAGGCCGGGGACACCGGGATCTGGGTGCTCGACGTCACCGGCAGGAAGTGGCGGCTGCTGAAGACCGGGCCCGTCGTTGCGGTGTGCGCCACGGGCGAGGACACGCCGGTCCTGTCCCTGACCGAGGACGGCGTCCTGCACGCCCACGACCCCCGCACCGGCAAGGAAACCGCCACGACCAAGCTCCTCACCGACCCCCCGACCGCCTCACCCACCCAGGACGACCCGCAGCCCGGCTCCGGCCAGAAGGCCGTTCCGTCGCCCGTCATCCAGGCTGACACCAGCCGCGCCTACGTCAACGACCCGGCGGGCCAGGCCGTGCACGAGATCGACTACAACGACGACCTCCGGCGCGCCCGCACACTCAAGCCCGGCTTCACCCCCGCGTACCTGATGGAGACGGGCCGATGAGCGCGCTGATCCGCCTTCTCGCGGCGGTCACGTTCGTGGTGGCGGCGGCCGGTTGCGCGAGCACCGGCGGCGACGAGCCGCCCAGGGTGGTCGTCACCACCAACATCCTCGGCGACGTCACCAAGGCCGTCGTCGGCGACGCGGCCGAGGTCACCGTGCTCATGAAGCCGGACGCCGACCCCCACTCCTTCGGCGTCTCCGCCAAGGAGGCGGCGGCCATCGAGACGGCCGACCTGATCGTCTACAACGGGCTCGGCCTGGAGGAAGGCGTACTGCGCAACGTCGAGACCGCCAAGCGGGCAGGCGTGCCCGCGCTGGCCGTGGGGGAGGGCGTGAACCCCATCCGCTTCGCCGCCACCGGCGACGAGACGGCAGGACAGCCAGACCCGCACTTCTGGACCGACCCCGGGCGCATGGCCAAGGCCGTGGACCTGATCGCCGAGCAGGTCGTCGCGCACGCGGAGGGCATCGACGCCGCCGCAGTCCGGGCCGGGGCCGCCGCCTACCGGGCCAAGGTCGGGGAACTGGACGCCTGGGTCGGGCAGCAGGTCGCCACCATCCCATCCGCATCCCGCCGCCTGGTGACCAACCATCACGTCTTCGGCTACTTCGCCCAGCGGTACGGGTTCGAGGTCGTCGGCGCGGTGATCCCCAGCGGCACCACGCTGGCCTCCCCGAGCGCCTCGGACCTGAAGTCGCTCAAGGACGCCATCGACCGCACCGGGGTCAAGGCGATCTTCGCCGACTCCTCACAGCCCGACCGGCTGGCCCAAGTACTCGCCTCGGAGGCCGGGGTGGACGTCAAGGTCGTCCCCCTGTTCTCGGAGTCGCTGAGCAGCAGGTCGCCGGGCGCGGCCACGTACCTCGACATGGTCCGTAGCAACACCACAGCCATGGTCAGCGGCCTCACCGGCCGCTGACACCCCACCCTCAGAAAGGTGCACCACATGACCGTCCGGTCACGGATCACCGCTCCGGCGACGCTGGTCGCCGGGGCCCTCCTGCTCACCGCGTGCGGCGGTGGCGGCCAGGAGGCCGCGAGCGCCGTACCCGCCACCACGCAGCCGACCACGCCGGCGGCGACGACGGCGGCGGCCACGACGGCGGACCCCGTCGTCATGACCTACGACGGCGGCCTGTACGTCCTCGACGGCCAGAGCCTGGAAGTGGTCAAGGACATCCCGCTCCCCGGGTACAACCGCGTCAACCCCGCGGGGGACGAGCGGCACGTCCTGGTTTCCACCTCGACCGGCTTCCGGGTCCTCGACGCCGCCTCCGGCACGCTGAAGACCGACGAGTTCAAGGGCGTCAAGCCGGGCCACGTGGTCAGGCACGCCGGCACCACCGTCCTGTTCGCCGACGGCACCGGCGAGGTGACCATGTTCGACCCGGCCGAGCTGGCCGCCGGGCTGCCCAAGGGGGAGACGTACAAGTCGGCCGAGGCGCACCACGGAGTCGCGATCAAGCTCCAGAACGGCGAGCTCGTCACCACCCTCGGCACCGAGGAGAAGCGCACCGGCATCATGGCCCTGGACAAGGACCTCAAGGAGATCGTCCGCAACGAGGAGTGCCCCGGCGTGCACGGCGAGGCCACCGCGCAGGACGAGGCGGTCGTGGTCGGCTGCGAGGACGGCGTGCTGCTCTACAAGGACGGGAAGATCACCAAGATCGACAGTCCGGACGAGTATGGCCGGATCGGCAACCAGTCCGGCTCTGACCTGTCGCCGATCGTCCTCGGCGACTACAAAAAGGATCCGGACGCCGAGCTGGAGCGCCCGACCCAGATCTCGCTCATCGACACGGCGAGCGGCTCCATGAAGCTGGTGGACATCGGGACGAGCTACACCTTCCGCTCCCTGGCGCGTGGTCCCCAGGGTGAGGCCCTCGTCCTGGGCACGGACGGCGCCATCCACGTGATCGACCCGTCCACCGCCAAGGTCACCAAGACCGTCAAGGTGCTGGATGAGTGGAAGGAGCCGCTGGAGTGGCAGCGTCCCCGGCCCAACATCTTCGTGCGTGACCAGTCCGTGTACGTGAGCGACCCGGAGGGCAAGCAACTCCACGCCGTGGACCTGGCCTCCGGCAAGGTCACCAAGAGCGCCACCCTGCCCCAGCCGCCGAACGAGCTCACCGGCACCGTAGCCATGCACTGAACCGCCATGCACTGAACCGCCCGGCGGCCCACCCCTCGGTTCCGCCGGGGAGTGGGCCGCCGAGCTGCTCGGGGCCTTCGCGGTCGCGCGCGCGGGTCACGGGGTGACGACGTGGCCGATGCGGAAGAAGCCGTCCGGGTCGTAGGCCCGCTTGACGTCCCGCAGTCGCGCGTAGTTCGCCGCCGTGTACGCCGCCGCCGTCCGCGCCGGGTCGGCCAGGAAGTTCAGGAACGTCCCCCCGTTGGCGTACGGCCGCAGTTCCTCGGCCAGCCCGGGGACCACGGTGTCCACGATCACCGACAGCGCGGTGGAGCGGTGGCTCACGGGCCCGGCGTCCGCCCCGGGCCGCCCCATCGCGCCGCCCCAGTGGCGGATCTCCACGGTCTGCGCCCGCTCCGCCGCCCGTACCAGCGAGGAGACCACCGCGTCGGGCACGGTGTCGAACATGTCCATGTGCCGGTTCGGCGTGCCGCCCATGGCGGAGGCCGCGTACGTGGTCGGCCGCGTCTCGTCCAGCAGCGCGGGACCCGCCGCCCGGTACAGCGGCGCGAGCAGCCGCCGCGCCTGCCCGGCCGCCCCGGCGTACAGGACCTTGAGCATCACCACGTGCCTGCCGCGCACCTGCGCCGGCACCTGCTCGTCGTCGGCCATCCGCTTGAACACCAGCGCCGTGCTGATCTCGTCGGGGGCGTCCTCGATCCAGTCGCGGTAGGCCGTCAGTGTCCGCGCCGCCGCCTCGATCGGGAAGTAGGCGAACCCGGAGAACACCTCCCGTACCGGGTGGAGCCGGAACTCCAGCGAGGTCACCACGCCGAACCCGCCCCCGCCGCCGCGCAGCGCCCAGAACAGCTCGGGGTGGCTTTCCGGGCTCGCCGTGACGTGGCGGCCGTCGGCCAGCAACACCTCGGCGCGCAGCACGCTGTCGGCGGCGAACCCGTGCTTGCGGGCCAGCCAGCCCAGCCCGCCGCCCAGCGTGTAGCCGGTGGCGCCGACCGACGGCGCGGAGCCCGACAGCGGCGCCAGGCCGAACGGCGCGGCGGCGGCGATGACCTCGCCCCAGCGCGCCCCCGGGCCGACCTTGGCGACCCGGCGGGCCGGGTCCACCAGCACCGACGCCATCGGCGAGGTCCTGACCAGGATGCCGCCGTCGCACGCGGTGTGCGTGCCGTGCCCGGTGGCCTGGACCGCGAACGGTACCCCGTGGGCGCGCGCCGCCAGCAGCGCGGAGCGTACGTCGCCGGGGCCGTACGCCTCGGCGACGAGCGCCGGGCGGGAGTCCACGGCCGGGTTCAGCGAACGGCGCGTCTCGTCGTACCCCGCCTCGCCCGGCAGGTGCACGGTCCCGGTGAACCCGGGGAGGCGGATCTCGTCCAGGACGGCGGTGGTGTGCGGCTGGCTCATCTCTTCGGCCCTTCTCTGCTCCGGTGATCTGAGATCACTGTGCTGGAGGGCGCTTACGGCCTCGTTCCCGCCGGCTTACCGCCGGGCCTTAAGACCCTTAAGGGGGTCTTTTCGGTTAGGTAAGGCTAATCTAATATGCCGACCAGAAGGGCAAAGCCCGCCTAAAGAGGAGAACCCATGGCCAATGTCCCGCGACGCACCCTTGTCGCCCTCGGCGCCGCCGCTCTGCTCGGTGTCAGTGCCTGTGGCGGTACGGCCGCGCCGCCCGCCCCGGCCTCCTCCGCCTCGCAGGCACAATGGACCTGGACCGACGATCGCGGCAAGAACATCTCCGTGCCGCAGCGGCCCAAGCGCGTCGTGGCCCAGGCGTCGGCGGCGGCCGCGTTGTGGGACTTCGGCGTGCGGCCGGTCGGGGTGTTCGGCCCGCACAAGCTCAAGGACGGCGGGCCCGACCCCGAGGTGGGCGAGGTCGACATCTCCACGGTCGAGACGATCGGGAACGCGTACGGCGAGTTCAACGTCGAGAAGCTCGCCACGCTTCAGCCCGACCTGCTGGTGGCGGGCATGTACGTGAAGGACGCGCTCTGGTACGTCCCCGAGCAGTCGGCCGCGGCCGTCGAGCAGATCGTCCCGTCCGTCGGCGTACGGCTCAGCGGCAAGCCGCTGCTGGAGATCATCGAGAAGTACGGCCAGCTCGCCGCCGCGCTCGGCGCGGACCCCAAGGCCGCGCCCGTGGTCGAGGCCAAGAACCGCTTCGACGCCGCCAGCGCGGCGCTGAAGACCCTCGCCGCCGAGAAGCCCGACCTCAAGGTCATGATCGTGACGGGCACGCCCGAGTCCCTGTACGTCGCCTACCTGCCCGACCACGCCGACATCCAGTACTGGGGCGAGCTCGGCCTGAACATCGTCTCCCCCGAGAGGCCGACGGAGAGCGAAGGCGGCTTCTGGGAGGTGCTGAGCTGGGAGAATGCCGACAAGTACCAGGCCGACGTGATCCTCTCGGATGCCCGCGCCCAGTCGATGAAGCCCGAGGAGATGGCCAAGAAGCCGACCTGGGCCAAGCTGCCCGCCGTCAAGGCCGGCCAGGTCTACCCGTGGCACGCGGCCGAGCGCTACAGCTACCTCGGCTACGCCAAGGTGATGGAGGAGCTGAAGACCAACCTGGACAAGTCGAAGGACGACCTCGTGAAGTAGGACGACCTCGTGAGTAGGACTGCCTTGTGAAGCAGGACGGCCTCGTGGAGGCGGACGGCCTCGTGGACAGGAGGACGGCCTCGTGGAGGAGGCGTCGCCGGGTGGGTGCCTCCTCAGGTGACGGCGACGATCTCGGCCCGGGTGAGCGCCCCGCGCTCGATGGTGAGCAGCCCCAGCGTGCCGTGCGGCTGGCGGCGGCGGTCGGTGGGGGAGCCCGGGTTGAAGATCCGCAGACCGTCGCCCGACTCGTCGAGCGGGATGTGCGAATGACCGAAGACCACCAGGTCCGCGTGCGGGAAACGGCGTCGCATGCGGGCCAGGCGGCCCTTGGCCGGGCCGCTGTCGTGGATCATGCCGACGCGCAGCCCGTCCAGGGTCAGCTCCAGGGTCTCCGGCGCCACCACGTCGGGCCCGTCGTTGTTGCCCTTGACGGCGTGGACGGGCGCGTACGCGGCCAGCTCGTCCAGCACGGAGGGCACGCAGACGTCGCCCGCGTGCAGAATGGCGTCCGCGCCGCGCAGGTGCCCGGCGACCAGCGGCGGGCAGGTGCGCCAGCGCCTGGGCGCGTGCGTGTCGGAGATCGCGACGACCTTCACCCGCTCAGTCCTGCCCTTCCCCGCCCGGCCCACCCCTCTGGCCGCGCAAGGCGAGATGAATCGTGGGATGAACCGCCAGCACCAGCCGGTGGTCACGCCCGTCCTCTCCGCCGGACGTGTCGTGATATTTGCTCATCAATGAGGTCACGCACCGTGCCAGTTCCTCCTCGAACGCCGACCGGTCGGCCGCCGACGCGAAGCGGACCTCGCCGTCGATGGCGAACGTGGCCACGTCCTGCCGTGCCTTCGCGGCCCCGGCGATCAGGGCGCCGGCATCCCGTACGAGCTGCGCCGCCAGCGCCAGCAGCCAGCGGGCCGAGAGCCGGTCGGGCGACCTGGCGGGGTCGGGCTGCACGGAGGCCAGCGCGGTGGGGGAGATCACGAAGGAAGCGGCCGTGGCCTGCATCACGCGCTCGGTGACGTTGCCCTTCCTGCGCTCCTCGACCAGCTCCACCAGGCCGTGCCGCTCCAGCGTGCGCAGATGGTAGTTGACCTTCTGCCTGGCCAGGCCCACCTTGGCGGCCAGCGACGTCGCCGAGCCCGGTTCCACCAGCTCCGCCAGCAGTTTCGACCGCATCGGGTCGAGCGACGCCTCGGCTGCCGCCGCGTCCTCGATCGCCGCCACTTCGTACATGACAGGACGGTCTCCCCGAAAAAAACGGTTGTCAAGACGGCCGCCGCCGGTACTAGGCTCGCCACGTGCAGAATCCCGATCTCCAGCCCGACCTTCACGGCATCGCCGAGCGGCTGGTCGCGGTGCCCGGCGTGGTGGCCGTCGTCCTGGGCGGCAGCCGCGCTCGCGGCACCCACCGGCCCGACTCCGACATCGACCTCGGCCTCTACTGCCGGGGCCGCCTCGCCGTCGCGGAACTGCGCGTGCTCGCGCGGGAGATGACCGGCCAGGACACCGACGTCACCGAGCCCGGCGAATGGGGCCCGTGGGTGGACGGGGGCGGCTGGCTCACGCTGGACGGGTGGCGGGTGGACTGGATCTACCGCGACCTCGACCGCGTGCACGGGATCTGGCGCGACTGCCGGGCCGGCCAGTACGAGATCGGCTTCCAGGTCGGGCACCCGCTGGGCTTCTGGTCGCACGCCTACGCCGGCGAGGCGGCCCTGTGCCAGGTGCTGGCCGACCCGACCGGCGAGGCGACGCTCCTGCGCGAGGAGGCCGCGCACTATCCGCCGGCGCTGCGCGAGTCCCTGATCGCGAGGTTGTGGGAGTGCGACTTCGCCCTGAGCACGGCCCGGTACGGCGCCGCCGGGCGCGATCCCGCGTACGCGGCCGGGGCGTTGTTCCGGGCGATCGGCGTGGCCTGCCACGCCCTGCACGCGGCCGACGGGGCCTGGCTGATCAACGAGAAGGGCATGATCGCCTCGGCCGGACGCCTGCCGTCGGCTCCGAAGAACTTCGGGGAGCGGGCCGGAGCGCTGCTGGCGGCGGTCGGGGACACGCCTGAGGAGATCGGCCGCACCATCGACGCGGCGACCGAACTTGTCGCGGAGGTCCGCACGGCCTGCGGCGCCTGAACCCGTCGCCGACCCGGACCCCTGCGAGCCGAGGTCGTGAACCCGAAACATCAGATGTCTGAGGAGCTGATAAGTTTACCCCAATGATCTGACGAGGGGAGAGCACGTGGTGGCGGAATCGTCCCGGCGGTGGCACGAGCAGCCGGTGCCGCGACTGGAGGAGGGCGCGGCGAGCGGTGCGGAGGCGGCCCGATGACCGTCGTCTCGCGTCCCGCCGACACCGGGCACGTGCTGCGGGCCGACCGCGTGGAGCTCATCCGCGACGGCCGCCACCTGCTGCGGGAGATCTCCCTGACCGTACGGCCCGGCGAGCACTGGGCGCTGCTAGGGGCCAACGGCGCGGGCAAGAGCACCCTGCTCGGCCTGCTGGGCGCCGTCACGCATCCCAGCCGTGGCGTGGTCGAGGTGCTCGGCCGCACGCTGGGCCGCGTCGACGTACGCGAGCTGCGCTCCTACCTGGGGCACATCAACCCGCGCCACACCCCCGACGGGCCGCTGCGCGTGCGTGACGTGGTGCTGACCGGCCTGACCAACACCGCCGCGGTCGTGCCCCGCTGGACGCCCACCGGGCAGGAGGCCGAGCGCGCCGACCGGTTGATCGCCATGCTCGGCATGAGCCACCGGGCGCAGGCGACCTGGCCCACCCTGTCCCAGGGAGAACGCGGCCGCGCCCTGATCGCCCGCGCCCTCATGCCGCAACCCCGGCTCCTGCTGCTCGACGAGCCGGCCACCGGGCTCGACCTGGCGGCCCGTGAGCAGTTGCTGGCCAGCATCGACGCGCTGCGCGCCCGGCACTCGTCGCTGGCCACCGTGCTGGTCACCCACCACCTTGAGGAACTCCCCGCCACCACCACGCACGCCATGTTGCTGCGCGACGGAGCCTGCCTGGCCTCGGGGCCGGTCGCGGAGGTGCTGACCAGCGACCTGGTCAGCACGTGCTTCGACCACCCGGTACGCCTCGTCCGCAGCGACGACGGCCGCTGGTCCGCACGAGCCGAGCCCGTCCCGGTCACCATGCCGGACGAGCCGGCGGAGCCACCGCAGGTCCCCTCAGAGGCCGCCACCACCGCTGCCTGACAGGTCCTCAGGGACCGCCGCTGCCTGATTCGCCGCTCCGGCCCGCGTCCGGTTCCGGGGGATCGGCCGGTGTGGGTAGCTCGCCGAGCCCGTACAGCGCGATGGGCACGGCCATGGTCGCGGACGTGGCCCGGTGCGGATGCCGGCCGCGCGCCCGTTCGAGCTCCTGCCGCGCCCGCCAGGTGCCCACGCGCGTCGCGCCGGGCTCGCCCCACTCCCGCAACTCGCTCTGGGCCACGATCCGCGTGCCCACCAGGATGACCATTCCCAGCAGCGGCAGCCAGACCGTGCGCTGCACGAGCATCGCCGGCACTTCGAGCGCCACCCCGGCCAGGGCCGCCGTACGCAACCAGCGCAGCCAGGCGAGCAGGTCGGCGTCGGCGCGGGGGATCTGCGCGGCCAGCAGCCCGAGCCGGGTCAGCGAGGCCGCTAGCTCGGCGAGCGCGGGGCTGCGCCGTACCTCCCGCCTGATCTCGAACAGGTGCGCCCCGCGCCGCGCCTCGACGAACGCCAGCACCGCCCTCTCGATGGGATGGCGGGCGGCCGTCGGCGGCGAGACGACCCTGTGCGCCTGGCCGTCGCGCGCGAGCCGGATCGCCCCGGCCCCGGCCAGCAGGGCCAGGGCCAGGTCCGCCACCCGGTCGGGACCGCCCGCCAGATAGGCCAGCTCGTAATGGGTCGGAGGCGGGCCGTCGCGGGCCGGGAGCACCTCGCCGGAGTCGCGGTCGCGCCGCGCGCGTCTCAGGTCGCCGACGGTGATGGCGGTGAAGAGGGCCACGATAAACGACAGGAGCAGCAGGACGACGTCCATGCGCACCTCCTGACCACGGCGGGGCCGGGCCGGTCGCGGAGGAGGATCGGGGGGACTTGGGCAGCCGGCCGACTCCATTTTACACGCCATGTGGTCGTATGTTGACTAAGGGTGATCAAGCTTGGCGGGGGCCGGCGCGCCCCTGCGGCCCACCCGGACCACGTACAGCAGCGTACGGGGATCCGCCACATCGAGCCGGTCCGCCAGCTTCCGCCGGGTCGCCTCGCACTCGATGACCTGGCTCAGCGGATGCGTCGTGTACCCGAGGCCCGACAGCGTCAGGGCGTGCCGCATCGCCAGCCGTCCCTGCTCCACCTCCTCCTCCGCCGGGCCGACCAGCACGAGCGCGTCACCGTCGTCGTCCAGCAGCCCGCGCGAGGCTCCGGCCAGCACCCGTGGCAGCCCCAGCCGCCGCAGAGCGGGGAAGAGGGCGAGCGAGGCCCGCAGCCCGATGGCCTCCAGCTTGGTCAGCGTCAGCGTCCGGTCGCCGAGCCCGCCGACGAAGCGGCGGCGCTGGCGCCGGGTCAGCCGCAGCCACGCACGCAGCTGGCGGGACACCTCCCGGTTCCCGAACTCGTGCAGGTCGGCGGTGTGCAGCAGGTCCGCCAGATCCCGGCAGGGCAGCCGGCGCGTCCCCTCCAGCGCGCCGGCCACCTCGTCCGGCAGCCGCCCCGCGCGGAACTCGCTGTGGGTGGCGCGCCGGGCCCGGATGTCCGCCGTCGTGAACGGGGTCTCGTACCGGTGCCCGGCCGGATGCAGGAACCCCACCCGCAGCGGCCCGGGGTCGGGGCGGAAACCGACGTCGAGGCCCGCGTCGGCGCACACGATCAGGCAACACTCCACGAACGCCCCCATGCTGAGCCGCAGGTCGCGGCCCGTGGGGTCGCTGATGGGCAGCGCCCTGGCCGGGTCCCAGCCGACGGCGGCCTCGCCGCCGGTGTAGGTGAGCGTCCACGGCTGGGTGTTGTGCGCACTGGGCGCACGCCAGAAGTCGGGCTCCAGCGCCCGCAGCTGTATCAACCGAATTCCTTGTCATCGCAGGAACAACCGAGTGGGAGCCGGGCCGCCACCGGCCGGTCCGCACCGAGGCGGATCTTGAAAGGTGAGATTAGACGGGGCAGATGAAAGTTCGCTTTACATCCGCTTTCACGGTCTCGGCGCGTGTCGCCGGTTCTGCCCGGATATTGCGGCACCTGATCTTCCGCATTACCACCTATGGTGGGCCTCTGAACGGGCGAAAGAAGGGTATTTCGGTGATCGAACTGTCATGGCCGCAGGTCAGCGCGCGGCGGCTGGAACGCGCGGGGCTGGCCGGCGAACCGAAGGGCGGCGGCCCCGAGGAGATGGCGGCGGCCATGGTCGGGGTGCACGCCCAGGTGATGTCGGCCGCCGAGGCCTCCATCGGGCTGCGGCTCGACGGGATCACGCGGGCCCATGTGCGCGAGGCGCTGTGGAAGGAGCGCACCCTGGTCAAGACGCACGGGCCGCGCGGCACGGTGCACGTGTTGTGCGCCCGCGACCTGCCGATGTGGGTGAGCGCCATGTCGTCGGTGCCCGTCTCGCCCACCGCCATGCCCCCGGACAGGGGGCTGACGGCCGAGCAGATCGAGCAGGTGGTGGCGGCCGTGCGGGAGGTGCTCGCAGGGGCCGAGCTGACGATGGACGAGCTGAGTGAGGCGGTCGTGGCGGCCACCGGGCCGTGGGCGGGCGACCTGGTCATGCCCGCGTTCCAGGGCTTCTGGCCGCGCTGGCGGCAGGCCCTGGCGTCGGCCGCGCACCGGGGCGCGTTCGTCTTCGGGGCCGGGCGCGGCCGCAAGGTCACCTACACGGCCGCGCCGCTCGCGCCGCCGGTGACCGACGGGCTCGCCGGGCTGGTCAGAAGCTATCTGCACGCGTACGGCCCCGCCACGCCCGCGCAGTTCGCCCAGTGGGCGGGCGGGCCGGCCAGGTGGGCGGCCGAGGCGTTCAAGGGGGTGGACCTGGAGGAGGTGCGCCTGGAGGGGCGGCCCGCCTGGGTGCTCGCGGGCGACACCGTGATGCCGCAGGAACCGCCGCGGGGCGTGCGGCTGCTGCCGTACTTCGACGCGTACGTGGTGGCGGGCCGGCCCCGCGAGCTGCTGTACGCCGGAGCCGCGGCGCAACGGGCGTTGTCCGGCGGGCAGGCGGGCAACTTCCCCGTGCTGCTCGTGGATGGGAACGTGGCCGGCGTCTGGCACCAGCGGCGCTCGGGCAGCCGGATCGAGGTGACGGTCGAGCCGCTGCGCGACCTCACCGCCGCCCAGTCCGGCGAGCTGACCGAGCAGGTACGGCGGCTGGGCGAGGTCATGGAGGCCCGGCCGCGCCTGACGATCGGCAAGATCACCGTGGGTCCGCACGCCTGAACGTTCCCTATCACTCCCTGAGTAAGGCATGATGGGGAATGTTATGGAGCAATACACCGTGGAGCAAGCGGCGAGCTTTCTGGGCCTGCACGTGAAGACCGTGCGCAACTACGTGCGCGACGGACGGCTGCCCGCCGTGCGGGTCGGCAAGCAGTACCGGATCGCCAAGGAGGACCTCGCGACCTTCGCCGGCCTGCCCGCGCAGCCCCCCGGCCGGCTGCGGCACGCCGAGGTGTCCAGCATCGTGGAGATCGACGGCATCGCCAGGGGCGAGATGGACCGGATCAGCACGATGGTCATGGGCGCGCTGGCGACCCGCCCGAGCGGGCTGCGCGTGGAGTTCGTCTTCGACGAGGAGCGCGACCACCTCAAGGTCATCGTGCTGGGCGGGCTGGAGATGAGCGCCCAGGTGCTGCGCATCGTGGACGCGCTGGTGAAGGAGTGACCCACCCGCCCGCCCAGACCACGCCAGATCTTCTTGGAGAACACATATGCCTGACAACGACGTCCTGCTGTGCGACCCGCACGGCGAGCCGCTGCGCGAGACCGCCGACGTGCTCGACCTCATCGGCGAAGCCTGGACGGCCGGCGCGACTTGGGTGGCCGTGCCCGCCGCCCGGCTGCCCGCCGGCTTCTTCACGCTGAGCACCGGGGTGGCGGGGGAGATCGCGCAGAAGTTCGCCAACTACCGCATCGGCCTGGCCATCGTGGGCGACGTCTCCAGCCACACCGCCGCCAGTACGGCGTTGCGCGCCTGGGTCGTGGAGGCCAATCGGGGCGGGCAACTCTGGTTCGTACGGGACGAGGCGGAACTGACGGCCCGCCTGCGTCCTTAACCCGCCTGCGACGCTGTGTCCTTAGCCCGCCTGTGCCCTTAGCCCGGCCTGCGTCCTTAACCCGTGTTCGTCCTTAACCCGCTTTCACGGCCGCCTCGATGCCGTCGAGCAGCACGTTCAGGCCGATTGAGAACGTCTCTCCGCCGGGGTGCGCATCGTCGGGCCCGTCGTCGGGTTCGTCGTCCTGCGACTCCACCCACGACGCCATCGGGAACCGGGCGGCGAACTCCGGCTCGACCTCCTTCAGCAGGGACGAGCGGGCCTGCCACCACTCCTCGTCGCTCACCCCGGTGGCCGACGGGGCCAGGCGCGACTCCGACACGGTCTTGGCCGCACCCCGTACGAAGTCGAACAGCAGCGCCATCACCCCGCGCACCCGGCGCGGGGTGAGCCCGGTGTCGCGCAGCACGGCCACCACGCCCTCCAGCATCGCGAACTCGTTCGGCCCCAGCACCGGCCGCACCTGCGACACCTGCAGCACCCAGGGGTGGCGCAGGTAGAACTCCAGCGTGTGCCGGGCCCACGATACGACGGCCGGCCGCCAGCCGGCGCCGAGGTCGTACCGGGTGGGCAGTTCGGCCAGGACCCGGTCGTACATCAGGTCGATGAGTTCGCCCTTGCTCGGCACGTACGTGTACAGCGCCATGCCCGTGCGGCCCAGCCGGTCGCCGACCTTGCGCATGGACAGCGCCGCCATGCCCTCGGCGTCGGCCACCTCGATCGCGGCCTCGACGATCACGTCCACGCTCAGCCCCGGTTTGGGGCCCGGCCGCACCTCGGGATCCGGCTCGCCGCTGCGCCACAGCAGCGCCATCGACCGTCGCGCGTCACCCTGACCGGCGAAGACGACCAACGCGGAACTCCCGGGGCCGGACAATTCTTTACGGGATAAAAGATAACAGCCGCAGCTCCGCACGCCGTACGTCAGGCCGCGAGTCTGCGGCGCCCTCCACCGCGGCGTCAGGCCGTGGAACTGCGGGTCGCCACTGCGGCGCGTCAGACCGCGGGGCTGTGGCTCGCCACCGCGGCGTCAGCCCGTGGGTCTGCGGGCCGCCACCGCGGCGAGCATCTCCCAGGCCGTCTCCGGATGCAGGGTCTCCTCGGCGCTCTCGTGGATCGGGTCCAGCACGACCGTCTCCGCGCCGAGCAGGCGCAACTGCTCCAGGTCCTCGGCGATCTGCTCGATCGTGCCCTCGCCCGCCAGCCGATCCGGACCGGTAAGCGGCGTCTTCGTGACCCGCAGCAGGATCCGGGGAGCCAGCGCGGGCACGGGCCGCCCCTGCTCCTCAGCCATCGCGCGCAATCGCGGCCACGTCTCGCGCAACCAGGGCAGGGTGTTCCTGAGCGGATGCCACGCCTGGCCGAACCGTACCGTCCTGCGCAGCGCCGCCTCGCTCCCGCCGCCCACCCACAGGGGCACGCCGCCGCGGTAGTCGCGCTCGTCGGCCCAGGCGGCGAGCATCGCGGCCAGGTGCTCGTCGGTCAGCCGGCCGCGCCGCCCGTGCTCGACGCCCAGCGCCTCGAACTCCTGCCGCGCCCACCCGACCCCGACGCCCAGCACCAGCCGGCCGCCGCTGAGGTCGTTGAGGTTGGCCGCCATGCGGGCCACGAGCAGCGGATGCCGGTACGGGACGATCAGCACGGTGGTGCCGAGCCCGATGCCCGAGGTCGCGCCGGCCAGCCAGGCGAGCGTGGTGAACGGCTCGTAGAAGGGCGCCGGATACTGTTCGGCCACGTCGGGAGTGATCACCACGTGGTCGGAGACCATGAGCAGGTCGTAGCCGAGCCCCTCGACCGTCATGGCGTAGCGCCGCAGGACGCCGGGGTCGGTTCCGGGGCCGAAGTTGGGTACGTTCACGCCGAGTCGCACGTGACCAGGCTATCCGGCGGTGATCAGCACCGGTGACGCCGGGCCCGGCATGGCGATGGCCCCGTACACGCGCCCCGTACACACGCCGGTCCCGGCACCCGAGTGGCGGGCGCCGGGACAGGTGTGGCGGGCGGTCAGCGCCGCAGGCCGGTCGCGTCCCCGATGCCGGAGCCGTGACCGTGGCGCGACCGGGCCGCCGTTGCCGCTGGTAGGCCGGTTGTGACGCCCCTACCTCTCGGCGCCTTCATTTCCGTTGTCGTCATCGTAACGATCATCGGCGCCGTGGTCGTCGTACTTGCCGCCCTTGCAGCCGTCGGCGGCGCGGGTGCCGGCGAAGACGCCGTGCTTGGTGACATGCTGGTAGGTGGAGTCCTCGTTGACGCCGAGGCCGCAGTGGCTCGGGTAGGAGTTGTTCCAGGCCTCGTCGTACCATTGGTCGGCGGCCGCGGCGCCGGCTGTACCGAACAGCGCTGCCGCGGTCAGCAGCGCACCACCGGCGGCGATGAGGGTACTTCTCATGATCTCCCCCTGTAATCACGAAGTGACATCGGCCATCACTATACGTAGCGATCTTGTGGTATCCATGCACCGCCACGCCCGTTTTCACCCAACAGGGGGCCGTTGACCAGCAAAAACAGTGGCCGCCACCGATCGCGATGGGATAGCTCCCCTCAGGGTTCCCGGAGCAGCACCTCGGCGCCCATGGGCGCGTACCCGGCCGCCAGGAACGCCCGCACGCTGGCCGCGTTCCCCGGCGCGACCTGCGCCCACACCGGGCCGGGAACGAGATGCCTGGCCGCCGTGGCCAGCCGCCTGCCCAGGCCCCGGCCGCGGTGCTCCGGCTCCACCTCGACCGCCGCCTCCCACCGCCCCGCCACGCCCCGACCCACGGCCAGCAGGCCGCCGTCGTCCTCGGTGGTCCACACGCGTACGGCGTCGCGGTAGAGATGGGCCCGCGTCACCCGCGGGTGGTCGCTGCCGGTGACCTCTTCCAACCCGATCGGCGCGGCGCCGGGGAGCGGCCGCGCCAGACCGAGCAGGTCGACGCCGCCGATGCGGCGGCCGGTCCTGGCCGCCAGGGCCTGGAGGAAGGGCGAGCAGAGCGGCGCGGACAGGTCGCCGGGCGGGAGCCGGTCGCGGACCCAGCCGGGGTCCACGTCGGCGAAGACCACCGAGTGCGCGGTGAAGGCGAGGACGCCCGCGTCGCGCGGCGACGGTTGCGGCAGGATCGTCAGGCCGCCGTCCGGTTCGGGCGGACGCCCGCGCTCCGCCTCACCGAGCAACCACGCCAGCGTTCCCGCGCCGCCCGGTGGTGTTGAGGCGCTCATCGCCGCAGGGCCCGGACGGCGGCGAGGTAGGCGTGGATGGCGTCGCGGTTGCGGGACAGGCAGTCGATGCGCTGCTGGATGCGGGCCGCCTCCGACTCCAGGAGGTCGGCCAGCTCGGGGGTCAGGCACTGCGGGTGCAGATGGATCCTGTCGGGTTCGTCGAGGAACGGGAGGATACGGCGGATGATCTCCGTGGTGAGGCCGGAGTCGAGCAGGCCGCGGATCTGCTGCACGCGGTACACCGCCGGCTCCGGATAGGTGCGGTAACCGTTCTCGGCGCGTTCGGGGTGCAGGAGGTCCTGCTCCTCGTAGTAGCGCAACATCCGGGTGGGTACGCCCGTGCGCTGGGCGAGCTGCCCGATCCTCATGACACCTTCCTTGCCTTCACACTGATGTGAAGGTTTCAGCATGGTCGCATGACTGAGGTGACAAGCGCCAATGCGGCCGGCCCGGGGAGGCTGCCATGGCCGGGACTGCTGGCACTGTTCGCGGCGGCGTTCACGGCCGTGATGACGGAACTGCTGCCCGCGGGGCTGCTGCCGCAGATCGCGGCCGGGCTGGAGGTGACGGAGGGCCGCGCCGGGTTCCTGGTGACGGCGTACGCGGTGGCGTCGTTCCTGGCGGCCATCCCGGTGACGGCCGCGCTGCGCGGCTTCGACCGGCGGCCGGTGCTGGTGGGGACGCTGGCCGGGTTCGCCGTGCTGAACGGGGTGAGCGCGCTGTCGTCCTCGTACGCGCTGACGTTCGGGGCGCGGGTGCTGGCCGGGGTCATGGGCGGGGTGTTGTGGGCCATGCTCGTGGGCTACGCGGCCCGGATGGTGCCGCCGGAAAGGCGCGGACGGGCGATCGCGATCGTCTCGGCGGGCATCACGGTGGCGCTGTGCGCGGGCATCCCGGCCGGGGCGGCGCTGGCGTCGGTGTCCGGATGGCGCACGGCGTTCGGCGGGCTGGCCGTGGTGGCGCTGGTGCTGATCGGATGGGTGTTGTGGCAGGTGCCGAACTTCGCCGCCGAGCCCGCGGCGGCCCGCCTGCCGCTGCGGCGGGTGGTGGTCATGCCCGGCGTGCGCACGTCGCTGGGAGTGACGGCGCTGGTGCTGGTGGCGCATCAGGCGGTCTATACGTACCTGGTGCCGTTCACGGCGGCGCACGGGGGAGCGGGCGCGGGCGTGGTGCTGCTGGTCTTCGGCGTGGGGACGGTGGCGGGGATCTGGGTGACGGGGGCGGTGATCGACCGGTTCGCGCGCGTGACCCTGGTGGCCGCGCTGGTGATCGTGGCGGGGGCGATGGCGGTGCTCGGGATGTTCGGCGGGTACGCGGCGGCGGTGCCGGCGGCCGCCGCGCTGTGGGGAGTGGCGTTCGGGGGCATGCCGACGTTGTTGCAGAGCGCGCTGGTGGACGTGGCAGGGGCGGGCAACGCGGACGTGGCCACGTCCCTGCAGGCGACCGTCTACAACGCCGGCATCGCGGCCGGGTCGCTGGCCGGCGGCCTGGTGCTGGAGGGCGCCGGCGCGCGGGCGCTGCCGTGGGCGGCCCTGCCGCTGGTGCTGGTCGCGCTGCTGATCGTCACAGGCCGTGCCTGGCCAGGGGCTCGACCAGCTCCCGCTCCTCGTACGACAGATGCGACAGCAGGGTGTCGGTGAGCAGGTCCACCACCGCGCGCAGTTCGTCCAGGCCGGCCGGGTCCGCCACGAAGGCGACCAGCGCGCGGTCCACCCGTTCGAGGACATGGTGGATGGCCTGGTGCTCCTCCTTCAGCCGGTCGAGCACGGGCGCGAGTGCGGGCTCCACGCGGCGCAGGTGGGGGAAGACCATCGCGTCCTCCATGGAGTGGTGCATCGTGACCATGCGGCAGTAGGACTCGCAGTACGCGCCGAGCGTCCAGTCGTGCCTGCGCATGGTCATCGTGTTGATGTGCGAGCGGGCCGCGCCGGCGTCGAGCGTACCCGCGGCGACCTGGCCGGCGAGGTCGCGCAGCCGGGTCAGCTCGGCGCGCAGGTGATCGTGCACATCGACGAGATGCCGCCCGTTGGCCCGTTCCCTGGGGGTGTAGCGCCTGCCGGGGTCGGGGCGGGGAGCGGTGGGGCGGGCGCTCTCGTCCCAGACGCGGGTCCCGGACAGGCGTACGCCGTCGTCGGGGGTGGGGGTGATGCCCAGCGACGTGCTCATGCCCGCGACCCTCCTGCGGCGGCGAGGCGCCGCACCCGGCCCGGCTCGTTGACCATGGGGATGACACCGCTGACGCCGTACGCGGGCGCGAGGTCGGGCATGGGAGGGCTCCTGGGGGGCGTTTAGTTCGCACTGCCAACAGTTGGTTGTACGAAGGAAAATAGTTCGTTTTGCGAACTACTGTCAACTAGACTCGGGCGCATGGTCGCGACGAAGGAGCCGGTCCTGCCGTTCACCGACGCGCTCGTACGGCTGGCGCATCTGGTGCAGCAGGTGTTCGCGGAGGTCAGCAGGGAGCAGGACCTGACACCGCAGCAGGCCCAGCTCCTGTGCCTGCTGGTGGACGGGCCGGTGGGGATGAGCGAACTGGTCCGTACACTGCAACTGGAGAAGTCGAGCCTGACCGGGCTCGTGGACCGGGCCGAGAAACGCGGCCTGGTGGTGCGTACGCGCGACTCCCGCGACCGCCGCGCCTGCCGGATCGGACTGACCGGCGAGGGGGAGCGGGCCGGGGCGCGGGCGCACGAGGAGGTCTCGCGGCGGCTGGAAGTGCTGGCGGGCGAGCTGCCGGACCGGCAGCGCGAGCTGGTGGCGGTGGCCATCGGCGGGATCCTGTCCGGGCGCCCGGCACGGCCGTCCCGGGGAACGGCTCTCGCGGGGGAGCGGGATCCCCTGTGAGGGGGAGCCGGGAGGGGCGGGCCCGGCGGCAGAGTCGTTGTCATGAAATTCGCGGATGCGGGAATCGCCTGGACCGGACTGTACGTGGCCTCGAAGGTCGTCTTCGCCCTTGAGGGCCTGCTGGGGGTGACCGGCGGGCCGGCGGTCTCGCCCGACAGCTACCTGGCGTACGGGCCGGGCGAGGTGGCGGCGGCGCAGTGGGCGAACGCCGGGGCCGGGGTGTTCGTCATGGCGGTGCTGCTGGCCGGGCGGTTCGGGATCGGGCGCCGGTGGGCGTACCTGGGAGTGCTGGGCGCGCACTGGCTCTGCGCGGCCGTGGCCCTGGTGGGGGCGGTGGGCATGGTCGGCGGCGCGGTGCTGACGGATCGCGGGGGAGCGGTCTTCGGCGCGTACTGCGCCGTGTGGGCCGCACTGCTCTTCCTCGCGGCCCACGACCTGCGACGACGCCACCGACCGGCCGCCCGTCTCGAGCGCGTCTGAGTTGTTCGATGCGCCGTCGTCGAGCGGCGGGAAGGATCATGGTCGCACAACGGGTCAGCCGGCCGCGTAGTCCGGCGTCATGGCGGCGGCCAGGGTGAGGTGGGAGGCTGCCTCCTCGTGCCTGCCCTGGCGTTGCAGGGTGCGGCCGAGCAGGTGGCGGGTGTAGGAGTCGTCGGGGGACTCGGCGACCAGCGCCTCCAGGGCAGAGCGGGCGCGGTTGAGCTGGGCCGAGGCGAAGTACGCCCGCGCCGCCAGCGTCCGCACGCCACGATCGCCCCCGTGCTCCTCCATGAGGGGCCGCAGCAGCGTCAGCGCGCCGAGGGGGTCGCGGCGGTCGAGCAGCGACTCCGCGTACCGCAGCCGTTCCACCTCGGCGGGCAGGCGGCGGAGCGGGCGCCGGCTCGCGTCCTCCAGGAACTGCCTGATCGTCTCCGGCGACTGCGCGCCCTCCAGCGCGAGCCCGCCCGCCACGATCGTCGGCGAGGTCCGCACCCCCTTGGCCTTGCCGACGAGCAGCAACTCACGCACCAGCCCCGCCCCCGGCAGCGTCTGCCGCAACGAGTCGCCCGTGTCGGCGTGACCCGCCCCGGCGGCGTAACCGGCCTCCTCGGCCAGACTTGCCCCGGCGGTGTGGCCGGGCTTGTCGGCCAGGTCCGCGCCGGCGGTGTGGCCGGTCTCCTGGGCCTGGTTCGCCCCGGTGGTGTAGCCGGCCTCCTCGATCAGGCCCGCCTCGCCGGCGATCGCGGTCAGCACGGCCAGGTCGCTGATGTCCTGGGCCAGCTCGAAGTGCGCCCGCAGCACCCGCTCAACCACACGGTCCTGCAGCTCCGCGCCACCCTTCTCGTACGCGAGCGCGATCAGCCGATGCGCCTCCAGTGTGCCGGCCCGCCACTGCGAGCCCCACTGCGGCCCGAGCCCTTCCGCGACGGCCTCCCCGGCCACCCGCCCCCGGTTCTCGGCCGGGGACAGACCGGGCGAGCAGGAGCGCAGCGCCTCGTCCGCCACCGGGTCGAGCAGCGCATGCGCCATGGGCACCGCCCGCGCGGGCGCGGACGGGTCGATCTGGTACGGCCGCCAGACCACCTCGACCGGCTCCCCCTCCCAGGAGGCCAGCGCCTTCTCCAGCCGCCGCTTGCCGATGTGGGCCCACCCGCAGACGACATCCGCCCAGATCTCGATTCTCATGCCGCCAACCTATGCGACAGATGTCGATTAGTCAACAAATGTCGTATAAGCGATGGATGTCGTATAGTGGCCGCGTGAACTCGGACGATCCGCGCGCCCAGCGCACCCGGGCCCGCCTCAAGGCCGCCGTGCTGGAGCTGGCGGCGCGGCAGGAGCTCGCCACCATCACCATGTCCGCGCTGGCCAAGCGCGCGCAGGTGAACCGGGCGACCGTCTACCTGCACTACCCGGACATCGACTCCCTGGTCACCGACGCCATGGAGGACGCCGTCGCCGCCGTCGCCAGGGCCGCCGCGCTGTGCCCGCTCGACGCGCCCCGCGACCGCGTCCCCGGCCCGATGGCGGAGCTGTTCGAGCACGTGGCCGGCAGCGCCACCATGTACGCGCGCATGCTCGGCCCGCATGGCAGCGCCCGCTTCGCCGCCCGCATGCGCGAACGCCTGACCGTCGAACTCGCCGGCCGCTTCGCCGACGGCCGGCGTCCCTCCGGGTGGGAGGACGTGCCGGTGGGCGTACACGCCGCCTACCTGGCCGGCGCCCTCGTCGGCGTGATCGCGCACTGGGTGACGGAGCAGAGCGAGGACCGCGCGCAGGGAGACGGGGGCCGCGCGGAGGGAAGCCAGGTCGGCATGGAGGGGAACCGGGACAGCGCGGAAGGGGGCCGGGCCGGTGCGGAGGAGGAGGCGCTGGCGTTCTGGCGGCTCTTCCGCAACGGCTGCCAGGCATCCGGCTCCTGAACCGGCCGGCCGTATCGCCGAGTGCGGCGAATGACCGATAATGTTCCTGGTCGTCTTAACGTGATTGATGGGGGTTCGTATGCGCCTCGCCAAGGTCTGTGCCGCCGCTTCGTGGCGAGGGTGCTCCGCGCTCTGACCGGCCGCCGCCGGCCCCGTACCGGCAGGCGAACGCTCCTCGCCTGAAGCGGCCGCCCGCGTAACCGGCCGTTTCCAGAATCTCCCTCCGAGGAGCCCTTTTTGCGTGCCTTCATTTCCGCACGCCCCGGCGCGGACCGCTCCAAGCCGTGGACCTCCCCAGCACCCTCCCCGCGTCAAGGTGACCCCAGCCATGCTTCCCGATGACCTCAGAACCGCCCTCGACCAGGCCCTGGCCCGCTTCTCCCCCCAGGAGCTGGCCGACTCCGTAGCCAGGATCACCGAGCGATACCGCACGCACGGCGTCTCCACCGGCGGCAACCACCTGCGCTCGCGAGCCGACATAGCCGCCTACGCCGCCTACCGCATGCCCGCCACCTACGCCGCCGCCGAGACCGCCATGCGCAGGGCGGCGGCGCTGACCTCCGGCTTCGAGCCGCGCAGCCACTTCGACGCCGGCGGCGGCACCGGGGCGGCGATCTGGGCGGCCGGCCAGGTGTGGCCGTCCATCGAGAAGGTGACCGTCGTCGAGCACGACCCGCACATCATCGACCTCGGCCGCCGCCTGGCCGGCGGCTCGCGGGCCCTGCGCGGCACGACGTGGCGGCAGGCGTCCATCGGCGCGGGGCTCGACCTGCCCGCCGCCGACCTGGTCACCATGTCGTACGCGCTGGGCGAACTCCCCGAGGCCGAACGCCCCGGCGTGGTCCGCCGGCTGGCCGGGAACGCCAGCATGGTGATCATCATCGAGCCCGGCACCCCCGCCGGGTACGCCACCGTCGCCGCCGCCCGCGAGGTCCTGACCGGCCTCGGCCTGACCGTCGTGGCCCCCTGCCCGCACGACGGCCGGTGCCCGATCGAGCCGGGCCGCGACTGGTGCCACTTCTCGGTACGCCTGCCGAGAACATCCCTGCACCGCCGGGCCAAGGCGGGCACACTGAGCTTCGAGGACGAGAAGTTCTCCTACGTGGCCGCCACCACCACCCCCCGGCCGCGCCCGGCCGCCCGGGTCCTGCGCCATCCCGTCAAGCGCAAGGGCCTGGTCACCCTGCGCCTGTGCACGGACGGCGACGGCCTGTGCGACGTCAACGTCTCCAAACGGCAGGGCGAGCTCTACCGCCGCGCCAGGGACGTGGACTGGGGCGACGCCTGGCCCGCGCCCGAATAAAACAAATCAAAATTGACATAGAAGGCGGGGAGTGGTTGGCTGCCGCTTGAAACACCACTCCCCGCCTCGCGAAGGGCCGCCGGCCGTGACCATCGAGTTCCTGCTGACCTCCATCGTCATCGTGATCACCCCGGGCACCGGCGTGCTCTACACGCTGGCGGCCGGACTGACCAGGGGCGGCCGGGCGGGGGTCGTGGCCGCGTTCGGCTGCACCCTCGGTATCGTGCCGCACATGGCCGCCGCCGTGACCGGCCTGGCCGCCCTGCTGCACACCAGCGCCCTCGCCTTTCAGATCATCAAGTACGCGGGCGTGGCGTACCTGCTCTACATGGCCTGGAACACCCTGCGCGAACGCGGCGCGCTCAAGGTGGAGGAGGAGGCCAGGCCGCGTACGGCGGCCCGGGTGATCGCCGACGGCGTGCTGGTCAACATACTCAACCCGAAGTTGTCGATCTTCTTCTTCGCGTTCCTGCCGCAGTTCGTCAGCGCCGGCGAGCCCGCCGCGCTGGCCCGCATGCTGGAGCTGAGCGGCGTGTTCATGCTGCTGACGTTCGTGGTCTTCGCCGGGTACGGCCTGTGCGCGGCGGCCGTCAGGAACCAGGTGATCTCCCGCCCCAAGGTGCTGACCTGGATGCGGCGCGGCTTCGGGGCGGCGTTCGTGGCACTCGGGGCGAAGCTGGCGCTGACCGAGCGGTGACTCTCCGTGATGCTGCGCGGAAAACGGGAAAGATCGGAACCCGGACGCCTATCCGCGCCATCCTAGGAGGGTGAACACCACCCACCTCCTTCACTCCCTTTACGCCCGCCGCCTGCGCAGGCAGATCGTGGCGGGCCCGCTGCCGCGGCACGTCGGCATCATCACGGACGGCAACCGCCGCTGGGCCCGGCAGAAGGGCATGGCCAACCCGAGCATCGGCCACAAGTACGGCGCCGAGCACATCGAACACGTGCTGACCTGGTGCGAAGGGCTCGGCATCAAGCACGTCACCGTGTTCCTGTGCTCGACGGAGAACCTGCAGCGGCGCGACGACGAGGAGGTGGCCTTCCTGCTCCAGGTCATCGAACGCATGGTCGCCGAGAGCTTCGACCGCCCCGACGCCCGGTGGCGCGTGCACGTGGCCGGGATGCTCGACATCCTGCCCGACACCACGGCCCGCGCGCTCAAGAGCGCCGTCGAGGCCACCCGCACCTGCGACACCGGCTTCCACCTGACCCTGGCCATCGGGTACGGCGGCCGCCAGGAGGTCATCGAGGCGCTGCGCGAACTGCTGTACGAGCGGGCCGAGGCGGGGGAGTCGATGGTGGAGCTGGCCTCGTCCCTGACCGTGGACGACGTGGCCAAGCACCTGTACACGGCCGGCCAGCCGGACCCGGACCTGGTCATCAGGACCAGCGGCGAGCAGCGCATGTCGAACTTCCTGCTCTGGCAGTCGGCCTACTCCGAGCTGTACTTCTGCGAGGCGTACTGGCCGGCCTTCCGCGAGATCGACTTCATGCGCGCGCTGCGCAGCTTCGCCGCCCGCCAGCGCCGCTACGGCAGCTGAACTCCGCGGCCTCCGGCGTTGACTACCCTTGACCTGCGACACCCGACGAAGGAGGCCCGGCACGTTGCCCGCGACGAACCCCCGAGAGCTCGGCCTGCTGGCCGACTGCGAGAGCTGCTTCGGCCTGTGCTGCGTCGCGCTGCCGTTCTCGGCCTCGGCCGACTTCGCGATGGACAAGGACGCCGGGCAGCCCTGCCACAACCTGCGCGAGGACTTCCGCTGCTCCATCCACACGCGGTTGCGGGAGCGCGGGTTCGCCGGGTGCACGGTGTTCGACTGTTTCGGGGCCGGGCAGAAGGTCTCGCAGGTCACGTTCGAGGGGCGGAGCTGGCGGGAGGAGCCGGGGACCGCGCGGCAGATGTACGCGGTCTTCCCGGTCATGCGGCAGCTCCACGAACTGCTGTGGTACCTGGCCGAGGCGCTCGCCCTGCAGTCCGCCCGGCCGATCCACGACGCGCTGCGGCAGGCGCTGGCGGAGACCGAGCGGCTGACCCGCGAGCGGGCCGGCGTACTGGAGAAGATGGACGTGACCGCCCACCGGGGCGAGGTCAACGAACTGCTGCTGCGGGCGAGTGAGCTGGAGCGGGCGGGGCTGAAGGGCAGGGAGCACCGCGGGGCCGACCTGATCGGCGCCCGGCTGAAGGGGGCCGGGCTGCGCGGGGCCAACCTGCGCGGCGCCTACCTCATCGGCGCCGATCTGCGCGGCACGGACCTGCGGCAGGCGGACCTGATCGGGGCCGACCTGCGCGGCGCCGACCTGTCGGGAGCCGACCTCACCGGGGCCATCTACCTCACCCAGGCCCAGCTCAACGCCGCCAGGGGCGACGCCGCCACCCGCCTGCCCGCCACGCTCACCCGGCCCGCGCACTGGGGCGAGGACAGCCCGGCCCGCCACGACCAGGGCACGAACGGCGGGCCGGGCACCGGCCGACGAACCCCGGCCACGGGTCGCCGCCGCCCGCGCCGCCGCTGATCACACCGCACGGCGCTCCCGAAGGCCGCTGATCATGTGTTTCACCCCGTACGGCTGACCATTGGGGCGGATCCGCTAATAAGGTCATGGATCACGAATCTGCGATCGCCAAGGAGCAGCGGCATGATCCTCACCGCGTACCCCGTCACCGACCCCGTCGCCGAGCACGGTGAGGGACCCGTGTGGTCCGGCCGCTGGGGTGGATTGCGGTGGGTGGACATGCTGGCGGGCGACGTGCTCGCGCTGGACGCCGACGGCACGGTGCGCCGCAGGCACGCCGGCGCGGTGGCCGCCGTCGTCCGGCCCCGGGCTGCGGGCGGCTACGTCGTCGCGGCCGAGCGCGAGTTGCTGCTGTCCGACTCCGACGACCTCGACGCGCCGCTGCGCTCACTCGGCGAGGCGTGGACCGACCCCTCGATCCGGATGAACGAGGGCGGCTGCGACCCCGACGGCCGCTTCTACATCGGCAGCATGGCCTACGACTCGGCTCCGGGGCGCGGCTCGTTCTACGTGGCCGGACCCGATGGCGGGCTGAGCGTGGTGCTGCCCGGGGTGACGATCTCCAACGGGTTCGCCTTCAGCCCGGACGGGCGGCTGGCCTACTACGCCGACACCGCCACCGGGCGCGTGGACGTGCTCGACTACGACGCCGGCGGCGGGCTGAGCGGGCGGCGGCCGTTCGCGGCCGTGGACCCCGGGCAGGGCGCGCCCGACGGGCTGACGGTGGACGCCGAGGGCGGGGTCTGGGTGGCGCTGTGGAACGGCGGCGCCGTGCACAGGTACGACCCGAGCGGGCGCCTCGACGCCGTCATCGACCTCCCGGTACGCAAGGTCACCGCGGTCACCTTCGGCGGCGAGCACCTCGACCGGCTGTTCGTCACCACCTCCGCGCTCGACGTGGACCGGGCCGAACAGCCGCAGGCGGGCGCCGTCTTCGCCGCCGACCCCGGCGTCCGGGGCCTGCCGGTGCTCCAGGCCAACCTGTAAGACGCGCGCTGGTGGGGGGCGACGTCCATCGCGCGCCAGCGGGCGGGAAGGGCCGCCCGCGGCGTCAGCCGGCTCTCCAGCAACACCGTGGTCGCCTGACATACGACCGACGGGCGGTAGACCACCGGCGTGAACGTCGCCCTTAGCTTGGACAGCGCGATCATGCCCGGCGGTTCCCTCCGGAGGCGATCCGTTCTCACCGGACGCCGGACCACCGCCTCAACGTGCGGATTCATCCCGCGTCAAGGGACAAAGACACATTCAACGGGGTCGCGGCGTGGCAGGCGCCATCCCCGCTCGGCGGGTGGCGGCGCGGCAGGGGCCGGACCGTTCAGCGGGTCGCGGCGTGGCAGGCGCCGTAGCCCTCGGCGCGCCGGACGACCCGCCCGGCCCGCACCCGGAGCGCGACCTCCGTGCCGTCGAGCGGCTCGGTGACCCCGGCCGCCGCCGCCAGCGCGCCCGACTCGTCGAACACCACCCGCAGCCGCGGCCAGGCCGGGCGCGGGAACGCCTGCCGCAGGCACGTGCACACCTCGGCGATCACCAGCCGGGCCAGCGGCAACAACTCCTTGGGCGCGCCCGTCACCACCACGACGGTGACCTCGGCGTCCGGGGGCGTCCCGCGTACCGCCTCCTCGGCGGCCGAGAGCCGGTGGAGCCCGAGCACCGCCACCACCCCGTCACGCTCCGGACGCGCGGGCCCGCCGCCGACCGCGTCCACCGCCCCGGACGGCGGTGACCAGGGCTCGTCGGTCTCCCGCACCCGTGGCAGCAGCGGCGCCACGGCCCACCGGTCGCCCAGATCGAGGCCGGCGAGCTGCTCGCACACCCGGATCACGTTGAACGGCTCCACGAACCCCGGCGCCGCCGCCGAGAGCTGCCCGGCCCCCTGCAGCACCGTGAGCACGGCCTCGGCCAGCCGTACCAGCCGCCCGTCGGGCTCCTTCGGCGGGCGCAGCCGCTCCAACGCCAGCCCGAGCAGCACCGCGTTGAGGCTCATGAGCTGCGCGTACGCCGTGCGCGTGACCTCGTCGGCGAGGATCTCGGGCATCAGGTGCATGCCGAGCATGCTGGGCCCGCGTTCGTCGTCGGTGGCCAGCGGCAGCCGGGTCACCCACGCGCGCGCCACCTCGCCGAGCGCCTCGCGCACGGTGAGGGCGGGCTCGTCGGCGGGGATCACGGGGGTGCGCTCGGCCAGGTCGGCCAGGACGGCGAAGTAGAGCGCCCGCTTGCCGGGGAAGTTGGAGTAGACCGCCCCGCGCGTCAGCTCCGCCCGGTCGGCGATGTCGTCGATCCTGGCCTCCCTGAATCCGCGCTCGGCGAACTCCGCCCTGGCCGCGGCCAGCACTTTCGCGCGATTGCGCTCCTGCGCCTCCGCCCTGCTGAGCCGGACCAAACCGTCCTCCTCGTTGCCGTGTGCTCCGCAGCCAAGATACCGTCAACATTCAGATGTTGGGATCATTTGAAATGAGGGCGGAGTCATGACCGAAGTACCGCAGATCGATCTGACCGACCCGGAGGTGCTGCGCGACCCCTTCGCCGCGTACGCGCCGGCCAGGGAGCGGTCGGCGGTGGCGCGGCTGTCGATTCCGGGGTTCCCGATGTGGGCCGTGACGCGGTACGAGGAGGCCAGGGCGACGCTGACCGACCCGCGCATGGAGATCAACTCCACCAGCTTCGTCCGGCCCGACGTGCCCGAGCACTGCCGGCCGTACATGCGCACCATGTCCGAGACGAACGGCGCCGAGCACTCCCGCCTGCGCAGGCTGATCGCGCCCGCGTTCACGCCGCGCAGAGCCGCCGAGTTCGCGCCGCGCATCGAGCGGGTCGTCGGGCGCATGCTCGACGAGCTGCCCCGGCACGAGCCGGTGGACCTGCTGCCGCACTTCGCCAGGCCGCTGCCGATGGAGGCGATCTGCGAGCTGGTCGGCATCCCCGCCGAAGATCGGGCGGAATGGCGGGAGTACGGCCTGGCCATCGCCACCGGCCAGGGCGAGGACTTCAGGCGGGCCATCCCGGCGGTCATCGACGGCGCCAGGGCGGCGATCGCCGCCGCCAGGGCGAACCCGGCCGACGACCTGGTCTCCGACCTGGCCCGCATCCAGGAGGAGGACGGCGACAGGCTGTCGGACCAGGAGCTGGTCACCATGGTCTGGCTGCTCGTGCTGGCCGGTCAGACGCCGGCGCACCTCATCGGCAACGCGGTGGCCACCCTGCTCGGCCACCCCGCGCAGCTCGCCGCGCTGCGCGCGGACCCCGGCCTGATGCCGCAGGCCGTGGAGGAGCTGGCGCGCTGGTGCCCGTCGCAGCCGATGACCGTGCCGCGCTTCCCCGTCCGGGACGTCGAGATCGGCGGCGTACGCATCCCCAAGGGAGAGCCCGTGACCGTCTCGATCGCCTCCGCCAACCGGGACCCGCGCGTGTTCGACGATCCCGACACCTTCGACCTCACCCGCGAGCGGGGCCCGCACCTCGGCTTCGCCCACGGGCCGCACTTCTGCGTCGGCGCGTCGCTGGCCCGCGTGCAGATCGCCGTCGCGCTCGGCGTGCTGCTGCGCCGCCACCCCGGGCTGAGGCTCGCCGGCGAGGCCGCCTACCTGCCCGACCCCGGCACCAGGCGGCTGGCGTCCCTGCCGGTGATCCTGGACCCGAAGGACTGAGGAGCCGCCATGGCACGCACCGGCAAGGGCGGGGACGCGGTGTCCTGCTCGTTTTGCGGCAAGAGCCGGCACGAGGTGCGCAAGCTCATCGCCGGCCCGCCGTCCGTGCACATCTGCGACGAGTGCGTCGGCCTGTGCAACGAGCTCATGGAGGAGGAACGCACGCCCGGCCGGTTGCCCACGGCGCGCGAGATCCACGACTTCCTCGACCAGTACGTGGTCGGCCAGGACCAGGCCAAACGCGCCCTGTCCGTCGCCGTCTACAACCACTACAAGCGTATACGCGCTCCCCGGCAGGACCCGGTTGAGCTGGGCAAGTCGAACATCCTGCTCCTCGGCCCCACCGGCAGCGGCAAGACGTACCTGGTGCAGACGCTGGCCAGACTGCTCGACGTGCCGTTCGCCATCGCCGACGCCACCGCGCTGACCGAGGCCGGCTACGTGGGCGAGGACGTGGAGAACCTGCTGCTCAGGCTGGTCCAGGCGGCCGGATACGACCTCGGCAGGGCCGCGACCGGCATCGTCTACATCGACGAGATCGACAAGATCGCCCGCAAGGGCGAGAACCCGTCGATCACCCGCGACGTCTCCGGCGAGGGCGTCCAGCAGGGGCTGCTGAAGATCCTTGAGGGCACGGTCGCCGGCGTGCCGCCGCAGGGCGGCAGGAAACACCCCCACCAGGACCTGCTCCACCTCGACACGACGAACGTGTTGTTCATCGCGGGCGGCGCGTTCGCCGGCCTGGAGGAGATCATCGAGCGCCGGGTCGCCCGCCGGGGAGCGGGGTTCGGTGCCGTCCCGCCTACCGGCTCGCAGGACGACGTGCTCGACCAGGTGATGCCGCGGGACCTGGTGCGCTACGGCCTCATCCCCGAGCTCACCGGCCGGCTGCCGGTGGTGGCCACCCTGCGCCCGCCGGACCGCACGGCCCTGATGCGGATCATGACCGAGCCGCGCAACGCCCTGATCAGGCAGTACCGGCGGCTGCTGGAGCTGGACGGGGTGGAGCTGGAGTTCGAGCGGGACGCCGTCGCGGCCATCGCCGAGCAGGCGCTGCTGCGCCGCACCGGCGCCAGGGCGGTCCGTGCGATCATGGAGGAGGTGCTGCTCAACGTCATGTACGACGTGCCGGGCCGGGACGACGTGGCCCGCGTCGTGATCACCCGCGCCACCGTCCTGGACAACGTCAACCCGACCCTGGTGCCCCGCGACCACCGCGGCCCCGAACGCCGCGAGAGGTCCGCCTGACGGTTCAGGGGGTGTCGGGGCCCACGAACATGCGGCAGATCGGCACGGTCGGCGGGCCCGCGGTGGCGGCGTACGGCTCGCTGTCGTCGCGGGGCTCGTAGCCGAGCTTCCTGGCCGAGGTGAGGTCCCAGTGCCGCCGGGTGTTCGCCGACACGCCGAAGTGCACGCTCCAGCCGGGCCCCGCCTCCAGCGCTGCCAGCACGAGCGCGCCCACGTCGTGGTCGGACAGCCACATGCCCAGGTAACGCGCCTCGTCCAGGGGGTAGCCGGTCGCGCCGAGACGCAGGCCGACCACGGAGGCGCCGGTCTGCTCGGCGTGCAGGCGGCCGAGGCTCTCGACGATCACTTTGCTGAGGCCGTACGCGCAGCAGGGGCGCGGCTCCCACGCCGGATCCACCGGGCGGTGCTCGGGCCGGTTGTACTCGCCCATCGCGTGCACCGTGCTGGCCAGCACCACGCGCGGCACGTCCCGCGCGGCGGCCGCGGTCAGCAGGCGGCGGGTGAGCGCCACGTTGGCGCGGTGGACCTCCTCCCAGGTCGCCGCGGTGCGCGGGTCGGCCGCCAGGTGCACCAGGGCCGACGCCCCCGCCAGCGCCTCCTCGGCCATGCCCGGTTCGGCCAGGTCGCCGACCATGACCTGCTCGCCGGGCAGCGGCTCTCCCGCCGCGCGGTCGACGATCCGCAGCGGGTACGACTCCAGTAGCGCCGGCCGTACCAGTCTGCCCACCCGCCCGAACCCACCGGTGATCACCACGAGCCCCATGCCGTGACCCCCCGTTCCATACGGTGATAAATCCGTTTCTTCCCCATGAAAACGCCGGTCACCCGGACGGAATCTCTTCCGTCCGGGTGACCGGAGCCTCAGGGGGCCGGGACTTCCCGGTGACCCGGCGTACGCCTGAGGCTTCTGGACGGGCGGCGGGCTCGGGTGGCGTGAGCCCGCCGGCCCTCAGCGGCCCGGGCCGGTTCAGGGGCGGGGTCAGCCGGCGAGTCGCTCCAACGGGCGCGCCCCGCCCTGCCCGCCGTCGCCCCACGTCCCCGCACCTGCTGCCGTGCCCCGCCGCACGACCTCGACCGTGACGAACTGCGCCCGTACCGGGTGCCGCACCACCCGGACCGAAGTCGCGCAGCAGGCCGCCGCTATTTCCGCCGAGAACGCCTCGAAGTCCTCGGCGCAAATCCCGGCGCGAAGCAGAATGAAAGCCCTTTCACCGAAGTCCGTCGGCGATATCCAGAGGATCAGCGGAATCTTTCCCTTTCGGGTGTGCATGGACGTCTCCAGGCACACCCGCTGGATCCGGTGCCGGGAGAACAGGCACCAGAAGTGGCGCCGGAGCCATTTCCGGCCGGCCGGCACACCGGCCGGCAGCGAGACGGTGCCCGCCAGCGCCGCCGCCCACCACAGGCCCTGGGTGAGCGCCGTGCCGACCACGAACGCCGCCGCGACCCCCGCGCCGACCAGCGCCAGCTCCGTGCGCCACCGCCACAGCAGCCCGGCGAGGCTGGTGCGCGGCGTCAGGTCCAGGTGCTCGACCGGCGCGTACGGGTTGTGGCGCAGATTACGCATGGACATGCCGGTCCCCTCCAGCGTGCGCATGCCGGTCCCCTCCAGCGTGGACATGCAGGTCCCCTCCGGCGTGCACGTGGCGGTCTTCTTCCGCGAGGACCTGCCGGGCCGCCTTCAGCGCGTCGAAGCGCGGGTCGCGGTAGCGCCGGGAGCCGAACCCCGTCGTGGTGACCGTCCACCCGTGCCGGCGGGCGCGCTCGTCAGGGGCCGCGCACAGCGCCCTGTCGGCGCGGTCCACCCATGCGCTGATACGCGCCGCGATTCGCGATACTCGCCCGGTGCCGTGAAGCATGTCGGCCACCATTTCCCCTCCGTGTTGGCCGTTGCTGAAACCCCTTATATCCGCTCGCAGGTTCACTGCCGTTGCCGTCAGTTTGCGCCGGGTCCGCTAATTCATCGATAAAGCTGCCTTCCGAGTTCGTGGTTCGGTTTTCCGCACTCATTGGTACGCCCGGCCACACCCGAAGAGAGCCGGGCCCGGGACCAAATGAGAGCCGGGCCCGGCAGCCCATTGACTGCGGAGCCCCGGGACCCATGGGCCGCCCGGCCCCGGGACCCATTGAGCCCACGGGGTGCCGCGGACTACCGTTTGCCACGTGATGTCCTTCCGGATAGTGATCGCCGAGGACAACCTGCTGGTGCGCGCCGGCATCCAGGCCCTCGTCGCCACGGAGGCCGGGGTCGAGGTCGTCGGCGTCTGCGGGGGTTACGACGGCCTCATGTCCTGCGTCGACCAGGAGAAGCCGGACGTCGTCGTCACCGACATCCGCATGCCGCCGACCATGACCGACGAGGGAATCAGGGCGGCCACGGCGCTGCGCGCCACCCACCCGGAGGTCGCGGTGCTGGTGTTGTCGCAGTTCCTCGACCCCAGCTACCTGCTGGCCCTGATTGAGCAGGGCAGCAGCAGGCGCGGCTACCTGCTCAAGGAGCGCATCGCCCAGCCGGGCGAGCTGATCTCGGCCGTGCGCACGGTCGCCTCCGGCGGCTCGTTCATCGACGCCGTGGTCGTCGACTCGCTGGTGACCTCGAAGTCCCGCGACGACTCCGGACCGCTCCGCGACCTGACGCCGCGCGAGCGGGAGACCCTGGCCGAGGTGGCCGCCGGCCGTTCCAACAGCGCCATCGCGGGCGCGTTCAACGTGTCGGAGCGCGCGGTCGAGAAGTACATCAACTCCATCTTCTTCAAGCTCGGCCTGCGCGGCGACCGCGACACCAACCGGCGGGTCAAGGCGGTCCTGATGTTCCTCGACTCGGGACCGTCGGCGAAATAGGCCGGAAATCCGGCCGAAGATAGTGATGGTGGCACCACCGACACGGCGGCGATGGAGTGCGACGATCAGTTGGTGGAGCAACACCTCGTGCGCGTGCTGGTGGTGGACGACCTGCCCTCGTTCCGCCGGGCGGTGGCCGGCGTGATCGCCGTGGCCGAGGGGTTCGAACTGGTCGGGGAGGCGACCAGCGGCGAGGAGGCGCTGGGTTTCCTGCGGCAGCACGCCGTCGGGATGGTGCTGATGGACGTGAACATGCCCGGGATGGGCGGTCTGGAGGCGGCGCGGCGGATCAGGAGCGGGCATCCGGACATCACGGTGGTGCTGCTGTCGGTCAACAACACGGAGGACCTGCCTCGTGACGCGATGGTGATGGGGGCTCATTATCGGCACAAGGACCGCTTCGGCCCCGACGAACTGGAGGCGTTGTGGAGCGACGGGGGGCACGCGAAGTTCTAGCCGGCCTGCGGGGGCATGACATCATCGAGATCGGCGCGCCCGAGTGGGAGCGCCTGCGCACCTACATCCAGGTGGACCTCATCGGCGTCACGGTCGCCGTGGTCTGGCTGACGATCCTTTGGGTCGTGGTGCTGCCCGACCGCTGGCTCCTGGTGATCGTCGCGCTGCTGCTGGTCATGGCGGTGTTCCTGGTCAGGGCCATCCACCTGATCCACGGCTACCGGCGCTTCGCCGCGGTCGTCGTCTTCGCGGTGGCCAACTGGATCGTGGCCATCGCCGTCACCTCCGTGGTGCCGTTCGCGCTGTCCACGCTGACGCTGGCCGTGCTGCTGCCGGTGCTGGTGGCCGTACAGCACATGAACCACGTGCGGCTCTCGGCGATGCTGGGCGCGACCATGCTGGTCGGTACGGCCCTCGTGGTCGTGGGCAGCCTGAGCCGCGGGGCCGGGCTGGAGGGGCAGGTGCCCGACGGGGTGACGAACGCGCTGGCGATCGTGTTCATCCCGTTCATCACCACCCTGGTGTCGCTGGCCGCCTGGCAGAACCACGGCATGCTGGTCACCAGGACCGAGGCGTTACGCGAGTCGCGCGCCCGGCTGGTGGCCACGGCCGACCGCGAGCGCTGCCAGATCGAGCGCAACCTGCACGAGGGCCCCCAGCGGAGCCTGGAGGCCGCCGCGGAGCAGACCCGGCGGGCCGGGCTGCTGCTGGCGAGCGAGCCCGAGCGGGCCGGCCCGCTGCTGTCGCGGCTGTCGGACGACCTCCAGGAGGCCAGCGCGGAGCTGCGCGCCCTGGCGCACGGCATCTACCCGCCCCAGCTCGGCCAGTACGGCCTGGAGACGGCGCTGCGCTCGGCCGCCCAGCGCGCCCCCATCCCGGCCACCGTCCACGCCATCGGCATCGACCGCTATCCGCCCGAGATCGAGATCAACGTCTACTTCTGCCTGCTGGAGGCCCTGCGCAACGCGATCAAGCACGCCGGCAGCGACGCCACGGTCAGCATCACCCTGCAGGACCGCAACGGCCTGTCCTTCGACTTCCGCGACACCGGGGTGGGCAGCCGCCCCGATCTCATCCACGCCGGCACCGGAATGATCAACATGAACGACCGGCTGGGCGCGATCGGCGGCACCCTCACCATAAGCACCAGTTCCGGCGGCGGCCTGCGCCTGCACGGCCACCTGCCGCGCTCGGCGCTGGAGAGCGCGGGCGTGGAGCGTTCCCGCAAGGAGCGCGGCGGCGCCGTACGGGACGCGCTGCACACCGTCTGGCACACCGTCGCCAGGCTGTACACGACCCTCCAGCGCAGCGCCAGCCCGCACCCCCACCAGTACATCGCCACCGGCATGTGGGCCATACTCGGCGTCGCGCTCGGCGCCGGCGCGGTCGCCCTGGCCCTGTTCACCGGCACCCACATACCCTGGCTGCTGGCCCTGGCGGGCGGCTGCGGCACGGTGGCCCTGCTGATCGTCGCCACGCTGCGGATCGTCAGGCGCGACCGCATCGAGCAGGCCATCGCCAGTTCGGCGGGCATCGCCTGGTGCTACGCGCTCGCGCTGACCGTGCTCATCCCGGCCGCGCTGCCGTACGCGACGCTGGTGGCCGTCTCGCCGGTGCTGCTGTCCGTGGCGTACCTGCCGCGCCGGCGCTTCAAGGTCATCATGGCCGGTACGATCGCCGCGGCCTTCGCCATCACGCTGGCCGGCGTGCTGCTGCCCGGCGTCGGCTTCGAGCGGGCCCCGCTCTGGCTCACCGCCCCCATCGTCATCGCGCTGGTCGTCCTGGGCCTCACCCGGGCCTCCTACCTCGCCTGGCACAACCACGTGATGCTGGTGGCCAGGGCGGAGGCGCTGCAGGAGTCGCGGGCCCGGCTGGTGGCCACGGCCGACAGGGAGCGCCGCCAGATCGAGCGCAACCTGCACGACGGCGCCCAGCAGCGGCTCGTGGCGGCGGCCGTGCAGTCGCGGGTGGCCCAGCGCCTGATGGCCACCCAGCCGGCGGACGTGGGCCCGCTGCTGACCCAGCTCTCGGAAGACCTCCGCGAGGCCCAGGCCGAACTGCGCGACCTCGCACACGGGATCTACCCACCGCAACTGGCCGAATCCGGTCTGGAGGCGGCGCTGCGCGCCGCCGCCAGGCACTCGCCGCTGCCGGCCGAGATCCACGCCACCGACCTGCGCCGCTACCCGCCGGAGATCGAGATCAACATTTACTTCTGCCTGCTGGAGGCGCTGCAGAACGCCGGCAAGCACGCGGGCGAGCACGCCACGGTGACCATCGACCTGCGGGAGAAGGACGGGCTGTCCTTCGACTTCCACGACAACGGCGACGGCTGCCATCCGGCCCTGATCCGCTCCGGCCAGGGAATCACCAACATGTACGACCGCCTGGGCGCGATCGGCGGCACCCTCACCATCGAGACCAGCCCGGGCACCGGGATGCATCTGCACGGGTTCATCCCAAGCTCGGCCTACGGGAGGTAGGGCGGGTCCCCGAGGTGGGTGGCGGTGGTCGGGGAGGGGCCGCATGGACGAGGTGGTCGAATTCGGTGCAGACTGATCCGCATGCACGATCAACAACCCGTTCGTCATCAACCCGTCCGGCCCGACCGTGAGCAACCGGCATGGGCGTTGATCGGCCCGGGGATCGCTGCGCTCACGGGGCTGTACCTGCTGACGGTGACCCTGGGATCGGGCGAGTTTCTGCAGAGGGCCCTTGGTCTGACCAGCCAGAACACCCTGCTCGCGACCGTCGCCTACCTGGTGAGCGCGGTCGTGGCGAGCGCGGCGGGCGTCGCCCTCGGGAGACGGTTCCTGACGGGCGTGAGCGTTCCGGCCGTCATGGTCATGATCGTCGGCGTGCTGGTGGTGGCGTTCGCCGCCGGCACCGCGATGCTGCTCGGTGGCGAGGTGTTGAGCGGGCTCGGCGCCGGTGGCGTGGCAGGGGCGACGGCGGCGTCCGCATGGCGTACGGGCCGCCGTCGAGGCGCGGTGATCGCCGTACTGGCGGGACTCGGCGCCCTCGCCCTGATCGCCGGCCCGTTCCTCGGCCGGGCGCTGGCGGAAGTGCTCGCGTGGCGGTGGGCGTATCTCATCGCGGTGCCCTTCCTGCTCCTGGGGCTGATCGTGACCGCTGTCGCCGGAGTCATCCTTTTCGTGACCCGGCAACGCGCCCAGGCGTCCGCGCCCGGCGTGCCGTACCCACACCCCCAGGCCGGACCGCAACCGTGGAGCGCCCCTCCGCCACCCGGCCACCGGGGGCCTGAGCACTGACAGCGGTCGTGCGACAAGTGGTTCGCCGATACCGGAAGCCACCTGAAGTCGACCGTTGGGCTCGCGGGCCCGATGAATGCGGGACGGGACGTCGCCCCTACTGCCTGGGGTTCTCGATCAGCGTGATCCGGTTGCCATCGGGGTCGTGGACCTCGGCGAACCGTACGTTCTGGGAGGCCGGCTGGATCTCCCCGACCATGACACCACGACCGGCAAGGTCCGAGCGTGCTGTCTCCAGGTCGTCAACCACGAGGTTGAGCAGTCCCGCCCCGGCGTGCTCCGGCGACTGAAAGACCTGGACCCACCCGGAGGGGGAGACGTGCCAGTCGGCGAGCCCCGCCATCGGCCTCGTGTCGGCCGGCCTCCCCAGGAGCCGCTCGTACCAGTCCAGCGCGGACTGGAGGTCGTTCACCGGGGCCACGGCAAGAACATGGGTGAAGGACATGATGAGGTGATCCTTTCGCTGGTGAATACCGTCTGGCCTGTACCGACCCTTTCGCCGTCAGAAACTCATCGCCGACACGACCGCGGCCAAACCTCCGCGCGCCTGGCCGCCTGTGATGCTCACGCCTCGTGAGTGCGGTGGGGGAACGAGCCTCAGAGGGGCGGGGCTTTGGTGTGCTGAACGATGGGGGAGGTGGACCGGACGACGCCGATGCCGGACACGGCCCGTCCGTCGTTCTCCTTCCAGAGCTCGAAGTTGTAGCGGCCGGCGGGCAGTCCGGCCCAGGTGTGGACCTGCCAGGCGTTGCACTCGAATCGGGCGGACGTGCCGCCAGGACGTAGCGCGATCCAGTACTCGTTCATCCCGCTGGGACACGACAACTTCGCCCAGACCTCCAGGTCGCCGTCGGCCCGCTGAGTCCACTCGCGGGAGGTCACCTGCTTGTACATGTTCCTGACATGCCAGGGAAAGCCGCTGTCCGGGGAGACCGGAGGCGAAGCCGAGGCGCGCGCCGCGGTCGCGGTGCCCGGCCTCCCGCCGGAGAGCCAGAGATAACCGGCGCCCCCCACGACGACCACGACGGCGAGCCCGGCGGCCACCGGAAGCCTCCACGACGTACGCCGCGCCGGCTCCTCGACAGGCGTTTCGCCCGCGATCTGACGCCACCGGGCCTCCCAGCCGACGGGATCCCCGTCACAAGCCGCAACGTACGATCGCACGAAGTCCAGCGGCGGCATCTCCCCCGGATTGAGGCGACGGGAGAGCGTGCTGGGGTGATAGCGCATTCGCCGCCCGATCTCCTGTAACGACAGTTCACCCCGCAACCGTCGTAGATCGTCGACGAACTCCGCCACGGGCCCCGACTTCCGGTCGATCGGCTGGTCCTTGCGTCCACCTCGCGCCATGACCCCGCTCCCGGTTGTTGCCTTTGTTGCTGCTATTGATTCTCAGTCCAGAAGCGGTGACAAGGCCCACCAAATGTGGCCAGCTGGCAGTGCAGATCACCCTCCACGAAGGAGAGTCAAGTGGTCAAAAAATCAATACTTCTGGCGGCCGTGGTAATGCTGCTGTGCGCGGTCGGCGCCACGCCTGCGGGGGCGTCGCGGCAACAGGCGCCGCACGGCGTCTCATGGCAGCAGGCCATGGCGCACAACCTCCGCCAATTCGAGGCGGGCATACCCTTCGAACGAGCGAATTTATGGGTCTCAGCCGCGCCCGGACCCGCTACCTGGACCCACAACATCTCCGGCAGCGTCAAACACGGAGGGCACGCGAAGGCCCTGGATCCGCTCAAGTTCGCGATCGCCTCACAGTCCGACCTCCCCCTCTCCATCGGGATGCAGGAAGCCTGCCTCGGCCAGGTACTGCTCATGACCGCCTGGCTCAGAGAGGTCAAGAACCCGAACTACCAGGTCTCCTTCCACAACCAGAACCCGGGTGGATGCGCCAACGGGCAGGACTTCGGCGTCGCCGTCTTCGCCATCGGAAAGCTCAGCGAGGTCACCGGGCCCTTCGCCGCGGCGAATCAGTATCCCGGGGACGAGCGGCGCGGATTCGCCTGCATCCGATCCGTCTACGAGTACTACGCATGTTCCGCGCACATAACGCCGTGGGAGCAGCTGGACGGCAGAGGAGGGGTTTACCAGAAGAGGCAGTTCCAGGAAATGCGGGACGTTGTCGCGTGGATACATGCCGCAACCGGAGATTCGGTCTACTGGGGCGGCGATTTCTACCTGACACCGTCCGGCATCACCAACAACTACGGCGCCAACTTCTTCGCCAACAACCCTGAAGGGGATATCTGTTTCGGCGGATACCGGCCGACACACAGGCGCGAAGACGGTCTCCAGCGGAAGGTCGACTACGTCTTCAGGACCAAACCCGTCGTGTGCGGCCGTGACGCCACCATCGGCTGGGTCCTCAATTCGAGCGACCACGCACTCCTCGGCGGATACATCTAGCCCTCCCGCAGGAAATGGTTCGCCCCACCTGCGGAGGTGGGGCGAACTGCTGCCCCCGGCCCGGGCCGGGGGCGTACCGGGAGCAGTCATCTGACGGATTGGCCGGAGGCGGAACAGAGAACACACTGAACCCATCAACCTTCTTCCGAAGGGAGCCTCGTCATGATCGACTTCATGGGCCACTGGTGGGTGCTCTCCCTGCGCGGCGTGGCCGCCCTCATCCTCGGCGCGCTGGCGCTGTTCTGGCCAGGCGCGACCCTGCTGAGCCTGGCCCTCGTCTACGGCGCCTTCGCGCTGATCGACGGCGTCCTGGCCGCGGTCGCCGCGTTCCGAGCGAACAAGGGGCAGCGTACCCCGCTCGTGCTCACCGCGATCTTCGGCATCCTCTCCGGCGTCCTCGCCCTCCTCTGGCCGGGCCTCACCGTCCTGGTCCTCACCCTGCTGGTCGGCGTCTGGGCCGTCATGACCGGCATCACGGAGATCGTGATGGCCGTCCGGATACGCAAGGAGATCGAAGGCGAAGCGCTGATCATCGTGTCCGGCGCGCTCTCCATCATCTTCGGGATCCTGGCGGTGCTCTGGCCGGCGGCCGGGGCACTCACCCTCGCGCTCCTGATCGGCGTCTACGCGATCATTGCCGGGATCACCTGGATCGTCCTCAGCCTGCGGCTGAAGAAGCGGCAAACGGAACCGCGCCCGACGGCCTGAACCACGTCGCCTCAAGGGCGTTCATCATGATCGTGCGCCGGGCGGCGACCCCAGAAAGGCCAGGACCACGTCGTCGCGCCGGCCGGTCGTGATCGTGGTGGTTTACCGGTCCGGGGTGTCGTGGTGGCGGCGGATGTGCGTGGTGAAGGCGTGCAGGTAGGTGCGCAGGAATTCGGCGGTGGACGGCGTTTTGATGTCGCCGTTTTCGTCGAACAGTTCGCTGGTGTATTGGATGTAGGCCTCGGGCTGGCCGAGTACGGGCGAGTTGGTGAAGGCCAGGATGGTTTTGAGGTGCTGTTGGGCGACGGCCGTGGAGATCGGGCCGGGTGAGGTTCCGATGATCGCGCTCGGTTTGCCGTTGAGTGCGTTGGTGCCGTAGGGGCGGGTGGCCCAGTCGATGGCGTTCTTCAGTGCGCCGGGGATGGAGCGGTTGTATTCGGGGGTGACGTACAGCAGGGCGTCGGAGGCTTTGATGGCGTCCTTGAACTGCTGGGCCGTCGCCGGGTAGTTCGGGTCGAGGTCGTGGTTGTACAGGGGGAGTTCGCCGATGGGGATTTCGGTGAGCAGCAGGTCCGGTGGTGCGAGGCGGGTCAGGGCGAGGGCGAGGGTGCGGTTGATGGATCTGTGGGACAGGCTGCCCACGAGGTAGCCGACCGTGTAGGTGGTCATGGGGTTTCCTTTCGGGGTGAGTTACTGGCCGTCGATGAAGGTGACGGTTTCGTGGAGGGGGGCTCGGCCGGTGCGGGGGTGGTGCACGGTTTCGTCTTCGTAGCCGATGGACATGCCGCAGAAGAGGATGAGGTCGTCGGGGGGTGAGAGGATTTCGGCGACGGTTTTGCGGTAGACCGACCAGGCCATTTGCGGGCAACTGTGCAGTCCTTCGGCGCGCAGGAGCAGCATGAC